>NZ_JBQZFO010000002.1:0-682835 GCF_052691715.1 Serratia sp. NA_112.1
GGGCGGGGATTTACCCCGCCCTTTTATTTACTCGGCCTTGGCCGCTTCCGCTGTTTGGCGACGTTTGCGCATTATGCGCAATACCAGCGGCAGCACCAGGACGGACACCGCCAACACCAGCAAGGTTTGCGCGATGCTGCTGCTCCACAGAATGCCAAACTCTCCGTTGCTGATTGACAGCGCACGGCGCAGGTTCTGCTCCAGCATTTCTCCCAACACGAAGCCCAAAATCAGCGGCGACATCGGGAAGTGCATTTTCCTCAGGATATAGCCAAACACCCCCAGTCCGACCATCAACAGCAGGTCAAAGGTGGTGCTATGCACCGCATAAACACCGACCGCAGACACCGCGGCAATCGCCGGTACCAGGAACCACAGTGGAATGGTCAGCATGCGGGTGAACAGACCAACCAGCGGCAGGTTCATGATCAACAAAATGACGTTGGCAATCAGTAGTGCGGCGATCAGCCCCCAGACAATATCCGGCTGTTCGGTGAACATTGCCGGGCCTGGCGTGATGTTGTACAGCGTCAGTGCGCCCATCATCACCGCCGTGGTACCGGAACCCGGCACGCCTAGCGTCAGCATCGGAATGAACGATCCGCAGGCCGAGGCGTTATTGGCCGCCTCAGGAGCCGCCACGCCACGGATATCTCCTTTACCGAAGGTGTCGCTGTTGCCGCTGATTTTCTTTTCGGTCATATAGGTCAGCGCACTGGCGATGGTGGCACCCGCACCCGGCAGAATGCCGACGAAGAAACCGATCACCGAAGAACGCAGCGTTGGGCCAACACATTCGGCAGCCTCTTTGCGATTAAACAGTAAGCGGCCGGTTTTACGCACCAGCTTCTGCCCGGTGCTGGTACTTTCCAGCATCAGTAAAATTTCACTGACCGAGAACAGGCCGATCACCACCACGATAAACTGTACGCCGTCGGAGAGATGAACGCTGTCGAAGGTGAAACGATAAACACCGGTATTGGCATCTACCCCGACCGTCGCCAGCCCCAAACCAATCAGCGCCGCCAGCAGCGACTTCAGCGGGTTCTGGCTCATCATGCTACCCAGGCAGGCGATGGCGAATACCATCAGGGCAAAATATTCCGCCGGGCCGAACGCCAGTGACCAGCGTGCCAGCAGCGGGGCAAACAGGATAATGCCACCGATAGCGATCATCGAACCGATGAAAGAACTTACCGCCGAGATTGATAGCGCCACACCGGCGCGGCCCTGTTGCGCCATCGGATAACCGTCCAGTGCGGTCATGATCGCCGCCGCGTCACCCGGTACGTTGAGCAGTATCGAGGAGATACGACCGCCGTACTCGCAGCCGATATACACCGTCGCCAGCAGGATCAGAGCGGACTCAGCCGGCAGTTTGAGAGCGAATGCCAGAGGCAGCAAAATAGCCACGCCGTTGATCGGCCCCAATCCCGGCAGCAGTCCGACAATGGTGCCAACGAAGCAGCCGATCAGGGCGATAATCAGGTTCTGTGGCACCAACGCCACCTCGAACCCTTGAGTCAAATACATCCAGGTTTCCATCGTCGCCCCCGTTAGCTCAGCCAAACGCCGAGTGGCAGTGTCACATCAAGTAAGCGGTCAAAGGCGTAATACAGCGCCACGCCCATCACCACGCCGGACACCAAGGCCGCTTTCAGGCTGGCCTGGAACAGCAGGCCAATGCTGAAGGTCAGCAGTGCGGTTGCCAGCGGGAAGCCCAGCCATTCGAAGCCCCAGGCGTACAGCACCAGGGTTATTACCAGCACCAGCAGGCGTTGCATCACCTTGTTATGCGGCCATTCAACCACCTGCGGCTTATTCAGCAGCAATAACGCTGCGCACAGCGCCATCAGGCTGAGAATTGCCAGCGGGAAGGGACGGGGTCCCAGCGGCTCGTAGCTGTATTCGCTCTGAATACCCCAGCCGATAAACAGGCCGCTGATGCACAGCAGCAGCCAGAAACCGGCGAAAATGCGATCGCTCATGGTAGCCTCCGGTTACTTGGCCAGACCGAAAACTTTGGCCTGTTCGCGGTACTGATTGACCTGGTTTTTCACGTAGGCATCCAGTTCCTTGCCGGCCAGGTTGAATTCAAACAGACCGCGCAGATCGCGTTGTTTTTTGAACTCGTCGGTTGCCATCATTTTTTGGAAGGTGTCGAGCCACCACTGGTACTCCTCTTCGTTGACCTTCGGGCCAACGTAGAAACCGCGGATAATCGGCCATACCAGATTGAAGCCTTGCTCTTTAGCGGTTGGCACATTGGCTAACTGGCCCGGCAGGCGTTGATCCGAGTACACCGCCAGCACGCGGATTTTGTCGCCCTGCAGGTAAGGCACCATCTCGCTCAGATCGCCGGAAACGGCCTGAATGTGATTGCCGAGCAATGCGGTAACCGGCTCGCCGCCGCCTTCGAATGCCACGTAACGCATCTTGTGAGGATCGACCCCAACTTCACGGGCCAGCAGGGCGGTTTTCATCCAGTCTTGGCTGCCGATCGAGGCACCGGCGCCGAATACCACGCTGTTCGGATCTTTTTGGAAGGCGTCCATCAGGTCTTTCAGGGTTTTGTAAGGCGAATCGGCACGGACGGCAATCATGCCGTAGTCGGTACCGACGGCGGCCAGCCATTTCACGTCGTCCACGTTATAGCGGCCGAATTTCCCTTGAGAAAGGTTCAGTAACGAGCCACCGGAGAAGGCGACGACCGTGCCGAACTCTGCCGGACGTTGGGCAACGATGGCGTTGTAGGCTACTGCGCCAACGCCGCCGGGCATATAGGTAACGCGCATCGGTTTATCGATGGCTTTGGTTTCCTGCAACGAAACCTGAATCAGCTTGCAGGTCAGGTCAAACCCACCGCCGGGCTTAGCAGGGGCGATACATTCGGTGCGTTTCGGTGCTTCTACGGCAAAGGCCAGATTGGCTGCCAGCAGCAGGGCGGTGGCGGTCAGAGTGTGGGTGATTATTTTTTTCATTGCTTTCCCCAAGGTATTTTTCAGTCGGTGCGGATCCCCGCCGATACGGGTTGCTGGATTGTTAAATCAACAACCTTTCATTTACCTTTCAACCGGCGGAAAAGTTTTCGGGATGTGATATGCATCTCCTGGCTGGGATAATAATGTTGTACTCACCGTCCAGGTTGACCGCTGCACTAACACATGCCACGGGGCAATAACAGCCCGTAAACCTTGCTTAAAGTCTACGTAATATCATTTTTGCCTTTTCGACCTTGGGATAAAATGACTAAAAATAAAATCATGACAGGTGTGCGTTTATGTTTTCATTAGGGAAGTTATTCGGTGGCAGGGAAAGTGATAAAATTAAAGCTATCAAGATGTTGCCGTCGGTGTATGCCGGCATTTATGGAGAGGAAGGCGAGTGCCGGTTGAAACGTCTGCGTCCGGAACTCGGTGTTTTTGAGCTGCATTTCGCCGATCCCAAAGGCGATAAATACGTATGCCCTATGACGGCTTGTATTACCGGTATTGATATTGTGTTTGCCGCCAATAATCGCTCGGTATTGGTTTCCCCGCCGTTCACGCCAGCCAAATTGCAGCCGGTGTTGGATATTGCTCTGGCCTACAGCGAAAAATAACGGCGAACCAACGCAATCAACCGCAGTGGCTGGCCGACTGTGGTTTATTGCGTGTTGCAATTGTGCCCCAGCTCCCAAAACTGACCCGGTGTAACTCTTCTTTCCCTGCGTTTTCCATGCCATCCTGCTGTTATAAATATGTTAATTGACCGTCGTCCTGGCCTGATTGTTATTTCACACAGAGCATAGGCATAGGTAAATCAATGGAATGGAAACATGCGTCTGTTATTGGTTGAAGACCATCCCGAGCTATCCCACTGGCTGCAAAAGGCGTTAACCGGCGTCGGTTTTGCTGTTGACGTTGCGCCGGACGGACTGGCAGCCGACCACCTGTTGTTAAACGAGACCTATGCGCTGGTGGTACTGGATGTCGCGCTGCCGCGGCTTAATGGTCTGGAATTGTTGGCCCGACTGCGCAAACGCGGGCAGGATTTGCCGGTACTGTTGCTGACGGCCAGAACCGACGTTACCGATCGCGTCAAGGGGCTGAATCTGGGGGCCGACGACTACCTGACCAAGCCGTTCGAACTCGATGAATTGGAAGCGCGCATTCGGGCGTTGCTGCGCCGTAGCGTTGGCGTCACTCAGCAGGCGTTGCAGTATGGCGCGCTAACCTATCACGATGAAGGTTATTTCCAACTCGACGACAAGCCGCTGCAGTTGACGCCCCGAGAGTTGGCGGTGCTGACCGCTTTGATCCACCGGCGTGGCCGCCCGGTTGCCAAACAGCAACTGTTTGAACAGGTGTTTACCCTGTCCGATGAGGCTAATCCAGAAAGCATCGAGCTGTACGTTCATCGGCTGCGGAAAAAGCTGCAGGGCAGTAATGTGGCGATCATCACTCTGCGTGGTCTGGGCTACAGCCTGGAGCTTTGCAATGAGGTGGTTTAACGCACCGCGATCGCTGTTTTATCAACTGTTATTGTTCTTTGGCCTGCCGTTGTTGGTGCTGGGCGGTATCTCGATTTATACCCACTACTTCAGTGCGATGAATGCCGCTACGCTGGCCTACGATCGCACGTTGCTGGCGTCGGCACGTACCGTGGCGGAAAGACTGGTAGTGCGCAATGGTCGACTGGAAGCGGACGTGCCCTATGTGGTACTCGACAGTTTCGAGCGCAACATGAACGATCAGCTTTATTACGAAGTGATCTCCCCGCAGGGCGACAGTATTTCAGGCTATAACGATTTACCGCCGATGCCGCCCCATATCCTGCGTTCCAGCCTGTATCCGGCGCTGGTCCATTTTTATGATGCGCAATATCGCGGCCGACCGATTCGCGTGGCCGCGCTGTACCAGCCGATTAACGAATCCGGCGTTATGGGCATGGCGACCATTCTGGTCGCGGAGACGCTGGAATCACGGCGCTATCTGGCGCGGCAAATGATGCTTTCCGCTTTGCTCAGCCAGGGAACGGTGGTGGTTTTGACCATGCTCCTGGCCTTCGCGCTACTCAAGCGGGTGCTGAAACCGATGCGTAAGCTTTCCGGTATCATGCTGCGGCGCGATCCGGGCGAACTGACGCCGTTGCCGATGGTGTTGCCCTGGTCGGAAATGCAGCCGCTGTTGCTGGCATTCAACCGTTATATTGAACGACTGCGGCTGATGGTGGCGCGTCAGGAGCGTTTTAGCGCAGACGCTTCGCACCAGCTACGCACGCCGTTAACCGTGCTGAAAACTCAGGTGGGGGTGGCACTGGCCAGTGATCAACCGCAGCAGTGGCGGGAAAGCCTGCTAGCGATGAGCAGCACGCTGGATAACACCGTGGCACTGACCGATCGCCTGCTTTATCTTTCCAGACTTAAAGCCCATGAACACCAGGCTGACCACCAGTTACAGCCGGTGAATCTGGCGCAGGTTCTGCGCGATGCCTGTTTTTCACGGCTGCCGCAGGCGCGCAGTAAGCGCATCGATCTGGGGTATGAGGGGGAATCAGTCTGTTGGGTCGGTGGGGAGGTGTTACTGCTGACTGAATTGTGCGCCAATCTGCTTGATAATGCGCTGAAATATACTCCGAATCAGAGCACGGTTACGGCCCGGTTAAGCATCGATAAGTTGGCTGGGGAGTGCGTGCTGGAAATTGAAGACAGCGGTCCGGGGATTGCCGAGCAGGACACGGCGCAGGCGCTGCAGCCGTTTCATCGGCTGGATAACGTGGGCAATCAGCCCGGTGCCGGTTTGGGGTTGGCGCTGGTGAGCGACATCACCCGTTATCACGGCACCCGCCCGGAGCTGCTGACCTCGGCCACCCTCGGGGGCCTGTTGGTGCGGGTGCGTTTTCAATTGCTGCCTTAGCTTTCACACTCTGTGGTTTGCTTGGCCTTGCGGCCCAGAGGTGTGCGCAGACGCTGCGACAGGATCACCCCCAACAGGGTGATGCCGCCACCGAGCAAATGGTAGCTGTGCAGATGTTCATGCAGGAACACTACTGCAATGATGGCGGTAAATACCGGAGCCAGATTCATAAAGATCGACGCGGTATTGGCACCCAGGCGCATCACGCCGTGGATCCACAGATATGGCGCGATGATCGAGGCCGGGATACCGGCGAATAGCACCAGCGGAATATTTTGGCGGGTCAAGGCAACGTCCTGCGCCATCAGGAAGTTAGGCAGCAGCAACACCACGCCGAACAGGATCTGCACATACAATGATTGCCAGTTTGGCAGCGCAATCGCCCAGCGCTTGGTCAGAACGCCGTACAGCGCATAGGCGGCGGTGGCGGCAAACATCATCAACTCGCCTTTGCCTATGCCATGTTGCAGCAACTCGGCTGGATTACCAGCGCTCACCAGCCAAATCAAACCGGCCAGCGACAACAGGCTGCCGATCGCAATACCCACCGTCGGTGCCACTCGCAGCAGCACTATGCTGATCAGAATAGTCAGTAACGGGATCAGGGAAACAATAATCCCCATAAACAACGCGCTGACGCTGTGGGCCGCGTAATAAGCCAGACTCTGGTACAACACCATACCCAGCATGCCGAGGATCATTAATTTCCACCAGTTGGCGCGTATCGCCGCCCAGTGGCGGATCACGCCGGGCAACACGAAAGGCGTCAGCGTGATCAGCGCCAGTAACCAGCGATAGAAGGAGATGGCGGCCGGATCAATGGCGGTAGCGGAGAGCTTGCTGACCACGGCATTAATGGACCAAATCAACACCGCCAGCAGGGGGAATAGCATATTCATTATAATTATTCTCATTAACAACGGACATGCTGGCTAGTTTACCCGTGTCCGGTTTATTATATATAGTGATATCCAGACAATATTTGCCCTAAACAAGACAAGTCACGGGACGAAACCATGCCAGAAATCCGTCATTACCCCGGATCACTGATCCCGGCACCACGTCCGGTGCAGTTCCGCTGCGAGGAATTCAACGCCCGTACGGAGTTCCAGCCGCACCGGCACAGTTGGGGGCAACTGATGTGGGTCAAGGCCGGTGTTATGGTGCTGCGCATCGGCGGTCAACGTTTTCTGGCACCGCCGGAATTTGTGCTGTGGGCGCCGGCGGAAATTGAACACTCTTGTTATAACCAGCGCTTGGCGCAGTGCCGCATGGTCGATATTGCGTTGCCGCTGTGCGCCGGGATGCCGGTCGATCCCTGTCTGGTCAGCGTGACGCCCATTTTCCGCGCCATTGCCGAAGATTTTTACGCACGCAAACAATATATCCCACAGAGTAAACAGGACTTGCGCCTGTGCCGGGCGCTGATCGACCAACTGCATCTGTCGCCGGTTCAACAAACCTACCTGCCGTCATCCGAAGACAAATTCCTGGCACCGGTGCTGGAGGCGCTGGAACACTGTCCTTCGGACAATACGTCGCTCGCCAACTGGGCTGCCCGGGTATATACCACCGAACGTACGCTGTCGCGCCGTTGCCAGCAGGATCTGGGCATGTCATTTAGCGAATGGCGCCAGCGTTTGCGTTTCCTACATGCCGTGTCCCTGCTGGAACAGGGCAAAACCGTGCAGGAGGTGGCGCTGGAGGTAGGGTACAGCTCGGCCTCGGCGTTTATTGTCATGTTCCAGCAAATCGCCGGTACCACCCCCGAGCGCTTTCGCCGGGCCTGATTCAGTGGCACACTATTTCCCAGATAACTCTTCATACTTGACGCCGCCTCTGTGTTGGCTGCGAGCACTCACCCCAGTCTAAGCTCCTGGGGACTCCTGCTCTTACCGCCTTGATGCAGCGCCAATTATTTTGGGTATAAATAGCCGTAAACCGTCGGAGCAATAAGTGAAAATCCTGGTTGATGAAAATATGCCGTACGCGACTGATTTGTTCAGTCGTTTGGGGAATGTGCAGGCGGTACCTGGCCGCCCGATCCCGAGTGATGCGCTGGCCGATGCCGATGCGCTGATGGTGCGTTCGGTGACTAAAGTGAACGAGGCCTTGCTGGCCGGTACCCGCATTGGTTTTGTCGGCACCGCGACCGCCGGTACCGACCACGTAGACGACGTTTGGCTGCAACAGCAGGGCATCGGTTTTTCTGCGGCACCGGGCTGCAACGCCATTGCGGTAGTGGAATATGTGTTCTCCGCGCTGATGCTGCTGGCCGAACGCGATGGTTTCCAACTGCGGGATAAAACCGTCGGTATTATCGGCGTCGGCAACGTAGGTTCACGCCTGGATGCCCGCCTGAAAGCCTTGGGCGTCCGTACCTTGCTATGCGATCCGCCGCGCGCTGAACGCGGTGATGCTGGTGAGTTTTGGCCGTTGGAAAAGCTGGTGGCAGAAGCCGACGTGCTCACTTTCCATACGCCATTGAATAAATCCGGCCCTTATAACTCGCTGCATCTGGTGGACGCAGAATTGCTTTCGGCGTTGCCGGACAATCGCATTCTGATCAACGCCTGTCGCGGTGCAGTGGTGGACAATGCTGCGCTGTTGCAGGCATTGGAGAAAGGCAAAAAACTGAGTACCGTGCTGGACGTGTGGGAGCCGGAACCGGAGCTTTCGCTGCCGTTGCTGGCACGGGTGGATATTGGCACCGCGCATATTGCCGGTTACACGCTGGAAGGCAAGGCACGTGGCACCACTCAGGTGTTTGAAGCCTTCAGCCGCCACTTGGGCCAGCCGCAACAGATCGAGCTGGCCTCGCTGTTGCCGGTGCCTGAATTCAGCCAGGTCCAACTCAATGGGCCGCTGGACGAAGGCAAATTAAAACGATTGATGCACTTGGTGTATGATGTGCGCCGCGATGATGCGCCGCTGCGCAAAGTGGCCGGGCAACCGGGCGAGTTTGATCGTCTGCGCAAGTATTACCAGGAACGCCGCGAATGGTCTTCATTACGCGTCCAGTGCGATGACAGCGCCAGTGCGGAGCTGCTGCACAAGCTGGGTTTCCTGACGGCATAAGGCTTTCTTAAGCCACAACGACTAATTTTGTTATCAGGGCGGTGCAGTAGCCGCCCATCTGCATTTGAATAAATACTCTGGAGAAACCCAATGTCTGACGGCTGGAATATCGCTCTGCTTGGTGCCACTGGCGCGGTAGGTGAAGCGTTGCTGGAATTATTACAGGAACGCCAGTTCCCGGTGGGCGAACTCTATCCATTGGCAAGTGAACGCAGCGCCGGTGCCACGGTGCGCTTCAACGGCAAATCGGTACTGGTGCAAAACGCGGAAGAATTTGACTGGTCACAGGCGCAGTTGGCTTTCTTCGTCGCCGGTACCGAAGCCTCGGCTCGTTACGCGGAAGAAGCCGGCAACATGGGCTGCCTGGTGATTGACACCAGCGGCCTGTTTGCGCTGGAGCCGGACGTGCCGTTGGTGGTCCCTGGGGTGAACCCGCAGGTGCTGGCGGATTACCGTAACCGCAATATCGTTGCCGTGGCCGATAGCATGGTCAGCCAACTGCTGACCGCAATCAAACCGCTGACCGAACAGGCCGGGCTTTCCCGTCTGCACGTCACCACCCTGATGTCGGTATCGGCACGCGGCAAAGTGGCGGTTGACGATTTGGCTGGCCAAAGTGCGCGCCTGCTGAACGGCATTCCGGCTGAAGCGGGCGTTTTCGCCAAGCAGTTGGCGTTCAACCTGTTGCCGTTGCTGGTCGACGAACAGGGCAGCGTGCGTGAAGAGCGTTTGATTGTCGATCAGGTACGTAAAGTGCTGCAGGACGAAGGGCTGCCGATTTCCGTGAGCTGTGTCCAGTCGCCGGTGTTCTACGGCCATGCGCAGGTAGTTCACCTGGAAGCGTTGCGCCCGATGTCTGCGGAAGAAGCGCGCAGCGAGCTGGAACAGGTGGATGATATCCAACTGAGTGAAGAAGACGACTACCCGACCCAGGTGACGGAAGCGTCTGGCAGCGATGCGTTGAGCGTCGGCTGTTTGCGTAATGACTATGGCATTCCGGAAATCCTGCAGTTCTGGTCGGTGGCCGACAATGTGCGTTTCGGTGGCGCGCTGATGGCGATCGAAACTGCAGAACGTCTGGTGCAGGAGCAGATGTACTGATGTCTGAAGTTGCCTTACCCACCCAGCCGACGTTGAAAATCGCGCTGGGGATTGAATATGACGGCAGCCAGTATTACGGCTGGCAGCGTCAGCAGGAGGTTGCCAGCGTGCAGGCCTGTCTGGAAAAGGCGTTGAGTAAGGTAGCGGATGCACCGATCAGCGTGTTGTGCGCCGGACGTACCGACGCCGGGGTGCATGCTACCGGTCAGGTTGTGCATTTCGAAACTACCGCGCAACGCAAGGACGCGGCCTGGACGATGGGCGTTAACACCCACCTGCCGCCGGATATCGCCGTGCGTTGGGTGACTGGCGTGCATGAAGATTTTCATGCGCGTTTCAGCGCGACTGCGCGTCGTTACCGCTACATTATTTATAACCATCGCTACCGCCCGGCGGTATTACAGCAGGGGATGACCCATTTTTATCACCCGCTGGATGCCGAACGGATGGAAAGGGCGGCGCAGGCGCTGCTGGGCGAGAACGACTTTACTTCGTTCCGCGCCGTGCAATGCCAGTCGCGTACGCCGTGGCGTAACGTAAAACACGTTAAAGTTACGCGCTACGGTGAGTATATTGTGGTAGATATCAAGGCGAATGCCTTTGTACATCATATGGTTCGCAATATTGTCGGTAGCCTGATGGAAATTGGCTGCGGCAATCAGGATGAGAACTGGATGGCCGAGTTACTGGCACTGAAGGATCGTAATCTGGCTGCGGCGACGGCGCGGGCCGACGGGTTATACCTGGTTAGCGTCGATTACCCTGAGCACTTTGCCCTACCCCGGCCGGCAATGGGGCCACTGTTTTTACCCGACGATTAAACGCCGGCGCGCCTGACGCGTTGTTCCCTTGTGTACCTACCGGGTGGGTGAGACACCCGGTAAAAGAGAGAACCTATGGACATCATCAAGTTTGTAATTGATTTTATTCTGCATATTGACGTGCATCTGGCAGAACTGGTGGCGCAATACGGTATGTGGGTGTACGCCATTTTGTTCCTGATCCTGTTTTGCGAAACCGGGCTGGTGGTGACACCTTTCCTGCCGGGCGATTCTCTGTTGTTTGTGGCCGGTGCTCTGGCGGCATTGCCGACCAACGATCTGAATGTACATGCCATGGTCGCGTTGATGATAGGCGCGGCAATACTCGGCGATGCGGTGAACTACACCATTGGCCGGCTGTTCGGGGAAAAGTTGTTCAGTAACCCGAATTCGAAAATTTTCCGCCGCAGCTACCTGGATAAGACCCACCAGTTTTATGAAAAACACGGCGGGAAAACGATTATTCTGGCGCGATTTGTGCCAATCGTGCGTACTTTTGCGCCGTTCGTTGCAGGTATGGGGCATATGTCCTATCGCCATTTTGCCGCCTACAACGTGATTGGTGCACTGGTTTGGGTGCTGCTCTTCACTTATGCTGGCTACCTCTTCGGCGATCTGCCGGTCGTGCAGGAAAACCTGAAACTGTTGATCGTGGGTATCATCATTGTTTCAATTCTGCCGGGTGTCATTGAAATTTGGCGCCATAAGCGTGCGGCTGCCCGCCAGCAAAAACAGTAAAAACATCGCTTAACCTGTCGGTTCGACCAGTTTTTTGTCCACAGAGTCGGGCCGATATGGTTTAATGAGCGACATTTATGGTCTGTTCCTGTTAACAACCTTGAAACCTGTGCCTTGCTCGCGCGCATGCCGCGTTTTGTCCAGGCATTTTTTCATTGGTGTTCTCGGGGGGATTGTTAAAGCATGAACAGCGGACTGGCGTCTGCCAGGTTCAAACAGAAAGGTCATCGATGAGCTGGATTGAACGAATTCTTAACAAGAGCAATATCACCCAAACCCGTAAGGCGAGTATTCCTGAAGGGGTGTGGACTAAATGCGATAGCTGCGGTCAGGTTCTCTACCGCGCCGAGCTGGAGCGTAATCTGGAAGTGTGCCCGAAATGCGACCACCACATGCGCATGACTGCGCGTATGCGTCTGCATACCCTACTGGATGAAGGCAGTGAAGTGGAGCTGGGCAGCGAACTGGAACCGAAAGACGTTCTGAAGTTCAAGGATTCCAAAAAGTATAAAGACCGCCTGGTTGCCGCACAGAAAGCGACCGGTGAAAAAGACGCGCTGGTAGTGATGAAAGGCACGCTGTACGGCATGCCGATTGTCGCCGCTTCGTTCGAATTTGCCTTTATCGGCGGTTCCATGTCGTCCGTGGTCGGTGCGCGCTTTGTGCGTGCGGTTGAGCAGGCGCTGGAAGACAACTGTCCGCTGGTGTGTTTCTCAGCCAGTGGCGGTGCCCGTATGCAGGAAGCGCTGATGTCGCTGATGCAGATGGCGAAAACCAGTGCCGCACTGGCGAAACTGCAGGAGCGTGGTCTGCCGTACATTTCGGTACTGACCGACCCGACCATGGGTGGCGTTTCCGCCAGTCTGGCGATGCTGGGTGATATCAATATCGCCGAGCCGAAAGCGCTGATCGGCTTTGCTGGCCCACGCGTTATCGAGCAGACGGTGCGTGAAAAGCTGCCGCCGGGCTTCCAGCGCAGTGAGTTCCTGATTGAAAAAGGCGCAATCGACATGATCGTACGCCGTCCGGAAATGCGTCAGACCCTGGCGAGTATCCTTTCCAAGCTGACCAACCAGCCGCAGCCGCATTTCGATGAAGCCGCGCCGGTGTCCGAGCAGGAAAATCAGACCGACGCCTGAGAGCAATAAGTTCCCCGCGCCGGTATCCATCGGCGCGGGGTTCAGCCGCCATTTTGTGGCTAAATGACGGCTGAAAACGGAGAGCATCGCCTTTACCGCGGTGAGGGTGGTGCCCTGATGGATTAATGAACCCAAGTTCAGTGACGGGACTCATGCAAAACCACCAAATTCCCCAAGCCACGTCGCCATTGAGCTCGTGGCTTTTCTATCTGGAACGTCTGCACAGCCAGGCGATCGAACTCGGCCTGGAACGTGTACAGCGTGTTGCGGCGCATCTTGATTTACTCACTCCTGCACCGACGGTATTTACCGTAGCCGGTACCAATGGCAAAGGCACCACCTGTCGCACCCTGGAAACCATCCTGATGGCGGCCGGTTTGCGCGTTGGCGTCTACAGCTCTCCACATCTGGTACGTTACACCGAGCGGGTACGCATTCAGGGCGATGAACTGAGCGAGGCAGAACACTGCCGCTCGTTCGCCGCCATTGAAGCGGGCCGGGGTGAAACTTCACTGACTTACTTCGAATTCGGCACCCTGTCGGCGCTGCAACTGTTCAAACAGGCTAAGCTTGACGTGGTGATCCTGGAAGTCGGGCTCGGCGGCCGCCTGGATGCGACCAATATCGTCGATCCGAGCGTGGCGGTAGTGACCAGCATCGCGTTGGATCATACCGACTGGCTGGGCAACGATCGCGAAAGCATTGGCCGTGAAAAGGCCGGGATCTTCCGTAGCGGCAGACCGGCGGTGGTGGGTGAACCGGATATGCCGGCCACCATTGGGCAGGTAGCGGAAACCCTGGGTGCCCAACTGTATCGCCGTGGCGATGCCTGGACCTTCAGCGAACAGGGCGAACGCTGGCAGTGGCAAGGCGGCGGCACCTTACTGACCGATTTGCCGATGCCCAACGTGCCGTTAGCCAATGCGGCGACGGCACTGGCGGCACTGCATTTTTCTGCGTTGGAAATTGATGAGCGGGCCATCTTCACCGGCTTGCAGCAGGCGACATTGCCTGGACGTTTCCAGATTGTGCGACGCGATCCGATGTTAATCCTCGACGTGGCGCATAATCCCCACGCGGCAGGTTACCTGGCCGGGCGTCTGGCGACCTTACCGTGCAATGGCGGCAAGGTGCGTGCGGTGGTGGGAATGTTGTCGGATAAAGACATCGCCGGCACCCTGGCCTGTCTGAGTGAGCAGGTCGATGAGTGGTATTGCGCGCCGCTGGACGGGCCGCGCGGGGCCAGCGGCGAACTTTTGGCGCAATATTTGACGGAACCGCGGCAGTTTGCCGATGTCGAAACTGCCTGGCGTCAGGCTATGCAGGACGCAGATATTCAGGATATTGTGATCGTCTGTGGATCGTTCCACACCGTTGCACAGGTTATGGCGGCGTTAGACGAGCGGGGAGTGTGAGTGGCAAGTAAATTTCAAAACCGATTGGTCGGTACCGTGATTTTGGTCGCGCTGGGGGTGATTATCCTGCCAGGACTGCTGGACGGTAAAAAGAAACATTATGAGGACGAGTTCGCCGCCATCCCATTGGTGCCGAAGGCCGGTGATGTGGAAGAAAACGACGTGGTGCCACCGGTAAGCCAACCGCTACCGGCGCAGCCGCCGGAAGGGGCGGGGGCACTGGTTGAGCAGCAGGCGGCCAATGAGGCAGCAACGCAGCAGGCAGCTCGCCAACCGACGCAGCAGCCGACATTGGTTACGCCGCCGGTCGAAACCCGTCCACAACCGACGCCGCAGCCGCAGGTGAAGCCTAAACCGGTAGAAACCAAACCGGTGGAAGCGAAGCCAAAACAGGTACCGCAACCGAAACCGGTGGTGAGGCCTGAGCCAACGCCAGTACCCAAGCCTGAGCCTGCACCCGTGCAGAAACCGGCGGAAGAGAAAGCGCCGGCAGGGCAGGCTTATGTGGTGCAGCTTGGTGCGCTGAAAAACGCCGCCAAGGTGAACGAGGTGGTGGCATCGCTCAGGCTGTCCGGCTACCGTGCCTTTACCGTGCCATCAACGCCGGTACAGGGCCAGATCACCCGGATCTACGTCGGCCCGGATGCCTCAAAACAGAAGCTGCAGTCTTCGCTGTCCGCGTTGAATTCGATCAGTGGTTTGAGCGGTCAGGTGAAGCCGTACGGCGTACGTTAAGATTATAGGGCGCAGTATGCTGTGCCTCATAATCGGTACATGCCGATATAATCATTAAAAATAATGTGCCTTTCGTAGTTGAAATGGCCTATGTAGGCGCGGCGATTGGGAATTTTGTTATCGCCGTTTTTTATTTGTAGCGGGGCAGGAAAACCCCTACGCAAACGTTTACGTTTTCTGTTAGAATTCGCCGCGAATTGGATATACCCAAGAGAATTCAAGTTGCATCAAGGCGGCAACTGAACGAATCGCCAGGAGCTTGGTTCACCAAGTGACGGGTGTGAGTAAAGGCAGCCAACGCCGATGCGGCTTGAAGGATGAAGGGTAGGCAGGGGCGATTCATCATTGGAATAGTTCATGGTCTGGATTGATTACGTCATTATAGCGGTGATTGGGTTTTCGGCTCTGGTGAGCCTGATCCGAGGGTTTGTTCGCGAAGCATTGTCACTTGTGACATGGGGATGTGCGTTTTTTGTTGCCAGCCATTTCTACTCTTACCTTGCAGTCTACTTCACTCGTTTTGAAGATGAACTGGTGCGAAACGGCATCGCGATTGCCATCTTGTTTATCGCGACCCTGATCGTAGGCGCTATTGTTAACTATGTGATTAGCTCACTGGTAGAGAAAACCGGGTTATCGGGCACTGACCGGGTGCTGGGCGTCTGTTTTGGCGCACTGCGCGGCGTGTTGATCGTTTCGGCGATACTGTTTTTCCTGGATACCTTTACCGGTTTCTCACAAAGTACCGACTGGAAACAGTCGCAGCTGATCCCCCAGTTCAGTTACATCATCAGGTGGTTCTTTGACTACCTGCAGAGCACGTCGAGTTTCTTGCCGACCCATTTACCGGGGCGGTAGCGCTGATGAGGAAAAGACAACATGTGCGGTATTGTCGGTATCGCCGGTTTTATGCCGGTAAACCAGTCGATTTATGATGCGTTGATGGTGCTTCAGCACCGTGGCCAGGATGCCGCAGGCATCGTCACCATAGATGCCCACAATGGGTTCCGTCTGCGTAAGGCAAACGGTCTGGTGAAGGATGTGTTTGAGGCACGCCATATGCAGCGCTTGCAGGGCAACATGGGTATTGGCCATGTGCGCTACCCAACGGCTGGCAGCTCCAGTGCCTCAGAGGCTCAACCCTTCTATGTAAACTCGCCGTTCGGCCTGACGCTGGCCCACAACGGCAACCTGACCAACGCCCATGAGCTGCGCCAAAAGCTGTTTGAAAGCGGCCGCCGCCATATCAACACCACCTCCGATTCCGAGATCCTGCTGAACGTACTGGCCAGTGAGCTGGACCGTTTCCAACATTATCCGCTGGAATCCGACAACATTTTCACCGCCGTTGCCGCCATGCATCAGCAACTACGTGGTGCTTACGCCTGCGTGGCGATGATCATCGGCCATGGTCTGCTGGCATTCCGTGACCCTAACGGTATCCGCCCGCTGGTGATCGGCAAGCGTCAGCTTGAAGATGGCCGCAATGAATATATGGTGGCTTCCGAGAGTGTCGCACTCGATACGCTGGGCTTCGAGTTCTTGCGTGATGTGGCACCGGGCGAAGCGGTGTATATCACTGAGAAGGGTCAACTGTTCACTCGCCAGTGTGCAGAGAACCCGAAAACCAACCCGTGTCTGTTCGAATACGTCTATTTCGCTCGTCCGGACTCCTTTATGGACAAGATTTCGGTCTACAGCGCACGCGTGCGTATGGGGCAGAAGTTGGGTGAGAAGATTGCCCGCGAATGGGAAGATTTGGACATCGACGTGGTGATCCCAATCCCGGAAACGTCCTGTGATATCGCCTTGGAAATCGCGCGTATCCTGGATAAGCCATATCGTCAGGGTTTTGTGAAAAACCGCTATGTCGGCCGTACCTTTATTATGCCGGGCCAGCAGGCGCGCCGTAAGTCGGTGCGCCGTAAGCTGAACGCCAACCGTGCCGAATTCCGCGACAAGAATGTGCTGTTGGTGGATGATTCCATCGTACGCGGCACCACTTCGGAACAGATCGTGGAGATGGCGCGTGACGCCGGGGCGAAACGAGTTTATCTGGCTTCCGCAGCGCCGGAAATCCGCTTCCCTAACGTTTACGGCATCGACATGCCGAGTGCCAACGAACTGATTGCCCACGGCCGTGAAGTGGATGAAATTCGCCAGATCATCGGTGCCGACGGCCTGATCTTCCAGGACCTGGACGATCTGATTGAAGCGGTACGCGAAGAGAACCCGGACATTACCCAGTTCGAATGCTCGGTATTCAACGGTATCTACGTCACCAAAGACGTCGACCAGAGCTACCTCGAGTATCTGGAATCGCTGCGCAATGACGACGCCAAAGAAATACGTGGTCAGACCGAAGCGGAAAATCTGGAAATGCACAACGAAGGTTAAGTTTCCCCCTTGACCAAAACAGTGCACCGCGGCGTTTGCTGCGGTGCATTATCCCTCCCTGACTTGCTTATGTAGCCCCATTGCGGCAAAGTCTGCCTGATCCTATTTTTTCCTCGGCAGGGGCCAGTTTATGAAACGACTCATCATCGGTATTTCCGGCGCCAGTGGCGCAATCTATGGCGTGCGCCTGTTGCAGGTATTGCGTGACGTCGCAGAGGTGGAAACCCATTTGGTGATGAGTAATGCGGCGCGGCAGACGCTGTCGCTGGAAACCGATCTCAGCCTGCGTGAAGTGCAGGCGCTGGCTGATGTGGTGCATGACTCGCGCGATATTGGCGCCAGTATTTCTTCCGGCTCGTTCAAAACGGCCGGCATGGTGATTTTGCCTTGTTCAATCAAAACCTTATCTGGCATTGCCAATAGCTACAGCGACGGTCTGCTGACGCGTGCCGCCGACGTGGTGTTAAAAGAACGCCGCCGGCTGGTGCTGTGCGTACGCGAAACCCCGTTACATCTTGGCCATTTGCGTCTGATGACTCAGGCGGCGGAAATGGGCGCGGTGATTATGCCGCCAGTACCGGCGTTTTATCATCGTCCTGCCAGCGTAGAAGACATCATCGATCAAACGGTAAACCGGGTGGTCGATCAGTTTGACATTGAATTACCGCAAGATTTATTTACCCGCTGGCAAGGTGCCAATTAACAAATTTCTCCCCAATTTAGCACATTTGTGCAACACCGCACTGAATTAGGGCGGCGCATGCACCATAATGATCTCACTTCATCACGCTCACTGTTTCAAGGCGCTGGTATTTATCCATTGCCCGTGGCGCGGCCAACACTGGCCGATTTAATTTTGCGGTTATCGTCCCAGGAAACAGTTTTGTGAAGGCCGGAGCCGTTCCCTCCGCCTACAGCAACAAATGTGGCACGATTACTGCAAATTGATTTGGTGGAAAAGTAATGCCCGCAGTGGCATCAAAAAATCAATTTGAGGGTGAATTATGAAAAAGCAGGTTTTGGTTCTTCCTTTAGTCTTGGCTTTAAGCGCGGCAAGCAGCGCATTTGCCGCAGTACCATCAACGCTGAAGATCGGCACCGATCCGACCTATGCACCCTTTGAATCCAAAAATGCCAAGGGCGAGTTGGTCGGTTTTGATATCGATCTGGCCAAAGAGCTGTGCGAACGCATAAATACCAAATGTACCTTTGTGGAAAGCGATTTTGACGCGCTGATCCCGTCCCTGAAAGCGAAGAAAATTGACGCCATCATCTCTTCTTTGTCGATCACCGAAAAACGCCAGCAGGAAATTGCCTTCACTGACAAGCTGTATGCTGCCAACGCCCGTCTGATCGCGCCGAAAGGTTCCAAGCTGCTACCTACCGTAGATGCGCTGAAAGGCAAGAGCGTCGGCGTGCTGCAGGGCACCACCCAGGAGGCCTATGCCAACGCCATGTGGCAGCCTAAGGGCATCACCGTGGTTCCTTATCAGAACCAGGATCTGGTGTACGCCGATCTGGCATCCGGCCGTATCGATGCCGCCTTCCAGGACGAAGTGGCAGGCAGCGATGGCTTCCTGAAACAGCCTCCAGGCAAGGATTATGCTTTTGCCGGTGAATCGGTGAAGGATGACAAATTCTTCGGCGTGGGGACCGGCATGGGCTTGCGCAAAACCGATACCGAGCTGAAGGCGGCGCTGGATAAAGCCTTTGCTGAAATGCGCAAAGACGGCACTTACGACAAGTACGCGAAGAAATACTTCGACTTTGACGTCTACGGCGGTTAATACCGCATACCGTTCCATGTTGTGACTACGGGGCTAGCCCACCGGCCCCGATGGTTCGGGATCCAATGACGACAGGGTGAAGTAAATGCTGCAAGGCTATTCCCAATTGATATTAGAGGGGGCTCTGGTGACGCTGGAGCTTGCCCTCAGTTCCGTACTGCTGGCGCTGGTCATCGGTTTGATCGGTGCCGGCGGCAAGCTTTCCCAAAACCGTCTGCTTTCTACCGTGTTTGGCGCTTATACCACGCTGATCCGTGGCGTGCCCGATCTGGTGCTGATGCTGCTGATTTTCTACGGCTTGCAAATTGCGCTCAACAACCTCACCGAACTGCTTGGTTTCGCGCAAATCGATATTGATCCGCTCAGCGCGGGGATTATCACCCTCGGGTTTATTTATGGTGCCTATTTCACGGAAACCTTTCGCGGTGCCTATATGGCCGTGTCGAAAGGGCAGATCGAAGCGGCAACGGCCTACGGCTTCACCGGTTCACAGATTTTCCGCCGCATTTTGTTCCCAGCGATGATGCGCTTTGCCCTGCCGGGCATTGGCAACAACTGGCAGGTGATCCTGAAGGCCACGGCGCTGGTGTCTATTCTGGGCCTCAATGACGTGGTGAAAGCCACTCAATTGGCCGGTAAGGGCACCTATCAGCCGTTCTTCTTTGCGATCGTGGCCGGTGTGGTTTATCTGATTTTTACTACCGTTTCCAATGGTGTGCTGCTGTGGCTTGAACGGCGTTATTCCCTGGGCGTCCGGAGGGCCGAGCTATGATCGAAATTTTACAACAGTACTGGCAATCGCTGCTGTGGAGCGACGGCTATCGTTTTACCGGGGTCGCCGTCACTCTGTGGTTGCTGATTTCCTCGGTGGTGATGGGGGGGGGGCTGGCGATCCCGATGGCGGTGGCGCGCGTTTCCTCCATCACCTGGGTGCGTTTCCCGGTTTGGCTCTACACCTATATATTCCGTGGCACGCCACTTTATGTGCAGTTGCTGGTGTTTTACTCCGGTATGTACAGCCTGGAAATCGTGCGTGGGACGGACTTCCTCAACGCCTTCTTCCGCAGCGGGCTCAATTGCACTATTTTGGCGCTAACGCTGAACACTTGTGCCTATACCACCGAGATCTTCGCCGGGGCGATACGCTCGGTGTCGCACGGTGAAATCGAAGCGGCCAATGCTTACGGTTTTTCACGTTTCAAAATGTACCGCTGTATCATTTTACCTTCAGCACTGCGCACCGCGCTGCCGGCCTACAGCAATGAAGTGATCCTGATGCTGCACTCGACCGCGCTGGCGTTTACCGCTACCGTGCCGGACCTGCTGAAGATAGCGCGAGATATCAATGCAGAGACCTACCAGCCGTTCTATGCCTTTGGCATTGCAGCGGTGCTGTATCTGATCATTTCTTACGGATTAATCAGCCTGTTCCGCAAGGCGGAAAAGCGCTGGATGGCACACGTTAATCACTGATAATGACGGGAACCTATTATGTCTGAGAATAAATTAGCCGTCACCGAACTGCATAAACGCTATGGCGAACACGAAGTGCTGAAGGGCGTCTCGCTGGCGGCCAACGCAGGGGATGTGATTAGCATCATCGGGTCCTCCGGCTCCGGTAAAAGTACCTTTTTACGCTGCATTAACTTCCTGGAGAAACCAAGTGAAGGCGCCATCAGCCTGAACAATGAAGATATCCGCATGGTGCGCGACAAGGACGGCCAGCTCAAGGTTTTTGATAAGAAACAACTGCAGTTGCTGCGCACTCGCCTGACCATGGTGTTCCAGCATTTTAACCTGTGGAGCCACATGACGGTGCTGGAGAACGTGATGGAGGCACCGGTGCAGGTATTGGGGCTGAGCAAGACCGAGGCGCGCGAGCGCGCGGTGCGTTACCTGGACAAGGTGGGGATTGACGAGCGTGCCCGTGGTAAATACCCGGTGCACCTGTCCGGCGGCCAGCAACAGCGCGTGTCTATCGCACGGGCGTTGGCGATGGAGCCGGAGGTATTACTGTTTGATGAACCGACGTCGGCACTGGATCCGGAACTGGTGGGCGAAGTGCTGCGCATTATGCAGAAGCTGGCGGAAGAAGGTAAAACCATGGTGGTGGTGACGCACGAAATGGAGTTTGCACGTCATGTTTCCAGCCACGTGATCTTCCTGCACAAAGGGCTGATCGAAGAGCAGGGGCCACCGGCTGAGCTGTTCGGCAATCCGAAAAGTCCTCGCCTGCAGCAGTTCCTCTCCGGCTCGTTAAAATAACGGGCCGTTGGGGCCAGATCTTTCTGGCCCCAAGAGGCTCTTCAGCGGGGTGTGCCCCGCTGATTAATCACATCATCTAATGCCTGCTCCAACTCCAAAAAGCGGAAGCTAAAACCGGCTTCTTCCAGCCTTTTCGGTACCGCTCGCTGTCCACTCAGCACCAATACCGCCGCTTCCCCCATCAATAAACGCATGGCAAAGGCCGGCACGCGTAAAAACGCAGGTCGGTCGAGCACGTTGGCGAGTTGAGCGGCAAACTGTTCGTTGTGAACCGGATAGGGGGCTACCATATTAAATGGCCCCTGCAGGGTTTGGTGATCCAGTAAATAGACGATGCCATCAACCATGTCTTCCAGGTGGATCCACGGCAGATATTGGCGGCCGTCACCTATCGGCCCACCCAACCCAAGGCGGAATGGCGGTAACATTTTAGTCAACGCGCCGCCTTTGGCCGCCAGCACCACGCCGGTACGAAGCAGACAGACGCGGGTAGCCTCGCTTTGCGCTTGCAAAGCCAGAGACTCCCAGCGTTGGCATAGCTGATGGGTGAACTCGTCATGCGGGACTTCGTCTTCGGTGACTACCGCTTGGCCCTGATCGCCATAATAGCCGGTTGCGGAACCGGAAATCAGCACGCCGGGCGGGGTGCTGCCGGCGTTAATCAGCTTGGCCAGCTGTTCGGTCAGATCCCAGCGGCTGTGGCACAGGCGTTCTTTCTGTGTTTTGCTCCAGCGCTTGTCGGCGATAGGCTCACCGGCCAGGTTGATTACGGCGTCAAAACCGTCCAGCGAGGGCTTGTCCTGCAGCGTCGACCAATAGCTGACCTGCTCGCCAAAGCGCTCACGTGCGCGTTGCACGTTGCGGCTCAGCACCGTAATTTGATGAGAAAGGCCCAGCAGCCGTTGCGTCAGGCTGCTCCCTATCAATCCTGTGGCGCCGGTGATCAGGATCCGCATGGTCGATTCTCCCTGAAACTGTGGTTTTCAGGCCCGACGATAGCTCATGGTCATCGAAACCGAGTCGGCGTAGCGCAGGGCCAATAGTTTATCTATCTCCACTTCAGCATAGGTTACCCAGGCGTGTTGTTTCACGATATCGAGCACATCCTGAGTTAATTTTTCCAGCAGGGCGAAGCGGTTATCTTCCACGTGACGAATGATGGCCTTGGTGATGGTGCGGTAGTTGAGTGCGTCGTCGATGTTTTCACTGTCGCGAGCCTTATCCGCCGGGTAGTGGATCACCACGTTAATCAGGATGTCCTGACGGTTGTTGATTTCTTCTTCCTTGATACCGATGAATGTACGCAACCGCAGATTTTTTATACGAATAATAGCGTCGGGTTGGCTGAATGACATCAGAGAATCTCCACTGGTCTGATTATTGGTGCTCAGAATACACGGAAAGTAGGGAAATGATAACGAGCCGGGGAAAACTCCCCGGAGGCCGGGGAGTCGGAAAATTAACCCTGCTCAGCCAGCTTGTAGGCGCGCTCGGTTGCCGGGCGGTTGCTGATGCGTTCGAACCAGTTGCGTACCGCTGGATAGTCCGCCAGATCGATGCGTTGACGCGGGTGTGACACGACCCAGGGATAAGTGGCGATATCGGCAATGCTGTAGTTGTCACCGCCCAGATAAGGGTGTTTTTGCAGCTCGGCTTCCAGCACTGCATACAAACGCTTGGTTTCCAGGTGATAACGCTCGATGGCGTAGGGCACCGGCTGCGGCGCGTAGTGGTTGAAGTGGTGGTTTTGCCCCAGCATCGGCCCAAAACCCGCCACCTGCCAGAACAGCCACTGTAACGTGGTCGCTCGCTCGCGTAGCCCTTTGCTCAGCAGCTTGCCGGTTTTCTCCGCCAGGTACAGCAGAATTTCGCCGGACTCGAACAGGCTGATTGGCGCACCGCCATCCACCGGCTGCTGGTCGACGATGGCCGGAATTTTGTTGTTGGGTGAAATGCTCAGAAAATCCGGCTTGAACTGATCGCCGGCGCTGATATTTACGCGGTGGATACGGTAGGGTAAGCCAACCTCCTCCAGAAACAAGGTAATTTTGTGACCATTGGGAGTAGGCGCGTAATACAGGTCAATCATGTTGCCTCCTGCGGTAAGGTGAGCTGTAAGTCATTACACGTTGTTGCGGTCTTCGCCGCGCACAAAGGTATATCAGAGATCTTTCTAAAGGGTACCAACAATAGCAGCTAAGAATAGCAGGCTATGTGAGATTCGTCCGATGCTATCGCCATAAGATGCATTACAATTTTCTGCAGGCACATCTGTGGGTTGTCGCGCAGCGATGGCGCGCTAAAATAGGGCCTGTTTGCTTATCAGGACAAGGTTATGAAGCTGATATTTGCCTCGGATATACATGGTTCGCTTCCCGCCACCGAAAGCCTGTTGGCGTGTTTTGAACAAAGCGGTGCCGACTGGCTGATTCTGCTGGGTGATTTACTGAATCACGGGCCGCGCAATACACTGCCGGTGGGCTATCAGCCGGCGCAGGTTGCCGAGCGATTGAATCGCTATAGCGACAAGATCATCGCCGTTCGCGGCAACTGCGACAGTGAAGTCGATCAGATGCTACTGTCCTTTCCTATCACCGCGTCCTGGCAGCAGGTGCTATTACAAAAAAGACGATTGTTTTTAACCCACGGTCACCTTTATCATCCCTCGGCACTGCCGCCGTTATCTGCCGGAGATGTGCTGGTCTATGGACACAGCCATTTGCCGCAGGCGGAACGGCAGGGGGATATTTACTGCTTTAATCCAGGCTCGGTCAGCATTCCGAAAGGGGGCTTTCCTGCCAGCTATGGCATACTGGAGGACGACGTTTTAAGTGTGGTCACTTTGCACGGCGGCAAGGCTGTTGCAGAGGTGGCGTTAACGCACTAATTTATACACACAATAAAAATCTTTGAAAAACACTCATTGATTAACCAGTGCGCGGGATGCATCGCGCCAAAATAGAAGGTTTTGAGGATGGCGGAACAGGATCAGGCTGCAGTTACCGAGTGGGTTGATATCGTCAACGAGCAAAACGAAGTGATTGCTCAATCCAGTCGCCAACAGATGCGTGCCCAACGGCTGCGTCATCGTGCTACCTATATTGTGGTACATGATGGAATGGGAAAAATTCTGGTGCAGCGTCGCACCGACATTAAAGACTTTTATCCGGGCTGGCTTGACGCCACTGCGGGTGGGGTGGTGCAGAGCGGGGAGAACGTGCTGGATTCCGCCCGTCGCGAAGCGGAAGAGGAGCTGGGCATTGCCGGCGTGCCTTTCGCCGAACATGGCCTGTTCTACTTCGAAGAAGATCAATGCCGGGTGTGGGGTGCATTGTTCAGCTGCGTATCACACGGCCCGTTTGCGTTGCAGGAAGAAGAAGTGGTTGAGGTGAGCTGGCTGACGCCGGAAGAGATCACCGCACGCTGCGACGAATTCACGCCGGATTCGCTAAAAGCGCTGTCGCTGTGGCTGACGCGCAACAACGAGCAGGCTTATGGCAAACCGCTACGCGATAGCGATGAAAATGCCTGATGTGTTTTCAAAAATAAAAAGCCGGTCAAATGACCGGCTTTTTTTATCTGATTGACCCGTAGGTTATCAGGCTTTCGCTGCTGCTGCATCAGCCTGGGAAGACTGAATGGCGGTCAGCGCCACGGTGTAAACGATATCGTCTACCAGTGCGCCACGCGACAGGTCGTTCACCGGCTTGCGCATGCCTTGCAGCATTGGCCCGATGGACACCAGGTCAGCAGAACGCTGTACCGCTTTGTAGGTGGTGTTACCGGTGTTCAGATCCGGGAAGATGAACACGGTAGCCTGACCAGCAACCGGCGAGTTAGGTGCCTTGGATTTGGCTACGTCAGCCATGATCGCTGCGTCATACTGCAACGGACCGTCGATGATCAGGTCAGGACGTTTTTCCTGCGCCAGACGGGTTGCTTCACGCACTTTCTCAACGTCGCTGCCCGCACCTGAGTTACCAGTGGAGTAGGAGATCATCGCTACGCGTGGTTCGATACCGAAGGCGGCGGCAGAGTCGGCTGACTGAATGGCGATCTCGGACAACTGCTCGGCGGTTGGATCAGGGTTGATTGCACAGTCGCCGTACACCAGAACCTGGTCAGGCAGCAGCATGAAGAACACGGAGGAGACCAGCGAGCTGCCCGGTGCGGTTTTGATCAGCTGCAGCGGTGGACGAATGGTGTTGGCGGTGGTGTGAACCGCGCCAGAAACCAGTCCGTCAACTTCGCCTTTCTCCAGCATCAGGGTGCCGAGAACTACGTTGTCTTCCAGTTGCTCGCGCGCAACCACTTCGGTCATGCCTTTGCTCTTGCGCAGCTCAACCAGACGCGGCACATACTGTTCGCGGACGGCGACCGGATCAACAATCTCGATGCCTTTGCCCAGTTCAACGCCCTGAGCGGCAGCAACGCGCTGGATCTCTTCCGGATTACCCAGCAGCACGCATTCTGCGATACCACGTTCGGCACAGATAGCCGCCGCTTTCACGGTACGTGGTTCGTCGCCTTCAGGTAGCACGATGCGTTTGCCGGCTTTACGTGCCAGTTCGGTCAGCTCGTAGCGGAACGCTGGAGGAGACAGACGGCGTGAACGCTCGGAGGTGGCGGTCAGAGACTCGATCCACTCGGCGTTGATGTGGCTGGCCACGTAGTTCTGCACTTTTTCGATGCGCTGGTGGTCATCCGCCGGCACTTCGAGGTTGAAGCTTTGCAGGCTGAGCGAGGTCTGCCAGGTGTTGGTGTCGACCATAAATACCGGCAGGCCGGTCTGGAAGGCACGTTCACACAGCTTTCTGATAGGTTCGTCGATGGCGTAGCCACCGGTCAGCAGGATGGCACCGATCTCTACGCCATTCATCGCTGCCAGACAGGCAGAAACCAGCACGTCAGGACGGTCTGCCGAAGTTACCAGCAGTGAGCCTGGACGGAAGTGTTCCAGCATGTGCGGGATGCTGCGCGCACAGAAGGTCACGGACTTCACGCGGCGGGTCATGATGTCGCCTTCATTGACCACAGAGGCCTTCAGGTGACGGGCCATGTCGATAGCGCGGGTGGCGATCAGCTCGAAGCTCCACGGCACGCAGCCCAGTACTGGCAACGGGCTGTTGGCAAACAGTTGCGCCGGGTCAATGTTGGTCACGCTGGCCTTGGTGGAATCATCAAAGATTTCGGACAGGTCAGGACGGGTGCGGCCCTGCTCATCAACCGGAGCGTTCAGTTTGTTGATGATCACGCCGGTGATGTTTTTGTTTTTGCTGCCGCCGAAGCTGCTGCGCGCCAGCTCGATACGCTCTTTCAACTGTGCTGGGGAATCGTTGCCCAGCGCCAGCACGAAGACGATTTCTGCATTCAGCGTTTTGGCGATTTCATAGTTCAGCGCGTTGGCGAACTGATGCTTGCGGGTCGGCACCAGGCCTTCGATCAGCACCACTTCTGCGTCTTTGGTGTTCTCGTGGTAGCGAGCCACGATCTCTTCCATCAGCACGTCTTGCTGGTTGGAGCTTAACAGGCTCTCAACGTAGCTCATGCGCAGCGGTTCGGCCGCCGTGATGGTGGAATTGCTGCTGCGGATGATGGTGGTGGTCTGATCGAGCGAATCGCCGCCAGTACGTGGCTGTGCGATAGGTTTGAATACGCTCAGGCTAACGCCTTTTTGCTCCATGGAGCGAATGACACCCAGGCTGACGCTGGTCAGACCGACGCTGGTGCCAGTGGGGATCAACATAATTGTACGTGACACAGAATAGTCCTCTTCACGATTTAACATGAGGCTAAAACAGCACCGTCAGCCTGGGCTGACGGTGTCGGAGAGCGTTACGCGGTCAGACGGGATGCGTCTTGCGCGATGACCAACTCTTCGTTGGTCGGGATAACCAGCGCCAGACGGCTACCGTCTTTGGTGATGGCACCGGATTTACCGAAGCGAGCGGCCATGTTGCGGTCGTGGTCAATCTCGAAGCCCAGCAGGCCCAGCTTTTTCAGGGTCAGCTCACGCACCATACCGGCGTTTTCACCGATGCCGCCGGTGAAGACAACCGCATCCAGACGGCCGTCCATCAGTGCGCTGTAGGCACCGATGTATTTGGCCAGGCGGTGGCAGAAGACATCCATCGCACGCTTGGCGTCGGCTTTGCTTTCGTAGTTGTCTTCAACATAACGGCAGTCGCTGGTGACTTCGGTCAGGCCCAGCAGGCCAGACTCTTTGGTCAGCATTTTGTTGATTTGATCAACGCTCATGCCCAGGGAGTCGTGCAGGTGGAAGATGATGGCCGGATCGATGTCACCGCTGCGGGTGCCCATGACCAGGCCTTCCAGTGGGGTCAGACCCATGGAGGTGTCAACGCATTTGCCGTTGCGCACTGCGGTAACGGAACCGCCGTTGCCCAGATGGCAGGTGATCAGGTTGACTTCTTCAACCGGCTTGTTCAGGGCCTTGGCTGCTTCCTGAGTTACGTAGAAGTGGCTGGTGCCGTGTGCGCCATAGCGACGAACGCTGTGGTCGCGGTACAGGCTGTACGGCAGGGCGTACAGGTAGGATTCTTCCGGCATGGTCTGGTGGAATGCGGTGTCGAACACGGCAACGTTTTTATCCGCCAGTTTAGGGAAGGATTTCAATGCCTCAGCGATACCGATCAGGTGTGCCGGGTTATGCAGTGGTGCAAATGGCACCGAATCTTTGATACCCTGTAGAACTTCGTCGTTGATCACGGCAGAAGCGGTAAACTTCTCGCCGCCGTGCACAATGCGGTGACCGATAGCGGTCAACTGGGCAGAAAGCTCAGGCTTTTGTGCCAGAATAGTATTAACAATGTAGTTCAGTGCTTCGCTGTGCGCAGCGCCGGCACCCAGAGCCGCTTCGTGTTTGGCGCCGTCCATCTTCCATTTGAGGCGAGCCTCAGGCAGGTGGAAACATTCGGCCAGGCCGGAGAGGTGTTCTTCACCGTTGACAGCATCGATGATAGCGAACTTCAGGGAAGAACTGCCGCAGTTCAGGACCAGTACTAGCTTACTCGACATGGAAGTACCTACTTAAATAGTTCGTGTTGTTAAAGGAAAGACCAAAACACGTGGTGAATTAATCGTCAATCAGACAACAAGCGTAGCGCATAATGCTGTTGACATTTATGATTAACATCATGTGAATTGAACAAAGCACATGACAATGAAAAAACCGATGATTTCTCTGCGGTTTAAATAATCTTGATTTTTATAGGGCTAAAAGTTGACAGAATTCTTGTCATCTTCTACCGGCCAAAAGGCCGGCTTAGGATACCGATAGCCTGAGGCAAACACAAAATAAATTTAAAGCTTCAACTTTTTTAGTATTGTGTTGGCTGTGTCCTTATTTTCTTTGTGACGTTGAGGTACGCGATGACGAGCAAACCGTCCGGTTCCGTAAGCTGGTTTCAGGTCTTCCAGCGTGGGCAGCATTATATGAAAACCTGGCCGTCAGACAAACGTCTGGCTCCGGTCTTTCCGGAGAATCGCGTTGCGAGTGCCACCCGTTTTGCCGTCCGCTTTATGCCGCCGTTGGCGGTGTTTACCCTGACCTGGCAGATAGCCATGGGCGGCCAGTTAGGCCCGGCGATCGCCACCGCACTGTTCGCCTGCAGCATGCCGATGCAGGGGTTGTGGTGGTTGGGCCGCCGCTCGGTCACCCCGTTGCCGCCAACGCTGCTGCAATGGTTCCACGAAGTACGTAACAAGCTGACGGAAGCCGGGCAGGCGGTCGCGCCGGTAGAAGGCACGCCGACCTATCAGGCGTTGGCGGATCTGCTGAAACGTGCCTTCAAGCAGTTGGATAAAACCTTCCTGGATGACCTGTAACCTCAAAAATGGCCGCATTGATTGCGGCCTTGTTACCTGTTCCGGCCAATAACCCCGGTCTAAATCAAAGAACCGGCGAGTTGTGATTTCCTGCGATATTGCGCTGTGCGATGCTTCCGCCATAAGCAATTTATCGAGGAAATTATGATGGAAATGACCCATGCCCAACGGCTGATCCTGTCGAACCAATACAAGATGATGACCCTGCTAGATCCGGACAACGCCGAGCGTTATCGCCGTCTGCAAACTATTATCGAACGTGGTTTTGGTCTGCAAATGCGCGAGCTGGATCGCGACTTTGGCGAAATGAGCGAAGACGTGTGCCGCACCATTATCAACGTGATGGAAATGCACCATGCGTTGCAAGTTTCCTGGGATAACCTGAAAGAAAAACAGGGCATTGAGGCACGCCGCCTGGCGTTTCTCGGTTTTGATGCCGCGACTGAAGCGCGTCATCTGAGCTATGTGCGTTTCCTGGTGACCACGGAAGGACGCTATACTCATTTCGATTCCGGCAGCCACGGCTTTAATGCCCAAACAAAAATGTGGGAAAAGTACCAGCGGATGCTGGCTATCTGGCTGTCATGCCCACGCCAGTATCATCTGAGCGCCGTAGAGATAGCGCAAATTATCAATGCCTGATTAAAAGAGGTTTCCTGTGGAGTGTAAGGGTTTTCTGTTCGATCTTGATGGGACGTTGGTTGATTCGCTGCCGGCGGTAGAGCGCGCCTGGATTAACTGGGCCAAACGCCGCGGCATTAATCCGCAGGACGTACTGGATTTTATTCACGGTAAACAGGCCATTACCTCGTTGCGTCATTTTATGCCGGATGAAAGTGAGGCGGCCATTCAGCAGGAATTTCTGCTGCTGGAGCAGGTGGAAGCGCAGGACACCGACGGCGTCACGGCATTACCGGGGGCTGCTGCCTTGCTCGATTGCCTCAATCGCCTCGATATCCCATGGGCGATCGTTACCTCAGGGTCGATCCCGGTTGCCAGCGCCCGCCGTAACGCCGGTGGTTTGCCGCAGCCGGAGGTGTTCATTACCGCCGAGCAGGTGAAGCGTGGCAAACCACAGCCGGATGCCTATTTGCTGGGTGCCGAGCGCCTGGGGTTGGCACCACATGATTGTGTGGTGGTGGAGGACGCCGCCGCAGGTATTCTTTCCGGCCTGGCTGCGGGCTGTCAGGTGATTGCGGTCAACGCACCGGCCGATGCCCCCAAGCTGGATCAAGTCGATCTGTTACTGTCGTCGCTTGAACAGATTGCGGTAAGTAAAACCGAGCAGGGTGCGACGATTAGCCTGGTGGCATAACGGCCCTATCTTCACCCTAATTGATTAGACCCCGCATCGGCGGGGTTTTTTTATGCTAATTTTTAAGCCCTTGGATATTTCTGTCGGATGAGACCGTTTTGAACAGCGAATTACTGTGGGTGCTGAGTTTACTGTTGATTGCCATCGTGTTGTTCACCACCAACAAACTGCGTATGGACGTAGTGGCGCTGCTGGTGATCATTGCCTTTGTGCTGAGCGGCACGCTGACCCTGTCGGAGGCCACGGTGGGCTTCAGCGATCCCAACGTGATCCTGATCGCCGCGCTGTTCGTGATTGGTGAAGGGCTGGTGCGTACCGGCGTGGCTTACCAGGTGGGCGACTGGTTGGTGAAGGTGGCCGGCAGCAGCGAAACCAGAATGCTGATGTTGCTGATGGTCACCGTGGCCGGCCTGGGGGCTTTTATGAGCTCGACCGGCGTGGTGGCGATCTTTATTCCGGTGGTGATCAGCGTGGCGGCGCGGATGAAAATCCCCCCCGGCAGGTTGATGATGCCGTTGAGTTTTGCCGGTTTAATTAGCGGCATGATGACGCTGGTGGCGACGCCGCCGAACATGGTGGTGAACAGTGAACTGGTGCGCGAGGGTATTGGCGGCTTTGGCTTCTTTGCCGTGACGCCGGTTGGCCTGGCGGTGCTGGTGCTGGGCGTGGGTTATATGCTGGTGGCCCGGCGCTGGCTGGGCAATGACGACGGTGATAAAACGCGTGAAACCTGGCAGCGCCGTACCTTCCGCGATCTGATCCGCGACTATAAGCTGACCGGCCGTGCCCGTAGACTGGCACTGCGCAGCGGCTCGCCGCTGATAGGGCATTCGCTGGATGAGTTGCATCTGCGTGCCCGTTACGGTGCCAACGTGGTGGGGATTGAACGCTGGAAGCGCTTCCGGCGGGTGATGGTCAGCGCGTCCGGCAGCACCGAACTGCGAGAAGGGGATGTGCTGCTGCTCGATATGTCGGATAGCCAGGTCGATTTGCGCGAGTTCTGCAGCGAGCAGCAGTTGGAGCCGATGGTTCTGCGGGGCGATTATTTCTCTGAGCAGTCGCGCAACGTCGGCATGGCGGAAGTCTCGCTGATCCCCGATTCAACGTTGTTGGGCAAAAGCCTGCGCGGTTCCACTTTCCGTAGCCGTTATGATTTGAACGTGGTCGGTATTCGCCGCAATGGCGAAACCCTGGCAGGCAAGTTGGTGGATGAGCCCCTGGCGTTGGGCGATATTCTGTTGGTGATCGGTGACTGGAAGGCGATCCGCCAGTTGCAGGCCAAAACCCATGATTTTATCGTACTCAATTTGCCGGCCGAAGTTGACGAAGTGGCACCGGCCATCACCCAGGCGCCACACGCCTTGTTCTGCCTGGCGCTGATGGTGGCGATGATGCTGACCGATGAAATCCCCAACCCGATCGCTGCGCTGATTGCCTGTCTGCTGATGGGCAAGTTCCGCTGCATTGACATGGAAAGCGCCTACAAATCGATTCACTGGCCGAGCATTATTTTGATTGTCGGCATGATGCCGTTTGCCCAGGCGTTGCAAAAAACCGGTGGGGTAGATTTGATCGTGCGTGGGTTAATGGACGTCGCTGGTGATGCCGGACCGCGGGTGATGCTGGTGTGCCTGTTTGCGCTGTGCGCCACTATCGGCCTGTTTATCTCCAATACCGCCACTGCCGTACTGATGGCACCAATCGCCATTGCCGCTGCGCGTGAAATGGGCGTTTCACCGTATCCCTTCACTATGATTATTGCCATCGCCGCTTCGGCGGCGTTTATGACGCCAGTTTCTTCGCCTGTGAACACGCTGGTCTTGGGGCCGGGGAATTATAAGTTCGGGGATTTCGTGCGTATCGGCGTGCCGTTCACGCTGTTGGTGATGTTGGTCAGCGTGATTATTGTGCCCTGGCTATATGCGTTTTGATTGAAGGCGCAGCGTGCTGCGCCATGAAAATTATAGGGAAGAGTCCAGGCTGATTTCATCCAGCGACAGGCTGAAACTAGGAATAAACACCTTCATGAAATAATCCATCTCAGGGCTGCTGCGCTGCTGCAGGGTCTTTTCCAGCCGCGCTTTCGCCAGCTTGAATTCGTTATTGCCGGCGGACAGCTCCTCCAGACATTTCAGGTAGGCGCACAGCGCATCGGCCTGTTTCACCACCAATTTTTCGTCTTCGGTATAATAGTGCTCATCGAGGATCGAACGGAAATCGTTGCGCAATTCTTGCGGGATCATATCCAGCAGCTTCTGCTGGGCGATCTTTTCGATCTTTTTGTACTCGTGGGCGATCTGCGGATTGTAGTATTTGATGGGCGTCGGCATGTCGCCGGTAATCACTTCGCTGGCATCATGGTACATCGCCAGCAGGGCGACGCGATCGGCGCTCAGGTTGCCATTGAACTTGCGGTTTTTGATCACCGCCAGCGCATGGGCAACAAATGCCACCTGCAGGCTGTGCTCGGAAACGTTCTCGGTGCGGACATTGCGCATCAGCGGCCAGCGGTTAATCAGTTTCAAGCGTGACAGATGGGCAAAAAAGTGGCTCTGGCTCATGGTGCTCTCTTTTACAACGGCAAGTGAGGACTCCATTGTGAGCAGTGACGGAGGGTTATGCAAATATCCTTCATGCTTCACGCTGCCTCTTTGTTGGCTGCCTTCGCCCACTCCGGTCACATAGCTATCTATGCTCCCGGAGATGTGCTCAGTTGCCGCCTTGATGCAACGCGAAGCATTTCGGCTATTACGAGAGTGTCGTTAATTTTTACTGGCGGTAACCTTCCAGGAAACGGCCCAGCTTGCCTACAGCCATTTCCAGTTCATCCACCCGCGGCAGCGTCACGATGCGCACGTGGTCCGGGTACGGCCAGTTGAAAGCGCTGCCCTGCACCAGCAGCACTTTTTCTTGCAGCAGCAGATCCAGCACCAATTTCTGGTCATCGTGAATATTAAAGCGTTTGGCATCGATGCGCGGGAACATATACAGCGCGCCCTGAGGCTTCACGCAGGAAACGCCCGGGATCTGATTCAACAACTCCCAGGTGCGGTTGCGCTGTTCATACAGACGGCCGCCAGGTTGAATAAATTCGTTGATACTCTGGTAACCGCCCAACGCCGTTTGGATCGCGTGCTGCATCGGCACGTTGGCGCACAGGCGCATCGACGCCAGCATTTCCAGCCCTTCGATGTAGCCCTTGGCGTGCTTCTTCGGCCCGTTCAGTACCATCCACCCCTGGCGGAAACCGGCCACGCGGTAAGTTTTGGACAGCCCGTTGAAGGTGACGGTCAGCAGGTCCGGCGCCAGCGCAGCGATCGAATGGTGTTCGGCTTCATCATACAGGATCTTGTCATAGATCTCATCGGAGAAGATGATCAGGTTGTGCTGACGGGCGATCTCAACAATCTGCTCCAGCAGCTCTTTGCTATAGACCGCGCCGGTCGGGTTATTCGGGTTGATGATCACAATGCCACGGGTGCGTGGGGTGATCTTGCTGATGATATCATCCAGGTCCGGGAACCAGCCGGCCTCTTCATCACACAGGTAGTGCACGGCTTTGCCGCCGGACAGTGAAACCGCTGCGGTCCACAGCGGGTAATCCGGCGCCGGCACCAGCATTTCGTCGCCACTGTTGAGCAGCGCCTGCATGGATTGCACGATCAGCTCGGAAACTCCATTGCCGATGTAGATATCCTCAACGGTCACGTCACGTATGTTGCGCGCCTGGTAGTGCTGCATGATCGCTTTACGTGCCGAGAAGAGCCCTTTTGAGTCGGAATAGCCTTGCGCCGTGGGCAGATTGCGGATCACGTCGACCAGGATTTCGTCAGGGGCGTCAAAACCAAACGGGGCAGGGTTACCGATGTTCAGTTTGAGGACTTTATGGCCTTCTTCTTCAAGACGTTTAGCTTCTTTGAGCACCGGGCCGCGAATGTCATAGCAGACGTTGTCCAGTTTGCTGGATTTCTCAATGGGGGACATAGAAAGTTGAGCCTTTTGCTGGGATGGGGGCGTTCCTACCGTGGAACACCGCAACCTGCCCAATGTACTCCTGGCGCTGACGCTTTTGAAGGGTTATGCACGCCTTTGGTGCAAACGAAGGGTGCAGAGGTTGATTCCAGGGGGGATAAACAAGCTTAAAACATTTTTATGGTGTTTAATTCTTTTGTTTTTGCTTTTTTAAGATATTTTAACTGTCATGGTGAGGCGTGAAGCAGTATAAAGGGGCAGATAATCAACGCAGTGCTGATCAAAGGGGCTTTACGGTTAGACTATAACTGTTAAGCCATAGAGGGGATTTAACAGTTATAAAATGTAAAGAAATGATAATGCCAGAGTCATCTGATGGCCGCTTGTCCATCGGCGATCCAAACTGAATCATAATAAAATTCACATTAGCGCTATTTTAGTTTCTTTGTTAAGCCGCGTTTAAGTCTTTATTCCTTAGTTATTGACGGGGTAAATGTTACCGATTGAATTTATTAAAATCATTAAAAAATGTACCGACTGTTACAACAGGAAACTCTTACTCGTTCACGTATAGAAATACCCCCAAGCCAGTCTGGCTGCGGAGGTTGTGCAGCACAATTGGAGTGGTAATCCCACTATCTGAATGAGTAAAATATTTCGTTCGGTAAAAATGCAACACTTGCACCACTTATAACGTCAGGCGTTGTATAAGCATTCCCGATAGATCACATTTTAAAAGGCGATAGAGGTAACGAAATAAAAGTAATTTTTTTGCCCTCCACTAATGAGTGGGGTACTGTCATGTCTGGCATCGTCCCTTTTAAACGATGTCTTAGAAACACACCAGGGTAGTTTGTAAATTAGAATTTAAAAAGTGAAGAAAACACTATGACAACTGCAAATCGTCCGATACTCAATCTCGACCTCGATCTGCTAAGAACCTTTGTGGCTGTTGCTGATTTGAATACTTTTGCGGCGGCGGCTGTCGCCGTTTGTCGCACTCAATCAGCCGTCAGTCAACAAATGCAGCGGTTAGAGCAACTGGTTGGCAAAGAGTTGTTTGCCCGTCATGGGCGCAATAAATTACTGACCGAACACGGTATTCAGCTTCTCGGTTACGCCAGGAAAATCCTGCGCTTCAACGATGAAGCCTGTACTTCACTGATGTACAACAATATTAAAGGTGTTCTGACTATTGGCGCTTCTGATGATACCGCCGATACCATCCTGCCTTTCCTGCTTAACCGCGTCACTTCGGTGTATCCAAAGCTGGCGATTGATGTCCGGGTGAAACCTAGCTCGTTCATGATCGACATGCTGGAAAACGGTGAAGTCGATCTGGCGATTACCACTATGGCTACCGCAGATCGCCCACACATTGTGCTGCGTACTTCGCCAACCTTGTGGTATTGCGCGGCGGATTACCATTTCCAGGCCGGTGAACCGATCCCGTTGGTGGTGATGGACGAACCCAGTCCGTTCCGCTCGATGGCGATCAAGCATCTGGATGAAGCCGGGATCCCATGGCGGATTGCTTATGTGGCTTCGACGTTGTCCGCTGTCCGTGCCGCCTGCAAGGCCGGATTGGGCATCACCGTTCGGCCGATTGAAATGATGAGCCCGGACCTGCGGGTGCTCGGCGCAATAGAAGGGCTACCGGCACTGCCAGATACTCAATATAGCCTGTGCCAGGATACCCAGTGTGGCAATGAGCTGGCGATAGCGATTTTCAGCACCATGCAGAACGGCGACGACAACTACAGCTTCAGCTTCAGTGGGCCGAGTACCTCGCTGGAAGATGATACCTGTCTGGTTGACGATGAGGAATAACGCCCAAAGGCAAACCGGGTAATAAAACCTCTGCTTCGGCGGAGGTTTTTTTTGCCCTGAATTTGATGAAAAGTCAGTTTATGGGTGCTTCGATTAATTTTAAAAGCGAAGTCACTATTTGTTTGACTCTAAGATGGCTAATGAGAACGGTTATCAGACGAAAAAACAGGCTTCCGATTATTTTTTGAACGAATAATTATGAAGGTAAAGGCCTGGAATTAATATGGTTATTTTGGTAATTTGTGGCGAGCCGATTTGACCGGCGGAATTGACAAAAATTATTAAAGGGCCACACTTTTTTTGAGGGTTTATGCTGAAAACGTGTCCTGGATCAAAAAAATACCCCTAGCTAGTGAGTGGAAGAGCAGGAGATTCCTGAGACAATGGTATAGTAAAACTGAAATGAGCATGTTGGTTTATATCTATCTGTTTCTACACATCAATTAACTGACACGATTTAGCCTAAGCCGGTCGCATCAAATGTTAATTAAATGATGAGTATGTAAACTAGTGTGTAGATACTTTTGTCAAAGTTGACAAAAGGTTATAGAAAGGAGTAAAAAGCCCACAGTAAAACGCTGGCTAACTTGCTGTAATAGCAGTTTGTTTGTGTGGTTTATTTATCCTTCCCTTAAATCGATGTGGTGCACTAACTGCCAGAAACAAGAGCAGAGCGATCGACGCCACTTTTGATGAGTAAGCATAGAGTATGTCAACAACCACTGAAGTTATCGCTCATCACTGGGCGTTCGCCGTATTTTTTGTCGTGGCAATCGGGCTTTGCTGTTTAATGCTGATGGGTGCGTTCTTCCTGGGTGGGAGAGCCCGTGCGCGCGCCAAACATACCCCGTTTGAATCTGGTATCGACTCGGTTGGTACGGCGCGTATGCGTCTGTCCGCCAAGTTCTACCTGGTCGCCATGTTCTTCGTTATTTTCGATGTTGAAGCCTTGTATCTTTACGCCTGGTCGGTCTCCATACGTGAGAGCGGTTGGGTAGGCTTTATCGAAGCCGCCATTTTCATTTTGGTGTTATTGGCTGGGCTGGTTTATCTGGTGCGTATTGGCGCATTGGATTGGACTCCGGTGCGCTCCAGACGCCAGAGCAAGCCAGGCACAATCAAAAACGCCACCAACAGTCACCCGCAGTAGTCGGTTAAAAACGAGGCATTAAGATGGACTATACGCTCACCCGCATAGACCCGAACGGTGAGAACGACCGTTACCCCCTGCAAAAACAGGAGGTCGTCGCCGATCCCCTGGATCAACAGGTTCACCGCACGGTTTACATGGGTAAACTCGAACATGCATTGCATGACATGGTGAACTGGGGGCGTAAAAACTCTATTTGGCCGTATAACTTCGGTCTTTCGTGCTGCTACGTGGAGATGGTGACGTCGTTTACCGCCGTTCACGACGTGGCCCGCTTTGGTGCTGAAGTTCTGCGTGCATCACCACGTCAGGCTGACCTGATGGTGGTAGCCGGTACCTGCTTCACCAAAATGGCACCGGTTATTCAACGTCTGTACGAACAGATGCTGGAGCCAAAATGGGTGATCTCCATGGGTGCCTGCGCCAACTCCGGCGGCATGTATGATATCTATTCCGTGGTACAGGGCGTGGACAAGTTCCTGCCGGTCGACGTGTACATTCCTGGCTGCCCACCGCGTCCGGAAGCTTACATGCAGGCACTGATGCTGTTGCAGGAATCTATTGGCAAAGAACGCCGTCCTCTGTCCTGGGTTGTCGGCGATCAGGGTGTTTACCGCGCCAACATGCAGTCTGAAAGAGAGCGTAAACACGGCGAGCGTATCGCGGTGACCAACCTTCGGACGCCTGACGAGATTTAAGACGTTCATTTAACGTCCATCTTAGTGCGCTATTGGTTAACACAGCGAAAAGTGAACTTGCGGCGAAATAACCCTTCAGTGTGGTGAAAAAAATTATGACAGATTCAACGACGCACGACGCATTGCCGGCCTGGCAAACCAGAGATCACCTTGACGACCCGGTGATTGGCGAACTGCGCAACCGTTTTGGGCCGGAAGCCTTTACTGTTCAGCCCACCCGTACCGGAATGCCCGTGGTATGGGTCAAACCTGACCAGTTACTGGAAGTAATGACGTTTTTGAGAAAACAGCCGAAGCCTTACGTCATGCTGTTCGATCTGCATGGCGTGGACGAGCGTCTTCGCACCCACCGCGACGGTTTACCGGCTGCGGATTTTTCTGTTTTCTATCATCTGATTTCTATCGAACGCAACCGCGACATCATGCTGAAAGTGGCGCTGTCTGAAAAAGACCTGCACGTGCCCACAGCGACCAAGATTTTCCCGAATGCCAACTGGTATGAGCGTGAAACCTGGGAAATGTTCGGTATTACCTTCGACGGCCACCCACACCTGTCGCGCATCATGATGCCGCAAACCTGGGAAGGCCACCCGCTGCGTAAAGACTACCCGGCGCGCGCCACCGAGTTTGATCCCTTTGTGTTGACCAAACAGAAAGAAGATCTGGAAATGGAAGCGCTGACCTTCAAACCTGAAGACTGGGGCATGAAGCGCGGCACCGAGAACGAGGACTTCATGTTCCTTAACCTCGGCCCGAACCACCCGTCTGCGCACGGTGCATTCCGTATCATTCTGCAGTTGGATGGCGAAGAGATTGTCGACTGCGTACCGGATATCGGTTACCACCACCGTGGCGCCGAGAAGATGGGCGAGCGTCAGTCCTGGCACAGCTACATTCCGTACACCGACCGTATCGAGTACCTCGGCGGCTGCGTGAACGAAATGCCTTACGTGCTGGCGGTTGAGAAACTGGCCGGTATCAAGGTGCCGGATCGCGTTGATACCATTCGCGTGATGCTGTCCGAACTGTTCCGTATCAACAGCCACCTGCTGTACATCAGTACCTTCATTCAGGACGTCGGCGCGATGACCCCTGTGTTCTTCGCCTTTACCGACCGTCAGAAAATCTACGATTTGGTTGAAGCGATCACCGGTTTCCGTATGCATCCGGCCTGGTTCCGTATTGGCGGTGTCGCACACGACCTGCCACGCGGTTGGGATCGCTTGCTGCGTGAGTTCCTTGAGTGGATGCCAAAACGTCTGGATTCCTACGTCAAGGCTGCGTTGAAGAACAGCATCCTGAAGGGCCGTTCCGTCGGCGTGGCATCCTACAATGCTAAAGAAGCGTTGGAGTGGGGCGTCACTGGCGCGGGCCTGCGTGCCACCGGTATCGAATTCGATGTGCGCAAATGGCGTCCGTATTCCGGCTATGAGAATTTCGATTTCGAAGTTCCGGTCGGAGACGGCAACAGCGACTGCTACACCCGCGTAATGCTGAAGGTGGAAGAGCTGCGTCAGAGCCTGCGCATTCTCGAACAGTGTCTGAACAACATGCCGGAAGGCCCGTTCAAGGCCGATCACCCGCTGACCACGCCGCCGCCGAAAGAGCGCACGCTGCAGCACATTGAAACGCTGATCACCCACTTCCTGCAGGTTTCTTGGGGCCCGGTGATGCCAGCCAACGAATCATTCCAGATGATTGAAGCCACTAAAGGGATCAACAGCTACTACCTGACCAGCGACGGCAGCACCATGAGCTACCGCACCCGGGTACGTACGCCAAGCTTTGCACACCTGCAGCAAATCCCGGCGGTAATCCGTGGCAGCCTGGTCTCCGACCTGATCGTCTATCTGGGTAGTATCGATTTTGTAATGTCAGATGTGGACCGCTAACTATGCATGATCAAAAAGACAATCACGCGAATAACCAAGCGCTTGAACCTATCAATGCGGCCGCTCACCAGAGCGGCGTTGATGCATTTGAGCTGAGTGCGGAAGAACGTGATGCGATCGAGCACGAAAAGCACCATTACGAGGATCCACGCGCAGCCTCCATTGAAGCACTGAAAATTGTGCAGAAGCAGCGCGGCTGGGTTCCGGATGGGGCGATTCATGCCATCGCTGAGCTGCTGGGCATTCCTGCCAGCGACGTAGAAGGCGTGGCCACGTTCTACAGCCAGATTTTCCGTCAGCCAGTAGGGCGCCACGTGATCCGTTATTGTGACAGTGTTGTTTGTCACATCACCGGTTACCAGGGCATTCAGGCCGCCATTGAGAAGAAGCTGAGCATCAAACCGGGTCAAACCACCTTTGATGGCCGTTTCACTCTGCTGCCAACCTGCTGCCTGGGCAACTGCGATAAAGGGCCAACCATGATGATTGATGAGGACACTCACAGTCAGCTGAAGCCTGAAGATATCGAGACGCTACTGGAGCAGTATCAATGATTAAAGACATTGTACGCACTCCCGAAATGCACCCGCTGACCTGGCGGCTGCGCGATGACAAACAGCCGGTCTGGCTGGATGAATACCGCAGCAAGAACGGCTATGCCGGTGCGGAAAAGGCCATCAAGGGCCTGGCCCCGGACGAGATCGTCACCCTGGTGAAAGACGCCGGGCTGAAAGGTCGCGGCGGTGCAGGTTTCTCCACCGGTTTGAAGTGGAGCCTGATGCCGAAAGACGAATCCATGAACATCCGTTACCTGCTGTGTAACGCCGATGAAATGGAGCCGGGCACCTATAAAGACCGCTTGCTGATGGAGCAACTGCCGCACCTGTTGGTGGAAGGCATGCTGATCTCGGCGTTCGCGCTGAAGGCTTATCGCGGCTATATCTTCCTGCGCGGTGAGTACATCGAAGCTGCGGTGCATTTGCGCCGGGCGATCGCCGAAGCCACCGAAGCCGGTTATTTGGGCAAGAACATCATGGGCAGCGGCTTCGACTTCGAGCTGATTGTTCATACCGGTGCCGGTCGTTACATCTGTGGCGAAGAAACCGCCTTGATCAACTCGCTGGAAGGCCGCCGTGCCAACCCGCGTTCCAAGCCACCTTTCCCGGCTTCCTCCGGCGTTTGGGGCAAACCAACCTGCGTCAATAACGTAGAAACCCTGTGTAACGTTCCGGCGATCCTGGCGAACGGCGTTGAGTGGTACAAGGGGATCTCCGCCGGTAAGAGTAACGATGCCGGTACCAAACTGATGGGCTTCTCCGGCCGGGTGAAAAACCCAGGCGTTTGGGAGCTGCCGTTTGGCACCACCGCACGTGAAATTCTGGAAGATTACGCCGGTGGCATGCGTGACGGTCTGCGTTTCAAAGCCTGGCAGCCAGGCGGCGCGGGCACCGACTTCCTGACCGCCGATCACCTGGATCTGCCGATGGACTTCGAGAGCATCGGTAAAGCCGGTAGCCGTCTCGGTACCGCGCTGGCGATGGCGGTAGACCACGAGATTGGCATGGTTCCGCTGGTGCGCAACCTGGAAGAATTTTTCTCTCGCGAGTCTTGCGGCTGGTGTACGCCATGCCGTGACGGTCTGCCGTGGAGCGTGAAGATCCTGCGTGCGCTGGAAAATGGCGAAGGGCAGCCGGGGGATATCGAAACCCTTGAGCAGCTGTGCCGTTCTCTCGGCCCGGGCAAAACCTTCTGCGCCCACGCGCCAGGTGCCGTAGAGCCACTGCAAAGCGCAATTAAATATTTCCGTGAAGAGTTCGAAGCGGGCATCAAAGTGAAGCACTTCAGCAACGCGCATGCGATTGGCGGTATTCAGGCCAATAATCTGCTGAAGCAACGCTGGTAAGCCGACTCGCCCCGACGACACGGCCAGAATTTTTGATTAACGCCTGCCGCAAGGCAGGCCACTTGGAAGCATGCTGACTATGGCTACGATTCATGTAGACGGCAAAGAATACGACGTAGATGGGGCCGACAACCTGCTGCAGGCTTGTCTCTCCCTCGGGCTCGATATTCCTTACTTTTGCTGGCATCCGGCGCTTGGAAGCGTCGGCGCTTGCCGCCAATGTGCGGTAAAGCAATACCAAAACGCGGAAGATACGCGTGGCCGTTTGGTGATGTCTTGTATGACACCGGCATCCGATGGAACCTTTATTTCCATCGACGATGGCGAAGCCAAACAGTTCCGTGAAAGCGTGGTTGAGTGGTTGATGACCAACCACCCACACGACTGTCCGGTATGTGAAGAAGGCGGTAACTGTCACCTGCAGGATATGACAGTAATGACCGGCCACAGCTTCCGTAAATACCGTTTCAGTAAGCGTACTCACAATAACCAGGAACTGGGGCCGTTTATCTCGCATGAGATGAACCGCTGTATCGCCTGTTACCGCTGTGTGCGCTACTACAAGGACTATGCGGACGGCACCGACTTCGGTGTTTACGGCGCGCACGACAACGTCTACTTCGGCCGTACCGAGAGCGGCACGCTGGAAAGCGAGTTCTCCGGTAACTTGGTGGAAGTGTGCCCGACCGGTGTGTTCACCGACAAAACCCACTCCGAGCGTTATAACCGTAAGTGGGACATGCAGTTTGCGCCAAGCATCTGCCAGCAGTGCAGCATCGGCTGTAACACCAGCCCGGGCGAGCGCTATGGCGAACTGCGTCGTATTGAAAACCGTTATAACGGCAGCGTGAACCATTACTTCCTGTGTGACCGCGGTCGCTTCGGTTATGGTTACGTAAACCAGAAAGATCGTCCGCGTCAGCCACAGCAACTGCGTGGCGACGACTGGATCACCCTGAACGCCGAGCAGGCGATGCAGGGGGCGGCGGACATTCTGCGTCAGGCGAAGAAAACCATCGGCATTGGCTCACCACGCGCCAGCCTGGAAAGTAACTTCGCACTGCGTGATTTGGTGGGTGCCGAGAACTTCTATACCGGTATCTCGCAGGCCGAACAGGGCCGTCTGGATCTGATGCTGAACGTGCTGCAAAACAGCGGCGTTCACACGCCTGCGCTGCGTGAAATCGAAGGGTATGACGCCGTGTTGGTGTTGGGTGAAGACTTGACCCAGACCGGCGCACGTATTGCCCTGTCGGTACGTCAGGCAGTGAAAGGCAAGGCTCGCGCTATGGCTGCGGCCCAACGCGTTGCCGACTGGCAGATTGCTGCGGTGCAGAACATCGGCCAGCACGCCAAACACCCGCTGTTTGTCACCAACGTGGATAACACCCGTCTGGACGATATCGCGGCATGGAACTACCGCGCACCGGTGGATGAGCAGGCGCGCTTCGGCTTCGCTATCGCCCATGCGCTGGACAACGCGGCACCGGCAGTCAACGATTTGGCTGACGGCCTGAACAAGAAAGTCGACATCATCGTGCAGGCGCTGACCGACGCGCGTAAACCGCTGATCATTACCGGCAGCAACGCCGGTAGCGAAGCCATCATCGAAGCGGCGGCCAACATCGCCAAAGCGTTGAAGGATCGCGGTTCTGACGTCGGCATTACCTTCGTCGCCAGCGCGGCCAACAGCATGGGCTTGGCGATGATCGGCGGCGGTTCGCTCGATCAGGCACTGATCCAGTTGGAAAGCGGCGAAGCCGACACGGCTATCGTGATGGAAAACGATCTCTACCGGCAAGCGCCGGCGGCGAAAGTTGACGCTGCACTGGCCAAGGTCAGTAACCTGATCGTGGTCGATCATCAGCGTACTGCCATCATGGATAAAGCTAATCTGATCCTGTCGGCAGCCAGCTTCGCGGAAAGCGACGGAACTCTGGTCAATCAGGAAGGTCGCGCCCAGCGTTTCTTCCAGGTTTACGATCCGGCGTACTACGACGATGCGAAGAAAGACGTTCACACAGTGATGCTGGAAAGCTGGCGTTGGATGCACTCGCTGCATTCCACCTATACCAGCCGCCATGTGGATTGGACGCAGCTTGATCATGTGATCGAAGCCTGTGTCACCGCGTTGCCGCAGTTGCAGGGGATCGTCGATGCTGCACCGGACGCGAGCTTCCGTATCCGTGGCCAGAAACTGGCGCGTTCTCCGATTCGCTCCAGTGGTCGTACGGCGATGCGCGCCAATATCAGCGTGCACGAACCGCGTCAGCCTCAGGATAAAGACACCATGTTCGCCTTCTCAATGGAAGGGAACAACAGCCCGTTGGCCGACCGCCAGCAGATCCCATTTGCCTGGGCACCAGGTTGGAACTCACCGCAGGCATGGAACAAGTTCCAGGCCGAAGTGGGTGGCAAGCTGCGTCATGGCGATCCGGGCGTGCGCTTGATCGAAGCGGGGGAGGGCAAGTTGGGTTACTTCGACCGCGTGCCAGCCGCCTTTGGTCAGCAGCAAGGCTGGCGTGTCGCGCCGTATTATCACCTGTTCGGCAGTGATGAAATGTCACAGCGTTCCGGGGTGATTCAGCAGCGCATGCCGGACGCCTATGTGATGGTCAATCCTACCGATGCTGCTGCGCTGGGCGTCAATGCTGGTGCGTTGGTGGAGTTCAGCTGTGCAGGCCAGACCTTGCGTCTGCCGGTGCGTCTGAGTGAAACCCTGACCCAGGGCCAGGTGGGCTTACCGCTTGGCTTGCCAGGGATCCCGCCGGTACTGGTGGGTGCAACGGTTGAAAATCTGCGGGAGGCTACACGATGAGCTGGTTTACCCCTGAGGTGATCGACATTCTGATCTCCATTGTTAAAGCGGTAGTGATCCTGCTGGTCGTAGTCACCTGTGGGGCATTCATGAGCTTCGGCGAACGCCGTTTGCTCGGTCTGTTCCAGAACCGTTATGGACCAAACCGTGTCGGCTGGGGTGGCTCGCTGCAGCTGGTCGCCGACATGATCAAAATGTTCTTCAAGGAAGACTGGGTACCGAAATTCTCCGACCGGGTGATCTTTACCCTGGCGCCGATGATCGCCTTTACTTCCCTGTTGCTGGCATTTGCCATCGTCCCGGTCAGTCCGACCTGGGCGGTGTCCGACCTCAACATCGGTATTTTGTTCTTCCTGATGATGGCCGGCCTGGCGGTATACGCCGTGCTGTTTGCCGGCTGGTCGAGCAACAACAAATACTCGCTGTTGGGGGCAATGCGTGCTTCTGCGCAAACCCTGAGCTACGAAGTGTTCATCGGCCTGTCGCTGATGGGGGTGGTAGCACAGGCGGACTCCTTCAATATGCAGGCGATCGTTGAGTCTCAGGCGCATATGTGGAACGTCATCCCGCAATTCTTTGGTTTCATTACCTTTGCGATTGCCGGCGTGGCGGTGTGTCACCGTCACCCGTTTGACCAACCGGAAGCCGAGCAGGAACTGGCTGACGGTTACCACATTGAATATTCCGGCATGAAGTTCGGGCTGTTCTTTGTGGGCGAATACATAGGTATCGTCACCGTTTCTGCCCTGATTGTGACGTTGTTCTTCGGTGGCTGGCAGGGGCCTTTCCTACCGCCATTCGTCTGGTTCGCGCTGAAAACGGCTTTCTTCATGATGATGTTCATTCTGATTCGTGCTGCTCTGCCACGTCCGCGCTATGACCAGGTGATGTCCTTCGGCTGGAAAGTCTGTCTGCCGTTGACGCTGCTGAACCTGCTGGCGACTGCCGCAGTCATTTTGTACAACGCTCAATAAGGGGTGAATAAACCATGACATTGAAAGAGTTATTGGTTGGTTTCGGCACCCAGGTGCGCAGCATTTGGATGATAGGCCTGCACGCCTTCGCCAAGCGCGAAACCCAGATGTATCCGGAAGAACCGGTTTACCTGCCGCCGCGCTACCGTGGCCGCATCGTGCTGACGCGCGATCCGGACGGCGAAGAGCGCTGCGTGGCTTGTAACCTGTGTGCGGTTGCCTGCCCGGTGGGCTGTATCTCGCTGCAAAAAGCAGAACAGAAAGATGGCCGTTGGTATCCGGAGTTCTTCCGCATCAACTTCTCGCGCTGCATTTTCTGCGGCCTGTGCGAAGAAGCTTGCCCAACTACCGCCATTCAGCTGACGCCGGATTTCGAAATGGGTGAGTTCAAGCGCCAGGATCTGGTGTACGAAAAAGAAGATCTGTTGATCTCGGGGCCGGGTAAATATCCGGAATATAACTTCTACCGGATGGCCGGTATGGCGATTGACGGCAAAGCCAAGGGCGAAGCCGAAAACGAAGCCAAACCGATCGACGTCAAAGGTCTGTTGCCTTAAGGAGCCAGCAAGCATGGAAATTGCCTTTTATCTGGCAGGTTTTATTGCGGTGATCGCGACAATTCGCGTGATCTCGCATACCAATCCTGTGCATGCGTTGCTGTATCTGATCGTCTCGTTACTGGCGATCTCTGCAGTCTTTTTCTCACTCGGTGCCTACTTCGCCGCGGCTTTGGAAATCATCGTCTACGCCGGTGCCATCATGGTGCTGTTTGTGTTCGTGGTGATGATGTTGAACCTCGGCAACGCGGTGCAGCAACAAGAGCGTGATTGGCTCAAACCGTCGGTGTGGATCGGCCCTGGCATCTTGTCGCTGGCGCTGTTGGTGGTGCTGATTGTTGCTATCCGCAGCGTGTCCGATCAGGGCATCAGCGGTGAGATGGTTGACGCTAAAGCGGTGGGGATCAGCCTGTTTGGTCCTTACGTTCTGGCGGTTGAGCTGGCTTCAATGCTGCTGTTGGCAGGTCTGGTTGTTGCCTTCCACATTGGCCGTGAGCACAAACCGGGTGAGGTGTTGAGCAATGCCCCGGCCAGTAGCGAAATGGCGAGAAGAAAATCGGAGGAGCAAGCATGATCCCTCTTCAACATGGCCTGATCCTGGCGGCAATTCTGTTCGTCCTGGGTCTGACCGGGTTGCTGGTGCGTCGCAATCTGCTGTTTATGCTGATCAGTCTGGAAGTGATGATCAACGCCGCAGCACTGGCGTTTATCGTGGCGGGCAGCTATTGGGGCCAACCGGACGGGCAGGTGATGTATATCCTGGCGATCAGCCTGGCAGCCGCCGAGGCCAGTATTGGTCTGGCATTGCTGCTGCAGCTTTACCGTCGTCGTCATACCCTGAATATTGATACTGTCAGTGAGATGCGCGGATGAACCTATTATATTTAACTATTCTGCTACCGCTGATCGGGTTCCTGCTGTTGGCCTTCTCCCGAGGCCGCTGGTCTGAGAACACCTCGGCAATCGTCGGCGTAGGCTCTATCGGCCTGGCTGCTCTGGTCACGGTCTATGTGGGTATGGACTTCTTCGCCCAGAAAGCCACTGGCGTGCAGCTGTTTGAGCAAAGCCTGTGGAACTGGATGAGCGTTGGTAATTTCAATATTGGTGTGACCCTGACGCTGGACGGCCTGTCGCTGACCATGCTGTCAGTGGTGACCGGCGTGGGCTTCTTCATCCACATGTTCGCTTCCTGGTACATGCGCGGTGAAGAGGGCTACTCACGTTTCTTTGCTTACACCAACCTGTTTATCGCCAGCATGGTGGTATTGGTACTGGCAGACAACCTCTTGCTGCTGTATCTGGGTTGGGAAGGTGTGGGCCTGTGCAGTTACCTGTTGATCGGCTTCTATTACAAGGATCCGGCCAACGGTGCGGCGGCGATGAAAGCCTTCATCGTGACTCGCGTCGGTGACGTGTTCCTGGCATTTGCGTTGTTCATCCTCTACAACGAGTTGGGCACGCTGAATATCCGCGAACTGATGATCCTGGCACCGCAAAAACTGGCGATTGGCGATACGGCGATCACCTGGGCTACCCTGATGTTGCTGGGTGGTGCGGTCGGTAAATCGGCGCAGTTGCCGTTGCAGACCTGGCTGGCAGATGCGATGGCGGGTCCAACCCCGGTTTCTGCACTGATCCACGCTGCAACCATGGTGACCGCGGGCGTTTACCTGATTGCCCGTACTCATGGCCTGTTCCTAATGGCACCGGAAGTGCTGCATCTGGTGGGCATTATCGGGGCAGTGACCCTGGTGCTGGCCGGCTTTGCCGCGCTGGTGCAGACCGATATCAAGCGCGTGCTTGCCTACTCCACCATGAGCCAGATTGGCTACATGTTCCTGGCGTTGGGCGTGCAGGCGTGGGATGCGGCTATCTTCCACCTGATGACCCATGCGTTCTTCAAGGCGCTGCTGTTCCTCTCCTCCGGTTCGGTGATCCTGGCCTGCCATCACGAGCAGAACATCTTCAAGATGGGCGGCCTGCGCAAGAGCATCCCGCTGGTTTACGTCTGCTTCCTGGTGGGTGGCGCTGCGCTGTCGGCACTGCCGCTGATCACCGCCGGCTTCTTCAGTAAGGATGAGATCCTGGCCGGTGCGATGGCTAACGGTCACATCAACCTGATGATTGCCGGTCTGGTCGGTGCGTTCATGACCTCGCTGTACACCTTCCGTATGATTTTCATCGTGTTCCATGGCGAAGAGAAAATCAAAGCGCATGCAGGTTTTGGCATCACTCACCACCTGCCGCTGTTGGTTCTGCTGGTGCTGTCCACCTTCGTTGGCGCGATGATCGTTCCGCCATTGCAGGGCGTACTGCCAGATACCACCGAGCTGGCGCACGGTAGCGTGCTGCAACTGGAGATTACCTCCGGCGTTGTGGCTATTGTCGGCATCCTGCTGGCGGCGGCGCTGTGGCTGGGCAAACGTAGCCTGGTGACCCGCATTGCCAATAGCGCACCGGGGCGTTTCTTCTCAACCTGGTGGTTCCATGCCTGGGGCTTCGACTGGCTGTACGACAAAGTATTCGTCAAGCCGTACCTGGGTATTGCGAAGTTGCTGCAACGTGATCCGCTGAACTCGATGATGAACCTGCCGGCCATCTTCTCCCGCTGGGGGAACCGAGGTCTGACAGTGAGCGAGAACGGTCAGGTGCGTTGGTATATAGCGTCTATGGGTGTGGGTGCAGTGGTCGTATTGGCGCTGTTGATAATAATTTAAAGCATTTATCGGGCATAGCTCTGTGCTATGTACAATGTTTTATACCGTATGGATTTCGCGTTGTAGCTAGGCGGCAAGTGCGAGCATCCCCTGGAGCTTACTTAGGTAATTGACAGGGGTAAACGCCCGCAGCCAACAACGCTACAGCGTGAAAGACAACGGTAGAATAAGGGACACAAAACGCCATGCTATTACCTTGGCTAATTCTTATCCCCTTTATTGGCGGTCTGCTGTGCTGGCAGTTTGAGCGCTTCGGTACTAAGGTGCCGCGCTGGATTGCGTTGATCGCAATGGGGCTGACATTGGCGCTTTCTCTGTATCTGTGGATGCAGGGTGGCTACACATTGACTACGCCGAAAGGCATTCCGCAGTGGCAGTCTGAATTCCTGCTGCCGTGGATCCCACGCTTTGGTATTTCCATCCACCTGGCGCTGGACGGCCTGTCACTGCTGATGGTGGTGCTGACCGGCCTGCTGGGCGTGCTGGCTATTCTCTGTTCCTGGCGTGAAATCCAGAAATACCAGGGCTTCTTCCACCTGAACCTGCTGTGGATCCTTGGTGGGGTCATCGGCGTGTTCCTCGCCATCGACATGTTCCTGTTCTTCTTCTTCTGGGAAATGATGTTGGTGCCGATGTACTTCCTGATTGCACTCTGGGGTCACAAGGCTTCGGACGGGAAGACCCGTATCACTGCGGCTACCAAGTTCTTCATCTATACCCAGGCCAGTGGTCTGGTGATGTTGATTGCTATCATGGGCCTGGTGTTCGTGCACTATAACGCGACCGGCGTGTGGACTTTCGATTACGAAGACCTGCTGCAGACGCCAATGTCCCATAACGTGCAATACCTGTTGATGCTGGGCTTCTTCATCGCCTTTGCGGTGAAAATGCCGGTGGTGCCATTGCATGGCTGGTTGCCTGATGCGCATAGCCAGGCACCCACTGCAGGTTCTGTTGACCTGGCGGGGATCTTGCTGAAAACCGCGGCCTACGGCATGTTGCGTTTCAGCCTGCCGCTGTTCCCGGAAGCGTCGCACGAGTTTGCGCCAATCGCCATGTGGCTGGGCGTGGTCGGTATCTTCTACGGTGCATGGATGGCGTTTGCGCAGACCGATATCAAGCGTCTGATTGCTTATACCTCGGTTTCCCATATGGGCTTCGTGCTGATCGCCATCTATACCGGCAGCCAACTGGCTTACCAGGGTGCGGTGATCCAGATGATTGCACACGGTCTGTCTGCGGCCGGTATGTTCATCATCTGTGGCCAGCTGTACGAACGTCTGCATACTCGTGACATGCGTGAAATGGGCGGCCTGTGGGGGCGTATCAAATACATCCCTGCGCTGTCGCTGTTCTTCGCAGTGGCGACCCTGGGGATGCCGGGTACCGGTAACTTCGTCGGTGAATTCATGATCCTGTTCGGCAGCTATCAGGTTGTGCCGGTGATCACCGTGATTTCTACTTTCGGTCTGGTGTTTGCTTCGGTTTACTCGTTGATCATGATGCAGCGCGCCTATTACGGCAAAGCCAAGTCTGATCAACCGTTACCGGGCATGACCGCGCGTGAGCTGTTTATCATTCTGCTGCTGGTGGTGTTGCTGGTTCTTCTGGGGGTTTACCCACAGCCGATTCTGGATACTTCCAATGCGGCGATGAGCAACGTGCAACACTGGTTTGGTTCGTCAGTTTCAGCAATTTCAACAACAAGGCCGTAATTCGCCATGACAATAACTCCTCAACAACTGATCGCATTGTTACCACTGTTGATCGTCGGATTGACGGTGGTGGTTGTGATGCTAGGCATTGCGTGGCGACGCGACCATTTTATCAACGCCACCCTGACCGTGATCGGTCTAAACCTGGCGCTGCTTTCGCTGTACTTTGTCGGCCAGGCAGGCCCAATGGACGTCACCCCGCTGCTGCGGGTTGACGGCTACTCGATGTTCTATACCGGGCTAGTGATACTGGCGAGCCTGGCGACCTGTACCTTCGCCTATCCATGGTTGGTGGGTTACCCGGACAACCGCGAAGAGTTCTACCTGCTGGTGCTGATTGCCACGCTGGGTGGCATTCTGCTGGCGAGCGCCAACCACCTGGCGTCGCTGTTCCTCGGTATTGAACTGATCTCGCTGCCGCTGTTCGGTCTGGTGGGTTATGCCTACCGCCAGAAGCGTCCGCTGGAAGCGGCCATCAAGTACATGTTGCTGTCCGCTGCCGCGTCGTCATTCCTGCTGTTTGGTATGGCGCTGCTGTATGCCGAGTCCGGTGACCTGTCACTGGCCGGCCTGGGCAAAAGCCTGCAAGAAAACATGATGCACCAGCCGCTGGTCCTGGCGGGTATGGGCATGATGATTGTCGGTCTGGGCTTCAAACTGTCGCTAGTGCCGTTCCAACTGTGGACGCCGGATGTGTATCAGGGGGCGCCTGCGCCGGTTTCAACCTTCCTGGCGACCGCCAGCAAGATTGCTATCTTCGCCGTGGTGATGCGTTTGTTCCTGTATGCACCGGCCGCCGACAACGAAGCGCTGCGCATGGTGCTGTCGATCATTGCCGTCTGCTCCATTTTGTTCGGCAACCTGATGGCTATCAGCCAGACCAATATCAAGCGTCTGCTGGGTTACTCGTCGATCGCCCACCTGGGTTATCTGCTGGTGGCGTTGATTGCGGTGCAAACCCATCAGCTGTCGTTGGAAACCGCCGGGGTTTATCTGGCCGGTTACCTGTTCAGCAGCCTGGGCGCGTTTGGTGTCGTCAGCCTGATGTCCAGCCCGTACCGTGGCCCGGACGCCGATTCACTGTTTTCCTACCGTGGTCTGTTCTGGCATAAGCCAATTCTGTCTGCGGTAATGACGGTGATGATGCTGTCGCTGGCCGGTATCCCGATGACCCTGGGCTTTATCGGTAAGTTCTTTGTTATCGCGATGGGCGTCAGTGCTCATCTGTGGTGGTTGACCGGCGCAGTGGTGCTGGGCAGCGCCATCGGTTTGTACTATTACCTGCGCGTGACCGTCAGCCTGTTCCTCAGCGCGCCGGAAGCGCTGCAGCGCGATACTCCGAACAACTGGGCGTTGACCGCAGGTGGTGTGGTGGTGTTGATCTCCGCCGCGTTGGTGTTGCTGTTGGGTGTTTATCCGCAACCGCTGATTACGCTGGTACAGATGGCACAGCCGATGTTCTGATTGGCATCAAGGCAGTAAAAAGGTCGCTTCGGCGACCTTTTTTTATGGGCGGGTGGCAGATTAGAGCGTCATCTGCGCTGGGCGACATTGGTATAATTCTGCCAACTTTTCCCGGTTTTTTTTTGCGGTTTAGAGTCGATGGCTTCCCACTGAGAAACGGCAGATTGGGTAGTGCCCAGTTTTGTCGCCACATCTTACTGCGAGAGGCCGCGGAAAACTCGCCATGCGGCTATCAGGCTGATGTTCTGATCCAACATGATAGAGACCACTTCGTGAGGAACTGTTTCATCATCGTGCGCATCGATATTATAGGGAACAGACTTATATTCATCTTGCCGGCCTACCAGCTTTTTATATTCATCGAGAGGCAGTGCTACATATAGGGGGCTGCCTGATTCATCATGGATATACGGTAACTTCGCCATCATACCCCCAACAGTGGTGTACATTGTTCAGACAATAAGTCTTTTGTCTAATTATGGCAATGCGGCGAAACGGGATAGGAGGGGCGGGTAAGTCACCCTAACCCCTGAATGGGTGAGATCAACCGGGATTGTTTTGAAACGAGGTTTCCAGCGCCTGCACTACGGCACGCACCCGTGCGGCACGCTGCAGATCGGGGTGTAGCACCAGCCAGATATCTACCCAGTCTTTATTCTCCGGGAAAATGCGTACCAGATCCGGATCCTTGTCCGCCAGGAAGGAGGACAGCAGGCCGATGCCCAATCCGTTACGCGTTGCCGAGCGCAACAGCAATTGTGAATTGCACTGCAAAACTACGTTGGGGTCGATCAGCGCTTCGCCACAGAAGTCGTTCCAGTGGCGCGGCACCAGCTCGCGTGGAAACATCAGCAGATCATGGCCACGCAGGTGGTCACCCTTGGTCGGCAGTCCGTGTTTGTCGAGATAGCCTTGAGTGGCATACAGCCCCATTTCGATGGTTGCCATACGTTTGATAATCAGCTCATCAGACTCGGGCCGTGCGCCACGGATCGCCAGGTCCGCACCTCGGTAGGAAATATCAGAGATATTCACCGCCGTCAGCAGAGTGACGGTGATTAATGGGTGTTGCTCCCGCAGCGCTTTCAAGGCCGGAATGACAAAGGCCTCGGCCATGGTGTCAGTAGTGGCGATGCGTACGTTACCGCACAGGCTGTCGTCGCCGCTGGTGGCTTTGCGGCCAATCGCCTGCACCGCATTTTCCATATTCATCACGTCCGCCAGCATTTCTTCACCCAAAGGGCTGAGGGAGAATGATTTCGGCGTGCGGATAAACAGCTTGGACCCCAGGCTCTCTTCAAAAGCGGTAATACGCCGTCCGACGGTGGCCTGGTCGACGTGTAGTTCATTAGCGGCCTTTCGTAAAGTGCCGCAGCGGGCTACTGCCAGGAAGAAGCGTGCGTCATCCCAATTCATCATGCCATTTCCTTTATGCCGGCTTATCGGCCTTATCGGTGTTCATTCTTGCGCAACCTTACGGGCACGGGGTTAGGCTACAAGTCAGGGCTGGTATCATAATTATTTATTATGTTTCAGGATATGAATAAATGCATTAACGTGAAGCAATTTTGCATCTTTATTTTTACCCGACAATCTTTATCCTTATCAACGTTTATGCTGTGATCTGGCGCACATTTTGTGCCAATGTCACTCTAAACGCGAAAGCAGATACGCATGAGAGCCTGTCTCTGTTGGCTAACAGCCTGGTGGGATCGACTCTGAATCAGGTTGGCCAACCACGACTGGACATTAAAAATGGAGTCTCACGCAGAGAAGTTATACACCCCCGTAGCACTGGCAACTGCGGATGGTGTCAGAGTTATTGCAACGCCCGGCACGAAAGCGGCGGAGCAAACAAACGCTGATGTGATTATCCAGGGGCTTGAAGCACGCGGCATTCAGCACATATTCCTGGTACCCGGCAAGCTGGTGTACCCACTGATTAAATCCATTGAACATTCAGCCATTCGCGGCATCGTCGGCGCTCATGAAACCGCCTGCGGCTTTATGGCCGACGGCTACGCCCGTGCCACCCGCAAGTTTGGCGTTTGTCTGGGCATCTCCGGCCCCGGCACCATGAATTTCCTGCCGGCGATGGCGGCGGCACAGGCAGATAAAATCCCGGTGCTGTATCTGGCCGGCGGTATCGCCACTTATCATGAAGCGCAGGGCGCTTTCCAGGACGGCAGCAATAGCGGCATTGATGAGCTGACTATCGTCAAACCGCTGCTTTCCGCCGCGATAGAAGTGAAAAATAACCTTACGTTGCAGCACGAGCTGCGGCGCAGTTTGTCCTGCCTGAACACCCAGCGTAAAGGCCGTGCCTATTTAAGCGTGCCGGTCGATATGCAAAAGAAAGCGGTGGCAGGCAATTATGAAGCCAGCCCACAGCGTACGCCACAGTGCCGTGAAGCGGCGATCGACCAACAGGCGCTGGAGCAGATGTTGGATGATTATCTGCTGCGCGGACTGAACGTTGCCTGCCTGGTGGGTAATCGCATGAATAATCCGTTGGATGCCGCACTGCTGCTGCGCCTGGCGGAGAAATACCGTTTGCCGGTGGCCACTACGCTGTCCGGAAAGGGCGCTTTTCCCGAAGGGCACGAGCTGGCGTTGGGGCTGTATGGTTTTGCCGGTCACACCCGTGCGGTGGAAACCATCAATGGCGACGAGGTCGATGTGCTGCTGGTGTTGGGCTGCGATCTCAACCAGCGTGACAGCCTGAACTGGAATCCACGGCTGCATGGCACCAAAACGCTGGTGGTGATCGATGAGGATTTCGACAAGGTCAGTTCGCATTATCAGCCGGACATGCAGATTTTCTCCAGCCTGACCGATACGCTGCGGCACCTGCTGGATGCGGTCAGCGACGATGACGCGCACCTGGTTGCTATCAAGAGCCTGCGCAATGGCTGGCTTGAACAGGTGCGCCAACTGCCGTTGGAGCAACAGCAGCCCGATTTGCAGGCGCGGCTGGCCCAGGGTGAAGCCAATATGTACCCCGGTGACGCCATCAAACGCATTCGCAGCCGGATGAGCCCGGATACCAACGTTGTGGTAGACTCCGGCGCGCACCGTATCTTTATGGCGCACCATTGGCTGGCCAGTGGGCGCGGTGATTACCACACCTCAAGTTCCCTGGCACCTATGGGCTGGGCGATTTGTGCCGGCATTGGCATCAAGCTGGCGGCACCGCACCGCGACTGCGTGGTGGTGACCGGTGACGGATGCATGTTGATGCACGGTATGGAGATCCAGACTGCCGCCCGTTATCAGGTCAAAATGACCTTTGTGGTGATGAACAACTGTGCACACGGGGCGATGCATATAGATACCTTGCAGAACCGTGGGGTATCGGCGGACTACACGGCATTGCCAAACCACGACTGGAAGGCTTTCGCCAACAGTCTGGGGGTGTCCTCCGCCAAAGCGGCGACGCTGGAAGAGCTGGACGAGGCACTGGTCGCGGCGGCTGAGCACGAAGGCCCGTTCCTGATAGAAGTGTTGGTGGGAAATCATGTGGCACCTAATCGCTACTATGCCGAGAGCATCGTAGAATACGAGCAGCGTATCAAAGGCTTGTAAGGGCGTAGCCCTGTTATTGCGGGAGTCGTCATTATTATCCTTTGTATCACGCCATTCTATTTTACTTACAGTAGTCATGGAGCGATAACGATGTATAAATTGACACTTCTGGCATTAATGATGGCATTTCAGGGCTATGCACAGGCCGCTGACGATCACGGCGAAGGCATTACCAAAGAAACCCTGCTGAAAACCGAGACCTCGTGGGAGGGATCGCCTTACCAGCACTATCCGGCCGGTGCCCCGCAGATCACCATGCTGAAAGTCACCGTGGAACCGAACAAGGTTCTGGCCTGGCATACCCATCCGTGCATCAGTGCGGTGTATATGACCGGCGGTAGCGTTTCGTTGACGGTAAAGAAAACCGGTGTGAAGCACACCTTTAAGCAGGGCGACTCCTTTACCGATACGGTAGATATCGTGCATCAGGGCGTCTCCGGCGATAAGGGTGCCGAAATGCTGGTGTTCTTCGCCTGTGCCGATAACCAGTCCTTGACGGTGAAAGCCGGCGAATAATAGCCCGTCATCTTTCATACTGCGGTGCTGTCGCCGTAGGGGGCGAATAGATTCGCCCCGTTTTATTTTTGTTGCCCGTGGGGGCGGCACTCTGAGGAAATCATGGTTGCTTTGTGGATGGTTGTCGCCAGCGGGTTCTTTGCGCTGATGGGGTCCAGTATCAAGCTGGCTTCGGCCAAGGTCGGCTTTTTCGACATCATTTTTTATCGTTCTGTGATTAACGTGCTGATCGTTGCCGCGTTAATTCAGGTTAAAAACCTCGGTTTTCGCACCCGGCATCTGGGCCTGCATATGAAGCGTGCCGCCATCGGCAATGCGGCGATGTACTGTGGCTTCTACTCGCTGATCCATCTGCCGATCGCCACCGCCACCACGCTGGGCTACACCAACCCCATCTTTCAGTCGGTGATCGCCTTTGTCACCGCCAAAGGCCAGTTGACCGGCAAGCTGCTGTTCTCGGTAATGCTGGGGTTTATTGGCATTCTGGTGTTGCTGCGGCCCGATACGCCGAACGGTGAGTATGCCGCCACGCTGATTGGCCTGCTTTCCGGCCTGCTGACTGCGTTGGCCTATTTTAACGTCGGCAAGCTTGTGCGCACAGGCGAACCCGAGTTGCGGGTGGTGTTTTACTTCTCGCTGGTAGGTACGGTGGTGGGGGCAGTGATGACTACGGTGGTGGGGTTCACTACGCTTGATAGCGCCATGATACTGTGCGTCTGCGCTATCGGCGTGTTCGGCAGCCTGGGGCAAATCACCATGACCCGTGCCTATGGCAGCGGCAATGCGGTAATCGTCAGTATTCTGTCCTACAGCACCATCATTTTCTCCACGCTGCTCGGTTATCTGCTGTTTGGCGAGAAACTGTCTTATATTGCCGCGGGCGGCATGGCGCTGATTATTCTTTCCGGCGCGCTGGCTATTTTGAAACGCGCTCCGGCGAAGGTCGCCAAGGCTGAAGCCGTGTAATTCTGCATTCAATAGAATGCATTAATGAATCACTATGATGCATTCTTGGCTATTTTGACGGTTATACCCGAAAGGTATGATAGCCGCGTTTCCTGATGAGTTTGGTTTCAGGGCTTAGCGTTTATCCAGATTGTTTCGGGAGAGAAAAATGTCTGAAGGTGTAGCTGTTGATGAAGCGGCTAAAGCGAATTCGGGCACGTCGCATTTTGCCATTCTGCTGTTTTTAGCGCTGGCATTAATGTCTGCATTGCTCAACAGCAGTGCGCCGACGCCGCTTTATCCGCTTTATCAACATGAGCTGGCGTTAAGCTCGGTCAGCCTGACAGTCATTTATGGCGCCTATGCCGCCGGCGTACTTATCTCTCTGTTCGGCGTGGGCAACATGGCCGGCAAGGTCAAAGACCTGCGCAGCATGATTGTGCCAGCGTTGCTGGTGGTGCTGGCCGGGGCTTTGCTGTTCTCGATGGCCGATTCGTTTCTGATGATGTTTATGGCGCGTTTGCTGGCCGGGATCGGCACCGGGGCATTAACCGGAGCGGCCAATATTGCGCTGGTACGTTTTGGGCCGAAAGACGGCGGTAAAAATGCGGCGCTGATTGCCACGCTGTCATTTACCACCGGTCTGGCGTTGGGGCCGATTTTCAGCGGTGTGGCGCTGCAAACCGGGTTCCATACCACTTCGCTGCCGTTCATTATCATTATGGCGGTGGCGGCAGCGGCCGCGCTGGGCGTTATGCTGAAATGGCCGGTTGATGTTGTGGTCGCGCCGTTAAGTGGGGCGACGGCGGCTGATAGCGTAGCGGAAAAAAGTTCATTGGCTGAAGGACTGCGTGCGACCGGTGGCAAGTTCTTCCTGTGTGCTGGTGCCTTGTTTATCTGTTGGGCGGTGGCTGCCAGCATTTTGGCGATTGGCCCCAGCGTGTCGGAAAAGCTGTTGGGCATGCATAGCCGTGGTATTTATGGTTACGTGATTGCGGTTTACCTGGTGATCGCCGGTATCAGCCAAATCCTGAGTCGTCGCGTTAATGCGCGCCATTCGCTGATGTTTGGCTGTCTGGCACAGGCGTTGTCGGTGGTGGTGTTCGCCGAAGCGATTCAAATTCACTCGTTGGCTCTGGCCAGTGCCGGTATGGTGATTGCAGGTTACGCCTACGGGGCAATTTTTGTCGGTAGCGCTACGTTAGTGAATCTGATTTCGCCAAAGGCCAGCCATGCGAGACTGATTTCGCTATTTTATGTTATTGCTTATATCGCCAACTGGGTACCTATCCTGTTGGGGGTAGTGATCGACCATGCCAGCCTGCATCTGGCGGTCAACCTGTTATTTATGGTCAGTGCCGTGGTGTGCCTGATTTTGAGCTTTATGGTGACCCGTGTGGGCTTCCCGCGCTGAAATATTGTTGTTCTTTTAAGCTGAAGTTTTGCTGACTGAACGTTGAAATAAATATGTTCTCGCTGCGCAATGTAGCGAGCCGATTTCCCTGGTGTTGTTGTGTGTCATTTCCAGCGTGCTTGCCACGCTGGTTTTTTTTGTGACAAATTCCACATTAATGTAATTCTCACTTTTCTCATTACATATTTTATGTGAGGTTTATCACATAAAAATGCCTGTTTTCGAGTAAACTGCGCGCTTTCTCTGCTGCGGGTCGGTTTATGAACGTTATCTTTGCCATTGCTGTGACAACCGGGATCCTCTCCGGCGTTTGGGGTTGGGTAGCCGTCAGCCTGGGCTTGATTAGCTGGGCCGGTTTCCTCGGCTGTACGGCCTATTTTGCTTGCCCGCAGGGTGGGTTGAAAGGGTTGTTGATAAGCTTGTTGACCTGCGGCAGCGGGGTATTTTGGGCAATGGTGATTATTCACGGCAGCGAGTTGGCCCCTGGCTTGAGCATCCTCGGTTACCTGCTGACTGGTGCCGTGGCTTTCCTGATGTGCATTCAGGCAAAACAGCAGTGGCTGGGGTTTGTGCCCGGTACCTTTATTGGCGCCTGTGCCACCTTTGCCGGTGGTGGCGACTGGCCGCTGGTGACCCTGTCCCTGGTGGTGGGATTGGTGTTCGGCTACGCGATGAAAAACAGCGGTCTTTGGCTGGCGGCACGCAATGAGAAACCCAAACAAACGGGTGCTGTTACCGAGCATGTTAACCGCTGATTTAAATGGTGCCGCCGAGTGAAATGCGGTAGTGCAGGTCAACGCGCTCGATGCACGGCACCCCTTTAATCCGTTTGAGTAAAATCTCTGTGGCGACTTTGCCCATATCAAACCTTGGGGTGATCACGCTGGCGATGCCCGGCGTGGTGGCCTTGCCAATATCCAGACCGTGAAAACCTGACAGGGCAATGTCCTGTGGCACCTTCAAGCCGAGCCGCAGACACGCCTGCAGCACGCCAACCGCCAGATCGTCATTGGTACACAAGATACCGTCCAGGTCGGGGTAGAGCTGGCGGGCCATCGCCAGCATGTCGGAGCCGACCGAGACCGACGAGACGTGATTTGCCGTGGTGTCAGTCCCTGATTTTCCATCGCCCGACAATAGCCCTGGAAACGTTTGGTGTCGCGTGCGTCGGACATGGCGCCAAAGTAAACCACCTGGCGTTTACCGCTGGCGAGCAGCGCTTCGGTCATGTCAAAACCCGCCTGATAGTTATCAAACCCCACGGCGATCCGCCCCTCGGGCCCTTCAAGATCCATCACCTGCGCCACCGGGATTTTAGCTGCCGCCAGGTATTTTTCCGCCCGCAGGGTGTGCTCGGAATCGGTGAGGATCAACCCGGCGATCGGGTAGGCCAGCAGTTGGATAATGTGCTCCCGTTGTCTGCATGCCGGTAATGACGACTTTAGTTTCTATCAGCAGGAAAAGGGGTACTTTGATATCGTTTTTGAAGTCTCCGGCCATCCGTCGTCGTTGCAGCGCTGTCTGGAAGTCACCCGTGCCAGGGGCACTGTCGTGCAGGTCGGGATGGGTGGCAGTTTCCCGGATTTCCCGTTGATGTTGCTGATCGCCAAAGAGTTGAACTTACTGGGCTCGTTCCGTTTTGTTGAAGAATTTGATTTGGCGGTGGCCTGGTTGGCGGAAGGGACAGTCAATCCACTGCCGCTGCTTTCTGCCGAGTTTGATAACCAGCAACTGGCGCAGGCGTTGGCCTTTGCCGGTGACAAGAGTCAGGCGGCCAAAGTGCAACTGGTGTTCTGATTTTAGCCAATAGTCTGATGGCGAAGAGCGGCGATCCTTGTCTATAGTTAAGGACCGTATCATTTTTAAACACGGAGAACTTAACATGGCGAGAAATACGGATAGGGATCAAACCACGCTCGATGACGATCTGAGAATGCTGAGCGACACGCTGGAAGAAGTGTTGAAGTACTCCGGCGATCGCGCCGATCAGGCCTATCTCGACATCAAGTCACATGCCGAAGAGGCATTGAGTGAGGTCAAGTCGCGACTGGCTGATACTACCGAGTCCTACTATGCGCGAGCCAAGGGCGCGGTGTGCCGCACCGACGGTTACGTGCGTGAAAACCCATGGCACAGCGTCGGTATTGGTGCGACGGTCGGTCTGGTGATGGGCTTGCTGCTGTCACGTAAATAAGCTCCCTGGAAGTTGGGCGCGGCCACTGCCGCGCCCCGATGTTTATTGACCCAGCGTCACCTCCACCTGATGGGTTTTTCCATCGTCTACCAGCGTTATCACCGCCTCCGGCTGTATTTCACCGTCGATAGCCACCTGGGCCACTCCCTGACCCTGACGGACGGTTAGTTGATACTCGCTGCCGCCTTCCCGATAATTCAGTGTCACCTGCGGCCAGTCCGCCGGCAGACGGGTGTTTACGGTCAGTCTGCTGCCATGGCGTTTCAACCCCAGCAGTGACTCGACGATCAGCCGATACATCCAGCCGGCGGAGCCGGTATACCAACTCCAGCCGCCACGGCCAACATGGGGTGCCACCGCGTAAATATCGGCGGTAACCACGTAAGGCTCGACCTTGTAGCGTTCGGCGGCGGTGCTGTCCAGGCTGTGGTTGATCGGGTTGATCAACGCCATCAACTCCCAGGCACGTTCAATATTACCCATCTCGGCAAAGGCCATCACTGCCCAAACCGCGCCGTGGGTATACTGGCCGCCGTTCTCGCGCACGCCGGGCAGATAGCCACGGATATAGCCCGGATTCGGGCCGTTGCCGTCAAACGGCGGCGTCAGCAGTTTGATCAACCCGGCCTGGTCGTCGACCAGATGTTTATCCAGCGATTGCATCGCCTGCAGGCTGCGTGGCTCATCACCGGCGCCGGACAGCACCGACCAACTTTGGGCGATGGCATCGATGCGGCACTCTGTCGATTCATGGGAACCCAGTGGTTCCCCACTGTCGAAATAACCCCGGCGGTACCACTCGCCATCCCAGGCGTGATTGCGCAGGTTTTCGCGCAAGGTGGCGGCCTGTTGACGGCACTGTGCGGCCAGCCCGGTATCGTTGCGACGCTGCGCCAGTTCGCCGTAGCGCTGCAGAATATGGAACAGGAAGAACCCCAGCCACACGCTCTCACCGCGGCCCTCCAGGCCGACCATATTCATGCCGTCGTTCCAGTCACCGGCTCCCATCAGCGGCAGGCCATGTTCACCAAAGGTCAGCCCGTGTTTCAACGCCCGCACGCCATGCTGGTACAGAGTCTCCTGTATCGCGCTTGGCGCCGGTTGTTCGTAAGAGGACTCCTCGCCCGGTGCCAGTTTGCGTGCCTCCAGATAGCCCACCAGTTCTTCCAGAATGGCTTCATCGTCAGTGGCGTCCAGGTAGTGACAAATCGCCAGCGGCAACCACAGATAGTCATCCGAACAGCGCGTGCGCACGCCATTGCCCTGCGGCGGATGCCACCAGTGCTGTACGTCGCCTTCGATAAACTGGCGTGAGGCGCACAGCAGGATCTGTTCCCGCAGGCGTTCGGGGGCGGCATGGGTCAGCGCCAGCGTATCCTGCAATTGATCGCGGAAGCCAAAGGCCCCGCCGGATTGATAGTAACCGCTGCGTGCCTGAATGCGGCACGAGAGGGTCTGGTACAGCAACCAGCCGTTGGCCAGCAGGTTGACGGCCGGCTGTGGCGTGGTTATTTGCACCTTGTTGAGAATAGCGTCCCAGTGTGCCGCGACCTGCTGCAGTTCATCCTGCAGGCTGTCTTCCCGCAGGTATTTTTGCAGCAACGTTTCGGCTTCATCGGCGTTTTGTCCAAGGCCCAGAGCGAAGACAAAGCTGCGCTGATCGCCGTCGATCAGGCTGATGGCTGACTGAACTGCACCGCAAGGATCCATGCCCGCGCCGGTCTTGCCGGACAGCCGTCGCAGCTTCAGCACCGCCGGATTGGTTAAGGTTCCGTTGCGGCCAATGAATTCACGCCGATCGCCACTGACAGAACAGTGCACACCGGTTACGCCGAAGAAAGCCGTTCGTTCCGATCCGCTGCTACCGTAGTGGTTGGTGGCCAGGATGCCGCAGCCGATATCGAGGGTAGCCGCCTGGGTGACGATGTGCATGGCCGATTTCTGCCGCAGATCGCCGAGGATAAATTCCACATAGCCGGTGGCCGACAGCTTGCGTGTGCGTCCGGAAGTATTGGTCAGCGTCAGCAGGAACAGTTTTACCGGTGCCTCTTTGGCCACCAGCACCTTGAACTGGCTGTCGATGCCATTTTCGCGGTGATCGAACACGCTATAACCGAAACCGTGACGGGTCAGATAGTGGCCGCGGCCACGGGCAGGCAGCGGTGTCGGTGACCAGAAGTGACCATTCTCTTCGTCACGTAAATAAAAGGCTTCCCCGCTGCGGTCACAGACAGGATCGTTATCCCACGGAGTCAGTCGGTATTCGTGGGCGTTTTCATACCAGGTGTATGCCTGTCCGCTTTCCGAAATTACCGAGCCGAACATCGGGTTGGCCATCACGTTTGACCAGGGGGCCGGGGTGATTTTGCTTTCGTTCATCGCAATGACGTATTCACGGCCATCTTCCGAGAAGCCGCCTAGGCCGTTATAGAACTGCAGGGCGTCGATGGCGGGCAACTGCGGCGAATGCAGGTTACGCGGCAGATTATCTACCGTTGCCAGTTTCGACGAGGCGGTGACCGGCGACAGCGGTTGTTGCAGAACCTGCGGCAGTTGCAGGCGTTGGTTGAGCTGTTCGGTTAGTCCGCCGCGCCGATCGTCGAGATAAATTCGTGCCACGCTGAGCAGCAGCCGGTGATCTTCCGGCGACATATGCTCGCTGGTGCGTACGAAGATACCGCCGGGCTTGTCGGTTTGGGTGGATTCCATGCCGGCGGCGATCAGGCCCATTATCTGGTTCTGCAGTTCCTGGCGGTAGCCGCCGACATCTTCGTTAAGGATCACCAAATCGACCTGCAGGCCTTTCAGGCGCCAGTAATTGTGTGCCTGGATCAACTGTTGAACCAGCTCGATATTTTCGCCGTCGGTGACGGTCAGCAACACAATTGGCAGATCGCCGGAGATCGAGTGTCCCCACAACCCTGACTGGCCACGACGGTTCTGGACGATCTCGTTACTGGCGGCGCGCATTTCCTGTGCCGGGAACACTACCGCGCTGGCCAGACGGTTGAACAGGTTGGCATCTTCCTCATTGGCGTTCAGTTGACGCAGTACTACCTGGCTGTGTGACCAGGCCAGTTCAAACACGCGATCCGCCAGATGACGGTCGCGGTATTTTTCCAGCATCGCCAGGCCGCTGGCGCGGTCCTCACTGACACCGTAGAAGATATCCAGTGTCAGCGGGACATTTGGCTCCAGCACCACGCGTTGGCGAATAGCGATGATAGGATCAATGACCGGCCCGGCGCTGTTGCTCAGCGGCGTGTTTTGATACAGCGCCTGTGGGTTGGCCGGGGTGCGGCCACGACCGATAAACCTGGCGCGATCGGTTTCAAACGACGTTTGGCTGGAACGTCCCTGTACCGTCATCATATGCAGTAACCACGGGCATTTTTCCTTGGGTTCACGCGGGCGGCGGTGGCATAAAATGGCGTCCTGATCCGGTAGCAGTTCGGTTTGTACAAACAGATTGCTGAACGCCGGATGAGCCAGATCGTTACCCGCCGGTGCCAGCACCACTTCGGCATAGCTGGTGATTTCGATGGTACGCGGTTGTTTACCGCGATTGAGCAACGTCATCCTACGCAGCTCGATATCATCTTCCGGTGAGACCACGATCTGTGTTTTCACCGACAGCGCCCCCTGCTGGCGCTGGAATTCGGCGCCGGCATCATTGAACACGGCGCTGTAGCCCTTGGCAGCCCCTCCTATCGGTTGCCAGGTATTACTCCATACCTCGCCAGTTTGCGGATCGCGCAGGTAGCAGAATGCCCCCCAATTATCACAGGTTGCATCTTCGCGCCAGCGGGTCAGCGCCAGGTTTTGCCAGCGGCTGTAGCTGCCGCCGGCCTGGGTCAACATCAGGTGATAATTGACGTTGGACAGTAGCTGCACTTCCGGGATCGGCGTGTCCACCCGGTTAAATTCGCGTGCGGCGAAGCTGGCCGGGGTGATGGTGCCTTCGTGCGTTTCGAAGTGGCGGCGGGCGCTGTACAGCTCAACCGCATCCGGCACCCGTTCCTGCAGTAGCAAACGTGCCGACTGGAACGCCGGATAGTCGGCAAAGCGCGAGACCATCGGCGCATCCAACAGCAGGTGCGACAGGGCCAGGAAGCTCATGCCCTGATGATGCGCCATATAAGAACGGATAATCACGTACAGCTGGCCACGGCTGAGGCGAGCGGTGGTGTAATCCAGCGCTTCGTAGAAACCGTAACGGCCTTTGGCGCCATTTTGCTCCAGCGTGACCAGGTTATTGCAGGCAGCTTCCGGGTCAACAATCAGCGCCATCACCGTAGCGTAAGGGGCGACCACCATATCGTCACCCAACCCGCGCCTCAGGCCTAGTCCTGGCACGCCAAAGGCGTGGTATTGATAGTTTTGATCGGCATCGAAGCCAAAATAGCCGGATTCGGAGATGCCCCAGGGCACGCCGCGCTCCTTGCCCCAGGCAATCTGTCGTTCCACCGCTGCCCGGCACATTTGTACCAGCAGCGAGTCAGGGTAGGCGGGCATCACCAACTGTGGCATCAGGTATTCAAACATCGACCCGCTCCACGACATCAGTGCTGCTTTATGGTCGATCAGGGTGAACAGGCGGCCAAGCGCAAACCAACTGCGTTGGGGAACCTGGTTGGTCGCTATGGCGACATAGTTGGTCAGGCGGATTTCTGAGGCCAGCAAATCGTACTTACTTTCGTCCATGCGGTTTTGATCGCAGTTAAAGCCGACGGTCAGCAAGTGGGTCGATTCGTCGTACAGGAAGTGGAAGTCCATTTGCGCCATTTTTTCCAGCCGTTGCTGCAGACTGTGCAACTGGGTCAGTCGTTCCTGTGCCAGTGCAGTCGCTGTGTCAAGCTTGCCCTGTTGATCGGCCGACAGGGCCAATGAAACCGGTGGATTAGTCAACCAGTGCAGACTGGGCACCTGCTCCAGCTCTGACTGTCCATCGCTCAGCCAGCCAAACCACTGTGCCCATTCGCTACAAAGTTCGTTGAGCTGTTGATGCAGCGCACCGGCCCAACGCCGGGTTTCCTCATCGTGATTCAGCGCCGGTTCCTGCAGTCCATTGCTGTAATTGCGCATGGCATTCAGCTCTGCCAGCAGCGCGACGGGATGGCAGTGGCGCGCCTGCTCCCAATGGTTGCGCAGTTTAGGCAGGTTTTTCGGTGCGGCGTCACCCCAGTGTTGCTCCAGCAATTGCAGGCTGTCGCCCAGCCCGGCCAGTATCCGTTGCGGGTCAATGACCGGTTTTTGGGCCAAAGCCGGCAGGCCGGCGCTGAGCGTCAGCAGATGGCCGGCCAGGTTGCCGCTGTCGACGCTGGAGATATAACGCGGAGTCAGCGGCTCCAGCGTGCGGGTGTCATACCAGTTGTATAAATGGCCGCGATAATGTTCCATGCGGTCCAGAGTATTGAGCGTCAACTCGATGCGCCGCAGCGCTTCACTGAGCGTCAGATAGCCGAAGTCATAGGCGGTGAGGTTGGCCAATAGCGACAGCCCGATATTGGTTGGTGACGTCCGGTGCGCCACCACCGGTTCTGGTACCTCCTGATAGTTATCCGGTGGCAGCCAGTTCTCCTGCTGGTTGACGAAGGTATTGAAGAAGTCCCAGGTCTGGCGGCTGGTATGACGCAGGAAGCGCCGCTGTTCGTCATTAATTGCGGTTTGACTGCGCTGCGGTTCGTGGCTGAGGTAGTACAGCAGCAAGGGAGCCAGGATCCACAGGGCGGCAAGGGGCAGCGTTATAACCAGTGCCATCGGGTTATGCAGAACGGTGAAAAACAGTAACGTCAGGCCCGTCACTGGGTTAATCCACATGGCGCGGTAGAAGTTTTGCAGCGTGACCTGTTGACGGGCTTTGGATTGATCGTAGCTGGCCCACTCTTGCAGATTGCGTTTAGTGACCAGTAGCCGCCAGAGGGTGACCATAATCGCTTTTAGGCTGTACAGCGTTTCATGCGGTAACGTCGCCAGCCGCAGCCCAACCTGTGCCAAGCGGTGCAGCGAGCCGTTCAGCGCCAGCCGCAGGTGCTGCAGAAAGGGTCTGCGCGGTGGTTTACGCACAATATCTTGCAGCAGTGCCAGCAGGGTGGGGAGCAGCAGAATAATGGCGAACACCGCCAGCCAATAGCGGGTATTCGGCAGCCAGACGAAACCGCAAAACAGCAACAGTAACAGGCTGGATGCCGTCAGGCTGCGGCGCAGGTTATCGAACAGTTTCCAGCGCGACAGGGTACTCAGTGGATTGGCGGTGCGGGTGCCGTCGGCGGTTTTCACCCGTGGCAGCAGCCAGTTGAGCAGTTGCCAGTCCCCACGGATCCAGCGGGTACGGCGTGCGACATCCACCAGATAGTTACAGGGATACTGTTCGTACAACAGGACGTCACTCAACAGGCCTGAGCGGGCGTAGCAACCTTCGAGCAGGTCGTGGCTCAGTACCAGGTTTGCCGGGCAGGTGCCCTTCATGCTGTGCGAGAACACATCCACGTCGTAGATGCCCTTGCCAATAAACGAGCCTTCGCCAAATAAATCCTGATAGATATCCGACGCCATCAGGGTATAGGGGTCATTACCCGGCGTGCTGCTGCACAGTGCGGCATAGCGACCTTGCCCATAGCTTGGGATCTCTTCGGCCATGCGCGGTTGCAGGATGGCGTAGCCTTCCACCACCCGCTGCAGACGGGCGTCATACTGCGGCTGATTGAGCGGATGCGCCATGGCGGCGATTAACTGGTGAGCGCTTTCCCGCGGCAGGACGGTATCGCTGTCCAGGGTAATGACGTATTTGACGTTTTTCAGCACCTCCAGCCCGTCGCCAATCTGGGTACAGAAGGCGTTGCCGCGGTTGCGCAGCCAGTCGTTCAGCGCGTTCAGTTTGCCGCGTTTACGCTCCAGCCCCATCCACACGTCCTGTTTTTCGTTCCATTCGCGGTTGCGGTGAAACAGGAAAAAGTGGCTTGGGCCTTCGCAGGGGTAGCGTGCGTTCAATGCCATCATCCGTTGGCTGGCATAATCGAGCAGGGCAACGTCATCGGCATGCTGCTGCTGGGGGGCATCGATAAAGTCGGTAAGCAGGGCAAAGTGCAGGTGTTTCATCGCGTTGCCCAGATAACAAACCTCAAGGGCATTGATTAACTTATCAATGCCACTTTTGCTGTCGATTAACGTCGGTATTGCCACCAGAGTACGGAATTCGGCGGGAATACCGCAGGAGAAGTCGAGCCTGGGCAACGGCTGCGGTGTGCGGCTGCGGGTTGTGACCTCGCTGAGCAGGTTGAGTACGAATTGACTGATGACGATCGCCATGGGGAAAAACAACAGCGCCAGTCCCCAACTGATGCCGGTGCTGTAAGCGTGGCGCAGCAGTTCTGCACAGCAGGCGGTAGTAATCAGGCTCAGGCTGCCGAGCCAGGAGAGCAGGGGAGCCTGACTTAACGCATGGCGCAGCCGGGTAATTCGGCCCAGACGTACGTCAAGCTGCTGCTCCAGCTCCGGGCGGCCATCGTCAATCAGGTAGTAACCGATGTGGTTGCAGCGGGGATCGCTGGACGGAATTTCTGCCGCCACGCGCACCATATTCAGTACCTGCTGGGCGACCTGCACCTCATTGTGCGGGCAGTGCCGCGCTAGCATCTCAATCACGTGGCGATAATTGTCGCGGGTGTGGAAGTGCATCAACGGGTAAACGCCGGCCGGATCCTGACGCAGGGTTTGCTCTACCTGGCTCATGGTTTCGACAAACTCGGCCCAGTCCATTTCGCTGAGCTGGCGCAGGCCGGAAATGCTGTTGCTGACCGACAATTGGCTGACGGCGAGCTGTTGGTTAAAACGGTAGATCAATTCATCCGACGTCAGACTGACCTCTGCCAGACGTTGCTCGACCCAGGTGAGCGGCAGCGCCAGCATGGTGCCGTGGCCATGCAGGCGACGAACCAGTTCCGCGACAAAGGCGCTGGTGCGTGGGGGATTGGAGCGCGCCATATCGGCAATCACCACGATCAGGTTGGCCGGATCGTTCTCCGCTGCCTCCAGCATTTTAGTCACCCAGCTGTCGGCCAGGTTACGCTCCTGTTGGGCTTGAGCCACCTCAATGCTGACGCGTCGCAGGTTTTCAATCAACGCCAGGCGTAGCATGCCGGGCAGTGCCCAAAGCTCGCCCAGCGTCAAATTGGCTTCTTTTTGATAGGCGGCGATATAGCGCGTAAGGCTTTCGGCGTCCCAGCGGCCATCTCCGTGGGCTATGGCTTCGGCGGCAATGTCATAGATGCGCGGACAGTTATGTGGCGTGCCCAGTTGGGGCAGACCACGACCGAAGGTTTTAGGCAGATGATGGCGTACAACGCGGATTTGTTCTTCGATCAGATAGTAGTTGTCCAGCAGCCATTCGCCGGCCGGCGTCATGCTGGCTTTCTTGCCGTTGCTGAGCTGATGGCAACTTTCCGCCAGAACGCGTTCGTTATCGTCCAGCCGCTTCAGCAAATAGTAGGGAGTTTTGCGTGTCGCCAGCTTGTGTGAACGTGCCAGGCGGTGGCCATAACGCTCCATTTGGTCGACAGAAAACAGCTCGGCCTTGATGGTGTCAACTGTCGGTTCCGGCTCACCTTTGGCACGCCGGACAGGCAACGAATTTACTTTGGTTGTTTTGCGTTTCTTTTTTAACCAATTGATTAATATTTCTTTCAAAAAAAGGCTCCTTACATCTGACCCAAAGGGCAGCCGGTGTAACCGCTGGGAGATCGTGAATATCCTGTTTTTTGCGCCGGGCAGATCTGGCGTGGGTTTTTAGCAGGCAGGAACATGCCTTTTCAGTATAGCCGCACAATGCTGTACCTGGCGTTTTTTGAACTAATTGTTTAGATTTAATAAACTATTTTTCGCCGGGGTGTTGATTAGTGACGCTATTTTTCCGCCGCTGTGCTTTGATTTGCCGTATAATTCCCTACATTAAGCTTGGTTATTGAGGTGGTCGTGGAACAACTTTCGCCATTGCTGAGGCGGTTACGCCGGCAGCTTGAGCAACCTTTGCCCTCTGAGGGTGGTTTCCGCCAGGTTTCACTTCCCGTTCCGGCATCGTTAGCCGCCAACTTGCTGGAATGGCTGGCGGTGCAACCGGCATTCCCACAGTTTTACTGGCATCACCGCGATGGGCATGAAGAGGTCGCCGTGTGCGGTGCGCTGCGGCGGTTTACTCGGCCACAGCAGGCGCTGACCTTTCTCAGGGCACATCAGGGCGCGCGGGTATGGGGGCTGAATGCTTTTGACGGCGCGGCATATTTATTTTTGCCGCGTCTGGAAATCCTCAGCCGCGACGGTGAGACACAATTAACGCTGAATCTGTTTTCCGAGAGTTCGTTGCGCGACGATGCGGCGTTGGCCGGCCGCTGGCTAGAACAACTGTCGATGGCCCAGCCGATCGCGCCATTAAAGGCGCAGGTGAGTCGGATACAACATCAACCGGATCGCGCCGGGTGGGAGGCCATGCTGTGTGAGGCCTTAGAGGCCATCAACGGGCGGCAGATGGAAAAAGTAGTGCTGGCGCGCAGTACCTTACTGGCTCTGGATGGCCCACTGTCGGCACCGGCGATGATGGATGCCAGCCGCCGGGTCAATCATCGCTGCTATCACTATATGCTGCGCTTTGATGCGCACAGCGCCTTCCTCGGTTCCAGTCCGGAAAGACTGTATCTGCGAAATGACCATCGTCTGCTGACCGAAGCGCTGGCGGGCACCGTCGCCAATCATCCCGACCGACAGCAAGCCCAGGCGCTGGCGCAATGGCTACTGCAGGACGGCAAGAATCAGCATGAGAATCTGCTGGTGGTGGATGATATCTGCCAGCGTCTGCAAGGTGGTGCCGATGCGGTGGATGTGTTGCCGCCCGAAGTGGTGCGCTTGCGTAAGGTGCAGCATTTGCGGCGGCGCATTGAAGGCCGGCTCAACGATAACGACGATGCCGATTGCCTGCAACGGTTGCAGCCTACGGCGGCGGTGGCCGGATTGCCGCGTCAGGCGGCGCGTGAGTTTATCCTGCAACATGAGCCTTTCCCCCGTGGCTGGTACGCCGGGTCTGCCGGCTATCTGTCCTCCTCTCGCACTGAGTTTTGTGTAGCGCTGCGCTGCGCGCAAATTGACGACCAGGAATTACGCCTGTATGCCGGAGCCGGCATTGTGGCCGGTTCTGACGCGGCGGCAGAGTGGCAGGAAATCGAAAACAAGGCCGCCGGGCTGCTGACTTTATTGCTGCCAGAACCATTGCGTTGAATTTCCCTGCATATGCTCCGGATTTATTGAGTGAATGAAGCGGCGGGTGTAAACTGCTTGTGATTTTTATGTTTATTTTTTGTTCTAAATCAATTAATTGTCTACCATAAAGTCACCGGGATATACGGCGTTTTTGCGCTGGCGCAAAAATCGTAAAGATAACTACTCATATAATGCAGAACATCACTCTCGGCGTGCCGCTGCCAGGCGGGTGCGAGAGGCGGATTCAGTTAACCGACTTGTGAGCGAATTATGTCGACAAGTGTTTTTAATCGCCGGTGGGCGGCGTTGCTGTTGGAAGCGCTGGCTCGCCATGGAGTACGGCATGTCTGTATCGCTCCGGGATCGCGTTCTACGCCGCTGACGCTGGCTGCGGCGGCTAACAAGTCTTTTATCTGCCATACCCATTTTGATGAACGCGGGCTGGGCCATTTGGCACTAGGCCTGGCGAAGGCGTCGCGCGAGCCGGTGGCGGTGATCGTCACTTCCGGCACCGCCGCCGCCAACCTTTACCCTTCTTTGATCGAAGCCGGGCTGACCGGTGAACGGCTGGTGTTTCTGACCGCCGACCGTCCGCCAGAACTGATCGACTGCGGTGCCAATCAGGCGATCCGCCAAAATGGCCTGTATGCCAGTCACCCGACGTTGAGTATTGATCTGCCGCGGCCGACGACGGATATCCCCGCCAGTTGGCTGGTATCAACCGTCGACAGCGCAATGGCGCGCCTGCAGCATGGGGCATTGCATATTAACTGTCCGTTTGCCGAACCCTTGTACGGCGGTGATGAGCAACAGTATGCCGACTGGTCGGCGACGCTCGGCGACTGGTGGCAAGGCAGCCACCCTTGGCTGCGTGAAATGGATCCACACCAGGTGCTCAAACAACCGGACTGGTTCTTCTGGCGGCAAAAGCGCGGCGTGATAGTAGCGGGGCGCATGAGCGCGCAAGAGGGCGAGCAACTGGCCCAATGGGCCGAACTGCTCGGTTGGCCGCTGATTGGCGACGTGCTGTCTCAGACCGGACAGCCGTTGCCCTGCGCCGATTTATGGCTGGCTCAGCCGCAGGCGCAAAAGCTGCTGGATGATGCGCAGTTGGTGGTGCAGTTCGGCAGCAGCCTGACCGGCAAGCGCCTACTGCAGTGGCAAGAGCAGTGCCAGCCGCAAGAGTATTGGCTAATCGATGAATTACCGGGACGGCTCGATCCGGCGCAACATCGTGGACGTCGCGTTCGTGCCAGCGTGGCTCAGTGGCTTGAACTGCACCCGGCACAGCCGCGTACCCCGTGGGCCGATGAGTTGACGACGCTGGCGGGCAACGCACTGGATGCCGTCTCCGGCCATTTGGTTAACCGTTTTGGTGAGGCGCAGTTGGCGCATCGCCTGCCGGAACTGCTGCCGGAAAACGGCCAACTGTTCCTCGGTAATAGCCTGATCGTACGGCTGATTGATGCGTTGACCCGCTTGCCGACCGGTTATCCGGTATTCAGCAACCGCGGTGCCAGCGGCATCGACGGTCTGATTTCCACTGCCGCAGGCGTACAGCGGGCGACAGCCAAACCGACATTGGCGGTGGTGGGGGATTTATCCGCACTGTATGACCTGAATGCGCTGGCGTTGCTACGCCAATGTTCAGCGCCGACGGTGCTGATTGTGGTTAATAACAACGGCGGTCAGATTTTTTCACTGTTACCAACGCCGGAAGAAGATCGGCAACGGTTCTACTGCATGCCGCAGGACGTGGAGTTCAGCCATGCGGCAGCGATGTTCAAGCTGGCTTACGCTTGCCCGGAAAATTGGGGGCAGCTGTTGCAGGCGGTGGAACAGGGCTGGCGCCACAGTGGCGCCACGTTGATTGAGCTGCAGGTGCCGCCGAGTGATGGCGCACAAACGCTGCAGCATCTGGTGCAACAGATGGCGGAGCAATGATGCTGGCAACAAAAGTATTGCAGCAGGGTGAGGCCGATCGGCCGTGGCTAATCTGGTTACACGGTTTGCTGGGTAATAATAATGAATGGCGAGTGATCGCTACTCGCTGCCCTGAATGGCCGTCGTTGGCAATTGACCTGCCCGGTCACGGTGATTCGGTTGCGGTCAGCTGTACCCACTTTGACGATATCAGTGCGCAGATCAGCGCGACATTGCAGATGCACAATATCGAGCGCTATTGGCTGGTGGGTTATTCGCTCGGCGGGCGCATTGCCATGTATCACGCCTGCTACGGTGAAAACCGGGGCCTGCAGGGAGTGATTATTGAAGGCGGCAATCCGGGGCTGGCCGACGCAGCACTGCGCGAACAGCGGCTGGCGCATGATGTGGCCTGGGCCGAGCGTTTTCGCAGTGAACCTCTCGCCGAGGTGCTGGCCGACTGGTATCAACAACCGGTGTTCGCCAATCTCAGCGTGGTACACCGCGATGCGCTGATCGACGCCCGTTCTGACAACAGCGGCGCGGCCGTGGCGGACATGCTGGAAGCCACTTCGCTGGGCAGACAGCCTTATCTTGCCCCGCAACTGCAACAACTGGCGGTGCCGCTGGTGGTGCTATGTGGCGCTGACGATCACAAATTTCAACAGCTGGCGCGCGACGCCGGGCTGCCGTTACGCATCGTGCCGCAGGCCGGGCATAACTCGCACCTGGCCAATCCGCAGGACTTCGCCGTCGAGCTGCGCAATTTTCTCGATAACCCTGGTTAAAGGAACCGAATATGCTCTATCCAAATGAAGAACAATTGTATGCCGCCATCGAATGGCAGGATTGCTCCGGTGATTTCGAGGATATCCTGTACCACAAGTCCAGCGACGGCATCGCTAAAATCACCATCAACCGTCCACAGGTACGTAACGCCTTCCGCCCGCACACGGTAAAAGAGATGATTGAAGCGCTGTCCAATGCCCGTTACGACGACGGCATTGGCACTATTATCCTCACCGGCACCGGTGACAAAGCCTTCTGCTCCGGCGGCGATCAGAAAGTCCGCGGCGACTACGGCGGCTATCAGGATGACAGCGGCGTACATCACCTGAACGTGCTCGACTTCCAGCGCCAGATCCGTACCTGTCCGAAGCCGATAGTGGCGATGGTGGCCGGCTATTCAATCGGTGGCGGCCACGTGCTGCATATGATGTGTGACCTGACCATTGCGGCGGACAACGCCATTTTCGGCCAGACCGGGCCGAAAGTCGGCTCGTTTGACGGCGGTTGGGGCGCTTCCTACATGGCGCGCATCGTCGGTCAGAAGAAGGCGCGCGAAATCTGGTTCCTGTGTCGTCAGTATGATGCCGCTGCGGCTTTGGACATGGGTCTGGTCAATATCGTGGTGCCTTTGGCCGATCTGGAGAAAGAAACCGTGCGCTGGTGCCGCGAAATGCTGCAGAACAGCCCGATGGCGCTGCGCTGCCTGAAAGCGGCCCTGAACGCTGACTGCGACGGTCAGGCCGGCCTGCAGGAATTGGCGGGTAATGCCACCATGCTGTTTTACATGACCGACGAAGGTCAGGAAGGGCGCAACGCGTTTAACGAAAAGCGCCAGCCAGACTTCAGCAAATTCAAGCGTAATCCGTAATGAATACAAGCCCCCGTAACGCGGCCCTTTACCGTTACAGCCTGCCTATGGACGCTGGTGTGGTGCTGCGTAATCAGAGGTTAAAAACTCGTGATGGCTTGCTGATCCATCTGCAGCAGGGTGAGCAAGAAGGCTGGGGCGAGATCGCGCCGCTGCCGGAGTTTAGCCAGGAAACGCTGGTGCAGGCCGAGCAGGCGGCGCTGAGCTGGCTGCAGAGTTGGCAAGGTGGGGGATTAGTGCCCGAAAGCCCGTTGCCTTCAGTGGCGTTTGGTACCAGCTGCGCATTGGCGGAGTTGGAACAGCGGCTGCCGCAGCAGGCTGATTACCGAAAAGCCCCGCTGTGCACCGGTGACCCAGATGAGCTGTTCGAGGTATTGACCGCTTTGCCGGGTGAGAAGGTCGCCAAGGTGAAGGTTGGGTTGTATGAAGCGGTGCGTGACGGCATGATAGTCAACGTGTTGTTGGAGGCTCTGCCGGATCTCAGGCTGCGGCTGGACGCCAACCGCAGTTGGACGCGCGCCAAAGCTGACGGGTTTGCCAAATATGTCAACCCGGCGCTGCGCGAGCGCATTGCTTTCCTGGAAGAACCTTGCAAAACCCGTGATGAATCGCGGGATTTCGCTCAGGCGACGGGCATTGCCATCGCCTGGGACGAAAGCGTGCGTGAAGCGGATTTTGTGGTGCAGGCGGAACCGGGCGTGGCCGCGATAGTGATTAAGCCGACGCTGGTCGGCAGCCTGACCCGTTGCCGCTCGTTGGTGGAGCAGGCTCATGCGGTGGGGTTGACGGCGGTGATCAGCTCCAGCATTGAATCCAGCCTGGGGCTGACGCAGTTGGCGCGCATTGCGCACTGGCTGACGCCGACCACCGTGCCTGGGCTCGATACGCTGAGCTTGATGCAGGCTCAATTGCTGCGGCGCTGGCCGGGTAGCAAGCTGCCGTTACTGAATCAGCAAGCGCTGGCGTGTTTATGGCGCAGTTAAATGACTGGCCGTGGCGACATTGGGCGCAGCGACGGCCACAGACGGCGGCACTGATTGTCGGCCATCAGCCGTTGAGTTGGCTGGTGTTACGGCGTCAGGTGGACAAACTGGCGGCGGATTTTCAGCACCAGGGGGTTGAGCCGGGCTGTGGCGTTGCGCTGTGCGGCAAGAACAGTTACCCACTGTTGTTGGCCTATCTGGCGCTGTTGCAGTGCGGTGCGCGGCTGCTGCCGCTGAATCCGGCGTTACCCGTTTCTCTGTTGGCGACGCTGTTGCCCGAGCTGGATATCGATTTTGCCTTCAGCCCGGATCAACTACCGGCTTTGCCGGCCAGGATCATCCGTTTAAATCCCCCGACTACCGAATCCCGCTGGCTGAATCCGCCGCTCTGGGACCCTCAGCGGTTGGCGACCCTGACCCTGACCTCCGGCTCCAGCGGCAGGCCGAAAGCGGTCGCGCACAGTTACGCCGGTCATTTGGCCAGTGCCGAAGGCGTACTGCAGTTGATGGATTTCCAGGCGCAGGATCGCTGGTTGCTGTCATTACCTTTGTTTCACGTTTCCGGACAAGGCATTGTCTGGCGTTGGCTGCTTGCCGGGGCCGCGCTGATGGTACGTGAGATGCATCCGTTGGCCGATGCTCTGGTGGGCTGTACTCATGCATCCTTGGTGCCGACCCAGCTCTGGCGCTTGCTGGCACAACCGCTGGCGGCTCTGACGCTGAAAAAAGTGCTGCTGGGGGGCGCGATGATCCCGGTAGAACTGACCAAACAGGCAGAGGCTGTGGGTATCCGCTGTTGGTGTGGCTATGGCCTGACGGAACTGGCTTCCACGGTATGTGCCAAGCGTGCCGATGCACGACCAGGCGTTGGGCTACCGCTGGCAGGTCGGGAAATTCAATTGGTGAATGAAGAGGTGTGGATCCGCGGGCGGAGTCTGGCGCTGGGATACTGGCTGCAGGGACGCTTGTCGCCGATCGTCGATGATCAGGGCTGGTTCCATACCCGCGATCGTGGCGTCATGGAGCAGGGCGAGCTGCGAATTATCGGCCGGTTGGACAACCTGTTTTTCAGCGGTGGTGAAGGTGTTCAACCAGAGGATATTGAGCGCGTATTGTCGGCCCATCCGCAGATTTCACAAGTGGTGGTGGTGCCGGTCGATGATGCCGAGTTTGGCCAACGGCCGGTGGCGGTGATCGACAGTGAGGAGCCTCTCTCGCTGGAGGAACTGCTGGCCTGGTCGCAGGAGCGGCTGGTGAATTTCCAGCGGCCAATGGCGCTGTTGGCGATGCCGAAAGAGTTGAAGGCCGGGGGTATCAAGATCTCGCGCCGTCAGGTGCAGCAATGGGCGGCGGAACAGCTTTCGGCTCAATAAAAAAGGCCGCCTTCAGGCGGCCTGAGCGTTGAAGCGGAGTTTATTTCAGACCTAACGCCTTGGCTACGCCGGCACCGTAATTCGGGTGCACTTTGGTAAACAATTCAACCTGACGACGTTGGATTTGCTCCGGTACCTGCGACAGTTCACCGGCGATGCGGGTGAACATGCGTTGGTGCTCTTCGGCACTCAGCAGGTTGAACAACGCGCGTGGCTGGCTGTAGTAATCATCGTCTTCACGGTGATTCCAGTGGTCGGCAGCGCCCTCAATGCTCAACGGGGGTTCGCTGAAGTCCGGTTGCTCTTGGAACATACCGAAGCTGTTCGGCTCGTAGGTTACTCCGTTGCCGCTGTTGCCATCCACGCGCATTGCACCGTCACGGTGATAGTTGTGGAACGGGCATTTTGGGCTGTTAACCGGGATCTGATGGTGGTTGACCCCCAGACGGTAACGGTGCGCATCCCCGTACGAGAACAGGCGCCCCTGTAGCATTTTGTCTGGCGAGAAGCTGATGCCAGGCACCACGTTGGCTGGGTTCACCGCCACCTGTTCCACTTCCGAGAAGTAGTTTTCCGGGTTGCGGTTCAGTTCGAAGAAGCCAACGTCGATCAGCGGATAGTCACCATGCGGCCATACCTTGGTCAGATCGAACGGGTTATAGGGGGTCTGAGAGGCTTCGTGTTCTGGCATGATCTGAATTTGCAGTTTCCAGCGTGGGTAGTCCCCCCGTTCGATGGCTTCGTACAGATCGCGCTGTGAGCTCTCACGGTCTTTGGCGATAATCGCTTCCGCTTCATCATCCATCAGGTTTTCAATACCCTGCTCGCTGCGGAGGTGGAACTTCACCCAGAAGCGCTCGTTGTTGGCATTGATAAAGCTGAAGGTGTGGCTGCCGAAGCCGTGCATATGGCGATAGGATTTAGGAATACCCCGGTCGCTGAAGTCGATGGTCAGCTGATGCAGGCTTTCCGGTAACAGCGAGAAGAAGTCCCATTTGTAGGTTGTGTTACGCAGGTTGGTGCGCGGATCGCGTTTGACTACGTGGTTGAGATCGGGGAATTTCAACGGATCGCGCAGATAGAATACCGGCGTATCGTTGCCCACCAGATCCCAATTGCCTTCCTCGGTATAAAACTTCATGGCGAAACCACGAATGTCCCGCTCGGCGTCGGCAGCCCCACGTTCACCGGCTACGGTGGAGAAACGGGTGAACATATCGGTTTGCTTGCCGATTTCAGAAAAGATTTTTGCGCGGGTGTACTGGGTAATATCATGGGTAACGGTGAAAGTGCCGTAGGCGCCGGAGCCCTTGGCGTGCATACGACGCTCGGGGATCACTTCACGGTCAAAGTGAGCCAGTTTTTCCAAGAACCAGACGTCCTGCAGCAGCATCGGGCCGCGTTTGCCTGCGGTGATCACGTTATTATTATCGACAACCGGGGCACCGGCGGCGGTAGTTAATCCTTTCTTGCTCATCACTTGCTCCTTAGCGTATTGCAATCGAGTGAAGACTCGGGCGAATTAAGTGTTCATCATCATAATCTAGCAGGGCGTTGTCACCTTGACTTGGGTCAATGCCATTACTAGTTGTAGACCTATTGGACGCCTGCGGCAAATAGGTCTGAGTTATCGCTGTCATTACCTCAGGGAATGGGGTTTTTGCTTTCAGAAATTTACATTTCTTTGATTAATTAAGGATTTATCACTTAAAGACCGGCTGCGCTTTGGTATAGACTTGTGACGGTATTATTACGGGTTAATTCATATCATTCGTAATGGATGAAGTAGCAAGAGGGATAGATGATGAAAAAAACTTTGGTCGCCTGCGCAGCAAGTATGTTGTTTGTGACCGGTGCAGCGAGTGCACTCAGCCTGTCGGGCGAGGCCGGACAGCATTACACCAACCTTGGTTTCGGCCAGGATACCGGCAATTCTGGCTTGGGAATAACCGGCAACTGGGCGCGCAGCGATCATGACGGCAACGTCGGTAGCCTGGGGCTGAGTTTCGGTGTGCCGCTGGGGCCGTTGACCGCCACTGTGGGTGGGAAGGCGTTGTATCTAAGCCCGAAAGATGGCAGTGACGGCGGCGCATTGGCGTTGGGTGGCGGCCTGGACTGGGCTATCAACCGTTACTTCAGCCTGCATGGCGAAGGCTATTTTGCCCCGGATTCGCTGACCAGCGGCGTGAAGGCGTATAACGAGGCCAGCGGTGGCCTGCGTTGGAATGTTTTCCGCCCGCTCAGCGTGGATGTGGGTTATCGCTACATGAAGATGGAAGGGAAGGACGGACGTCGTGACAACACCTTGGTCGATGGCCCGTATATTGGTGTCGGTCTGAGCTTCTGATACCAACAATAAAGGGGCCAAGCGGCCCCTTAGGTTGCTGACAAAGCAGGAAAAAGCGTGGTTTTTCCTGCTTTATGGTGAGCAGCCGAAAATCAATAAATTGATTTTCCTGATTTTTATTTATCGGCCTCTACTCGCTCTGGGCAGGAATGAGGTTTGTCATCAGTCTGAGGGGCCAAGCGGCCCCTTTATTTAATGGTTCTATCTATTACCCTACCGCCGGCAGAATGCCGCTGGCAATGCCCAACTGAATGGCAATCACCGTTATTCCGCAAACAAATACCAGCGCCAGTGCTGGTGTGCCACCCCAGACGCGGTATTTTGCCCGATGCTGCTGACGTGTTTTCCACACCAGCAATGACGGCAGCAACAACGCCAGCACCGCCAGTGCAATGGCGGCAAACCCCAGAGCCAATACAAAGCCACGCGGATAGAACAGGGCGAAAGCCAACGGTGGCAAGAAAGTGATGGCGCCGGTCTGCAGACGACCACGCACGTTGTCCTGGCGTTTAAACAGGTCGGCCAGAAAATCAAACAGCCCGAGTGCAACCCCAAGGAACGAGGTAGCTAACGCCAGATCGGCAAACAGGTGCACTGCCAGTTCGACATGGGGGGACGCCACGACGTCGCGTACCGCCTGCAGCAGACCGTTCAGGCCGGCTTGCTGCGCCAAAATGCCGACGAAAGTGGTGGAGCTGATGCTGCCGAGCGTCGCCAACTGCCAGAAGATATAGGCCACCAGCGGAATGGCGCTGCCGATAATGAACACCCAGCGCAGTTTGCGGATATTCCCGCCCATGTAGTTAACAATGCTGGGCACGCTGCCGTGGAAGCCGAACGAAGTGAAAATCACCGGAATGGCCGACAGCGCCAGCCCTTGCTCCAGCGGCAGGGTCATCAGGTTGGTTTGATGGATATTTGGCAACATCAGGCCCAGCATCACAATCAGGAAGACCACTTTGGCGCTGAACAGGATGCGGTTAAATAAGTCGACCGAATGGGTGCCGATGCAGACGACGCCGCCCGCCACCAGAGTAAACAGCAGCACGCCGAGGGTGGTAGGGAAATCCTGCGAGGTCCATTGGCTGATGCTGGCCGCCAGTAATTCACCGGCACCGCTGATATAGGCCGCAGTCAGGGCATACATCAGGAACATCATGCTAAAACTGGTCAGCCATTGCCCGCCGCCGCCAAGATAGCGCTTTGCAAGAGTACCGAGGCCGGTATCCGCCTGTTCATGCTGATAAACCTCGACCAGCAGCAGCGCGGTATAACACATCAACAGCCACAGGCCGACCAACAGACCCAGCGTGACGCCAAAGCCAACACCGGCCGCCGCCAGTGGCATCGCCAACATCCCTGCGCCAATGGTGGTTCCTGCCACGATAAAAACACTGCCAAGCGTGCGATTCTTCACGTTTTTCTCTACCAGCCAAAGATTTTGGAAAATTATAGGTAAATCATTCTAAGTGCGGCAGGATAGATGATTGATTATTTTGTGTCAAACAGGCGTTACGGCATATGTAATCTTATGTTTACGCGCTAGTGATCCACGTGATATCGCAAAAAAGTGCCCTCAACAGAAATTAACCGGCAATGCGTAGTGAAAACTTATTTACAGGCTTCTATAGTGGAATGATCAGAAAATGTGGGAGAGATCAATGTTAAGGGTGGAGATGCTTAGCACTGGTGATGAGGTGCTGCACGGCCAAATTATAGATACCAATGCCGCCTGGCTGGCAGACTATCTGTTCCAGCAGGGTATGCCGATGAGCGGTCGCGAAACGGTGGGGGACAGCCTCTCCTCTTTGATCGAAACATTACTGGAACGTAGCCACATCGCCGATGTGCTGATCGTTAACGGCGGTCTGGGGCCGACCAGTGACGATCTCAGCGCACTGGCGGCGGCTAGCGCTTGTGGTGTTGAACTGGTGGAACATGCCCAATGGTTGGCGCGTATGGAGGCTTATTTTGCCGAACGTGGTCGACCGATGGCGGCTTCCAACCGTAAACAGGCGCAGATCCCGGCAAACGCCGAGATGCTCGATAACCCGGTGGGTACCGCCTGTGGTTTTGCGTTGAAGCTGAACCGGTGCACGATGTTCTTCACCCCCGGTGTCCCTTCTGAATTCAAAGTGATGGTCGAACAGCAAATTGTCCCGCGCCTGCGCGAGCGCTTTACCTTGCCGGCAGCGCCGCTGTGTTTGCGTTTAACCACCTTTGGTACCTCCGAAAGCGATCTGGCCGCCGAACTCGATGGCATGCCGCTGCCGCCGGAAGTGGTGCTCGGTTACCGATCCTCCAGCCCGATCATTGAGCTGAAGCTGACCGGCCCGGTCAGCCAGCGTGCGGCGATGGAGCAGGCCTGGGAACGGGTACGCCAGGTGGCGGGTGACAACACCTTGTTTGAGGGGACTATCGGCTTGCCGGCAGTGCTGACGCAACGCTTGAACCAGTTGGGGTTGAAGCTGGCGCTGAGCGAACAGTTCAGCGCCGGATTGATCAATCTGCAGTTGCAGACCGAAGGCGCACCGCTGGCCGGTGGCGAGTTGCTGCCGTCGCATTGTGTGGAAACGCTGGAAACCACACTGGCCCGTGCGCGTTCACTGGCGGAACTGACCGGGGCGCAACTGGCACTGGCGGTCAGTGCCATGAATGGCAACCAGGTGAGCGTTGCGTTGCACACGCCGAAGGGGGGGATCGGCCAGACGGTACGCTACCGGGCGGCGCGCCATGGCTTGCGTCTGCGGCAGGAGTCGGTGGCAATGCTGGCATTGGATATGCTGCGGCGTTGGCTGAACGGTGGACCCGTGTGTGGGAAAAACGGCTGGCTGGAGAACGTCGAAATTATCGAGTAGAGAATGCTTGATGGCAGTGATATATCCCTTATTAATCATAATGTTATAAGGGGTTATCGTGTTGAGGAGAGGCTGCTACGATCGCTGCGGGTGCTTGAGACTATTCGTCTTGGGCATTGTGTGGCAAGGCGGATAGATGAAAGCCCCAAACTGACTATCAATCAGAATGGGGCTGCCCTAACGCCTAGACACCGTTATGGTAGCCCCTTCACAGCAAGGAGGCAAGCATGCGGTTAAAGCATGTGTTTCACTCGTTAACTGTTGTATGTATTACGATTTTGGTATTTATCTGGATGATAAGAGGTTCACTGTGTGAGCTGGCAATCTATCAGGAAAGTATCACTATTTTGATCAGGTTAGCTTGTGATGTGAAGCGGTAATCATAGGGCGGGGGAAACCCCGCCTTCTGGTCTCTAGGCGCGGTTTCAGGCACCCAACTTTTTACAGTTCCAGTTCGATATCGGTCAGTGGCATGCAGCAGCAGGGCAGGATCTCGCCGTCGTTGATAAACGCCAGCGGCTGCTGGTGATAGGTCACTTCGCCTTTTATCAATTTCAGGCGACAGGCGCCGCAATAGCCGGAGCGACATTGGTATTCTACCTGCACGTCGTGCAGTTCCAGTACGTCGAGCAGGCAGCTTTCACTTTTCGGGCAGGATAGCTGCGTGCCGGAGGCACGCAACGTGACGATTGATGATGCCATCGCTTAGAGTTCGAAGTCGCTCAGGTCGTCGGCGTGTACTTCCGAATCGATCTGGCCGACCAGGTAGGAGCTGACTTCTACTTCTTGCGGTGCTACCTGAACGTTGTCTGACACTAACCAGGCGTTGATCCATGGGATCGGGTTAGAGCGGGTGGCGAACGGCAGGCCGAGACCCACTGCCTGCATGCGGATATTGGTGATGTATTCCACATACTGGCACAGAATGTCTTTGTTCAGGCCGATCATCGAGCCGTCACGGAACAGGTATTCCGCCCACTCTTTTTCCTGCTCGGCTGCCAGTACAAACAGGTCATAGCACTGCTGCTGACACTCAACGGCGATTTCCGCCATCTCAGGGTCATCTTCGCCGGAACGCATCAGGTTCAGCATATGCTGGGTGCCGGTCAGGTGCAGCGCTTCGTCACGGGCAATCAGCTTGATGATTTTTGCATTGCCTTCCATCAGTTCACGTTCCGCGAAGGCAAATGAACAGGCAAAACTGACGTAGAAGCGGATTGCTTCCAGTGCGTTAACGCTCATCAGGCACAGATAGAGCTGTTTCTTCAGGGCACGCAGGGTAACGGTCACTGTCTTGCCGTTGACCTGATGGGTGCCTTCACCCAGCAGATGATAGTAGCCGGTCATCTCGATCAGCTCGTCGTAGTAGCCGGAGATGTCTTTCGCGCGCTTGAGGATCTCTTCGTTGGTGACGATGTCGTCAAACACCAGCGCCGGATCGTTAACGATGTTACGGATAATATGGGTGTAAGAACGCGAGTGGATGGTCTCAGAGAAGGACCAGGTTTCTATCCAGGTTTCCAGCTCCGGGATCGAGATCAGCGGCAACAGGGCGACGTTCGGGCTGCGGCCCTGGATCGAATCGAGCAGCGTCTGATATTTCAGGTTGCTGATGAAAATGTGTTTTTCATGTTCCGGCAGCGCCTGGTAGTCGATACGGTCGCGGGAAACATCAACTTCTTCCGGACGCCAGAAGAAGGACAGTTGCTTCTCAATCAGTTTTTCGAAGATTTCATGTTTTTGCTGATCGAAACGTGCAACGTTAACCGACTGACCGAAGAACATCGGTTCCAGCAACTGGTTGTTTTTATTTTGAGAAAATGTGGTGTAAGCCATAAGCCTGAATCCATTAGTGCCGTGCTGAATTAGAAGGGGCCGGAAGAGTTCCGGCCCGCTGTGTCAAACTTTAGATCTTGCAGGCGCCGCTTTCGCAGTCATCATCGCCGCCCTTTGCCGGCAGCAAATCTTCCTGAATATCATCGGCACCGTCGCGGGTGTTCTGATAGTACAGTGTCTTGACACCAAACTTGTAGGTAGTCAGCAGGTCTTTCAACAGCTGCTTCATTGGCACCTTGCCGCCCGGGAAACGGGTTGGGTCATAGTTGGTGTTGGCAGAGATCGACTGGTCGATAAATTTCTGCATCAGACCGACCAGTTGTAGGTAGCCGTCGTTGTTCGGCATTTCCCACAGTAGTTCGTAATCGTTTTTCAGACGCTCATACTCTGGCACCACCTGGCGCAGAATGCCGTCTTTCGACGCTTTAATACTGATATGCCCGCGCGGCGGCTCAATGCCGTTGGTAGCATTGGAAATCTGCGAAGAGGTTTCCGAAGGCATCAGCGCCGACAGGGTCGAGTTGCGCAGACCGGTTTCCTTGATCTCTTTACGCAGGGTTTCCCAGTCGTAGTGCAGAGGTTCCTGGCAGATGACATCCAGATCTTTCTTGTAGGTGTCAATCGGCAGGATGCCCTGTGAATAAGTGGTTTCATTGAACCACGGGCAGGCGCCCTGTTCCTGAGCCAGACGGTTCGAGGCTTTCAGCAGGTAATACTGAATGGCTTCGAAAGTCTTGTGGGTCAGGGCATTGGCGCTGCCATCGGAGTAGCGCACGCCGTTCTTCGCCAGGTAATAAGCGTAGTTGATTACGCCGATACCCAGGGTGCGGCGGCCCATGGCGCCACGATGAGCGGCTTTGATTGGGTAGTCCTGGTAATCCAGCAGGGCATCCAGCGCACGTACCGCCAGGGTAGCCAGCTCTTCCAGATCGTCCAGGCTTTCGATGGCGCCGAGGTTGAAGGCGGACAGCGTACACAGGGCGATTTCACCGTTTTCGTCGTTGACGTCATCGAGTGGCTTGGTCGGCAGGGCGATTTCCAGGCACAGGTTGGACTGGCGTACCGGTGCGATCTGCGGATCAAACGGGCTGTGGGTGTTGCAATGGTCAACGTTCTGGATGTAGATACGGCCGGTAGAGGCGCGTTCTTGCATCATCAGTGAGAATAGCTCAACCGCTTTTACACGCTTCTGGCGAATGCTGTCGTCTTGTTCGTACTTGGTGTACAGACGTTCGAATTCGTCCTGATCGGCGAAGAATGCGTCATACAGGCCCGGGACGTCAGACGGGCTGAACAGGGTGATGTCCTGGCCCTTGATCAGGCGCTGGTACATCAGGCGGTTCAATTGCACGCCGTAGTCCATGTGGCGCACGCGGTTGCCTTCAACGCCGCGGTTGTTTTTCAGCACCAGCAGACTTTCAACTTCCAGATGCCACATTGGGTAGAACAGAGTGGCCGCACCGCCACGCACGCCGCCCTGGGAACAGGACTTCACCGCGGTTTGGAAATGTTTGTAGAACGGGATACAACCGGTATGGAAGGCTTCACCGCCACGGATCGGGCTGCCCAGCGCACGGATGCGGCCGGCGTTGATGCCGATGCCGGCGCGTTGCGAAACGTATTTCACAATGGCGCTGGAGGTGGCGTTGATGGAATCCAGGCTGTCGCCGCACTCGATCAGCACGCAAGAGCTGAACTGGCGGGTTGGGGTGCGCACGCCGGACATGATTGGTGTAGGCAGAGAAATCTTGAAGGTGGAGATCGCATCGTAGAAACGTTTAACGTAGTCCAGACGGGTATCACGTGGGTAGTTGGAGAACAGGCACGCGGCAACCAGGATATACAGGAACTGAGCGCTCTCGTAGATCTCGCCGCTAACGCGGTTCTGTACCAGATACTTCCCTTCCAGCTGTTTAACGGCCGCGTAGGAGAAGTTCATGTCACGCCAGTGATCGATAAAGGAGTCCATCTGCTCGAACTCTTCAGAGCTGTAGTCTTCCAGCAGATGCTTATCGTACTTGCCCATTTCTACCATGCGCGTTACGTGAGCGAGCAACTTCGGTGGCTCGAATTGGTCGTAAGCTTTTTTACGCAGGTGGAAAATGGCCAGGCGTGCTGCCAGATACTGATAGTCCGGCGCGTCGCGCGAGATCAGATCGGCTGCAGCTTTGATGATGGTTTCATGAATATCAGCAGTTTTGATGCCGTCATAAAACTGAATATGGGAACGCAACTCTACTTGAGAAACCGAGACGTTGTTTAACCCTTCCGCGGCCCAATCGATGACGCGGTGGATTTTGTCGAGGTTGATGCGCTCTTTACGGCCATCGCGTTTAGTTACAAGCAGACTTTGGTTCATGTGGTGTTTTACCTGTCCGTATGATGCCCCTAAGCAGAAGTGTAGTAGCTCTGCTCAGTATGTAAACACTATATATAGGGGTTGTATGTCGGTGAGGTAACAAGATAGTGAGAAAACAGGGCGTTTGCAAGTGAACAAAAGTGGCCTAATTTGTGGATAACTTGGGGGTGAAATGTGACTTGTCTTTCGCAGTGCGCGCTGTGACTGGCGCGACAAGCTTGTCAATAAGCGGGATAAGAATTTCCCTAGAATCAGAAAAACGTGATCGTTTGCCGCTTTATTAAACGTTAGAAAAAATCGGCATATTGATCTGATTTAATATTCTTAAAAACTGTTTACAACGGCGATTTTGATCGAAAGCGGAAAAATTGGGTATTTATCTTAATGTTATCGGCGTACCGGAACTGGCAAGCCAGTCCCGGCGCGGTTTGGCAGGCTTAACCTTCGTGCTGGGTATGTACCATATAGTTCACATCGACGTTGCGACCAAGCTTGAAATGGTCGGTGATTGGGTTGTAATGCAGGCCAATCATATGCTTTTCGCGCAGTGGCGTGCCATCAACCCAACCGATCAGCTCAGAAGGGCGGATGAATTTCTTATGGTCATGGGTACCCTGTGGCACCATCTTCAGAATATATTCCGCACCGACTACCGCCATCAGCCAGGCTTTGGTGTTGCGGTTAATGGTGGAGAAAAACACGTGCCCACCCGGTTTGACCAGGTGAGCGCAGGCGCGTACCACCGAGGCCGGATCGGGAACGTGCTCCAGCATTTCCATGCAGGTTACTACGTCATAGCGTTGCGGGTTGGCCTGCGCATGGCTTTCTACCGTTTCCTGGATGTAAGTCACATTCACGCCGGTTTCCAGTGCGTGCAGCCGGGCAACCTGCAGCGGTTCGGCCCCCATGTCCAGCCCGGTGACCTGTGCGCCTTCGCGCGCCATGCTTTCCGCCAAAATGCCGCCGCCGCAGCCAACGTCGAGTACGGTTTTGTCAAAAATGCCGCCGGCACGCTGCAGGATGTAGTTCAGACGCAGCGGGTTGATACGGTGCAGCGGCTTGAATTCACCTTCCAAATCCCACCAGCGTGAGGCTACGGCCTCGAACTTGGCGATTTCATGATGGTCTACATTTTGCGCTTGGCTGGATGATTCTGCATTCATGGGCGTATTTGGCTCCTGGTTCTCGTTGCGCGGATTATACATGTTCCGGCGCAGCACCGTCTGTGCTGATGCATTTTTACTGCACATATATGCACAATTTAAGTTAAACAGCGGCGGTTATTTTCCCGTAAAGCGTGCTTTGTGATATAGTTTTACACCTTTGCCACTATGGCAGCGGGCAGATGAATCATTAGTAGAGGGATAGCAGCTCCATGAGCGACCTTGCCAGAGAAATCACACCGGTAAACATCGAAGACGAGTTGAAAAACTCGTATCTGGACTACGCGATGTCCGTAATTGTCGGACGTGCGCTGCCAGATGTTCGTGATGGACTGAAGCCGGTGCACCGTCGCGTTTTGTTCGCGATGAGTGTATTGGGTAACGACTGGAATAAACCATACAAGAAATCGGCCCGTGTCGTTGGGGACGTAATCGGTAAATATCACCCACACGGTGACAGCGCGGTTTACGACACCATTGTGCGTATGGCTCAACCGTTTTCACTGCGCTATATGCTGGTGGACGGTCAGGGTAACTTCGGTTCTGTCGATGGCGACTCCGCTGCGGCGATGCGTTATACCGAAGTGCGCATGTCCAAAATTGCTCACGAACTGCTGGCGGATCTGGAAAAAGAAACCGTCGACTTCGTGCCTAACTACGATGGCACCGAGCAGATCCCAGCCGTCATGCCAACCAAGATCCCGAACCTGCTCGTAAACGGCTCGTCGGGCATCGCTGTGGGTATGGCCACCAACATTCCGCCGCATAACCTGTCAGAGGTTATCAACGGCTGCCTGGCCTATATCGATGATGAAAACATCAGCATCGAAGGCCTGATGGAACACATCCCGGGGCCGGACTTCCCGACTGCGGCGATCATCAACGGCCGTCGCGGCATTGAAGAGGCTTACCGCACCGGGCGCGGCAAAATCTACTTACGCGCACGCGCTGAAGTAGAAGCCGATGCTAAAACTGGTCGCGAAACCATCATTGTTCACGAGATCCCGTATCAGGTGAACAAGGCGCGTCTGATCGAGAAGATCGCCGAGCTGGTCAAAGAAAAACGCGTGGAAGGCATCAGCGCTCTGCGTGACGAATCCGACAAAGACGGCATGCGCATCGTAGTTGAAATCAAACGCGACGCGGTCGGCGAAGTGGTGTTGAACAACCTGTATTCGTTGACTCAACTGCAGGTCACTTTCGGCATCAACATGGTGGCATTGCATCAAGGCCAGCCAAAACTGCTGAACCTGAAAGACATTCTGCAGGCGTTTGTTCGTCACCGTCGTGAAGTGGTGACTCGCCGTACCATCTTCGAACTCCGTAAAGCCCGCGATCGCGCCCATATCCTGGAAGCTCTGGCTATCGCACTGGCGAACATCGATCCGATTATCGAGATGATCCGCCGTGCGCCAACCCCTGCGGAAGCGAAAGCCGCGTTGGTGGCTCAAGCCTGGGATCTGGGTAATGTGGCTGCCATGCTGGAGCGCGCCGGTGACGACGCCGCTCGCCCTGAGTGGCTGGAGCCGGAGTTCGGTATCCGTGACGGTAAATACTATCTGACCGAGCAGCAGGCTCAGGCGATCCTGGATCTGCGTCTGCAGAAACTGACCGGCCTGGAGCATGAAAAACTGTTGGACGAATATAAAGAGCTGCTGACGGCGATTGCCGCGCTGATCTTTATTCTGGAAAACCCGGACCGTCTGATGGAAGTGATCCGCGAAGAGCTGGTGGCAATCAAAGAGCAGTACAACGACGGCCGCCGCACCGAGATCACCGCCAACACGTCAGATATTAATATCGAAGACCTGATCAACCAGGAAGACGTGGTCGTTACGCTGTCGCACCAGGGTTATGTGAAGTATCAGCCGTTGAGCGACTATGAAGCGCAACGCCGTGGCGGTAAAGGCAAGTCAGCGGCACGTATTAAAGAAGAAGACTTTATCGATCGTCTGTTGGTGGCCAACACCCACGATACGATCCTGTGCTTCTCCAGCCGTGGCCGCCTGTACTGGATGAAGGTGTACCAACTGCCAGAAGCCAGCCGTGGTGCGCGCGGTCGCCCAATCGTCAACCTGCTGCCGCTGGAAGCCAATGAGCGTATTACCGCCATTCTGCCGGTACGCGAGTATGAAGAAGGGCGTCACGTGTTTATGGCCACCGCCAGCGGCACCGTGAAGAAAACCGCATTGACCGATTTCAGCCGCCCACGCAGCGCCGGCATCATCGCCGTTAACCTCAACGAGGGTGACGAGTTGATTGGTGTTGACCTGACTGACGGTAGCAATGAAGTCATGCTGTTCTCTGCCAATGGTAAAGTGGTTCGCTTCCCGGAAACGCAGGTGCGTTCTATGGGTCGTACTGCCACCGGGGTACGTGGTATTAATCTGGGCGAAGGCGATAGCGTTATTTCCCTGATTGTGCCACGCGGTGAAGGCGACATTCTGACCGTCACTCAGAACGGCTACGGTAAACGTACCGCAGTCACCGAGTATCCGACCAAGTCACGCGCTACCCAAGGGGTTATCTCCATTAAGGTGAGTGAGCGTAATGGTCAGGTGGTTGGTGCGGTTCAGGTGGATACCACCGATCAGATCATGATGATTACAGATGCCGGCACGCTGGTGCGTACCCGCGTATCGGAAGTTAGCGTGGTGGGTCGTAATACCCAGGGTGTTACGCTGATCCGTACTGCGGAAGACGAGAACGTCGTCGGTCTGCAGCGTGTAGCCGAGCCGGTGGAAGACGAAGAGCTGGACAGCCTCGAACCGGGTGCGGAAGTTGCAGAAGAAGACGCTGCACCGCTGGACGAAGGTGATGATTCTGAAGCGCCAGATGACGCAGAAGAAGACAACGCCTAAGCCATAGGGGCTGGCAGCCCCTATGGCACTGAGGTAACAAGGGCCTGGCAGCGATGCTAGGCCCTTTTTCAGTTCTATGGTTTAATTGCCGGATCCAAGCCAGAGCTCCCGGTTCTGACATGAACGCGCTGGTCGCCACTGACATTCGTATGGTATCCGATTGAAATATTTAGCTTCTTTTCGCACCACGTTAAAGATATCCCGCTATTTGTTCCGGGTGCTGGCGATCATGTTGTGGTCGTTGGGGGCGTTGCTCACCACCTTCTATATCCTGAATATCCTGCATCAGAAAGAGTCTGACATTCGGCAGGACTACAATCTGAACTTCGATCAGGCTCAAGGCTATATCCGTCATTCGGCTGATATCATTCGTGATATCAAATACATGTCGGAAAACCGTCTCAACGGTTCAGTTAGTAGCATGGACATGTTTAGCGGCATCTTTCCCGGCAAAAATAGTCCGCTGGAGTTTGTGCCGCTGTATCCAGAGTCTAGTTGCTCACTGAATACCACCTACCGCAGCTCGCTCAATTCTCTGAGCGGGTTGATCCAGTATTGGAAAGAGAACTTCGTCGCGGCCTACGATCTCAACCGGGTGTTTTTCATCGACGGCGATACGCTGTGCATGGCGGAGTTTGGCGGCAGCAGCAGCGGCGTGGCCAATCGAGCCGACGCGCTGAAAACTCTGCATGAGCGCATCCTTAAATACCGTAATGCCAAGAACCAGGACAAAGACAATAATCTGTACTGGATCAGCCCAAGCCAGCAGCGGCCGGATGTCGGTTATCTGTATGTACTGACGCCTATTTATATTGGTAACAAGCTGGAGGCGTTGCTGGGTATTGAGCAAACCATTCGCCTTGAGGACTTTGTCACCGCAGGCAGCTTGCCAACCGGCGTAACCCTGCTGGATGAGAATAACCAACCGATACTGCGGCTGGCGGATGATGAGCGAGATGTACAAGCACCCAACAGCTATCCGGACGAGCCGGCTTACTTTGGTTATGTTGATAATTACCGCGACCTGATCATGAAAAAAGCGCTGCCGCCGTCGTCGCTCAGTATTGTTTATTCTGTGCCGGTGAAGACGGTGGTTGAGCGCTTCAGGATGCTGATCCTCAATGCGGTGCTGCTGAATATATTGTCCGCCATTGTGTTATTCAGCCTGGCCTGGCTGTTTGAGCGCAAAATGTTCCTGCCGGCAGAAGACAACGCCTTCCGGCTGGAGGAACATGAACAGTTCAACCGCAAGATTGTCGCCTCGGCGCCGGTGGGGATTTGTATTTTGCGTATCAGCGACGGCACCAACATTCTGAGTAATGAATTGGCGCATAACTACATCAACCTGCTGACTCACGAAGATCGTGACCGCATTACGCGCATCATCTGCGAACAGCAGGTGAATTTTGTCGATGTGATGACCAGTAATAACAATAACCTGCAAATCAGCTTTGTTCATTCCCGTTACCGCAACGAGGATGTGGCGATCTGTGTGCTGGTGGATGTCAGCGCCCGCGTGAAAATGGAAGAGTCGCTGCAGGAGATGGCGGCAGCGGCGGAGCAGGCCAGCCAATCCAAATCGATGTTCCTGGCGACCGTCAGCCACGAATTGCGTACCCCGCTGTACGGCATCATCGGTAACCTCGATTTGTTGCAAACCAAGGCGCTACCCCAAGGCGTTGACCGATTGGTCAATGCGATGAATAACTCGTCCGGGCTGTTGTTGAAGATCATCAGCGATATACTGGATTTCTCCAAAATCGAATCCGAGCAACTGAAGATTGAACCGCGAGAGTTCTCCTGCCTGGAGGTGATCACCCATATCGCCGGCAACTATTTGCCGCTGGTGGTGAAGAAGCGACTGGGGTTGTACTGTTTTATCGAACAGAACGTACCGGAGCGCATTTCCGGCGATCCGGTACGGTTGCAGCAGGTACTGTCCAATTTGTTGAACAACGCGATTAAGTTTACCGATACCGGCTGCATCATTCTGCAGGTGTGTACGCGCGGCAGCTATCTGGAGTTTAGCGTTCGTGATACTGGGGTCGGCATCCCGGAGAAAGAAATTACCCGCCTGTTTGATCCGTTCTTCCAGGTGGGCAGTGGCGTGCAACGCCATTTCCAGGGCACCGGGCTGGGGTTGGCGATTTGCGAAAAGCTGATCAATATGATGGATGGCGATATTGCCGTTGAGTCTGAGCCGGGATTAGGCAGCCTGTTCACTATCCGCATTCCGCTGTTTAACGCCCAGTTCCCGATCCCGCAGCCCAGTGATACCTGGCAAGGTAAAACTCTGTGGTTGGCTATCCGTAACCAGCGGTTGGAAAGTTATCTGATGGAGGTTCTTGGCGGCTATGGCGCGACGGTACTGCGTCATCAGGGGCAGGATACTGCGGCAGGGGATGTGATGCTCAGCGATCACCCGTTGATGATCAATACACCGCTGCTGGCGCAGATCCAGTTCTCTATTGAGCATATCGGCCCGTCTCAGGAAACCCGACCGGGCTATTGGATGCACAGTACCTCGACGCCGCGTGAAACCCTGGCGCTGCTCAACCGCTTGTTTGGTACCCGTGATGAAAGTGGCAATACTCTGATGCAATTGCCGTTGCCGGCCAAGGCCAACAGGGTAGACAATGGGGATATTCATTTGCTGGTGGTGGATGACCACCCGATTAACCGTCGGTTGCTGTCCGACCAGCTTGGCTCGCTGGGTTATCAGGTAGTGACGGCCAATGATGGGGTTGATGCGCTCGACGTGTTGAATCGCAATACCGTCGACATCGTGCTGACCGACGTCAACATGCCTAATATGGATGGCTACCGTTTGACCCAACGCCTGCGCCATATGCACTTTACCGCTCCGGTCATCGGCGTGACGGCAAATGCCCTGGCGGAAGAAAAACAGCGCTGTATTGAGGCCGGGATGGATAACTGCCTGTCTAAGCCGGTGACCCTGGAAACGCTGGAACAGACATTAGGGTATTACAGCCAACAGGTTCGCCGCATGCGCGCTGAATCTGAGGACGCCTGAAAGCAAAAGGGCGCGGCATAATGCCACGCCCTCTGTTAACTACCGGGATTTTACTCTTTGTCCAGCGGTGCCATGCTGACGGACGAGAGGTAGTTGAGCAGCGCAATATCGTTCTCAACACCCAACTTCATCATCGCCGATTTCTTCTGGCTGCTGATGGTTTTGATGCTGCGATTGAGCTTCTTGGCGATTTCGGTCACCAGGAAACCTTCGGCGAACAGGCGCAATACTTCGCTCTCTTTTGGTGACAGACGCTTGTCACCGTAACCACTGGCGCTGATCCTCTCCAACAGTTTGGAGACGCTTTCCGGCGTGAATTTCTTGCCTTTCTGCAGTGCGGCCAGCGCTTTCGGCAGGTCGGTCGGCGCCCCCTGTTTCAACACGATGCCTTCGATATCCAGATCCAACACGGCGCTAAGAATGGCCGGGTTGTTGTTCATGGTCAGAACGATGATCGACAACTGCGGATAATGGCGTTTGATGTATTTGATCAGCGTAATGCCGTCGCCATACTTATCGCCTGGCATCGAAAGGTCGGTGATCAGGACGTTTGCATCCAGTTTGGACAGATTGTTGATCAGTGCTGTTGAGTCTTCAAACTCCCCAACGACATTTACCCATTCAATTTGCTCAAGTGACTTCCGGATGCCAAACAGTACGATAGGATGGTCATCAGCAATAATTACGTTCAGGTTATTCATGTTGTTGGCTACCTTGCTGCAGCAGTCTACTGACGAAAAAATCAATCTGACTGATGTTATTCTCGATCTTGAGCGCATCACCGTCTGCGATGTGCTGTTCTAACGATTCACACAGTTGCTTGCCGGGAAGCAGATTTAACATGGCAAACACGCCTTTCAGGCGGTGTGCTGTCTGTGACAGAGCATTGAAATCACTGCTGCCCGCCTCAGTATACAGTTTTTTGACATCGTCGGGTACTGTATCAATAAATAGGCCATAGTAATCACTTGATTTCAATTGTTTTTCATAGAGTTGGATGTCATCTGCGGTCAGTGATAATGCACTTTCCTGCTGTTCCAATGCGGCCATTTGCTGCTCAATCAGCATCAATACGGCGTCGATCATGGCACCACTCAGGTTATAGTTCACCCGAATATACCGTTTTTCAAGCCGTTGCCATCCGGCCTCATCACTGGTCAGCAGCAGGGTGTAATCATCTGCTCTTTGCGGGTTATCGGTCAACAATACGTCGTAGTCGCGATTAATCTGACGCTCGTCAGCAACGATGCAACTCGCGCCATAGGCGTGCAGCAGGCGGGTGACAATGCTCCGTATTTCCTCAGAAGTAATGTCCAGCAAGGCGGTTACACCGTCGAGCAGTTTTTCCTGCGCCTCCGTCTCTTTTTTCTCCATCTCCATAGGGACGCGGATGGTGTAGCGAGTGCCGATATCTATCTTGCTGCGGATATCCAACTGGCCGTTAAGCTTTTTGCACAGTTGATTACACAGGAAGAAGGTGAGACCGGAGCCATGATCAAAGCGGTCCACCAGCGTTTGGCTGAGGAACGGGTAATTCAGGTTGCTGATTTCTTCGTTGGAAATGCCCGAACCGGTGTCATTGATATGGAATACCAGGCGATCGGGGTGATCGGGCTCATGATCGATCACCAGCGAAATCTTGCCGCAGGTGGTAGTGATAATGGCGTAATGCACCAGCAGCGAGATCACCTTGCGCAGTGCGTTGGCATCGCCGATATATTGCTGTTCAACGTCAAGATGGAAATGGTTGAACAGCGACAGGCCTTTTTGATTGATGGACGGCAGGGCTTCCTGCAGCAATTCATCTATCAGGGCCGATGGGCTGAAGGGATGACGCGAAGGCTGCCAGTCCTGGGTTTCCAACCGCGTGAGCAGGGTGATATTTTCAATCAGCCCCAGCACCGTTGACGATTGAACCGCCAGTTGCTTTTGCAGCGCTTGCTGTTGTTCTTCATCTGCTTGCGTGCGCAGGCGATCGACCAAATCGTGCATTTGCTGGACCGGTTGATTCAGCTCAATGCCCAGATTATGCAACATCAGTTTGCGTGCCTGCACGTTCTTGTCGTACTCGCGTTGTGCCTGCTGCAAACGTTTATTGACCATCACTTCCTTGTCCTGATCGTTAAGCAGGAACAGGTAAGTTTCCGGCGACAGCTGGCTGCGGAAGATGCGGATTTCATACACTTCGTTGTTTACCGTCGCCTGAATCACGCCGTGATGCTGTTCGGCCATATGGGCGATTTTTTGCAGGCTGAGGTGTGGCAGCAGGTGCTGGGCGATCTTGTTACTGGCGATGACCGTATTGCTGGCGAAGTTGTACACCAGCAGGCCTGAAGGCAGGCTGGCGATGATTTCCTGATTCAGTGCCCGCTCGGCTTCCAGCTCAACCGCCATGTTTTCGCTCGGGCGGATATATTGGCGACGGATAAAGTAAATGCCCACCAATGACAACGCCAATAGCAACAGATTGATGGCGATCAGCCAGATATTATTCCGCAGCAGGTCAATCGCCAGGCTGATAGCAGAAACACGGTAAACCACTTTCAGTGATGCATTAGGCAGGGAAGCGCTGAACTCCACCCAATTGCCGCTCATCGAAATGCCAGAGCTGGTCGCGCTATCGATCGGCAAGGTACCGTCGTCCATGCTGCTATCATCAGGCAGCAGCATAAAGTTGGACCGTGCCATATTAATGGGGATGATGTCGTTAATCGGCAGATCGAAGGCGATCACCGTGGCCAAATGCCCCGGTTGGTTAAAAGTAGTGCGGATAGAGAACGAATAGGTGTTCTGGAAGCGCTGTTTGCGCAAGGCAGAGAAGCTTTCACGCTCATCGAGCATATTGGCCTGTTGCAGCATTTCAGCCCGGCGGTCCTCTGCCGAGGTCGTCAGATAGCTTTCTTTGAAGCGTGAGGCCAGTTCTTTTAACGGCTGAGTGGTGATTAGGCTCAGGCTGTTATCCTGACCGTTAAGGTAATACATGGCGTAATTTTCAGTCTTGGCCCCCCAGCGGGCATCCAGATAGTCTGAAATATTGGCGATCATCGCCAGGGTGCCTTCTTCATGACTGCCAAAAATAACCGCGTCGGTTTTTTTATGCGGTTTCTCCAGGTAGTAAACGTCCGGGCGCAGTCGGGTTTCCTGCAAGCTGGGATCGACATTCAATGAAGGCGCATTACCGAACTTGTCGTAAATCTGATAGGTGACGTAACGGTAGTTGTCGATGCGCTTTTGCAGGCCGTTGGCGATGCTGTTCAGGGCGTATTTTTTTTCCGCCAGCCAGGCGTTGGTATAGTTGTAGCCGTACAGGCCGATGGCAATCGTCAGCAGTACGGAAAATAGCAGGAAGCAGCGGGTAATATTGCTTGAGCTGATGGTCAGTTGTTTATTTTGCATAGTTGATTGCGCATTCCTGAATCAACGGGTTATCGCCCGGGCGCTGGCGGTGACCACCAGGAGTAAAACTGCAACGCAGGCAAAAGCCACCGTAAGGCTGGAGAACTGAGCGATAAATCCAATCAGCGCCGGTCCGGCGAGGATGCCGGCGTAGCCTACGGTGGTCACTGAGGCGATGGCCAGATTGGCCGGCATATCCTGCTGGTTCCCGGCAGCACTGAACAGGATCGGTACCACGTTGGAAGCACCGAGGCCCACCAGCATAAAACCAATCAGTGAAACCATGGCGTTGTTGAAGATAATGGCCAGACTCAGGCCAATGGCCGCGCACAGGCTGCCCAGCAGCAACACCTTATATCTGCCCAGCGTATTCACCACCCGATCGCCGTTTAGTCGGCCAAGAGTCATGGTGATGGAGAACAGCGCATAGCCCAACCCGGCCTGGCTGTGGTCAACGCCTCGCAGGGTGGTGAGAAACAGGGCGCTCCAGTCGAGCATCGAGCCTTCTGCCAGGAACATGATGAAGCACAGGATGCCAATGAACATCACCCAACCGCGTGGCAGCACAAACATGGGGCCACCTTCGTCACCGCCGCTTTCACGCAACAAATTGCGACTGGCCAGTATCAGCAATGCGGCAATGGTCAATACGGCGACCCATGTTGCCAGTAAAGGCGACAGCCCCAGCCACAGCATCACACTAATACCGCCGGCGCCGGCAATGCCGCCAACGCTGAAGAAACCGTGAAAACCGGACATCATTGCTTTGCCGCTGGCGCGCTCGACCACTACCGCCTGTATGTTCATCGCCACATCGATCATGCCGATTGCTGCACCAAACAACAGTAGGGCCAGTGCCATACCGGTGGTGGTGTCCATCAGGACCAACAGGGGCAAATCAATACACAGTGCAAGCCCGGCAAGCAGGATCACCGGGCGACAGCCCAACCTGCCGGTCAGGAAGCCGGTAAGTGGCATAGCCAACATCGAACCTGCGCCAATGCACAGCAGAAGCAAACCCAAGGAGCCGTCGTCTATGCCGATACGCGCTTTGGCGAAGGGGACCAAGGGAGCCCAGGCGGCCATGCCGAAGCCGGCGACAAAAAAAGCCAAACGTGTTGCGACCTGTGCCGGGACGCCAGGTTTCTGCTGTTCATTACACAAGGTGGAAGTCATGTGGGCATCAGGATCTATTGTGGAAATGCGGGCTGAAAGTTATGGAGTGTTTTTATCACAATCCGCGATCCGGGTCGAAAGGATTTGCGCTCGCCCGCGGTTCTGGTCACAAGGTAATGACCTGAGCAAGGGGGCTGGATATTTTCCCAGACTAGCAAAAGAGAGGGGGCCAATATTGCTGTATCGAACAGAATGCCAGCTCAGATTGCAGACACTTTAGCATTAAAACGCTTTCCTAATTAAAGCGATTAACCTGTAGCCTGATTTAGGTTAATAAATTAGCAATTTGTGCGAAATTTAATTGTGGGGATAATATCTTTGCGTGATTATTTTTTGGCAAAAAGTGCGCATTATGGTGAATTGTGGTGAGGGTTTCAGACAATAAAAAAACCGGCCATAAGCCGGTCGAAGTGTACAAAAATTATCTTACAGATAATGAAGGTAATAATGAAAATAATGATGATAGCGGGGTTATTATAACGTCAGCGTTCTTAGAATATTTTGGCACAATGTGCTTATTGATAATGTCTTTTGTATACCGGTCTTTTTTTTCTTAAGGTTTTGTATAAATATATGATTTTATATCTATAAATGTATTTTTTGTCATTATGTGCTTTATTTTTCATGTCTGTAATGTTTTGTGGGAGTTCGCGCAAATTTACATTTTGAAACCTTTATTAATCATGCTGAAACACTATCGGATACTTGGTATCATTTTCTTTCTGGATTAATATAACCCTTGTTACCAGAATGGTAATGCACAGTCGTGCTAATAATGCTCAAAAGGGCAGTGGCCATAGCTCGACATAATTAATGAGGATAATAACGATGAAACTTCGAGTACTCTCTCTGATAGTACCCGCACTGCTGGTTGCAGGCACAGCAGGCGCGGCGGAAATCTACAATAAAGACGGCAATAAACTGGATCTGTACGGCAAGATCAATGGTCTTCACTATTTCTCTGACAACAATGGCTCCGATGGCGACATGTCTTATATGCGTTTCGGCCTGCGTGGCGAAACACAAATCAGCGACCAGTTGACCGGTTATGGTCAATGGGAATATCAGGCAAACCTCAACCGCGCTGAAAGCCAAGACAACAAGAACTTTACCCGTTACGGCTTTGCTGGCCTGAAGTTTGGCGATTACGGTTCATTTGACTACGGCCGTAACACCGGCGTGCTGTATGACGTTGCCGCTTATACCGACTTGCAGCCAGAGTTCGATGGCTCCACTTACGGTGCCGACCAATTCATGTTCCAACGTTCCAGCGGTTTGGCAACTTACCGTAACACCGACTTCTTTGGTCTGGTCGACGGCCTGAACTTTGCTCTGCAGTACCAGGGTAAAAACGGCAACGGCGAAGAGTCTAACAACGGCCGTGAAGTTCTCAATCAAAACGGCGACGGCTACGGCATGTCGGTGAACTACGACATCGGCTATGGCATCAGCGCTGCAGGTGCCTTCTTTAGCTCCAAACGTACCAGCGAGCAAAATGGCAGTGGCGTATACAGCGACATCATGGGCCGTGGCGATCGTGCTGAAGGTTATTCTGGCGGTCTGAAATATGACGCCAACGACGCTTACCTGGCCGTGATGTTCACCCAGTCTTACAATGCCGCACGCTTTGGTTCTACCAGCAGCGATGCTTACGGTTATGCCAACAAGGCGCAAAGTATCGAAGCTTACGCACACTACCAGTTTGACTTCGGTCTGCGTCCATTCGTTGGTTATAACCAAACCAAAGGTAAAAACCTGGGTCTGGCCGCTAACGGCAAGGATTACGGCGACGAAGATCTGGTCAAATTTGTGGATCTGGGTGCGACCTACTTCTTCAACAAAAACATGTCCACCTACGTTGACTACAAAATCAACCTGTTGGACGACAACGACTTCACCAAGTCTGCCGGTATCAACACCGACAACGTGGTTGCCTTGGGCCTGGTTTACCAGTTCTAAGCTAAGCAACAGAGTGTGAATGTGATTACGCGGCCTTCGGGCCGCGTTTTTTATGCCTGCGCTTTGGCACAAATTGGCATTTTCGCGGCACGGATTGCCATTCTGATGTACAGGGGGTTACCTACACTTTCGCCGTAGAGAGAAATCAGGAGGTTAATATGGAACTCAAGATAGATCGGGTGATTGAAACGGTACTGTACGTCAAGGATATCGAGCGGGCTGCGGTTTTTTATCAGCAGGTATTAAAGCTGTCACCGATGGTGGCCAACGAGCGTTTTCGCGCCTATGACGTGGGCCAACAAAGCGTATTGCTGCTGTTTATTGAAGGCGACTCGGTCAAAGGGGCACGGTATCCGGAAGGCTATATCCCCCCGCATGACGGCAGCGGGCCGCTGCATATTGGGCTGGCAGTCGCCAAAGAACAGCTGCCGCATTGGGAACAACATCTGGCGGCACATGGCATAGAGATAGAAGGGCGCATGAATTGGGAACACGGTGGCGAGAGTATTTATTTCCGCGACCCCGATCATCATTTACTCGAGCTGGTAACACCGGGGATTTGGGCTAATTACTGATGCTTCCAGGCGGCAGCCAAAGTTTTTAGCATTTCACTCAGTAGCAGCAGCGAATTATGGGCTTGCTGCTCAATTTGCACCTTGACGATGGCTCCGTCGATCAGCATAGACAGCATTTCCGCTCGCTGTTCCCGCTCAGGGCTTGTGGGCAGGTGGCTGGCAATGAGTTCGGCCATCTGATTCTTATGCCGGCACGCGATTTTTAGGCTCTCCGGTAACATATCCGCCAGCTCCACCGCCGTATTGATAAAAGCACAGCCGCGGAAATGTGGACTGCTGAACCACTCTTCAAGGCAGGGCACCAAAGCGAGCATCACATCCCCTGACCGTGCGACCTGTTGCTCTAGAGAGCGGTTGAACCAGCTCAGCCACCGCTCGTGGCGGTAGGCCAGAAACGCCTCAATCAGCTCATTTTTACTGGGGAAATGACGATAAAACGTGACCTTGGCTACGCCTGACTCGCTGATGATGCGATCGATGCCGGTTGCGCGGATGCCATCGCGGTAAAACAAATCATGTGCTGTCTGCAAGATGCGCTGCCGTGGCGGCAGAGTGCTGGGGGCAACAGTCATCAAAACATCTCCTGAAATATCGACCGGAATGATTGTAGACAACTCTGTCTACATGCGCTAGCTTAATTGTGTAGACAAATCTGTCTACTTGATTGCAACCCAGCAGAGGTGAGCTATGAGCATTAAACCCCCACTCCCACCGTTTACCCGTGAGTCGGCGATAGAGAAGGTCCGCCTGGCGGAAGATGCCTGGAACAGCCGCGATCCTGAACGAGTCTCGCAGGTCTATTCCGTTGATACCCACTGGCGTAACCGGGCGGAGTTTGTTGATGGCCGCGAGGCCGTTTGCGCTTTCTTGCAGCGTAAATGGGCGAAAGAGCTGGAGTATCGGTTGATTAAGGAGTTATGGGCGTTTGATGGGGCGCGTATCGCGGTGCGTTTTGCCTATGAATGGCGTGATGACTCGGGCAACTGGTACCGTAGTTTTGGCAACGAGAATTGGGAGTTTAACCCGAACGGTCTAATGATAAACAGGCACGCCTGCATCAACGATATGCCGATCCGCGAACAAGATAGGAAATTCCACTGGCCTCTTGGCCGCCGCCCAGACGATATTGCGGCGTTGAGTGAATTCGGCTTCTGATTGTCGTTACTGATAATATGGCCGCAGTTCCGCATGAAGCGCGGAAATAAGACGCTTTTTCCACTCAACTTCTCCCTGCCGATAGTGCGAAAACAGATGCCCAATTGCCAGGTTGTCCAGGATGGGCAGGGTGAATAACCCTCGTTTATCGGGTTGTGCACTGAACCAGGGCTGCGGAACCACCGCCATCAGCGGGGCCGCCCGCAACACTGGTGGCAACTGGGCATAATCGACACAACTGAGCTGGATCCTGCGTTGTAAACCCTGGCGTTCCAACTGACGATCCAGCTCATTTTCCGCCTGTGGCCAAGGGTGACAGTAATAGTGCGCATAGTTTGCCAGTTCGCTGAAGGCCAGACCGCTCTTGTGCTGCAACATCTGCTGCAAGGGGGCCCCAAATACTGCGACCAGGCGAGTGCTGCCAATCAGAACATAACGCAGTGCGCTGGTACGCTGTTGATGATCGCCCACTGCGATCACCATATCGATGCTGCCTTCCAGTAGATCGTTCCGCCATGAGCGCCGCTCAAAGTTCTGACAACGGATATCCACATTGGCGAGTGTGCTTTTCTGTGCCAGCAGCGGCAGCAATATCGGATGTAGTGCCGGTGGTGCAACCAGGTTGAAATGTCGTGGTACGTCCTGCATATGGCCGAACAGTTCACTGTCCAGTGAAGAGAACAATGGCGTTAGCTTCTCTTTAAGCGACAGGGCAAACAGCGTCGGCACTTGGCGATGCCCCTCCCGGCGAAATAAAGGCTCATTCAGTACTTCACGCAGACGGGCCAATGCATGGCTGACGGCCGAAGTACTGATGCCCAACTTGTCCGCCGTTTTCTGGCTGGAGCCGGTGCTGGTCAACAGGTAAAGCACTTTCAGCAGGTTCATGTCCATTTGCAGGATGTTCATTAATGGTTTTCTTAATTGAGTACGTTTCAATATTGGGTTGAGTATACTTCAGCCCCGTTTACCTCCATAGAATTGGATCATGAAAAAAAACCTTGGTTATCTGACGGCTATGACGGTTGCTCTGTGTTTCGGCGCTCAGGCGCAGCTTAATCCGGCACAGCCGTTGTCCAGTGCGCCGCCCTATTCGCTTTTTGAACAGTGGGCGCAGCCGGTCGCGCCATTTCAGATGTTCCCGCATGTTTATTACGTGGGCACCCGCAACCTATCGTCCGTGCTGCTGAGCACGCCGAAAGGACTGATTCTGATTGACGCCGCGCTGGACGCCAGCGCGCCGGCGATAAGAGCGCACATAGAGGCTTTGGGTTTTAACATCAAGGATCTGCGCTATATCCTCAATAGCCACGCACGTCTCGATCAGGCGGGGGGCATTGCGCGTCTGCAAGCCTGGAGCGGGGCAAAAGTTGTCGCCAGCGCTGCCAATGCCCAACAGTTGGCGCTTGGTGGCAAACAGGATTTTGCTCTGGGAGATGCGCTGAGCTTCCCGCCGGTGAAGGTCGATATTATCGTCGAGGAGGGGGACAGCATTACCTTGGGCGGCCTGAAGTTAACGGCATTGATGACGCCAGGCCATTTGCCGGGGGCCACCTCATGGCTGACCACGCTACATCAGGGTGGGCAAAGCTACCGACTGGTCTATGCCGACAGTCTGGCAACGCCGGACTACTATCTGATCGACAATAAAAACTACCCCAGTCTGGTGCAGGATATCCGTGGCAGTTTTGCTCGGTTGGCTCTGCAGCAGGCGGATATTTTTATCGCCAACAAGGGGACGCGCTTCGATCTGGATAATAAAATGAAACGCCTGCAGGCCGGTGATCTGGACGCGTTTGTCGATCGTCAGGGGTTGCAGCAATATGTACAACAGTCACAACAGACATTTGAGGCACAGTTAAAACAGCAACAAAGTAAAATGTGAATTACGTTGGTCTGCCCATCGTGAACTGGTGAGGATATTGGCGGGAAGCGCACCTATCGACAAAGCGAAATTTGTAGAAAAGCCTTCTCTCTTCTAGACTTAGAGGACAATAAACGTACTCCAAGAGGACAAACCATGACGAATAAGCTGGTTTTAGCCATTTGCACTGCAGCGACTTTCACCCTTCTTGCCGGTTGTACGGCTTATGACCGGGCCGCCAGTTATGTTCAGGAACCTGTGGTCAGTGATGTTAAAGTAGGGATGACCAAACAGCAGGTTCGTGCAATTGCCGGGCCACCGTCAACTACAGCTACTCTGGTTCATGCACAGGGAACCTGCGACACCTACGCGGTGGCGCCACGTGACGGAAAAGTACAAACCTATTTCGTCAGCTACAGCGATACAGGTCATGTGATGAACAAAGGTTATCAGACCTGTTCAGACTATGACTCACAGCCGAAATAACGGCTGTTATGCTGAGCAATCCGACCCCGCTTCGGCGGGTTTTTTCATTTTTTAACCGCCAGTGGCATGAAGTTTAACCAAACGCACTTTTTCCTGCTTTTTTTTGCATGAAACGATAGACATTTCATAACGGTAGCGCTAATATCTGCGCCCATTGGAAGGATGGCCGAGTGGTTTAAGGCAACGGTCTTGAAAACCGTCGAGTGTAACAGCTCCCAGAGTTCGAATCTCTGTCCTTCCGCCAAATTTAGCCGGCTTAGCTCAGTAGGTAGAGCAACTGACTTGTAATCAGTAGGTCACCAGTTCGATTCCGGTAGCCGGCACCATACAGTTGTACAGGCGCTTAATCCCGTCTACGAACCCCAGCAATCTTAATGATCGCTGGGGTTTTTCGTTTTCCGCCCGCGCCGACCTGGCCCAGAGAGGGCATTGTCAGGCGCAAGATGTTAATCTGCATAAATTGCAACTGGAGGTAGTTATGGGCAGCGGCTTCGAAGATTCAAAAGCTTTGTATATCGGCATATGCACAGTGATAGGTGATGCGGTTTTGGTGTTAATTAATGAAGAACGCGCCACGGAAAAGGCCGATATTATTGATGTGTTGAAAACGGCAATCACCAGAGAGGGCAGGGATGTCAGTCTGGATGAGGCACGCATACTGGCCGTTGAGTGGTTGGAGCGTTAAGCGCTAAAAGCCCTGGCTCGCCGGCGTTTTCACGAAAACTGACAGTTTGTTGAAAGACAGTGAGTCATGAATGAGCTATAACCAGATAGCGAAAAGATAAGGAGTGTTGGATGAAAAGGGCATTGTTTCTTTTGGTTATTTTAACCCTATCTGGATGTACAGGCTCTTTGGGGTCAATATTGGGTGTTATTCCGCAAAGTTCAGACGTTTGCCCGCAGGGGAAAAACTCAATTACGGGTGAATGCCGGGTTTAAGGTATAAAAAAACCAACCACAAAGGGTTGGTTTCCCTAAGGATTTTGGTCGGCATGAGAGGATATCACCTCTGTTCAGGTGGCCAAATTCAGTGCGCCACTACACTGAAGCAGTGGTGGGTATCTGGCGGGAGATTGTCATGAAAATTATTGCACAAGAAAATAGTACAACAATCTGGCTAGCTGGCGTAGAAATTGAAAAGCCCGTATTGAACGGGCTTAATGTCATAGAGAAAGATTATGAGCAATATACGCGAGCTTCGCGCGGGGTATAGATACCAAAGGTCACAAGGCCAAGCAGTCCATTAACGAAGGTTTGCTGTACTTCTGTGCGGACAACTTTATCCGCTCCGCCACAGACCGCAGCAGCATCAATAGTTTTCTTCTGACCAATGCCGGACACAAAGAAGTGATGGGTAGTCGTCTGTTTTGGGGCGGCCGCTACGTCATTTTTTACAGAAAATGTTTGTTGGGCGCAGCCAGTGACAGCCATTGCGAGAACTATAGTGGCAAGCAACTTCTTCATAAATATCCCTTTTGTAAGTAATTAAAAGCGCGTTAATAATGCCATTTTTACAGAAATTTACAAGTGGACATCATTATAATTAAAACCACTATCTCCCTGCACCTATCGCGCACCCAGCGCATTGGCAGGTTGATGGCTTTTAATATTAACAATACAAATGATTGTCATTTTCATTAGTGGTTCCTTTCTGGAGGTTGGGTCGTTACGGGGTGCGAACCCACGGGAAACCGCTATTTATGAGTTTTTTGGCCGCGGATCCTACTTCCTTCTCACTTAACACCTAACTCATTGTTTTAAATATATTCATAAATCGCCAGAGTGGGAAACGATCCAGCCTGGCTCCTCTCAATATTTGGGAAATCACTTCCCGGTTAAATAATTGTTAAAAATAGGGGTTCGCGGGGGATAAGTGAACGTTACCAAGGCACAGTTGGCGGATCTTTTTGAAGCATCAACGCGCACGATCACCACTTGGCAATCGCAGGGGATGCCGGTAGTTGCTGGCGATGGTAATGGCGGCAAGGGTGGGGAAGAGGCCTTGCAACCCGGTACGATCGACTATGAACGCCACCGTTTAACCTGTGCTCCGGCTGATGGTCAGGAACGAAAGAACGCCAAAGTCTCCGCCGAGGTAGTGGAAACCGGCTTCTGCATGTTTGTCCTGTCAAAAGTGGCAGGGGAGATGGTCGGCATTCTTGACGGTATTTGGACTGACCCCACGACAGTAGACATATCCTGTCCTCACGACGAGGCCTGTTCGAAGGCCTCCGGACTGACGCCGCCGAGATGACTGTGGCGCCGGGCCCGGTTGTAGAACACTTCAATGTAATCGAATATATCGGCCCGGGCCAGATCCCGGGTTTTGTATATTCTCTTCCTGATGCGTTCTTTTTTCAGCGAACTGAAGAACGATTCGGCCACCGCATTATCCCAGCAGTTGCCACGACGGCTCATGCTCGGGGCCAGGTTATTGGCCCGACAGAAGCGCTGCCAGTCATCACTGCCGTACTGGCTGCCCTGGTCTGAGTGCACGATGACCTCGCCGTCGGGTTTACGTCGCCAGACCGCCATCATCAGCGCATCCAGCGCCAGTTCGCGTGAGAGTGTGGGTTTCATCGACCAGCCGACCACATTACGGGCGAAGAGATCGATAACCACCGCCAGATACAACCAGCCCTGCCAGGTGCGGATATAAGTAATATCGGTGACCCAGACCTGATTGGCCCGGACAACAGTAAACTGCCGCTGCACGCGATTAGGGGCAATCACTGAAGGTCGCCCAGCGATACGACGCGGCGCTTTATAGCCGCGCACGGCTTTGATCCGGTTCAGTTGCATAATACGGCCCACCCGGTTTTTACCGCAGGTTTCCCCGATTTCGTTCAGATCGCCATGAACCCGCCGGTAACCGTATACGCCTCCACTCAGTGAATATGAGTCACGGATAAGCGCCAGCAGACGCTGGTTATCTTTATCACGCGCCGAGACCGGGTTATGCAGCCACGCGTAGAATCCGGCCCGGGCGACATTCAGTACCCGACACATCGTCATCACACCCCATACAGTGCGGTGCTCATTGATAAAGCGGTACTTCAGTCGGGCTCCCTTGCAAAGTACCGCGCGGCCTTTTTCAGGATATCCCGTTCTTCTTCGGTGCGTTTTAGCTGCGCCCGTAGTTTCAGGATCTCGCTTTTGGCTTCCAGTAAATCCCGGGCATGCTGTTCGCTGTTATAGGGTTTAATCGCCCGTAACCACTTATAAAGACTGTGTGTGGAAACGCCCAGCCGGTCAGAAATTTCAGCGACGGAATAACCGCGTTCCGTTATTTGACGGACGGCTTCTTCCTTAAATTCAGGGGTAAATCGTGGTGTGCCCATACGCTCCTCCTATGCTCAAACTATAGGGCAGGATCGTCTACCGGGGTGGGGTCAGTCCAACTATAGGGCAGGATCGTCTACCGGGGTGGGGTCAGTCCAGTGATCAGGTTCAAACGAAGCTCTGAGATCTGACGCTTCACTGCAAAGAGTTCAGTTTGTGAGAGAGAACTATCATTGCTCTTGCTATCCAGATGAGCGACAAGCCTGTTTAACTTATGTGAAATCTCACCAAGGGTTTTCCATGTTTCGAGATTGATCGATGGAATAACTGAGGGGAGGTTATGCAGAAACGCCATACGAAGCCATTCGCCTTTACGATGACGGCCACGTTTCGCATTCAGAAGAGTAAGCTCTTCATTATTAAGTCTGACACTGACGCAATGTGAACGAAGCTGATCGTGCGAGAGCTTCGTTTCGCTAACGCTTCCATTACGGTAATGCCAGCTTTCATTGATTTTATTAAAAGTATTATTTGTGCTCATATGAACTCCTTTTCATATTATACTTACTCATATTAGGTAAATCATTTTGAGTAAAAGTCAACTATGAACCTTTTAAAAAGCCTATGTTATTGCTTTCTCTCTCCCTGAAGTAACAATATTTCGTTATGTATAAATTGTCTTCTTTGTTCTTGGGACTTAATTTGTTCAACTAATGAGTCAAGCTTCGCTTTTGAACTTGATGAGTGTTCACATATATTACTGTGAAAACTTTCCCCACGTTTCTCACATTCTTTAAGCGAATAGCCATACTCTGAACTTAATTGGGAGTGAACCAAGTAAAGATTATTTATATTCTTTTGCACAGAGATCAACTCTTGCTTGAGTTGTATGACGCTTTCTTTATTGATCTTATATAATTCTAATTCCTCACTACTATTACACTTGGCTAACTGGAGTGCTAATTCATCGCGCTTATTATTTAACTCCCTGAGTTTAATGTTATTTTCAGCGATGACTCCATCATATAACGCTTTGATAGCAGTGGATCGCTTCTCAAGTCTTGACTCCTCATTATTAACTTGTTTTTCTAATCGTGCTTGGAGTGTAGATAATTGATTAGTAAGATAATTTTTGTCGTAGGTCAATTCGTTTATCCGAGAGACTTTTTCTTTAATTATAATATTATCTATGATTACATAAGTACATAAAGCAGTTAAGGGTAGTATTGTTAATAAGCTAATTATTATCGGCTTTATATTTTTGCTATCTTTAATATAAGTAATGAAAGATTCGAACATATTCATTTTTACATCCATTTTAAGAGGAGCTTCGTATAAGATTACTATATATTTTATAATGTTATTTGGGTATCAGTAAAGGCTTTTATCTTTTTCAACTGAAAGGAAGAAAAAGCAAGGCAACTTGAGAAGCTACGCTTCGCAGAGTTAGCCCTTGCTTATTTATTATTTAAAGGATAACTGGTTTACTCTGTGAATTGACAATGTATAGCAATATATTAATTTAATTATAAATAACAATTGATTAATTTAAAGGTGAATATATGTTGCTGAGAAGCCAGAAGCCAGAAGCCAGAAGCCAGAAGCCAGAAGCCAGAAGCCAGAAGCCAGAAGCCAGAAGCCAGAAGCCAGAAGCCAGAAGCCAGAAGCCAGAAGCCAGAAGCCAGAAATGGTATTTTTCTTAAAAGGAATTGTCAAGGATTTACACTTGTTGAGCTAATACTTACATTGGCGGTAATAGCTGCAATAAGCTTTATATCTTTTCAAAGCATGAATCGTGATTTTGAAGAGAAACAAGCTGCTTCTATTGGAGAACAAATAAGAAATGTAGGAACGGGCGTAAATAATTATATCGTTAACCATTATGATGTATTATCTAAACTGGAGAATTCAACGGGAACCCCCCAGGATATGGGGCCAAGAACCTGTACTACTACAACTTCTACGTGTGAAATTACTACACAGACGTTAGTGAATGAAGGGATGCTTCCCCCTGTTTTCAATGGTAAAAATATTTATGGTTCTGGTTATAAAATTATCATATCAAGAAAAGGGAGTGCCCCCTACTGGAATATATCAGCATTAGTTTCTACCGACACACCTTTATCAAGAAGTGGCAGTATCAGATATGATTTATTGGGTAAAGCGATGCAGACTGCGGGGATAGACAGCGGTATGACCAGAACATCCTCCACTAAAGTAGATGGTTACAAAGGTTCCTGGTCAGCAACACAGACAGAATTTTCTAATATAAACAAACAAGGATTACTGGCATATATTGCTGGCTATGGCTCCAATTCCTATTCAGCTTTCCTTCGTCGTGATGGAACGCTTCCTATGACGGGTGATTTGAATATGGGTACTAAAAATATCTATGGTGCAGCTAATATCACAGCTTCTGGAAAAGGTACCTTTGGTGGTGAAGTAGACGCTGGTTCATGGATACATGCACGAAACGGATACGGTGATTTAATTAGTATTGGTGGCGATTCGATAGATAGTGATTATGAAATAAAACTTGGTTCATCTAAGCCTTTAAGCATCTATTCACCAACAATACCTGTTGCTGACCGTCAGACAACAACTGTTTTTAAAACAAATGGACAAATGGAGGTTGGTGGGAATCAGTTGATTGCTGGAAAAATAGGAACCAATGGACTTAATCCAAGTGATATACCATCGGGTTTTGCTGGAGGGGTAAGAACAGTTGATGTTATAGCCAATGGAACTGTTGGTGTAATGAAGTCTGGTAGTACAGGTGTCAGCAAAAACTGGGCTGCGTACATGACCAATACAGGAACCATTTACTCCTCTTCCAATATCACCGCTTCTGGAAATATTAAAGGTGAAACACTGGAATCCAGTGGAAGAACTACAGTTGGCGAATTTTTACAGGTTAATGGTTGGGCTGCGATAGGTGATACATGTTCTCCTAATGGGCTACAGGGACATGCTTCATCAGGAATGCCAATATATTGTGTTGATGGTAAATGGCTGTCTATAGGTTCAAACATAAGATTGGTCACTAACAATGCGACAAATGCAGACTGGATTACAGCAAAATGTAATACTAATGAGGTTGTGATTGGCGGTGGTGGAACTTCATATGGTGGAAAAGTTGGTTTTACAAATTCATATAATCAAGTTGTTGCTCCTGGTATGGATGCGTCCAAGCCAATTGACGATTTAAGTGGCTGGATGGTATCAGGAATGGACAAAGATCCAGGTGATAATTTGTATGTATATGCAATATGTATGAGAAAATGGTAAAAATAAGCTTATATACTCGCTGATAATCTGATATTGAAATATGAAGATAGCATCATTGCTAGGCAGGAGAGTAATAAAATTATCAGCTAAGCATGGGGATGTCTTAGCTGATATCATCTTATTTACCGGTATGTGATTGCATATTGAAAGGTTTTTGCGACAAGCCTGCACGCATAAATCTAAACCTGAGATATGAAGAAATGTTATCTTCATGTGATGAGAGTATCAACTGCCTATTACTTAACTCACAGCGTAGCAAGTCGCTTAAAGAAGCTATATTTATCTCGTCAAGAGATTGAGCTGGATCATCTATCAGAACAAGCGGGGACTTCGCATACACTTTATTAAGTGATAGGAAAAAGGCCAAGCTTAATGCCGATAGCTGTCCAGAACTCATTGACATGGTTGCGTCATGTTCTGATTTTTCTGCTGTGCAGAACCTCAGTCTATCTCCATTCCCTTCATCTATAAATAGTCCTAAGCCACGTTGGTAGTTTTGGATAAGTCTACCGCTATAAATATGGAATGTTAACTCTATATCAGCGATGGTTTTTTTAGAATAATCTTTGTTTAGTATAGTGAGTTGTTCCTTTAATGTGGTAATTTTCTGTTTAGCATTTGTTAAGGCTTTATCCATATCTAACAAATCGTTAAGCTCTTTTTTTAAAGCTTTAAGTCTAAGATTATTCGCTTCAATCTTTTTGTATAAGAAATATTTATCTTTTCGATTGATCTGTTCTAAGTCTATGTTGAAAAGATCATCTGGTGTAGCGAATGATTCATTCAAGACTGATTCCCATCCTTCAGGAAGTGAAATCAGCTCATTTTTCTTTTGTTGACGTATCAACAATACTAATGATTGTTTCCTTGATTCTATTTCTTCTGGTGAATCTGTAAAGGTCTGCGGGTAAGATATTCCGATTTGTGAAAGTCTTTCATTTATTTTTTTTATTTTTTCGAATATGCTTTCTGACTTTTGTAAACTGTCAAATATTTTTTTTTCAAATTTAAGCTGAGTTTGTGCTTCTACCAAACGCTGAATCTCAGCATCCTTAGATTGCTTTATTTCATCGAGTTCGGCTTGTAGCTGTTTCCCTACATTATCTAATAAACTTTCTAAAGATTTACTTTTAATATCGATTGCGTCTAATAGCAGATCTTTTGTTATCCAGTCATGCCCACAAAGTAGACAATGTTTTTCTGATAGAGAAGTTTCCTTTTGATGTTCTTCTATTAATTTCTTTCTTGCTTGGCTAATCTCTACAAGAATAGCATTTTTCTCACCTATTTCTTTTTTGTAATTATCTCTAAGTTGTAAGCGTCTTTTGAAATCGATAATATCTATATTTGTATTATCTTTAATTTTATCAATATCATCCTGACTTATGGAATCTTCTTTCTTGCGCAAAATGCTTAAAGATAAATTGATCCCATTGTTAATCTTATTCTTTTGAGCCAGTTCCGGGTAGGCTTCAATATGATGTCCTACTTTAATTACCTCGGTTAATAGTTTTTCATTTTTGCTTATGAAATTTTCTATTCTGGCATTATCAATAATTACGCGAAGCTGTTCTTTGTTAGTAATTAGGTTTTTAAGTAATGAAATTTTATTCTCATTTTTTTCTGTTGTTTCAATATCAGAAAAAATTGAAGGGTTCTCAACATCCCATGATGGCGTAGTCAGATGAGTTGATATTTTTTCATACTGCACAGGATTATTGTCATTTGTTCCTGGTACACCTATCGCTTGAATTTGAGATGTGATTGAATCCCTCTTTTGAATGAAATTCAGACCGGTTGATTTCCTCGTCAATGCACTTTGAACTCGTCCACATAAATTTATGTTTTCAGTTAGTTCACTAACGTTCATCAAACCACTGATAGCATTTTTTCGCTGCCTAATACTGTTAGCAAAAATAAATGAACTCTGTCCTTGTTCAAGATAGTTAAGAAAGTTGTAGTTATCAGTGAATTTTTCGCCTAATATTTTATCAAGTTCGTTTTGTGTAATTAAGGTGCTGTTTTCGTAAGAGTCTAATAAACCTAATTTATAGAGTTTAAATATGCTAAAATTATCTGCTTTATTATTCTGTATTATTTTTAAATCTTTTGCATGTGCTCTGCGTGAAAAGTAAAGTTTCTCATTATTATCATTCGACATCTCGACACTGATTTCGATATCATCTTCTCCATTTGTTTTGTTCCAGAAAAGATTATCACTATAATTTTTAATGCCTCCTGGCATTATTGTTTCACATAGTTGTACAATTCTTTTTATTTTTCCTGTAAACAACAATTCTAAAGCATCATATACGCTTGTTTTGCCATATCCATTAGGGCCTTCAAGTGTCAACAAAGAAGAACTCTCAAAATCGAATTCGACTTTATCAAAAGCCTTGAAGTTATTTATTCTCAGCTTTGATAGCTTCCAGTTCTTCATTTATTAATTCCTCAATTAGCATGTCTGAATTTACATCACTTTGTTTATTTGCTGTGCTGATCTTAGTATATATCTCAGATAAATTTAATGAATCTACCAGCGTGTTGATTTGGAGATCAATTGGAACAATATCCTTTTTTATATCAGGCATTTCTAAAAAAGGTAGTTTAATGAAAATTCTAGCTGCCATGTTATACAGGCTGGGTCGAGATGGATCTGCTTTATATGTGGAGAATTCTTCATGATCTGAGAGAACTGCTCTAAGATTATTGAAGTTCTTCCCGGAAATTAATTGATTCTCTTCATTTGAATAATACAATACATACTTTTTGAAATGATAAGCATTTTCTTCTATATCAAATATACTTTTTTCATATAGCTTGTAATTTGAAAGTTTGTCGAGTTGAAAAACTATTATAAGATCAGTGTTTTTTGCAAAAGCTGGAGCTTCTAAAAGTTCAGTTGGGGTGTTGTTAATAATTAACTCATTAATGAAACTCGTATCTTCAAGTTTATCAGTTCTGTAGGTTATTATATATCGACGTAATGCATCTTTCTCCTTTTTAAAAAAAGAAATATTTTCTAGCGTACTTTTAACTTCTATAAATTGGTGATCTTCAATAGCCTGTTTTATAAAGTTATTTAGCATTTAGTTCCGCCTCTGCTTTATCAGTAGATATAACCCTTAAATTAAATTCCCTAACAATATGGTTATTGTTCTCTTTAGAGTCGTTAATTTTTGTGATTTTTTCTGAGGTTGCTGAAATTATAGTATCATCTGATACTTTATAGGCTATTATATTATTATATTCATAAAGCAATGATGCAAGTGTAGCATTATCCCTTATGTGATTTTTCAACTCTTCCTGGAATGAAGTATTTCGTCTTCTTCCATCTCTAATTGTCAAAGCTGTTGGGAGGTATTTATTTATTTTTTTAGAATAATGAGGCAAGCCCATTAGTTTTGGTATGTGGGATATTGCTGATACTACATCAAGATAATCCCGGACATCATCTTCATTTATAACATTGTTTTGTCTGTGAGGCTGTAAAGAGGTATGCAATTGTATGGCAGAGTTATAATTCAAGCTATAAATAAATCTGAAAACGTTTGATATCGATTCAATTTGCTTCTCGCTAAAAGCGTCCAAATCATTATAGAACTCAGTTTCAATAATATTTGTTATTTTTTCTTTGGTTAATAATGCTTGATATATTTCGTCTGTCCGATTAAGTGGGGGAGATGTTAGTAATTCCCAAAAAATGCTACTTGCTATTCTATTATGATATGCTGCGTAGTCTTGTTTTTGTCCATTGTGAACTAAGTTATGAATTACAATTACTTTATTAGTTATAAGCTCTGAGAGTAAAGTGGATTTTTCAATAATTAAATTTTTTGTTTTAATCAAATTATTGGTATCTAAAAATAATTCAATTTGCTCATCAATCAATTCATTTATTTTTGATAGTAAACAGTATTTATCATCGCCATAACTGTAAAACTCAACTATTTTTCCATCATTACTTGTATAATTTTCAAAATTATCAAGTTCTTTAGCTACATGAAAATATCTGATTGTATTTTCATCACAGTCAGTAGCTATACATGCTGCTTTATAAATAGCTTTGACATATTCAGAACGATATTGCGATAGCTTTGCTTTCACTTGATGAGTTGAGATCACCTTGCCATCACAATAAATAGCAAAGTCATCTGTGCTATCTAATTGCAACTCAAAATTATCAATTATTCTCTGTTGAAATGATTTTGCCGTTAATAGTTTCAGGCAGTGATAAAGAGCTACTTTCCCTTGGTAAACAAAGCCCCCCCAAGAACTGATCGCACTTCCTGGCAGTGTTTCCTCTATGTTAGACATTTTTTATCCTATGAAAATTTTACTGAACATAGCTATAAATCAGAATTCTTACATAGACATACTAATCATTTTTAGTGCGAATGAAATGCAAAATGTTCACTATCTTGCTCATAACTGTGAGAAAGCTCAATTATGAGAGCAGCTAAAGATTTTAATCGGTATATCCTTCTGTTGAGGTTAACTTGCCAATAACACTGATTGATGAGTTTCCAAAGGATGCTGCTTCTACATACTCACCCCACCAGATCATCATCTCTCTACGCTGTTCCAGATACTGTGATCTGTTATAGGCTCTCCTGACTTCGTTAGTATCGATATGAGCTAAAGCAGCTTCAATCACGTCTGGTGGAAAACCTTTCTCGTTAAGCACTGTTGAGGCAATCGCTCTCATTCCATGAGCCACCAACAGATCTTTGAAGCCCATCCGTTTAAGCGCCATGTTTGCTGTCTGACTATTCATAGGTTCAAGTGGATTCCGGTAGCCGGGGAAAACATAATCTCTGTGCTTACTGATGGGCTTCATCACTTCCAGAATAGCCAAAGCTTGCTCAGAAAGTGGAACGATATGCTCACGTTTCATCTTCATGCGACCAGCAGGGATACGCCATTGTTTTGCGGCAAAGTCGATCTCATCCCAGCGAGTCGTTGACGCTTCGGCAGGTCGGATCATCGTTAGTAATTGCCATTCGATAAGACAGCGAGTTTGTCGTCCGATACTGGCAAATGCCAGAGTTTTCATTAAAAGGGGGAGTTGCTCTGGAGGTAGGGCAGGGCGGTGCTTTACCTTTGGTTTATGGAATGTTCGCCCGATTCGTGCTGCTGGGTTTACAGATACCAGCCCAGAATTAAGGGCGTAATCCATAACTTCATTGATACGCTGGCTTAGACGTTTAACCGTTTCGAGTCTTCCGGCAGCGTGTGTTGGCTCTAATGCTCCGATGAACTGCTGAGCCGTGATGTTAGCAATGGGCATAGAGCCAATATGTGGGAATACATATTTACTCATAGAACGCCAGATATCGTTTAACGTATGAGTTGCCAGCCCCGCTGATTCTTTGGTTTTAAACCAGTCTCCTGCAACCTTTTCAAAGGTACTTTCTGTGGCACTTTTTTGCCGCAACTGCTCGGTTTTTTTATGCTCCTGCGGATCAATATCTTTGCTCAATAGAAGACGGGCATCTTCACGAAGTTGACGAGCCTCAGATAGAGATACAGCAGGGTAAGCACCAAAGCTAATCATTGCGCGTTTGCGAGTGAAAGGTTTGTAATAGCGGAATCGCCAGAGTTTTGAGCCTCCGGGCTTAACCAGTAGCTCTAGGCCATCCCCGTCATACAGGATAGTGGCACGTTCAGTCGCTTTGGCATTTTTGACTTCGGTGTTGTTAAGGGGCTTTGTCTGACGCGCCATATTATTCTCCAATCACTGGTTAGGCATATGGCTCAGACGATACGATGGATTGTATGCCTAAAGATATGCCTAAAAATGTTGGATTTCACTGTATCAGCGTGGACTTTACTAGACAACAGAAAAACAGCAGGTCTACGCAACCCACTGTTAATTCTGTTTTTTATAGTCTTGTCTGGACTTCAGTAGACAAAACGTTGGGGATAATTTGGTCGGCATGAGAGGATTCGAACCTCCGACCCCCGACACCCCATGACGGTGCGCTACCAAGCTGCGCTACATGCCGACGCTATGACAAATAATACTACCCGTTCCCAATTTCAAATCAAGAGCCCCCCCAGCTGACTGATTGTATTTTAAGCAGTTAGTTGGCGATAAAGCGTTTCACATCGGTCAACACCTGCAACAGCAGGGCCAGCTGTGGCTTCTCGTCTTTGATCTCTTTGTCGTTCTTATCGTACGCACGGTAGTTACCGCCGCTATCCAACACCAGGGTTTGCGTAGGAGTGGTGATCACTAACAGGCTGTTATCGCCGGTAGCGACCCAGTTATTCCTGCGCTGGGCGGTAAACAGGTCTTCACCCTGCGAATAATCATTAGGGTTGGTTTTCACGTGCAGCAGACGTTGCATCAGCGTACGCATCACGTCGTTATGGCCAGTCAGCTTACTGATGGTCTGCGCCGGAGTGCCCGGCCAGTGGATAACCAGCGGTACCTGCAACTGTTGCTGGTTGAAACTGGTACCCGCACCCCAGTAACCTTTGCCGGTGTCATTAAATTCAACGCCGTGCTCCGCGGTTATCACCACTACGGTTTTATCCAGAACACCACGTTCTTTCAACGTACCAAGCACCTGAGCAATTTGCGCATCCACATCCTGCGCACCTGCGCGGTAGCGCTGAATAAAATCGGCCGGGGTGGGTGTTTTCTCATTGGCCGCAGGCTCAGCACCACGGTAATTGATATAGGAGAACCATGGACCGTTACTGTTTTGGTCAGCCAGCCAGCGTTGCCATTGTTGCGTGGTCGCCGCATCATTTTGCTGTTTTGCTGCCGGCAGCGTGAAGTCGGTCAACAGCGCCTGGCGATACAGGCTGGCGTTAAAGCCATCAGACGAGAACAAACCAAACTGATAACCCTGGGCGCTGAGAGCACTGACCAGAGCAGAAGGTTTACGCGCGGCGAGAACGCTGTCCAGATAGGTAGGTGAAATGCCGTAGAACAGGCCAAACAGGCCGGTATCCGCATGATTACCGGAACTGTAGTGATCGCTGAAGCGAACATTTTCCTGCGCGAAACGGGTCAGGGCAGGCATATCCTGTTTCATATCCTGCTCGCGAACGCCGTCCACCACGATCATCAGCAGGTTATAGCCGCTGCCTTTATCGCTGTAGCTAAGATCGTTCAGCGGATATTCCACCGCAACGGCTTCCGGATTCCCTTGCTGCACCAGACGGCGTTCATATTCCTGAGAATCGAGCAGGCCGTGTTTTTCAAGGAATTTGCGCGCCGTCATCGGGTATGACAACGGCAGGTTGGCGCGCTGCATGGTGATCGGGCGGTAGAAGTTGGCGTCGGCCCAGATATAAATCAGGTGCGAGGCGAAAAAGGCACTGATAAACATTGCAGCCAGCGGCTTACCGAACCTTTGACGGTTCAGACTGCGCAGCTTTTGCCAGCTCCAGGTGCCAAACAGCATCTCCACCAGGAAGATAACCGGCACGCAAATAAACATCAGCTGCCAGTCGCGCGCCAGCTCGCTTTGATCCGGGTTAATCACCAGTTCCCACACCACCGGGTTAAGGTGAAGGTGGAAATGCGTGAACACTTCACTGTCTACCAGCAATAGCGTTAACCCGGCGGTAGCCAGGGCGGCGGAAATGAATCGCAACAGCCGCTGTGACATCACTACAAAGGTGAGCGGGAATATCACCAGCAGGTAGCCGGCGAAAACGATAAAGCTGAAATGCCCCAACAGGCTGACCAGCGCATAAACCCGACCCAGCAGGGAAGAGGGCCAGTCGGTGACAAACAGGTAGCGGCTACCCAGCCCGAGTGCAAGCAGGATATTGAATAAGGCGAACCAGTGCCCCCAGCTAATCATCTGGGAGACTTTTTCGCGATAACGCTGACGGTTTGTCACCATAATTAATTATTAATGCGCTTTATCTTCACGAATAGAAGCTTGCAGAGCTTCTGCAAACGATTTTGCCAATGTTTTCCGCTGCGCGGGAGTCACACTGGTATTGATCAGATTAGTTACCATGTTGCCCAGCACCATCAAAGAAAGATCGGTGGGAGTATGGTGTTTTTCCAGAACATTAACCAGCTCGGAGAGCAGCTGTTCAACGTGTTCGTCACTGTAACGGGATGATTGTGGCATAAAAATTGCGCTCAAAGCCTGACAAAGTCCCATATCTTACCGTATAGGACAGTGATTTTCCGCTCTTTTATCGATTCCCTTTCTCTTTCAAACCGCAGCGTAGCGGGTTGCACTTGCGGCTCCCGGCACGTTGCCTGAAATCCATCGGTTCTGCCAGCTATTTACCTATTGTATGGGCGCTGGAAATTTATAGATTTCTGGTGATGTAAGCACAGCTTTAAAGTTGCAGGCTGGGGCCTTCAGTGATTGAATACGCGCTCAAAGAACAGGAGGATTTACCATGAGTCTGGATATCGACCAGATCGCTCTGCACCAGTTGGTCAAACGCGATGAGCAAACCTTGGACGTGGTGCTGCGCGATTCACTACTGCCCACCAATGCTGCGGTGGAAGAGATGATGGAAGAGCTGCATCGTGTCTATAGTGCCAAGAGTAAGGCTTACGGCCTGTTCAATGAAGGCAGTGAGCTGGCTGAAGCGTTGCGTACCTGCCGTAAGGAAGATAAGGACTTTTTGGCCTTCAGCCGTGCGGCGACCGGTCGCCTGCGCGATGAGCTGGCCAAGTATCCCTTTGCTGAAGGCGGCGTGGTGCTGTTTGGTCAGTACCGCTACCTGGCGGTGGAGTATTTGCTGATTGCGGTGCTCAATAGCCGCAACAGTTCGCGCGTTAACGAAGAGCTGGATATCAATACCACCCATTATCTGGATATCAACCACGCCGATATCGTGGCGCGTATCGACCTGACTGAGTGGGAAACCAATCCGGAGTCGACCCGTTACCTGACTTTCCTAAAAGGGCGAGTGGGCCGCAAGGTTTCCGATTTCTTTATGGACTTCCTGGCGGCGGCCGAAGGGCTGGATACCAAGGCGCAAAACCGGGGCTTGCTGCAGGCGGTTGACGATTACTGCGCCGATGCCCAACTGGACAAGAATGAGCGCCAGTCGGTACGCCAGCAGGTTTACAGCTATTGCAACGAACAGCTGCAGGCCGGCGAGGAAATTGAACTGCAGGAGTTGTCGAAAGAGCTCGCGCCCGTGGGCGAGAAAGATTTTCTGCAGTTTTCCAGCGAGCAGGGTTATCAACTGGAAGACAGCTTCCCGGCCGATCGTGGCACGCTGCGTCAGTTGACCAAATTTGCCGGCAGCGGCGGTGGCATCAGCATGAATTTTGATGCGATGCTGCTGGGGGAGCGAATTTTCTGGGATGCGGCTACCGATACGCTAACCATCAGAGGAACTCCGCCAAACCTGCGCGACCAGTTACAACGTCGTTTGAACAACGGCAATAAGTAATTTCACCTGATCGTAAACAATAAAAAACGCCGCAATTGCGGCGTTTTCTACTTCGGCGTCCCGAAAGGTTCGATTTCGTTGCGATTAAACGCGACGGAAGTCGATGTGAGCCAGTTTCGGCTTGAACGGGTGACGCTGTACAGCCTGAACTTTCACTTTGGTTTCTTTACCGTCGATAACCAGAGTTACTGCTTCGCTGTAGAATTCTGGTTTGGTTTCCATGTTCTTAACAGAATCATGGTCCAGTTCGATGGAAACTGGAGCTTCTTCGCCACCGTAAACGATAGCTGGGAATTTGTTGGCAACACGCAGGCGGCGGCTCGCACCCTTACCCTGGTCTTTACGTACTTCTACATTGATAGTGAACATTGTTTTTTCTCTAAAAAGAAAATTTACCCTGCTACAGGCGACCCAGTAGCAAGTTCGATTTACCCGTCGCCTTTCAAGTCACAGCTTGAAATTCGTAGGATATAACCTGCTTTAGCACCGGGCGAACCCAGGCAAAGCGGGCGGCAGTTTAACGGAAAGCTGTCCGCAGGGCAATGGAAACCTGCCTGATTTGCCGGCTGTCAGGATCAAGACAGTTCGTTGGCACGGCGGAAGCGGCCTTGATAATCGAACACTTTTTCCCGTATCTGCCAGAACTGCCCACGTTTGCGTGCCACCACAAAATCCGGATGGCGTAAGGCCGCTTGCTGGGCCAGCACGTCGGCAGCGGTTTGCCAGGCAAAAGGTACCCCTGGAGCACGTTGATGTGGGCGCAGGAACAGCATTTCGAAGGCTTTGCGCTGTGCTGGGGTCTGTAGCCGGAAACGCTCACTGGTGCTGGCGCTGTCTTCGTCGTAATAGGTAGCTTTCAGCCACTCGCCTTTTTCATCACGGCCGCTTTGCAGTTCCATGCCGCCACAGCGCAATACCAAAGCATCTTTCAACTTCAGCGCTGCTTTCAGCATATCGTCAGGATCGACCAACACCTCCTGACACTGGTGGCAGCGGCGGGCGGCAATGTCATTCTCAGCGCCGCAATGCGGACAAATCTTGAAACGGAAGCGGTAATCGCACTGCTCGCGATGGCCTTCATCATCCTCCAGCCAGCCCTGGCAGCGGCGACCGTAGTGTTCAATGATATCGCCATTCTCGGTGCACTTGCCCCAAAACAGGTTGGCAAAGCCGCAGCCGGGGCAGAATACCTGTACCGGCTGACTGTCGCTGTGTGGCTTGCTGACCCCGACCTCTGGGGTAAACAGGTCGTGCGGGTTACCGGCGTAGTCGAGGATCAGGCAATCTTCCTTGCCGGGGGCCAACCGCAGCCCACGTCCGACGATTTGCTGATACAGGCTGACGGATTCGGTTGGGCGCAGAATGGCGATCAGATCGACATGCGGCGCATCAAAGCCGGTGGTCAGTACCGCCACGTTGACCAAGTAGCGCAATTGCTGTTTTTTGAAAGCCTCAATCAGCGCATCACGCTCGCTGGCCGGCGTTTCGGCGCTGACCAGCGCGGCTTCTCCGGGCGGCAGCAGGCCGTGGATCTCTCGCGCATGCTCAACGGTGGAGGCGAAAATCATCACTCCCTTACGCGTTTCAGCATATTCAACGATCTGGCTGATGATGTGCGGCGTAATGCGGTTTTGCTGTTTCAGCTCACGGTTCAGATCGACCTCACTGAACAGACCGTTGCTTCTGGCCTCCAGGCGGCTGAAGTCATACTGAACAATCGGCATATCCAGCCTTTCCGGTGGCACCAGAAAGCCGTTTTTGATCATGTAGCGCAGCGGCAGTTCATAAATGCAGTCGCGGAACAGACTGTTGGCATCGCCACGGGTAAAACCGTGATAGTGATACTGATAAATCCAGCCTTTGCCCAGTCGGTAGGGCGTGGCGGTCAGGCCCAGCAGCCGCAGCTGTGGATTGGTTTTTTGCAGATGCTGAATAATCTGCTGGTACTGGCTATCGTCATCGTCGCTGATGCGATGGCATTCGTCGATAATCAACAGCGAAAATGCACCGTCAAACAGGGGCAGGTTACGCGCCACAGATTGTACGCTGCCGAATACCACCTTGCCGGCGCTGTCTTTTTGCTGCAGCCCGGCGGCAAAGATATCGGCTTCCAGCCCGTAGGCGCGGTATTTGGCGTGGTTCTGTGCCACCAGTTCTTTCACATGGGCCAGCACCAATACCCGGCCACGCGCGCGCTTCGCCAGCTCGGCGATCACCAGGCTTTTACCGGCCCCGGTCGGCAGCACGATCAGCGCCGGTTGTGGGTGCTGACGAAAATGTTTGATAGTGGCTTCGACCGCTTCCAGTTGGTAGGGGCGTAGAGTAAAGGCCATAAATTAACGCCGTGGGTTGAGAAGGGCCACAGGGAACAGGTTTTGTAACATCTGAGCCCACAAAAACCGTGACATTTTACTCCCCTGATGGCTAAAAAATTTCTATTATTATGCCTTCTGAGCGCCGATGGTGCGAGAAGCGTGAAAATTACCTCTGTCAGGGGGCCGTTTCCACCGCTATACTTGCGTAACAGTAATCGCTGTTTCCCCCTCTTCGAACCTGCCCTGTTGCACCTGGTGCAACGGTGGGTGTCATATTTTAGCAATACGATCAATGCGATCATAACAACGACAGGCAAAGCAGATTCAATGCGACTGGACAAGTTTTTATCTCAGCAGTTAGGTGTTAGCCGTGCGCTGGTAGCGCGTGAACTTCGGGCAAAACGCGTCACCGTAGACGGTGAAGTGGTGAAGAGCGGGGCTCTGAAACTGACTCCGGAGCAGGAGGTGACGTTTGACGGCAACCCACTGCAACGCCAAAACGGCCCGCGCTATTTTATGCTTAACAAACCGCAGGGTTACGTTTGCTCCACGGATGATCCCGATCATCCTACGGTGCTGTATTTCCTCGATGAGCCGGTGGCCTACAAGCTGCACGCCGCCGGTCGCCTGGATATCGATACCACCGGCCTGGTGCTGATGACCGACGACGGCCAATGGTCGCACCGCATCACCTCACCCAAGCATCACTGTGAGAAAACCTATCTGGTGACACTGGAGCATCCGCTGGCGGAAGATACCGTGCAGCAATTTGCCGAAGGTGTGCAATTGCATAACGAAAAAGATCTGACCCGACCTGCGCAACTGGAAAAAATTGAAGACAAGCTGGTGCGCCTGACCATCAGCGAAGGGCGTTATCACCAGGTGAAACGCATGTTCGCGGCGGTCGGCAACCGGGTTCTCGAACTGCATCGCGAACGTATTGGTGCCATCGTGATGGATGAGGATCTGGCAGAGGGCGAATACCGTCCGCTGACGGAAGAAGAAATCGCCAGCGTCGGTGCCCCGCATCTGCAAGATTAATTCATTACAAGACTACGGCTGATGAAGGAGTCGTCGAACGTGTTACAGAACCGGTCATCTCACCTCGGTTTGATTTTTATTCTGGGCCTGCTTTCCATGCTGATGCCGCTGGCTATCGACATGTACCTGCCCAGTATGCCGGTGATTGCCAAACAGTTCGGCGTCGAGTCGGGCAGCGTGCAGATGACGCTCAGCGCCTATATGCTCGGCTTTGCCCTGGGGCAGTTGTTCTACGGACCGATGTCGGACAGTATTGGCCGCAAGCCGGTGATCCTGTGGGGAACGCTGATCTTCGCGATTGCCGGTGGTGCCTGTGCGATGGCTCAGTCGATTGATCAATTGATCAATCTGCGTTTCCTGCATGGGCTGTCGGCGGCGGCGGCCAGCGTAGTGATTAACGCTCTGATGCGCGATATGTTCACCAAGGACGAGTTCTCGCGCATGATGTCGTTTGTCATCCTGGTGATGACCATTGCCCCCTTGCTGGCACCGATGATTGGTGGCGCGCTGCTGCTGTGGTTCAGTTGGCATGCGATTTTCTGGACCATGGGCGCCGCGGCGCTGATCGGTTCATTGCTGGTGGCGTTTTTTATTAAAGAGACGCTGCCGAAAGAGCGGCGGCAAAAATTCCATCTGCGTACCACGCTGGGTAACTTCGCCTCCTTGTTCCGCCATAAGCGCGTGCTGAGCTATATGCTGGCCAGCGCCTTCTCCTTCGCCGGTATGTTCTCGTTCCTCAGCGCCGGGCCGTTCGTGTATATCGAACTGAATCATGTTTCACCGCAGCACTTTGGTTACTATTTTGCGCTGAATATTGTTTTCCTGTTCCTGACCACGCTGGTTAACAGTCGTAATGTACGGCGGTTGGGTGCGATCAAAATGTTCCGTTTGGGGCTGTTTGTGCAGTTGGCGATGGGGCTGTGGTTACTGGCAGTGAGCGGTATTGGCCTGGGGTTCTGGGCGTTGGTGTTGGGCGTGGCGGTTTATCTGGGCTGTATCGCCATGATTTCCTCAAACGCCATGGCGGTGATCCTGGACGATTTCCCGCATATGGCAGGTACGGCATCCTCTCTGGCAGGTACCTTGCGCTTCAGCATCGGTGCGTTGGTGGGGGCGATACTGGCAATGGCGCCCGGCAAGAGTGCCTGGCCGATGGTTTCCTCAATGGCGCTGTGTAGCATTGTTGCGGTGTTGTTCTATTTGTATGCCAGTCGGCCACGACAAAAATCCTCGTCTGATACCCCCTAGTCTTTTCTTCCTGACCCAGGCTCAGCGTAATGTTGGGCCTGGGTGAAATATCCCCTTCGGCCCAAGCCTGCTCTGAAATCCAATGGCAATGAAGACTTTGTTGCTAAACATAAGTGCGCTAATTAAATCCCCCTGTGCTCTATCTGTATTCTTTTTGTTAAAAAAATGCTCTGTCTGCTCAGGCAGATAACCGGCATATCCGTTATTTTCCTGGACTAATACCGGTGAGTAATTTGTTTTAAGGCCATTTATAGTCAATGAGTTAGCTTGTTAGTCACCGTTGTGGTGTGAGGCTAAATGTTTCCTCAATGTAAAATTATGCCGAGCAATAAGTAACCGTATTGCAAGAAAAAAGAGTTGAGATCGCGGCGGGAAAGGGTTACATATAACGCAAAAATGCGAGCTGAGTCGCAAAATGCCGTGAAATGCCCCCGTAGGGCGTCATTAAAACTGCAGGACATCAGCGAGCGCAGGGAACGAGTTAACCATTTGTGGTGTTTTTTACATTTAAATAACATTCATAAGGGCAGAGTCGGGTGTCAACGGCTATAACTTAGTTACCCTGTCAGGTAAAAAGTGTTTCATTTTTCAAACTAGGGATTTCATGTGGAAAGTATCCAACTTTCGGTAGTGCATCGCTTGCCGCAAAGTTATCGTTGGCTATCAGGTTTTACCGGTGTCAAGGTTGAACCGATTCCGCTCAGCGGAATAGACGAAGATAACAACCTGATTGGTCTGAAACTGCTCAGCCATGAGGGTGCTGACGCCTGGCAGGTGATGCAACAGCTTAATCTTTCATTGCAGGAGATCCAGGTCGACTGCGCGATCGTAGAGTGGGAAGGGGAACCTTGCCTGTTTGTGCATCGCTGCGATGAAAGCGCCACCATGTGTCGGCTTAAAAACGTGGGTGCTGCTATTGCCGAGCCGATGAGCGCTCAATATCCTTTCTGAATCCCGTCGCTAATCCGCCAGCTGTAACAACTGCTGCGTATAAGCGGCGGCCGGTGAGTTAAAGATCGTCTGGCAGTCACCTTGTTCAACCACTTCCCCCTGTCGCAGCACAATCACCTGATGACACAGTGAACGCACCACCTGCAAATCATGGCTGATAAACAGATAGGCCAGCCGGTGGCGTTGTTGCAGTGATTTAAGCAGCGTCAGGATTTGTGCCTGTACCGATTTATCCAGTGACGAAGTAGGTTCATCGAGGATCAGCAACTGCGGTTGTAAAATCAGCGCACGTGCGATGGCGATGCGTTGGCGCTGACCGCCGGAAAACTCAGTGGGGTAACGGTGGCGCAGGGCGGGATCCAGCCCCACCTCCTGCAAGACTTCAATTACCCGCTGCTCTCGCTGCTCAGCGCTCAGTTTCTGGTGGACCTCCAGCCCCTCGGCGATGATTTGCAGCACATTGAGCCGGGGATTCAGCGCGGAGAAAGGATCCTGGAACACAATCTGCATCTGGCTGCGGTACGGCAGCATTTGCTTCATGCTGAACTGGTGCAACGGCTGGCCTTTAAACCACATCGAGCCTTTGGCGCTAAGCAAACGTAGTAACGCCAACCCGGTGGTGCTCTTACCTGAGCCGGACTCGCCCACCAACCCGACGCTTTCCCCGGCCTTTAGCTCAAAGCTCAAATCTTTCAGCGCATAATGCTGACCCAGGGTGCGGCGCAGTAAACCGCGCTTGATTGGAAAACTGACCTGGAGGTTTTCCACTTTCAGTAACGGGGTGGCATCCGCCGGCAGCGCCAGCGGATCGCCCAGGTTCTCTGCCGCCAGTAATTGTTGGGTATAGGGGTGCTGTGGCTGGCTAAACAGGCGGGCTCGGTTGTTTTGCTCAACGCATTGACCCTGGCGCATGACCGCTACGTTGTCCGCCAGACGGCGCACAATATTCAGGTTATGGGTGATAAACAGCAGTCCCATGCCCATTTCTTGCTTCAACTCTTTCAGCAACAACAGAATTTGCGCCTGAATGGTCACATCGAGCGCAGTGGTTGGCTCATCGGCAATCAGCAGCTTAGGCTGGGTTAACACCGCCATGGCGATCATCACCCGCTGGCGTTCGCCGCCGGAGAGTTGGTGTGGATAGTCTTTCAAACGGCCTTTGGCGTTGCGAATGCCAACCCGATCCAGACATTGAATAATCTCACTGCGTGCGACATCACGTCGCATACCGCGATGCAGCGCCAGCACTTCCGCCAGCTGTTTCTCGATGGTATGCAAGGGATTGAGCGACACCATCGGCTCCTGGAAAATCATCGAAATCTGGTTGCCGCGCACCTTGCGTAGTTCGGCCTCCGGGGCGTGCAGCAACGAATGGCCGTTGAACTGGATATCACCGCCGGTATAGACCACTGGTGGCGAAGGCAGCAGGCGCAGCACCGACAGCGCGGTGACGCTTTTGCCCGAGCCGGACTCCCCGACCAGTGCCAGCGTTTCTGCCTTTTCTATCTGTAGCGAAATGCCGTTGACCGCCTGATTGAGTTGGTCACCCTGGCGGAAAGCGACGCCGAGATCCTGAATTGAAAGCAAAGGAGTGCTAGCCATATCAATGCGCCTTGCTGGGGTCAAAAGCGTCGCGTACCGCTTCGCCAATAAAAATGAGTAAAGACAGCAACACGGCCAACACCAGGAACGCGGTGATGCCGAGCCACGGTGCCTGCAGGTTGTTTTTACCCTGCAGCAACAGTTCCCCGAGCGACGGAGAACCGATCGGCAGGCCAAAGCCCAGGAAATCGAGTGAGGTCAGGGTGGTGATGGAGCCGCACAGGATAAACGGCAAAAAGGTCAGCATCGCCACCATCGCATTGGGCAGCATATGCCGGTACATAATGACCCGGTCCTGCACCCCCATGGCGCGCGCGGCGCGAATGTAGTCGTAGTTACGGGTGCGCAGGAACTCGGCGCGCACCACGCCCACTAGGCTCATCCAGCCAAACAAAATGGTGATGCCGAGCAGCCACCAGAAATTGGGTTGTACGATACTCGACAGCAGAATAATTAAAAACAGCGTCGGCATGCCAGACCACACTTCAATAAAGCGCTGACCCCATAAATCCACACGTCCGCCATAGTAGCCCTGTATGGCACCGACACAGACGCCAATCACGCTGGAAAACAGCGTCAGTGTCAGCCCGAACAGCAGCGAAATACGAAAGCCATACAGCACGCGGGCCAGCACGTCGCTGCCGTTACTGTCAGTACCCAACAGGTTTTGGCGCGAGGGGGCCGAAGGGAAGGGTACCTCGGTGGCAAAGTTGATGGTGTCGTAACTGAAGCGAATCGGTGGCCAAACTACCCAGCCGTGGCTGTCGATCTGTTTTTTGACGAACGGATCCTGATAGTCGGTGGCGGTATTGAGCTCACCGCCGAAGGTGGTCTCGCTGTAGTCGATAATAAACGGCAGGTACAGGTTACCCTGGTAACGCACCAGCAGCGGCCGGTCGTTGGCGATCAGGTTGGCCCCCAGGCTGAGGATAAACAGCACCAGAAAAATCCACAGTGACCAATAGCCACGGCGGTTGCTGCAAAAACGTGCCCAACGTGCCTGATTGATCGGGCTTAAGCGACTCATTGGCGGGCCTCGAAATCAATGCGTGGATCGACCAGGGTATAGGTGATATCGCTAAGGATATTCAACAGCAGGCCAATCAGGGTGAAGATATACAGCGTGCCGAACATCACCGGGTAATCGCGCTGCAGGGTGGCGTCATAGCCCAGCAACCCCAGCCCGTTGAGCGAGAACATCACCTCGATCAGCAATGAGCCGGTGAAAAACATGCTGACAAAGGTCGCTGGGAAGCCAGCGATCACCAGCAGCATGGCGTTGCGGAACACGTGGCGGTAAAGGATCTTGTTTTCGTCCAGCCCTTTGGCACGTGCGGTGACCACATATTGTTTGCGGATCTCATCGAGGAAGGAGTTTTTGGTCAGCATGGTCAGGGTGGCGAAGCCACCAATCACCGTCGCCAGCACCGGCAGCGTGATATGCCACAGGTAATCGGTGATTTTGCCATACCATGGCAGGGTATCGAAATTGCTGGAAACCAGACCGCGCAACGGGAACCAGTCCAGGTAGCTGCCACCGGCGAACAGCACGATCATCAAAATCGCGAACAGGAAGGCCGGAATGGCATAGCCGATGATAATCAGAGTGCTGCTCCAGGTATCGAAGGCGCTGCCGTTATGCACGGCTTTACGGATCCCCAGCGGGATCGACACCAGGTAGATAATCAGCGTGCTCCATAGCCCCAGCGTGACTGATACCGGCAGACTATGACCTACCAGTTGCATCACCGATGCGCCACGGAACAGGCTGTCACCGAAGTCGAGACGCATGTAGTTCCACAACATGGTGAAATAGCGCTCATGCAGCGGTTTGTCGAAGCCGTAGCGTTTGGTGATCTCGGCGATCACCTCAGGATCCAGCCCGCGTGAGCCACGGTACTGGCTATCTGTCGCACTGCCGACACCAATACGTGCGTGCCCCAGGCCTTCACCTGCGCCGCCACCGCCGAAGCCGCTGCCCTGGCCCATTTCGATAGTGGCAATCGCCTGGTCGACTGGGCCACCGGGAGCGATCTGCACGATAAAAAAGTTAATGGTGATGATCGCCCACAGGGTGGGGATAATCAGCAACAGTCTGCGAATCAAATAAGCCGCCATCGCAAACCCCTTATTGTTGTTGAGCCGGCAAACGCGCCGCTTTGTTGACGTCAAACCACCAGTTATCGAAACCAATAACGTAGGCCGGACGAATCGACGGCGTAGAGAATTTGTCCCAGTAGGCATAGCGGTCGTGGTTGGAATACCACATAGGCAACATATACCGGTTCCAGGTCAATACCCGATCCAGCGCGCGGCCCAGCGGCAGCAAGGCTTTTTCGTCTCCCTGATGCGCGGCGATCTGCCTGACCAGGCTATCGACTGCTGGATCGGTGACGCCGGGAGTATTCCAGCTGGAATTAATGTATCTGGAGTCCCAGAGCGTCTCAAGGCTTGAGCCAGGGAAAGGCATTGCCATATAAACCGTCGGCATCATATCGAAATCGCCGTCGCGCATGCGCTTGGTGAATTGGGATATGTCGATTTCACGGATCTGCATATCAATGCCCAGCCGTTTCAGGTTGTGCTGAAACGGCAAGACATACTGGAAATTGCTGCCGCTCAACAACATCAGTTCAAAGCTGAATGGCTGGCCGGTTTTACTATTTACCAACTTTTGATTTTTGACTTCCCAGCCGGCCTGTTTCAGCAACTGAGTCGCTTTCAGCAGGTTTTGCCGATCGTTACCGCTGCCGTCAGAGGACGGTGGCTGGTAGATACTGGTGAATACCTCCGCCGGTACCTTGCCCTTAAGTGGGCCCAGCAGCGCCAGTTCGGCCGCATCCGGGTAGCCGCTGGCCGCGTAGGGGGTGTTCTGGAAATAGCTATTGGTTCGTTGGTAGGCGTTGTAATACAGCGCCTTATTCATCCAGTCGAAATCGAAAGCCAGCGTGAGCGCTTCGCGCACCCGAGGATCGGCGAACAGAGGGCGCCGCATATTGAAGGCCATCCAGCGGGTGTTTTGCGCCGACTGATTGGTTTCATCCTGTTTGATGATGTAATTGCGGGTGAAATTGCCGCCCTGGTACTGAGTCGCCCAACTTTTTGGCGAACCTTCGATGCGGAAGTCATAGGCACCGGCCTTGAAGGCCTCCAGTGCGACTTTGTCGTCCAGATAGTAGTCGTAGCGGATGCTGTCGAAGTTAAAGCGGCCGCGGTTGACCGGCAGGTTGGCGGCCCAATAGTCGCGTACCCGTTGAAAGGTAATGTATTGGCCGAGTCGATAACTGGCGATCTTATAGGGACCACTGCTCAGCGGCGGGGCGCTCAGCGGCTCGTTCAGCTTGTGATCTTTCCAGAAGCTCTGCGGCAAAATGGGCAGGCTGAACAGTCCGAGCAACTTGTCTTTATCCGGTTGTGGAAATTCAATGCGCACCGTCAGGCGTGAGATGGCCTTGACCGATATGCCCTTATACACCACGCGAAACTGCGGTACGCCTTCGGTCATAAACTTGGTAAAGGTAAAGGCCACGTCTGCGGCGGTGATGGGCGTGCCATCGTGGAAGCGGGCGCGAGCGTTAATATCCACTTCTACCCAGCGCATATCGGCCGGGAAGCGGGCAGATTCGGCAATCAGTGGATAGTAGCTGCCGATTTCATCGTCTGAGGTGGTGAACAGGGTATCGTACAGCGCATCGGTACGCTCGCCGGGAACGCCACGTTGCGCATAGCGGTTAAAGTTGTCAAAGGTGCCAATAGCGGCCAGCCGCACGTCGCCGCCCTTGGGGGCCGCAGGGTTGACGTAGTCATAATGGCTGAAATCGGTGGCGTATTTCGGCTCACCGAGTTGGGCGAAAGCGTAACTTTCATTGAGGGTTTCGGCCTGCAGGCCAAAACTCAGTGCCGAGAGCACCAGGGCAGCAAAAACGCGCACGGACATCTTGACGGTAAGCTCCTGCTGTATAAGTCGATTAAATCTGGGCCAGCATAGCATTTACTGCCGCGCCGCAGAGTAAAGAAGTTAAAATATCAGTCCTTTAGCGCCTGATAGTCCATGACGGTATGGGCGTTGCAGAAGGCGACAAAATTATCGATGCTCAGGGGCTTGCTGAAATAATACCCCTGCATAAAGTTAACGTCCTGTTCTTGCAAGAAGTGCAACTGCTCGGCGGTTTCCACCCCTTCTGCCACGGTTTGCATTTTCAGCTTCTTGGCCAGTGAAATGACGGCATCCAGTACCGGGGCGGTGACCGTATCCTGGCCGATGGAGTTGACGAAGCCGCGGTCGATTTTCAGATAGTCCATGCTAAAGCGTTCCAGATAGATCAGTGCGCTGTGTCCGGTGCCGAAATCATCGATGGCAATTTCAATGCCTTGCTGATGCAACCAGTCGAACTCAGCTGGTGCACTATCTTCTTCTACCATCCCGCGCTCGGTAATTTCAAACACCAACGTGAAGTAGTTGCCCGGCAACTGTGCCAGCAGTTCGTACACGTCGTGATGGAAGGACGGCGCGCTAAGATGGGAAGGGGAGATATTCAGGCCGAGTTTGGCACCCTGTGGCAAGACCGTTGCCAGCCTGGGGGCATCTTTGGCAATCAGACGGAACAGGTGGCGCGTCAGCGGTACGATCAAGCCTTCGCATTCGGCATAGGGAATAAACAGATCCGGAGGAATACGTCCTTCAATCGGGTGTTGCCAGCGGATCAGCGCTTCCAGCCCGCCGATGGTACCGGTTTTGGTATGAAATACCGGTTGATACTCGACAAAGAACTCGTTGCGTTTGATACCGCACATCAGTGCGCGTTCCGGGCTTTGGCGCAGCAACAGCATGTAGTAACACAGCACGCCGATCATTAAGGACAGCACCAGACTACCCAGCAGGGTTAGGCGGATATCGTTGGGTGTCAGTTTTTTGTTATAAAACATAATGATAATCGGGGTGCCGGCGATGGAAATGCGGTCGGCCTTTTCATCCGGCAATTGGTCGATCGGCATCAGATTCGGACTAAAGCTGGTCAGGGCGCGATCGCCAAGAATAATGGCGACTCCCTGGGTCTGATCGGTATTGGCGCCGAACATCTGTTGGGGCATCAGACCAATATCCAGGGTGGCCAATATGCCACTGTCTTCTTTGCCCGGTTTACGCAACCACACCGCGACTGCCGGTTTTCCGGGCACCAGTGGGGTGCCTTGCTGCAGTTTGAGATCCAGTGGCTGCTGTTGATTAATTCCCGGGTAAATATTCTTTAGTGCCAGCATCATGTTGCCGGTAGCGGAAGAACAATAGGCAAAGCCGTTTTTTACCAGCATAAAGGTGCGCACGCCGGAGTGAAATGCCGCCTGGTCGGTAATTTCGGGCTGGCTGGTTGCGCAGGAACGTTCGGTCAACGGCATCAACCGTTGCATGACTGCCGTCAGACTATTAAAGATATCGAGGGTAAATTTCTGCGTCCGCTGCTCTACCGCACGTTGATATTGTGTGCGCTGGTGGCTAATCAGGGAAAGGGTAATTGCCATAAACACAATAAAAAATACCAGGGCCACGATGCCACTTTTAGCCAGGCTACGTCGTCTGTGCGAGACGTGGCGCGCAAATGCCCTTTTCAAGCCCATAAACCTGCCCCCTGAACCCGGCGTATCAATTTGTTTTTGTTAGAGAGTGACTGGCTAATATATCGCAATGGCGGTGTTGTCGTCATTATTCATCGTTTATCTAATGGCTGATAATAGTTTAAATCCGGCATTATCGCTGTTTTCCCATTTGACGATAATAGGTTATTTTTTCATCGTCGGCGCAGTTTACTCCAATAATCTTGCGAAATATAAAGTGGCAATATTGAAAACACCGCGAGTTTATAATGGGGAGGCAGGAGGGGGCGGCGCAAAAAACGCTGCCCGGAGGCAGCGTTCTATCGTTCAGTTTGGTCTTCAGGACAATCAAGGTTGCACTGTCAGCTGCTGGTTAGCACCCGGCGGGCTTCGCGATAACGTTTATTCCAGTAGTTATCGCTCAGTTTCGATATCATCACGCCGCTGCTGGTAGAGGCATGAACGAATTGATCGTTACCCAAATAGATGCCGACGTGGCGTCCGGTAGAGCCGGCGCGGAACAGCACCAGATCGCCAGGACGCAGTTTGGTGCGCAAGATTTTCTTGCCAAGATCTTCCTGTTCGTAGGTAGAACGAGGTAAGTCCATGCCAAACTGTTCACGGAAGGTGCGCTGCACAAACGCCGAGCAATCGATGCCGCGCTTGGTTTCACCGCCTAAACGGTAGCGAACGCCTTTCCAGTCTGCATACTGATCCATAATTTTTGACTTAACGTCAACGTTACGAACCATTGCTTCGAATTCATCCTGAGAGGCTTGCAGTAAAAGACCATTTTTGTCATTAACTGCACGCATCTCAGTTTGTGCGTTATTCAAGTTCGAAGTGTGTGTCGAGCTACATGCGGAGAGCATTACCGCTGCGGCAATTGCAGGTACTACCCGCAAAAAATATCTCAGAAACGGTTGAGATTTGACCATTGTTATTGTTTTCCCTTGAAGTCCTTAACGACGTCAGTCGCTACCTGAAAAATGCCAAACGGAACGAGATTAATCTGCACCTGTTTTATCGACAATCAGATACCGCTGAAAATGTGCTGGAACGCACATTTTTAGTGGATTTGATGCTGAGTCGAGTTAAACAAGGCATAAACGCATCTGAGATTACCGTAACGGATTGGGGATTGCGAGCTTTTTTCCAACCTTTTATATATGAATTTGTGATGTAACATAATGTAAATCTTCATATAAAAAACGCTGATAGTCCGTTGTGTTGGTTTTGCGTGAAATTAGGTGACAGAAGTGTTAACACGGTGATGTGGAAATCAACAGCAAGCGGTGAGGAATTTATCAGGAGGCCAACGGCCTCCTGTCGGTCATAACCCACAGTTATGACTATGCGGGACGGTGCTTGCCGGGCAGCATACGGTTCAGACGCAGGATCAGCACATCACTGAGTGGGGTCATCAGGCACCAACTGGCACCGACCAGCACCACCGACAGCGAACCTACGGCGATATCCGTAAACCAGTGGGCGCCAATCATCACCCGCGGCAATGAAAACACCACCGTAATCAGCAGCGCGACGGCAAACGCGCGACGGTTAAAGTAGCGCAGCATAAAACAGGAGAAAATCATCAGCATCATGCCGTGATCGCCAGGAAAGCTGTCGCTGGAGGCATCTTTGGTCGGAATGCCGGTCAGTTCACTGACTCGGTTAACATTCTCAAAGCTCAGCGATGGGCTGGGATGCTTGACCGGAAGCAGGTGTCCAAGCTGGTTCAGCACCACGCCGGTCAGCAGCATGATAACGCCGGTTACCAGCAAACGACGACGGCCAGCAGCATCCTGTTGCAGATAAAAGCACAGGTACAGCAGCCCCATGGCAACCAGCGAAATCACGTCAAATGCACGGTTATTGGTAATGGCTACCAGATGTAGAAACGCGGGGTCAGTAGCCAGATGACGATTAAAAAAGAAGAAAATCGATGAATCCAGAGTAAACCAATAACCGTGGTTAACCGGCAGGTACCAGGACAGAAACAGCGCAATGCCCAGTAAATTGAAGAAGATGATGAAGGGTAAATTGCGGCGAGTCATGGCATAACCTGTTGTAAGCCTAAAATTAAAAGGGTGCTAAAGGTAAATATGTCAACTTAAACGAATGTCAAACAGCTTGGATTGCAGCGCGTTCCAGTCTGCGTTATCGCTGTGAATCAGTTCAATTCGGCTGTCCAGTGGTGCGACAGGGCGCGTTTCAATGTTGAGATCCTGCCCCTGGCGGTTGATCAACAGCGTACCTTCAGCAATGCGTACTACGCCTTTGGCGCGTTCAACCGGTGCCAACCGTATCCATTCCATAATACCAACGGTATCGAACACCGTGTCGGCGTCAAAGATCCAGCCACAGCTGGTAAATCCCTGCCCTTGATTGAGCGCGCGCCGCCAGCGTGAGGTTTCTGGCAACCGCAATGCGGCCAGGCCAGGTGTTTTAATGTGGCTATGATGCTGCTGAGCATTCGGTAATTCTGTGCGATTCGTGCGGGGCAGGTCCAGCAAGGTGACATCCGCCTGGCCCTGTTGAATGTGATAAAGCGGCCGCTGCAGGGGGGCCTGCTCAGCCCATTGCTGCAGGGCCAGCAGATCCTGCGGCTGATAGGTGTCGCTTTTACTGGCCAGAATAACGTCGGCCGCCGCCAGCTGATCGCGGAAATTTTCGTTTTCTCGATAGCGCGGTTCGCTGAGCTGGCGTGCATCCAACAGGCACAGGGTGGCCTGTAGATCGATCCAGCCGGCATAGCTGTCCTGTGTCAGCAATGACAGGATCTGTTTTGGGTGACCCAGGCCGGTGGGTTCGATCAACAGTCGGTCGGGTTTACTCTGTTGCAGCAGCATATTCAGCCCGATCTGCATCGGCAAGCCGTTCACACAACACATGCAACCGCCTGGGATCTCCTTTAACACCGCGCCGCTGTCTGCCAGCAACGCGCCATCGATACCAATTTCACCAAACTCGTTCACCAGCACTGCCCAACGCTCATGTTCCGGTTTGTTTGCCAGTAAGTGACGAATGGTGGTGGTTTTCCCGCTGCCGAGGAAACCGGTGATCAGGTTAGTTTTGGTCATGAATGATTCCTGATGTTAATAATATTTGTTGAACGATAATTAAGCGGCGCTATTCAACCTGCGCCAGCTCACAAATTTGGCAGTTTAAGATGCGATATTTAACCGGCTAAATCCACGATAAGTTTTCGGAAAATTCTTAGCAAAAACCACGAATTAGCCACTAACAATGATCGTTAGTTGCTTGTTTTTTCTTTGTTAATTGACCGATTAGCTCTCAAATAACCACTCTAACCTTACGATTATTCTTAAGAAGGTCCTCTATGGTTAAATTGGTTTAACAAAAAATGAGGTTGCCATGAATGTCTTCCGGTTATTTTTGATCGCAGGAATGTTGTTTTCATGGACGGCAGCAAGCTATGCAGGAACCACTGGCGGGGTTATTCGTTTTGTTGGCTCTATTGTGGAAAACCCCTGCACGGTGAACATTGCTGATTCAACGGCCAAGACGGAATGTTACCGTAATGGGCGGTACTATCAAGACCAACAGACGCTGTCAAAATTTGATGCTACACGCAAAGAACTGCCAATGAATTTAGGTTCGATCGAGATGAAGTGGGTAGATCAGCAGAAAAAACTTGCAATAATGACGGTAGTTTACCGCTAAGTCGTTCGGCCATGCCGGACTGCCGGCATGGCCATTTTCTCCGTCGCCTTTCAAGTCAGGCTCTGGTTTAACCGGGTATTAAGCCAACTGAGTCGACACCCAGTTCTGCACCGTTTGTCGCGCCCCGTGGTCACGCAGGGACAAATAGGCGCGGGTAACAGCAGTCACAAACTCCTCATTAGCCGGCAATTGTTCACCAAAAACGGCTTTCATGCCTAACAGGGTTTTCACACGTTGTTCATCGTCCGGCGTTGTAGCTACCCTTTGTTGCAGCGTTGTCAGTAGCGGATCGCGGATATCAATCGGCTGACCGGCATCATCCATACCGCCGACATAACGCATCCATGCCGCCACGCCCAGCGCCAAACCGGCATAGCTGCCGCCATGCTGCAAATGCCAACGAACCGAATCCAGCATCCGCTGCGGCAATTTTTGTGTGCCATCCATGGCGATTTGCCAGGTGCGATGTTGCAGCGCCGGATTGCTGTAGCGTTCAATCAACTGCGCGGCATAGGCGGCCAGGTCGATACCGCTGACGCTGAGCGTCGGTGCCTGCTCGGCCAGCATCAAGTGGTGTGCCGCTCGGCGATAAGCCTCGTCGGCCATACAGTCGTTTATATACTGATAACCCCCCAGATAACCCAGGTAGGCCAGGAAGGAATGACTGCCGTTCAGCATGCGCAGCTTCATTTGTTCAAAAGGCAGTACATCCTTTACCAATTGTGCACCGGCCAGTTCCCAGGCTGGACGGCCTGCGACAAAGTTATCCTCCACCACCCATTGGATAAACGGTTCGCAAGCGATGGCGCATTCATCACGTACGCCGCCCAGTGCGGTAGCCACTTCATCGAGCGTTTCCGGCGTCGCGGCTGGAACAATGCGGTCGACCATGGTACTGGGGAAGCTGACCTGGTGGGCAATCCACTCTGCCAGGGCGTCGTCACGTGCCTGCGCCAGGCCGATGATGGCGTTGCGCAGCACATGGCCGTTTTCGGGAATATTATCGCAAGAGAGCAGGGTAAAGGCGGGCAGACCGCGTTCCATGCGCAGGCGCAGGGCTTCTACCAGAATGCCGGGCACCGTGATGGGTTGACGGGAGTTGGCAAGATCGGCGCGGATCCCCTGGTGTTGCAGATCCAGTTTCCCGCTGCCGGGTTCGATGCAGTAGCCTTTTTCGGTGATGGTCATTGAGACGATGGCGACCTGCGGCTCCGCCAGTTTTTCCAGCACTGCACCTATCCCTTCCAGCTTGCGGTGTACGCTTTCATGTATTGCACCGATGATTATCGCCTGATTTCCCGCAGCGCCTTTTTCCAGCACGGTATAAAGGTGGTTTTGCTGACGCAGCGTCTGGAACAGAGTATCGCCACCGAACAGGCTGATCTCACAAATCCCCCAGTCTCCTCCCTGACGGTTCAATACCCGGTCGGTCAGCAGTGCCTGATGGGCGCGGTGAAAGGCCCCGAATCCAATGTGCACCATGCGACTTTGTAATGTGCTGCGGTCATAGCGCGGTTGCTGGACGGCGTCGGGAAGCGGTGAGTTGGCGATAGTCTTCATGCATGGCTCCAAGCTGGGTGAAAGGTTCTGGCCGGGAACTTTTGAAAAGTTATCAGACCAGTTTTGCGAAGGGAAAACGGCGCGGCGCTTACCTTTTTCGCATGAGTTCTCTGCCGCCAGTGTAAGGCTGTAAGGGAGGTAATAACATTGCTCAGCCCAAAATAAGCCAGAACCGTGAAGTGGATCAACCAATCAGGGTTTCGCTTTTGACAGTCAGGTGCGAAAGAGTAAGGTGAAAGATAACTGATATCTATTTAAATTTGGTATAACAAGATTATCAAAACGGTGCCATCTTGATTACCACCACAATACTGGGCGATTTTTACAAGGATAAATAATGGAACAAACATGGCGTTGGTATGGGCCGAACGATCCTGTCTCTCTTGACGATGTGCGCCAGGCCGGTGCCACCGGCGTAGTCACCGCCTTGCACCATATCCCGAATGGCGAGGTGTGGCCGATCGAAGAGATCAAGGCTCGTCAGGCGTTGTTGGCGGAGAAAGGATTGGTGTGGTCGGTGGTGGAAAGCATCCCGGTACATGAAGAGATCAAAACTCACAGCGGTAACTACCAACAGCACATCGCCAATTACCAGCAATCGTTGCGTAACCTGGCGGCCTGCGGTATCGACACCGTGTGCTACAACTTTATGCCGATCCTGGACTGGACACGTACCGATCTGGAGTATTTGCTGCCCGACGGGTCAAAAGCATTACGCTTTGATCAAATTGCCTTTGCGGCTTTTGATTTGCATATTCTGCAACGCGTGGGGGCAGAGCAGGATTACACGCAGGAAGAGCAACAGCAGGCCGCCGCGCGCTTTGCTGCCATGAGCGAGGCGGATATCGCCAAATTGACCGGTAATATCATCGCCGGGCTGCCGGGAGCTGAAGAGGGGTATACGCTAGATCAGTTCCGCGCCCGTCTGGCCGAGTATGACTCCATCGACAAGGCGCAGCTGCGTGAGAATATGGCGGTGTTTCTGCGTGCCATTGTGCCGGTAGCAGAAGAGGTCGGCGTGCGGCTGGCGGTACACCCGGACGATCCACCGCGGCCGATCCTGGGCTTGCCACGCATTGTCTCGACCATTGAAGATATGCAGTGGTTCAAGCAGACGGTCGACAGCCTGTATAACGGTTTCACCATGTGTACCGGCTCTTATGGAGTGCGTGAGGATAACGATCTGGTGCGGATGATTGAAACCTTCGGCGATCGCATCCATTTCACCCATCTGCGCGCAACCTGCCGTGAAGATAACCCGAAAAGTTTCCATGAGGGCGCGCACCTGCAAGGCGACGTTGACATGGTGGCGGTGATTGAGGCGATCCTCAGCGAGGAGCAGCGTCGTCATCAGGCGGGTGATACCCGGCCGATCCCGATGCGTCCCGATCATGGGCATCAGATGCTGGATGACTTGAAGAAAAAAACCAATCCGGGTTATTCGGCAATTGGTCGTTTGAAAGGGCTGGCGGAACTGCGCGGTGTCGAGTTGGCGCTCAAACGCCGTTTCTTCCCTGAATTGCCGTAGCGATAAAACACAGGGGCCATAATCGGCCCCTCAGACTGATGACAAACCTCATTCCTGCCCAGAGCGAGTAGAGGCCGATAAATAAAAATCAGGAAAATCAATTTATTGATTTTCGGCTGCTCACCACAAAGCAGGAAAAACCACGCTTTTTCCTGCTTTGTCAGCAACCTAAGGGGCCATAATCGGCCCCTGAATTTCAACTAGTCGGCGCGACTCATATAGCGGCGTTCGGCAATATGAATGCGGATTTTGTCACCGGCGCTGAGATATTCCGGTACCTGAATGGTCAGGCCGGTCGCCATGGTGGCCGGTTTGTTGCGGGCACTGGCGGAGGCACCTTTGATGCCCGGTGCGGTATCGACAATTTCCATATCCACGGTCTGCGGCAGTTCCAGCGCCAATACCTGGCCTTCCAGCGTCAGCACCTGCATACCCGGCAGGCCGGCTTCAGGAATGAACAGCAGTTCGTCTTCGATCTGGTCTTTCTTGAAGATGTAAGGGGTGTAATCCTCGTCATCCATAAACACGTATTCTTCGCCGTCGATGTAAGAGAAGTTCACTTTACGGCGGGACAGGCTAATGGTGTCCAGAATATCGTCACCCTTGAAACGCTCTTCTACCTTCAGCCCGGTACGGACGTCCGAGAAACGCATTTTGTATAAGGTACTGGCACCGCGTGCGCTTGGGCTCTGTACATCAATGTCTCTCACCAGCAGCAGTTTGCCGTTGTAGCTGATCGCCATGCCACGCTTAATTTCGTTAGCCTTTGCCATATAAAATAACCTGCAATAAAGAGTTTTTGGTAAGTTGCGACAAGTTACTCGCGCCGATGATTTCAGGCAAGCAGATCAAACAAAAACAGTGGTGGAAAAAGGGATGGCGAACGCCATCCCCTGCGGTATTACTTGAAGACCGGCAACAGACCCAGTAAGGCCAGCACGTGTGCAACGGCGTTGATCACCCCGAACAAAATGATAAACAGGATCATTCCCCGTCCGCCGGGAGCGCGATATTGTGCCTGGGCAAAGCGACGACGACTTGCGCGCGCCATCATGGCCGGTATGATCACCGCCCAAATGGTGGCTGCCAGCCCGGCGAAGCCGATGGCGTACAGGAAGCCGTTCGGGAACAGCAGGGCGGCGATGGTCGGCGGTGCAAAGGTCACCAACGCGGTTTTACTGCGTCCGGCAGTGTCATCACTGAATTTGAAGAAGTCCGCCAGATAATCGAACAGGCCAAGCGAGACCCCAAGGAATGAACTGGCCAGTGCCATATAAGAGAAGGCATTAAGCAGTTGACCCACGGTCTGGCTGCTGGAGACGTTGCCCATCTGTTTCAGTAGGCTGCCGATATTGCCGCCTTCGGCAATCACCTGTCGGAAGGCGTCGCGGGCGATGTTGCCCTGGATCACATATTGCCACAGGATATAGATCGCCAGCGCCAGCAGCGTGCCATACACCAGGCTACGCACCACGGCACCGCTATCCTTGTGATAATACTTCACTAGTCCGGGCACATTGCCGTGATAGCCGAACGAGGTCAGCAGATAAGGCAGCGCCGCAAGGGCGTAAGGCAGGTAGCTGGCCTGGCTGTCGCCGCGGTTAAACAGCACTGCCGGTTGCACATGAGTGAACATATCGCCCACCGACATCACAAAGGTGATCACCATACCGCCGATCAGGATGGTGCTCAGGCGATCGACCGCGCGGGTGGACAACCAGACGATAAACGCCACCACAATGGCAAACACCAGCCCGGCGGTGGTCTGCCCGACGCCGACAATGCCTTCCAGCGTGTGGGCGATAATTGAGCCACCGGCGGAAATATAGGCATAAGTCAGGATGTACAACACAAAGGCGATGGAAATGCCGTTAATGGCGTTCCAGCTTTTGCCCAGCAGATCCTTGACGATGGTATTGAAGCTGGCACCGCTCGGGTAGTGCAACGCAGCCTCGAGGATCATCAGGCCAGAGATCAGCATGCAGGCCCAAGTATAAATCAGCAGCGCGACCGAGCCGCTGAACCACACGCCAGAAGTCACAATAGGAATGGAGAACATGCCAGCGCCGACGGCGGTGCCTGCAATGATCATCGCGCCGCCAAGGACCGAAGGGCGGGAAAGCTTCTGGATGGTGTCCGCGGACATTTTTGCTCCTGAGTGGTCTTATTGACCGTAAGTTCTTTTGTACTAGCTCAATGGTACATGTGCGGTCGGCGCATGTAAAGCCGTCAATATGCTTGTTTCATGCATTAATCTAGGTGATCGGTGTGATTTGAAGCGTGTTTTAGCCCGGTATGAGTGGAACCCATCAATGGTCAAAAAAGGGCGATGTAAAGATTGTGCGGCTAACCCGGATTCTGCTGGCGGCGGATGAGCGCTACTGATATTGTCGCGCTTCAATTCTGCCAGCCCACCGAGAGACTCGCTGATGGACTGCCGTGCCGACTGTGGCGCCTGTTGTATAGCGCCTTCAATATCCAGCCCGATCCCCGGCATGCCCAACGGCAAGCCCGCCAATACCCGCTGCATACATCTGAGCGAGCAACTGCGCTGTGGCCTGTTTCACTCGCCGCTGCGGCCCAAAGTTTGTGGCAGCCTGCAGGCCAGCCGCGAAATGTGTCACGACCACCGTGACCAGGCGCTAATCTATTTGGCCAAGCTGGAAGTGGATACGGCCCCCTAAGCCTGCTTTACGCGTCTTTCAGCTTCCACAAGCACAGCACTAGGCCGACCACCATCGCCAGCGCGGAATAAAACACCGCGTGATAATTCCAGACTTCCGCCACCATGCCAGCAATGGAACTGGTTAAAATCCAACCCACGCGAGTGGTATTGGTAAACAGGGGGGCGGCAACTGCAGCTCATGCACCATATACAGCGGCATATTGATCAGGTACATGCTGTTGGCGGTCCACATAAAGGTGCAGGCCATAAACAGCAGCAGCGTATCGCGACGGTATTGTCGTGGGGCCTCCAGCGTAGTGCTGGTGGCTACCGGCGTTTTGCGCTTCGAGGGCCGCATTTTCCACACCAGCACGCCATACAGGATGAACGCTGCTGCGGCGGCCAGATACATCACTTTAAAACTGAAACCCAGGGCCAGTGCAAAGGCGATTGGTAGCCCGATTACCTAGGCGAGGGAAACCTGCGCCCGCAGGATCGAACTGAACATCACGGCTTCGCGCCCGGTGCGTTCGGCGTGTTCGCGCGCCAGGGCAGAACATCTGCGGGTTAGCGCTGGAGCCGAAACTGGTCAACTTAATAGTAAAAGTTTTTTCCGGTATAAGGGCATAAAAAAGGGCGATGTCACCATCGCCCTGGTAATACTCGATTAAACTTTACGCGCCAGCCGGCACGTCGTGCGCGGTGTTTTTCAGCACCTCACCCTGATACTTCTCGATCTGCAACTGGGCCATCTGCCCACAGTTCCCCTGTGCCAGGCTGGAAGAGCCGACGTCGAAGGTCAGGCAGTTCACGTTACCGTTTTTGCACAGCGAGCCTGGTTGTGAAGGATCGGCTGGATCGAACCAGGCCCCTTCGCTGATGCGAACCACGCCAGGGCGCACGTCTTCACTGACTACCGCTCCCACCAGGATCTGGCCGCGATCGTTAAAAGCACGTACCAGATCACCGCTGGCGATGCCGCGTGACTTGGCGTCCTGCGGATGGATCACAATCGCTTCCCGGTCCGCTACCGCGTACTTTTTACGTAGAGGCGTATTGTCGAGCTGCGAGTGCAGACGGTTGAGCGGGTGCGCGGTGTTCAGCGACAGCGGATACTTCACCGCTTCCGGCCCACGATACCATTCATGCGGCGGCATCCAGGTCGGGATGCCCGGGCAATCCTGATACTCCATTTTGGCAATGGCGTCGGAATAGATCTCGATTTTACCGGATGGCGTCCCCAACGGATTGAGCAGCGGGTTTTCGCGATAGTCGGCGAAACGTACCCATTGGGTATTGGCTTTGGGCACCGGGAAACGCACATAGTTATTGGATGCCCAGAACATGTCGAACGGCGGCAGGGCCACCCGGGCGGCGCGTGCCTGGGTTTTCATGTCGTCGTACATGCCTTTGAGCCACTGAGTCTCATCTTTGCCTTCGGTAAAGGCATCCTGTACACCCAGCTTGGCCGCCATGGCCGCGAAGATATCGAAATCGCTGCGCGACTCATGCTGCGGCTCCACGCACTGATGCATCGGGAACACATACAGCTGCGAGTAGTCGCCGCCCATTTCCAGATCGTTACGTTCATAACTGGTGGTGGCCGGCAGCACGATATCGGCGTGTTTGGCGGTGGCGGTCCAGTATGGTTCATTCACCACGATGGTGTCTGGCCGTTGCCAGGCCTTGACCAGATTGTTGGTGTCCTGGTGCTGGTGGAAGGTGTTGCCACCGGCCACATACACCATTTTCACCTCGGGGTAGGTGACCTGAGTGCCGTTGAAATTAATGGTCTTGCCCGGATTGCTCAGGCATTCGGCGATGCGTGCCACCGGGATCGGTGCCGGTGAATTCTTCGGCGCGTTACCGGCTGAAATACCGGAAATGATGCCGCCTTTCGCCGTCGGGCTGCCGCCGGAAGAGTAGTGATAGCTGAAGCCGAAGCCCCCGCCCGGCAGACCGATTTGGCCGAGCATCGCCGCCACGGTGACCAACAGCCAGTGCTGCTGTTCGCCATGATGCTGACGTTGAATGCCCCAACCGCCCATGATCATGGTGCGGTTTTTCGCCATGTCGCGTGCCAGTTGGCGCAATACGTTGGCATCGACACCGCAAACATCGGCGGCCCATTCGGCCGTTTTCGGCGTGCCATCGGTTTCGCCCAGCAGATAAGCCTGGAACTTGTCGAAGCCGGCGGTGTAGGTTTTCAGGAAGTCCGGGTTATGCAACTTCTCGGTCAACAGCGTGTGGGCGATACCGATCAACATGGCGCCATCGGTATAAGGGCGCGGGGCAATCCACTGCGCATCGATAAATTTGGCGCTGTCGTTATGCACCGGGTCGATGCTGATCACGCGGGTGCCTTTCTTCTTCAGCGCCTCAAAGCCAGTCTGGCCGTAATGGTCCGGCACGTTCCAACTGTTTTTCAGTGTGATCATCGGGTTACAGCCCCACAACACCACCAGTTGGCTGTTTTCAATCACGTTCGGCCAGGCAGTTTGCTGTTCGTAAACCTCCATGGAGCCGACCACGTGTGACATGATCACCTGTGCGGCACCGGTGGAATAGTCACCGGCATAACCGAGGAAGCCACCGGTCAGGTTCATCAGGCGTTGCAACAGCGTGCGGCTGTTGTGCAGCATGCCGACGCTCTTCCAGCCATAGGAACCGGCATAGATTGACTGCGGGCCACGATCTTTTTGCAGACGGGTGATCTCGCCACAAACCAGTTCAATCGCCTGGTCCCAGCTGACGCGCACCCATTCGTCGCGGCCGCGCAGTTCGGTATGGCTGCCGGGGCCACCTTCCAGCCAGCTTTTACGCACCATTGGATATTTGATGCGGTTTTCAGCATGCACCTGATAGGGCGCCATGGTGATCAGTTCGTTCGGGTAAGGATCGTCCTTGACCGGCTGCACGCCGACCATTTTTCCGTCCTGTACTATGGCTTCAAAAGCGCCCCAGTGAGCGCCGGTCAGAATGCCTTTTTGCGCCTGACGCAGCACCACAAATTGCGGCAGTGCCTGGCTGATGGCCTGTGCCAACGCCGACTTGGGCCACAGGCACGCCAGCAACGGGGCGGCGGCCAACGCGGTAGCGCCGGTCAGGAAGCGGCGGCGGCTCATTTTTAACGCTTGTTGTTGATATTTGCTCATTTCGCTTCTCCCTTAAAGCTGGCAGGTTTGGCAGGCGTCATGTCACTGGCGTGTTTCTGCACGTATTGTGTCAGAACGCGCAGTTGTTCCTGCGTCAGCGAGGTGCGTGGAGCCATGCCTTTAATAACGCCGATCCACTGGTTGGCGTTGAAGCGATCGAGGGCGGTCAGGCCGTGACAGCCGGTGCAGTTGGCCGACATCATATCCGCGGTGTAGCGCCAGATTTTTTGCTGATCGTCGATCAGTTGTTTACGCGGCAGCCAGACCTGCAAAGAAACCTGGTGCCACACCAGGCTGGTTTCAGCATCGGTCATGGTGGTGCCGGTTTTCAGCCGTTTGCGAGCGTCTTCACCCAGCAGAACGCTGAGGATACGCTTGCCCTGTGCGGCGTAGAACACTTCACTTACGCCGTCCTGTTGCCAGCCGGAGACGTTGGCCAGCACCTTGTCGCCTTCCTGTTTCACCACCTGAACTTCGGTGGATGGCATCAGGTTGCCAGCGTTGTGGCTGTCGTCCGGTTTCAGGAAGAAAGGCTCGGTGGCAATGGTGTACAGCGTGGTGGCAGTCGGCGAGGTTTCAGCTGCGGCCTTCGCCAGTTCGGCTGCACCTGCCTGGGCGGCACCGCTCATGTCCGGCAGAATGTGCGCTACACCTTTATGGCAATCGATACAGGTTTCACCCTGCTTGATAGCCACCGGATGCTGAATACGCGCTTCAGGCCGTTGCGCTGTGATGTCCATGGCGTCAAAGCTGTGGCATGAACGGCAAGTGGCGGAGTCGTTTTCTTTCAACATCTTCCATACCGACTGGGCCATGGCCAGCTTATGCGCCTCATATTTTTCTGGCGTATCGATAGTGCCCACCATCTCGTCATAAATATCTGTTACCGCGCGGATCTTGGTCCACAGGTAATCAAGCGGTTCGTGTGGGACGTGGCAGTCGGCGCATTCAGCGCGAATCCCCTTGGGATTCTGGAAATGGACGCTGCCCTGATATTCGGCCAGCGGCTGTTGCATGGTATGACAGGACACGCAGAAAGCGGTGTCGCTGGTTTTGTGGAATATGGTGGCGGTACCCGCTAATAATGCTGCCCCGAGGATAATCCCCAGCAGCAAAAGCCACAGCCATCCCCAGCGGTGCTTTTTTATCAAGCTAGTGAATTTATTAGTCATATTGAACCCGTTTATAATTATGAAATACCAAGGAAAATCGTGCCAAAAAAGTGCCGGCCGAGCGCCGACATACCTGAGGAATTATAGGTAACATTAGCAATGTCACCTAATACTATAGGGTTATTTTTTAGCAGAAAAATGGTCATTTGAGGGATTTTACAACGTTATATTTTTGGTTATATAACGAATTTTTGATGTGTCTCTATCAGCCCATGATCGAGATCATGGACAGGGCAGAAAAATACTGAAAGAAAAGGCTATTTCGTCGGCTGGTAGGCTTGGCCTGTTTGCCAAAGAAGAATGGCGTTACGGCTGGCTTCGAAGTGGGGTTCCGGTAACTGGTTCGGAGAGCACCAACGCCATTCGGCACATTTTTCCGGTTCTTTGAGTGCTGGGATGCCACCGGGATGCTGCGTCAGCAAACAGACGGATATTGTATGTTTCCCTTCGGCGCGCCAGGTTTGCAGATTATTGCTGACACCGATAAAACTGGGCGGGGTGATCATCAGCCCGGTTTCTTCGGCAATCTCACGCTGAGCGCACTGTTCAAAGGTTTCACCGGCATCCAGATGCCCGCCGGGAATCGACCAGAAAGGAGCGTGCTGACCGCAGCGTTTCCCCAGCAATATTTCCCCTTGTTCATTTACGATGATTACCCCTACGCCCGCTACTACGGTCATGCTGTTCTCCGTCAGCCAAGTTTCAGCACAGTATGTCATTTTAGTGCCGCAACGGATAACCCTTCTGGAGAAGTGTGCGTAAGGTCAAAAATCTATCACATCAATTTTGAGAAAACTTGCTTTCGGCCGGTACAGCTCACACACTCCTTGAAACGTTTCAGCGTTATGGGCGCGATGATTCCGTACCGATAACGCTCCTTTTTCCCAATGAAGCTGAAACGATTCAATTCAGCAGGAGAGGAGAATCATGTTCCAGTTGTCACCGCAAGATATTCACCTGGGCGCGGCTGCCGGCAGCAAGCAGGAAGCCATCCAACAGGTTGCCGCCGCACTGACCGAAGCTGGCTGCGTCAGCGCCGCCTATGTGGACGGCATGTTGCAGCGCGAGCTGCAAACTTCCACTTACTTGGGTAACGGCATTGCCATTCCGCATGGCACCACCGACACCCGCGATCTGGTGCTGAACACCGGTGTGCAGGTATTTCAGTTCCCGCAGGGCATTGAGTGGGGCGAAGGCCAAACTGCCTTTGTGGTTATCGGTATCGCCGCCCGTTCCGACGAACACCTGGCGCTGTTGCGCCAGCTGACCCACGTGCTGAGCGATGACAGCGTAGCCGAACAGTTGGTGAAAACCACCTCGGCAGAAGAGCTGCGCAGCCTGCTGATGGGCGAAAAGCTGACGGCAGAGTTCAAATTTGACGCTTCGCTGATTGCGCTCGATGTGGCCGCCGACAGCCTGATGACGCTGCAGGCGCTGAATGCCGGTCGTTTGCAGAAAATCGGCGCGGTCAACGCCCAGTTTGTCAGCGATGTCATTACCCGCAAGCCACTGAATCTGGGGCAGGGCATTTGGCTGAGCGACAGCACCGAAGGCAATCTGACCAGCGCGGCTACCCTGAGCCGCCCTGTCCAGGCGTTTGACGAAGACGGCGAAAAAGTCGCGCTGCTGCTGACGTTGTCGGTAGCTGACCAGCAACCGCTGGCGGTGCTGAACTACCTGAGTGACCTGCTGCTGGCAAATAAAGCTGAACGCTTGCTGAACGCCGATGCTGTTACCGTGCTGGCCTTGTTGACCAGCGAAGTCGAAGAAGAAAACACCACCCTGAGTGCTGAGTACGTCATTCGCAACGAACACGGCCTGCATGCCCGCCCGGGTACGGCTCTGGTCAACGTAATCAAGAAGTTCGAGAGCGAAATTACCGTCACCAACCTGGATGGCAGTGGCAAACCGGCCAACGGACGCAGCCTGATGAAGGTCGTGGCGTTGGGCGTGAAGAAAGGACATCACCTGCGCTTTACCGCCAAGGGTGAAGATGCTGAATCGGCGCTGAAGGCGATCGGTGAGGCCATTAACGAAGGACTGGGCGAGGGCGCAGCATGAGCAGAAGAGTAGCAACAATTACCCTGAATCCGGCTTACGATCTGGTGGGCTTCTGCCCGGAGATCGAGCGCGGTGAAGTTAATCTGGTCAAAACCGCCGGTCTGCATGCTGCTGGAAAAGGCATTAACGTCGCCAAGGTGCTGAAAGATTTGGGCATTGATGTGACGGTAGGCGGTTTCCTGGGCAAAGATAACCAGGATGGCTTCCAGCTGCTGTTCAGCGATCTGGGCATTGCCAACCGTTTCCAGGTGGTACCGGGCCGCACCCGCATTAACGTCAAGCTGACGGAAAAAGACGGTGAAGTGACAGATTTCAACTTCTCCGGCTTTGAGGTGAGCGGTCAGGATTGGGAACGTTTCGTGACCGACTCCCTGAGCTGGCTCGGTCAGTTCGATATGGTGGCCGTGAGCGGCAGTCTTCCGGCCGGGGTTGATCCCGATGCCTTTACAGACTGGATGGTCCGCCTGCGCGCTCAGTGCCCGTGTATCATTTTCGACAGCAGCCGTGAAGCCTTGGTTGCCGGCTTGAAAGCCGCGCCATGGTTGGTGAAACCCAACCGTCGCGAGCTGGAAATCTGGGCCGGTCGTCCATTGCCACAACTGGCTGACGTGGTTGAGGCCGCACATGCGCTGCGCGATCAGGGCATTGCTCACGTGGTGATTTCTCTCGGTGCTGAAGGGGCGCTGTGGGTCAATGCTTCCGGCGCCTGGATCGCCAAGCCACCGGCCTGCGAAGTGGTCAGTACCGTCGGTGCCGGCGACTCGATGGTCGGCGGCCTGATTTATGGCCTGCTGATGCGCGAATCCAGTGAACATACTTTGCGTTTGGCTACCGCCGTAGCTGCGCTGGCCGTCAGCCAGAGCAACGTTGGCGTGACCGACCGTCCACAGTTGGCCGCGATGATGGCGCGTGTCGACCTGAAACCTTTTAATCAATAGCGGGAGGCAGAATGAAAACACTGCTGATGATAGACAGTTCGCTGGGGCAGGCGCGTGGTCACCTGGCGAAACGCATGCTCGGCGCTGCTGCGGCGAAAGCCGGCCTGACGCTGGTAGAGTCCCCGGATGAGGCTGAGCTGGTGGTAGTGGCGGGGCAATCTGCGCCTGCTGACGCCAAGCTGAATGGCAAGCGGGTTTATGTGGGCGATGTGGAGCACGCGGTGCGTGAACCTGAAGCCTTCCTGACGCAGGCTATCGCTGAGGCAAAAAACTGGCAGGCACCGGCGGCGGCAACTGTCGCGACGGTCAAGCCAGCCGGTCAAAAACGCATTGTGGCGATCACCGCTTGTCCAACGGGTGTGGCGCATACCTTTATGGCGGCAGAGGCGATTGAGAGCGAAGCCAAAAAACGCGGCTGGTGGGTAAAGGTTGAAACCCGCGGTTCTGTCGGTGCTGGCAATGCCATTACGCCTGAAGAAGTAGCGGCGGCGGATCTGGTGATCGTAGCGGCCGATATTGAAGTGGAGCTGGAGAAATTTGCCGGCAAGCCGATGTATCGCACCTCTACCGGGCTGGCGCTCAAGAAAACCGCGCAGGAACTGGACAAGGCGCAGGCCGAAGCCGAGATTTTCCAGCCGCAAAAAAGCGGTGCTCCGGCCGCAGACGGCAAGAAGAAAGAGAGTGCCGGGCCTTATCGTCACCTGTTGACCGGTGTGTCTTATATGCTGCCGATGGTAGTGGCGGGCGGTCTGTGTATTGCACTGTCATTCGTATTCGGTATCAAGGCGTTCGAAGTCAAAGGCACGCTGGCGGCTGCATTGATGCAGATCGGTGGGGGTTCGGCCTTTGCACTGATGGTGCCGGTGCTGGCTGGTTTTATCGCGTTCTCTATTGCTGACCGTCCGGGTCTGACGCCAGGGTTGATTGGCGGCATGCTGGCCGTGAGCACCGGAGCCGGTTTCCTCGGCGGTATCATTGCCGGTTTCCTGGCGGGGTATGTCGCCAAATTTATCAGCACCAAACTGCGTTTGCCGCAGAGTATGGAAGCGCTGAAACCGATCCTGATTATTCCGCTGGTTGCCAGCCTGATCGTTGGCCTGATCATGATCTTCATCGTCGGTACGCCGGTGGCGAAAATCATGGAAGGTCTGACCCACTGGCTGCAGTCGCTGGGTACCGCGAATGCGGTGCTGCTGGGCGCGATACTTGGTGCCATGATGTGTACCGATATGGGGGGGCCAGTCAACAAGGCGGCCTATGCCTTTGGCGTGGCATTGTTGAGTTCTTCGGTGTATGCACCGATGGCGGCGATTATGGCTGCCGGTATGGTGCCACCACTGGCGATGGGGTTGGCAACGCTGCTGGCGCGTCGCAAGTTCGACAAGTCACAACAGGAAGGCGGGAAAGCGGCGCTGGTGTTGGGCCTGTGCTTTATCTCCGAAGGGGCGATCCCGTTTGCCGCCCGTGACCCGATGCGCGTGCTGCCATGCTGCATCGCTGGTGGCGCGCTGACCGGTGCGCTGTCCATGGCGTTTGGTGCCAAACTGATGGCGCCGCACGGCGGTCTGTTCGTGCTGCTGATCCCTGGCGCTATCACTCCGGTACTGCTGTATCTGGTGGCGATTATTGCCGGTACGCTCTTGGCGGGTGTGTCTTACGCGCTGCTGAAACGTGCTGACGTCCCGGCGGTTAGCGTGGCTTAAGATTAGCGTTGGTAATAAAAAACCGGAGTCCAGGCTCCGGTTTTAGGTTGCTGACAAAGCAGGAAAAAGCGTGGTTTTTCCTGCTTTGTGGTGAGCAGCCGAAAATCAATAAATTGATTTTCCTGATTTTTATTTATCGGCCTCTACTTCGCTCTGGGCAGGAATGAGGTTTGTCATCAGTCTGAAACCGGAGTCCAGGCTCCGGTTTTTTATTGCATCAATTACTGTTGGGCTTTCAGCCAGGCGATCTCTTCCGCCCAGATATCCGGGTTCACCGTTTCCAGGATCAGCGGGATATTGTCGAAGCGCGAGTCGCGCATGATGTAGCTGAACACCGTTTTACCGATGTTGCCCTCACCCAGGCTGTGGTGGCGGTCGACGCGGCTGCCGAACTCGCTCTTGGCGTCGTTCAGGTGCATACCTCGCAAATAGTTGAAGCCCACCACCTCACCGAGTTCCTTAAAAGTCTTTTCGCAGGTTTCCTCGGTACGCAAATCGTAACCGGCGGCAAAGGCGTGACAGGTGTCGATGCAGACGCCGACGCGGCTTTTGTCTTCCACGCCGTCGATGATCGCCGCCAAATGTTCGAACTTAAAGCCCAGGTTACTGCCCTGACCGGCGGTATTTTCGATCACTGCCGTCACACCGCTGGTTTTATCCAGCACCAGGTTGATGGATTCAGCGATGCGTGCCAGGCATTTGTCTTCCTCAATTTGCATCAGATGGCTGCCAGGGTGGAAGTTCAGCAGCGTCAGCCCCAGTTGTTCGCAGCGTTGCATTTCATCAAGGAAGGCTTCGCGGGATTTTTCCAGCGCCTCGGTCACCGGGTGGCCGAGATTAATCAGGTAGCTGTCGTGCGGCAGGATCTGACCTGGGCCGTAACCGTATTGCGCGCAGGCGCTCTTGAATTTATCAATCACATCGGCAGGCAGCGGAGCGGCCTTCCATTGACGCTGATTTTTAGTGAACAGGGCGAATGCGGTCGCCTCTAATTCGTGCGCGCGGATAACCGCTTGATCCACGCCGCCTGACGCGCTGACATGTGCACCGACAAACTTCATTTTCATTCTCCTGTGTAATCGGCGTCATTATGGCATTGATAGCGGAAGGATTGAATGGCTGAAAAAGTTCAGGCCCGCGATGGCGGGCCTGAGGTCGTGGGAGCACTACGGGGCGAATCAGAGGAAATGTTGCACCAGCAGATTAATCGCACTGCCGCCGACAATCAGCCAGATGAACAGCAGGGTGGCCAGCAGAATCGGTTTTACCCCCGCCTGGCGCACGGCGCTGATGTGGGTGGTCAATCCCAGAGCTGCCATGGCCATCGCCAGCATCCAGGTATCCGCAGTAATCAAGTGTTTTACCAGCGTAGCCGGGATCAGGTTGAAAGAGTTCAGCCCGGCGACGGCGATAAACAACACGGCAAACCAGGGAATGGTGATGGCAGATTTTTCTGCTTTCTCACCGCCGTTGTCAGTGCTACGACTGCGGCTGATAAACCCTGAGAGCACTACCAGGAAGGGGGCCAGCATCATCACACGGATCATTTTGGAGATCACCGCAGCGTTTTCAGCATCCGGGCCGATGGCATGCCCGGCGGCGACGACCTGCGCCACTTCGTGGATAGTCGAACCGGTGAAGATGCCGAAACTTTCCTGATTAAACGGCAGCCACTGAAATTGTTCGTTCAGATGGTACAGCCACGGATAGGCAAAGATAGCTAGCGTGCCGAACACCACCACGGTGCTCACGGCGACAGCCACCTTATTGGCATCGGCTTTCAGTACCGGTTCGGTAGCCATTACCGCAGCCGCGCCGCAGATACTGCTGCCGGCACCGATCAGCATGGTGGTATGAGTGTCGAGGCCAAACACTTTTTTGCCCAACCAGCAGGCGAGCAGGAAAGTGGTGGTGAGCGTTAACGCATCTATGATGATACCGGTAGTACCTACGTCGGCAATCTGCTGAAACGTCAGACGAAAGCCGTAAAGGATGATACCCAACCGCAGCAGGCGCTGTTTGGCGAACTGAACGCCGCTGTGAGAGCTCGGTTGTAACCAGGGATACAGCGTATTGCCCACCACAATGCCGAGTAGAATCGCCAGCGTCAGCGCTCCCAGCCCCAGTCCGGCCACCCATGGAATATCACCGATCCAGACGGCTAACGCGGTGATAGCCGCAGTCAACAGCAGTCCTGGTATCAGGTGAGGTAAACCGAACAGGGCAAATTGCCGAGTGGGGAAATTATCTGTGGTATTGGTCGCCATAAGTCAGCCCTTTTATTCAAATTCTTGAGCACAGACTACGTTCTGACCGTATAAAAGAGAAATTGATTATATGGTTATAACCTATCTGTATAAGTGGTATTGGGACTACTTGGGACGCGGACGGCTGAAGGTTGAAGGAAAGGCTGATCGCGATGGTCTATGGGTTAGATTGTCAATTATCGTCAGGCATTAACTGCAATGTGTGACCTCCTTCTAAGTGAGGGTGAAATCGTCGTCAAACTTACCTGCTTTTCGCTCAACTGACCTCGTGGCCAGGATGAATTGGATACCTTCAAATAGCGACGTTGGTCGTCCAAGTCCGAATATGAACGCATCGTTATATGTTCGCCCGAGCCAGTAGCCGCCGCGGTCCTCTTTGAGGCGCTGGAAGAACGCCCAGCCACCATCTACGAAGTATTCAAGGCCCTGCCACAATCAACGAGATGCTTCCGCATTCCGAAAATGGGTTGATTGTCGAAGCTGTAGTTGATGCTGGAAATGAATCATCCATTAGTCTAACCAGACAACTTATCGGGGGGGGGGAAATCTTAACCAAGCCTGATTCAGGAATGAACGTTCATAGTTTATTGAAAATTTATTCGCCGAATGACTAGCCCGGCGCCCTCGAAATGATGTCTTTTTAATCGATAAATGGCATTTAACGGACAGCGCTGTTTACTAAACGTTTTTTCAAACAACCACCTCACTCTTAGCGTACGTTTTCGTACGGTTGGCCCTCAAACCCCCATCGCCAATTTAGAAAGCATAGCAATGGGGGTAAGGAAGTTATTTTTATTTCGGACATTTAAATAGCTTAAGGCTTATAATTGAAAATTATTTCACGTATGTTTCATGCAAATTCTAGCCTGTAATAGGCCTCACCGGTCTCTCCATCAGAGATAGTCTGGACAATCTTTCTCCCTATGGATATTTTAAAGTCTGCCTCTTCTTCCTTTAAATATACAATTTTATTTACATCATCGAATTCAATAAGTGGATATATCGAGTAGGTTGGTAGTGTGTATTTATCACTGCGGTACTCAAGGAAAAGATTAGCTGTTGATAATCCATTTTTTTTACGTCTAATTAAATCAAAGATATCATATGTGTTATTGAAAATTAAGTATTCTTTATCTACCGCACTTTCCCCATCCCAATAGTTTACAGCAACCTTCTTAAGGCGCTCTAAATAACAAATTTTTATAGGTCTTTTTATTTTTGCTGTTCCCGTGATTTGTGATTCTTCATAAACGAATGAGACCTTCAAAATTTTACCAGCTTTAACCCTCTGTACTCCACCACCATATTCAATCGTTTTTTCCTCAGTCTTTACCACAGAGCGAGAGCTACTAAACTTCTGTCCTGCAACGAGCTTGGCTGTCGTTTTTACCTCTCCTTTGGTAACCAAGGGAAGCCCCACTTTACCTGATGCTTCAATAGATATTTCTTGACCAAAAGAGAACTCTGTTCCTGAGCTAACAGTAATGGAGCTAGATATTTTATGCGTATGCTTGGAAACCGTCATGTCTCTATCTACACTACTTTTATCACTGTTATCTAAAATATCTGAATCCATTTCGACACGGTTGGTGCCAACGTCTCTGATATTGATAAATTCAGTGCAAATGCTGTCAGTTACTTCTAATTCGGAATTCAGAAACTCGGATATGCTATTACTATTAATGCTCATGTTAACCTCTAATTTTTAAGTTGTACGAATACGTACGATTTCAATCTAGCCGACACACAAAAAAAATCAAGTAGGTACCTTAATAAGCGGCGCGGCCAACTGATTTTCACGCAAGATGTATTTTCATAACAGAAGAGGAAATGGTGGAAATGTGAAATAAATCAAAACGTAAAAAACAATGTGCGTATAGATATTCGTCAAGTTAAAAATAATCATTGGAAAACGAATGATTACCTTGAAAATAAATTAACAACACAATTAAATATGGTAAACGAGGCCTGTTTGCTGCTCCTCATCTTCTGCCTACGTCTATAGTGAACTGCCGTACGCTCGGTCATTTCCCATCGGGTAATGTGCCTGACTTGCGAGGGCGGTTTGTTCGCGGCTGGGCTCATGGGAGTGGCGAAGATCCTGAACCAGGACGAGGGATACTTAGCGTTCAGCTTCCAGTAGACATGAACCACTATCATTTGATAGGGCATGCAAATGCAGATAGCGGGGAACGCGGAGACGATTTTACGATGCCAGTTCGCGGCTAAAATTGGCACGGGCAATCTTATGGTGCTAGAGAGTTTTGATGTCCAGAACAGTTTCCGCATTTCAGCCAGATCCCAAACGGTCAGGCAGGCCAATCATTGGGAAGTGGTAACCCCGTAAAATATGACGATTCAACAGATATGAATGCGCCACATCCCGTTAACGTAGCGTTAATGTATATCGTTAAAACGGCTCGGGCAGACAATATAAAACCGGACCCTACGCCGACGAAAATTATCGTCACGCCATCATCACTGAGTATTGGGGCTGGGAAGACACAACAATTTGCCGCTCAGGTCTTACCCGCTGATTTGGCTCCCACTTCCCGGTAACGTGGATAAGCACGAATACGGCCGTGGGTACCATTGATGGCAACGGGCTGTTTCATGGGACTGGGCCAGGCACTACGGACATCATCGCCAGCGTCAGTTCCGGCTTAAGCGTTCGCGTGACGGTTAGAGTGGATATTCTGCTCACGTCAATTGCGCTGGCGGCTATTCCCGATCAGGTTGCAGGTGACACCTACGAGCTGGTTGTGACGAAGACGCCAGCGAATGCTACGGAAACGCTAAGCTATGCTTCGACAGACAGTGTTGTCGCGAGTCTGACGACAGATGGTTGACTCATGGACGCGGGTGAGGGGACGGCCACGATCAGCGTTACGGGGAGTGTGTCGGGGGTAAGCGCCAATCGGGTCGTGAAAGTTACGGCTGCCCCGGTGGTGTCGGATTATCTGGCAATCAAAAACAACCACTCAGAAATCGCTGACGCAGGAAAAATGCACAGGAAGCATCGCAGAAAAACCTAGGGTTGGGGAAATTGGCGACCAAGGATGCGATCACTGCGAAGGATACCGGTGCGGTTCCTGTGTCCGATAAAACTCTGCCAGCAGGCACCGATTTAAATGCGATAACCGAACCTGGCGAATATCAGCGTGGGCGGCTTTCATGCCGATTTCTGCAAACGTGGTACCATTAATATTATTCACCCTGTGCGTTGTTGCCGGTCAGCAGCGCAGATTTTGCATTAATTTCAGTGACTTTTTTCGATGTCACCTTTGATTAAAACCGAGACGCTATGCATATCACCTTACGTCAATTGGAAGTGTTTGCCGAAGTACTTAAGAGCGGTTCGACCACCCAGGCTTCGGTAGTTCTGGCGTTATCACAGTCGGCGGTCAGCGCAGCGCTGGCCGATCTGGAAGGGCAATTGGGCGTGCAGTTGTTCGATCGCGTGGGCAAGCGTCTGGTCATTAATGAACATGGCAGGTTGCTGTACCCGAAGGCGCTGGCGCTGCTGGAGCAGGCGGGGGAGATTGAACAACTGTTCCGCCATGACGGCGGTGCGTTGCGCATCAGTGCCAGCAGTACCATCGGTAACTATATGCTGCCGGAGATGATCGCCCATTATCGGCATGATTTCCCTGCTTCGCCGTTGGAACTGAACGTCGGCAACAGCCAGGAGGTGATCGGCGCGGTGGCGGATTTCCGCGTCGATCTTGGGCTGATTGAAGGCCCTTGCCATATGCCGGAACTGATCACTCTACCGTGGCTGGAAGATGAGTTGGTGGTATTTGCCGCGCCGGACAACCCGTTGGCCGGGCAACCGCTGACCCTGGAAATGCTGGCTACGGCCCCCTGGATCCTGCGTGAAGGCGGGTCGGGTACGCGCGAGGTGCTACATCATCTGCTGCTGGCGCACTTGCCGCACTTCCAACTGGTGATGGAGCTGGGCAATTCGGAAGCGATCAAACATGCGGTTCGCCACGGTATGGGGATCAGCTGTCTGTCGCGGCGGGTGATTGGCGAACAGTTGGCCAGCGGCGTGCTGGTGGAGCTGAATATCCCGTTGCCGCCGTTGATACGCACCCTTTATCTGATCCATCACCGGCAAAAGCATATCTCCAACGCGCTGCAGCGTTTTCTCGGTTACTGCGGGTTTCAGCCTCAATAACGTCTCCGAAACAAGAAACAAAGCATAAAAAGCTGCGCCTTGTCACATTAATGACAGTAAGTAAGGTATTCTGGCCTGTCGCTAATAATTAGCCCTGAATTATGAAGCTATCTTATATCAGTGCAATGTTACTAGTTCGCCGGCGGGTATTTGTTACAATCCGCCCTCATTTTTTTTGACCAGCAGATAGGGTAAGAATGGCTCAGCAGGATATAAAAACAACATCGGGGCAAGCAGCACCCGGATTGCGCCGCGAGCTGAAAGCTCGGCACTTAACCATGATTGCTATTGGTGGCTCTATCGGCACCGGTCTGTTTGTGGCCTCTGGCGCTACGGTTTCTCAGGCAGGTCCAGGTGGGGCACTGCTGTCTTACGCGCTGATCGGACTGATGGTGTACTTCCTGATGACCAGCCTGGGCGAGTTGGCAGCCTTTATGCCGGTGTCCGGCTCTTTCTCCACCTACGGTGCCAAATACGTAGAAGAAGGCTTCGGCTTCGCGCTGGGCTGGAACTACTGGTACAACTGGGCGGTGACCATCGCCGTTGACCTGGTGGCTTCGCAACTGGTGATGACCTATTGGTTCCCGGATACGCCCGGCTGGATCTGGAGCGCACTGTTCCTCTGCCTGATGTTCCTGTTGAACTACATTTCGGTCAAAGGCTTCGGTGAAGCGGAATACTGGTTCTCGCTGATCAAAGTGACCACCGTGATTATCTTTATCGGTATCGGCGTGCTGATGATCTTCGGCATCCTCAATGGGGGCGAGCACGCGGGCTGGCAGAACTGGACTATTGGCGATGCGCCGTTTGCCGGAGGGTTCTCGGCGATGATCGGCGTGGCGATGATAGTCGGCTTCTCGTTCCAGGGTACCGAGCTTATCGGCATCGCGGCCGGTGAGTCGGAAAATCCGGGCAAAAACATCCCGCGCGCGGTACGTCAGGTCTTCTGGCGTATCCTGCTGTTCTATATCTTTGCCATTCTGATTATCAGCCTGATCATTCCGTATACCGATCCGAGCTTGCTGCGTAACGATGTGAAAGACATCAGCGTCAGCCCGTTCACGCTGGTATTCCAGCATGCTGGTTTGCTGTCGGCGGCGGCGGTGATGAATGCGGTGATCCTGACGGCGGTGTTGTCTGCCGGTAACTCCGGGATGTACGCCTCTACCCGTATGCTGTTTACTCTGGCATCGGAAGGCAAAGCGCCGCGTATCTTCGCCAAATTGTCGAAAGGTGGAGTGCCACGCAACGCGCTGTACGCCACTACCGTGGTGGCGGGTCTGTGCTTCCTGAGCTCGATGTTCGGCAACCAGTCGGTTTATCTATGGCTGTTGAACACCTCGGGGATGACCGGCTTTATCGCTTGGTTGGGGATTGCCATCAGTCATTACCGTTTCCGTCGCGGCTATATGATTCAGGGACGTGAGCTGAACGATTTGCCCTACCGTTCCGGTTTCTTCCCGCTGGGCCCGATCTTTGCTTTTGTCCTTTGTCTGATTATTACGCTGGGGCAGAACTATCAGGCGTTCCTGCAAGACCGCATCGACTGGTACGGCGTGACCGCAACTTATATCGGTCTTCCGCTGTTCCTGATTATCTGGTTCGGCTACAAGCTGACGCGCGGCACCCGTGTCGTGAAGTACAGCGAAATGGAATTCCCGAAAATGGACGTGAAGTAATCCCTGTCTATAGCCGTTAAATTTCAAGCTGCAGCTGACCCTTTGGCTGCAGCTTGAAACAACGGGTTTATTCCTTTCCTTTTATCCCCAGCGCTTGCTGCGCCGCCGTCATCAGGCTTTCAACCGTTTTATAATCCTGGGTTAACGCCAGTACTCCGCTATTGAGCCGCAACGTCACCTCACCGAAAGCGCCAAAGTCGTAAGGCACCTCCAACGGTGGAATGATACGCGCCAAAAATTCGCCTTCGGAACCGTAAGGCAGGCCGTGCACCAGGATCAGAAACTGGCCACCGCTATAGCGGCAGACAAAATCGCTCGGGCGCACCAGCATTTTCAGGCGTTCGCCGATGGTACGTAACACGTCATCGCCGATCAGTACCCCGTGGCTCTGGTAGAGCGCCGCCAGTGGCGTAAATTCAATAATAAACAGGTGTGACAGGGGATGCTGCGTTGGGGAAGGGCGGCAAATATCCTGCATTACCGCTTCCCCGCCCGCGCGGTTAAGAAAACCGGTTAAATGGTCTTGATGGGCCGCTTGTTGCTTTTCTGTGGTTAAAGTGACCTGTTGCGCCACCTGACGATGGTAAAACGCGATCAGTCCATAAGCCAGCAGCAGCCACAGCGGGATGATGTCTGCCAGTAAAAACAGATTTTGCACGCGGGATAACGGTGCGGCCAACAGGTAGGGCAGCGTCAGCAGCATTACTTCCAGCAGGGCAAAGCGCGGGGCGGCGGCATGACGTTGCATCAGCCAGAAGGCCAGCGCGGTAATCAATAAGCCGGTGGACAGGATCAGTAGCATACGGCCTGAAAGCATCGCCAGCAGTGCAGTTGCGCCCACCAGTGAACACCACAGCAGCACCGTCACCAGCATGGCTGTTGGCCTGAGAGGAGGAGTGGCGCGCACCAACCCCCAGCGCCCGGCGCTCAGCAGTATCAGCAACGTCAGCAGAGCAGCTGCGATCGCCAGGTTGCTCAGCCAGCCATACGCCAGCAGCAGCAGCGCCACCCCGGCGGCATTCAGCCAGGGAGTGGCGGGGGATGGCACCAGAGTATGCCGCATTTGGCGCTGAAATTGGGCGTTATCAGCCTGATGTGGACTTTGTACCAGCCAATGCAGTAGCGCGGGTTTTTTAGGCGTTAACATTGGGGAGCGACTTCGCATTGCGACCTCTTTAGCAAAGGCCCGCTAACGGGCCCTAAATATCTGGCATGGGGGGTTGGCACGCCCTTTGCCGGTCTGGCTTTGGATTCTATGTGGTTTCGTTGCAATTTGTCATAGTCGGGCGCGGGGCGGCCAAACTTTCGGAATTATTAACCCTGTGCGGCATTGGAAATTTGTCAGGCCTATGTGGTTAATCGCTTTATAAAATAAAGCGTTACATATTAACATGGCAGGTAATAGCTATTGGTATGATTGATAAGTATTATCGTTTGCTTTATTGTTATCGGCTGCTTATCCGCTTCAAGGCGGCCGTCTGGCACCCTGCCGGGGCCATCGTCGTAACAGGTATCCGAAATAATGAGCGTATCCACCGATCCTCTGTCTGACGCCAAGGGGCAACCCGACGTCAACGTTATGGGGCGTTATCACCATATTCTCCGCCACCGTTTATTGATGATGGGGGTGTTGGCATTGGCGATTTTGGGTTCGCTGCTGCTGGATTTTACCCTGGGGCCATCCGGGCTTTCGCTGTCCACCCTGTGGCAAACCTTGATTGACCCTGCGGTGGCAGATGCCGGTACGCGGGTGATTGTCTGGGATATCCGTCTGCCCTATGCCTTGATGGCCGTGGTGGTGGGTTTTGCGCTTGGCCTGGCCGGGGCAGAAATGCAGACCATCCTGAATAATCCGCTTGCCAGCCCCTTTACCCTCGGGGTTTCTTCTGCTGCCGCTTTCGGCGCGGCACTGGCCATTGTGCTGGGGATTGGCGTACCGGGCATTCCTGACCAGTGGTTTATTTCCGCTAATGCGTTTATTTTCGCCTTGTTTGCTGCACTGATGCTGGACGGTATTACACGCTGGACGCGAGTTGCTACCTCTGGGGTGGTGCTGTTTGGGATTGCGCTGGTGTTTACCTTTAACGCGCTGGTCTCCATGATGCAGTTTATTGCCAGCGAAGACACGTTGCAGGGGCTGGTGTTCTGGACCATGGGTAGCCTGGCGCGTGCCTCCTGGGACAAACTGGGCATCCTGCTTGGGGTATTTGTCGTACTGCTGCCGTTGTCGATGATGAGTTCGTGGAAGTTGACCGCGCTGCGTCTGGGTGAAGATCGAGCGGTGAGCTTCGGCATCGACGTGCGCCGCCTGCGCCTGACCACCTTGCTGCGTATCAGTATTCTCTCCGCATTGGCAGTGGCATTTGTTGGCCCTATTGGTTTTATCGGCCTGGTAGCACCACATATCGCCCGCATGATTTTCGGTGAAGATCATCGTTTCTATCTGCCGGCCAGTGCGTTGATTGGCGCACTGGTGCTGTCGATGGCCTCAGTGGCCTCGAAAAACCTGATCCCGGGGATCATCATTCCGGTCGGCATCGTCACCTCGCTGGTGGGGGTGCCGTTCTTCCTGAGTATTATTCTGCGTCATCGGGGGAATGTATGAGTCAGGGATTGCGTATCGAGCATTTTTCCGCCGGTTATCCGAAGCGTCAGGTGATAAGCGATCTGGCGGTGCCAATGTTGCCACGTGGCCAAATCACCGTTCTGCTGGGGCCGAACGGCAGCGGCAAGTCGACGCTGCTGCGCGCGCTGGCCGGGCTGAACCCGGCGCAGGGGAAACTGTGGCTCGATGACATCGATCTGATGCAGATGCCTTTTGCCCGCCGGGCCGAGAAAGTGGTGTATTTGCCGCAATCGTTGCCCGCCGGGGTGCATTTGCATGTGCTGGAGTCAATCATCGTGGCGCAACGCGCCTCGGGCGGGCGCAGCAACGCCAGTAGCGAGTCGGAAGTTATGGCGTTGCTGGAGCAGCTTGGTATCGCACATTTGGCGCTGAGCTACCTCGACCAGCTTTCCGGCGGCCAGAAACAGCTGGTTGGCCTGGCGCAATCGCTGATCCGTCAGCCTTCGCTGCTGTTGCTGGATGAACCGCTGAGCGCGCTCGATCTCAACTACCAGTTCCACGTGATGGATTTGGTGCGCAAAGAGACGCGTAAACGCAATATCATCACTGTGGTGGTGGTGCATGACATCAATATAGCCCTGCGCCATGGCGATCATGTGTTGATGCTGCAGGACGGTGAGTTGATTGCCGACGGGGCGCCGGAACAGGTGATCACGCCGCAGAGTTTGGCGAGGGTTTATGGCGTTCGCGGGCGTATTGAGCGCTGTTCGCAAGGTTCTCCGCAGGTATTGATCGACGGGTTGGTGAACCAGCCGGTAGTTTGAATTGTTTTTAGAAATGGTGAGGCCCCGAATTCGGGGCCTTTTTATCGAATCAGAAGTTGTAGGTCATGCCGACGGTGTAACGGCGGCCATCGAGCGTGGTGTTGTAGTTGTCGTAATCCACGGTTTTGTCGAGGATGTTGTAAACCCCGCCGGTGACCTGCAGGTTCTTGTTGGCCTTATAGCTCAGACCGGCGTCGACAAAGGTGTAAGACGGGGTGCTCTTGGCCATTGAAGTGCGGCTGAGGTACTCCGATGTTTTGCTGCGGAAGTTAACGCGTGACCACAGGCTGACGTCGTGAGTTGCTTGCCAATCCAGCACGCTGTTAATCATATGTTTTGGCATCTGGTTCAGCGCCTGGCCCTGGAATTCCCCACTTTTCTGTTCGGATGAGGTATAGGTGTAGTTGGTATTCCACTTCCAGTCCTTGTTGATCTGCCAGCCAAAGGTGGTTTCTACGCCGCGCATATTGGCTTTATCCACGTTGGTGCGATCGCTGATAAAGTCATAGGGTTCACCGCCAATGGTACAGTCCGGGGTATCTTCACAGCGTCTGACTTCGGTGATCTTGTCTTTGAAATCGGTGTTGAACACCGTCACGCCGGCGTTCAGGCCTTGCTGGTTATCCCACATAACGGCGATTTCTTCGCTCAGGCTTTTCTCTGGCTGCAGGTCCGGGTTGCCGACGATAATCCCTTTACGTACGCCACCGCCGGTAGTCTGGCCCCAACTGGCAGAGGATTGGCGTAGATCCGGCGAACGGTAGCCGGCGGAAACGCCGCCTTTCAGGGTAAATTGTTCGGTCAGGTGCCAGACGCCGTACATGCGCGGTGTCCAGTGGTTGCCGTAGTTCTGGTCCTGATCCATACGGATACCGCTGGTCAGGCTGAAGTCATTGGTCATCGCCCATTCGTCTTCGGCAAACAGCGCCCAACTCCAGCGAGTTAGCTGGTTCAAGCCTTGAGCCGCCTTAAGCTTGTTGCCGCTGTCGCCCAGCTTTTCGTAACGATACTGGCCGCCCAGGTTCAGCATATGGGCGCCCAGTTCAAACTGGTTCTGGGTGTTGAAGATGGTGTTATACATCTTCATGTTACGGCCCGGGTTATTGGTTTCTTCACGCTGGATGTAGCTGGTGGTATTACCGAAGTCGTAATAACCGTTATGCGTCAGGGCATAGTTGGTGCGGGTATACTTGCTTTCGCTGACTTTGCTCGGGGTACATTTTCCTTTGCTGCAACGCTCAGTAACCACCGACATCCCCGGCGTGCTGTTACGGTCCTGCAGCGAGCGGCCAACTTCAAAGTCGAATTCGTTTTTATCATCCGGTGTCAGGGTAAACACCGCGGTGCCGCTGCGCATGCGCTGTTCATTGAAGCCGTTGACGATTTTATCCTCGGCACGGCGCGACAGCAGGCCGTTGACCCGCAGGCCCAGCAGGCCGTCAATTAGCGGGCCGGAGGCGTAGGCGTTGGTCTGGAAAATATCGCCGGAGTCGCTGCGTTCCTGGAAGGTGGCGTCACCGTGCAGTGAGCCTTTCCATTCCGTTCTGGAAGTCTTGCGGGTGATCACGTTGATCACGCCGCCCATGGCGTCAGAACCATACAGAGAAGACATAGGCCCACGCACCACTTCAATGCGCTCAATGGCTTCCAGCGGCGGCAGCCAGCCCTGTTCGATGCCTGAGTTATCGCTGTTCGGGCGGGTGCCACGGGTGTCTACGCGTTTGCCGTCGACCAGAATCAGGGTGTATTTGGAGGACATGCCGCGGATGCTGATATCGCTGCTGCTGGCCCCGCCGGTGACTACCACGCCCGGCACGTCTTTCAATGCATCGGTGATATCGCGGTAGGCTTTGTCTTCAATCTGCTGCCGTGGGATTACCGAGATAGAAGCGGCGGAGTCCTGGATTTTTTGCTGGAAACCCGAGGCAGTAACCACCATGGTGTCCTGTGCGTCATTCTGTGGTGCGGCGAACGCACTGGCGCTGCCGAGTGCTGCAATAATCAGTGCGGTGAGCTGGTTATAACGTGGCTTTTCCATGAGGCAAACCTTTCCTGGTCTGATGTAAATCGACAAAATGTCGGTTTAACGTTTTGAATAATAGGTGGAAACGGAGCCTCGTCATTGCGAGGTTCATCGTTTCGGCAATATTTCGTCAGGCCATTGTAAGGATTTTAAACAAAATGTAAACACAAATGATAATTCGTATCATTCGTATGATTAAAAAAGAGAATGGGAGGATAACCGCATGAATTAAATGGAAAACCGGCGCAGCAGGACGCGCACCGGGGGAGTCAGCGTTTCTGGATGTAGGTGATCGCCAGCGCCAGGGCCAACACCAGGCCTTTGATAATGTCCATGGCGTAGTAAGGGACGGAGAGCATCACCAGGCCGTTTTGCAGCACACCGAGGATCACCGCACCGACCAGCGTGCCGAGCGCATTGGGCTTGCCTGAGCCAGCCAGTGAAAAACCAATGTAGGCGGCGGCGACCGCATCCATCAGATAACTGCCACCGGCGTTGACCTGCGAGGAACCAATACGTGACGCCAGTAGTATGCCGCCAAGCGAGGCCAGCAGGGCAGAAATGACATAAGCCGCAACCCTGTAACGTACGGTGCGAATCCCCGACAGGCGTGCTGCTTCCGGATTACCGCCGATGGCGTACATGCGGCGGCCATGCTTGGTCAATGACAGGAACAACTGCACGACAATGGTGACCGCCAGCATAATCAGCACGATCACCGGTACCTGGCCCAGAGATGAGAAGATATCAGGGATCAGACCTTCCGCCATGTCGCCGTTCGGCAGCAGCATATTTTGGGTGATGGAGCCGCCGTAGCTGTAGGTCATCGCCACGCCCTGGATCACAAACAGGCTGGCCAGGGTCGCCAGCATATCGGGAATTTTCAGCACCACGATCAGGAAAGCGTTGAACAGACCGACCAGCGTGCAAATCAGCAACGTCAGCACAATCGCGCCGGTAGTTCCAAAGCCATACCAGACGAACAGCGAAACCACCAGGGCGTTAGCCAGTGACGCGGTAGAACCGACGGAAAGGTCAAAGCCGCCGACCGAAAGTGAGATGGAGACCCCGATGGCTATTACCGTGACGATGGCGATCGAGCGTAAGATATTGATGATGTTGTTGGGATCGAGAAAGTTGTCCGATGCCAGTCCGAACAGGGCGATCAGCGCGACAACCGTGAGTAACATCCCCCATTTATAGAGAAACTCAAACAGCTGATGGCGCCAGGGTTGCGCATTCTGCAGGGATAATTCTTTACTCACGCTGGGGTTCCTCCGGTGGAATACAGTAATAGGGTTTCTTCATCAATATCGGCGGCATTAAGTTCCGCCACTACCCGGCCATCCCACAGTACGCAGATGCGATCGCACAAACCGACCAGCTCCGAAAACTCGCCGGAAGCATAGATAATGCCTTTGCCGTCGCGCGCCAGGCCGTCGATCAGGGTGAACAGTTCCTGTTTGGCCTTGATATCCACCCCCTTGGTCGGCTCATCGAAAATCAGGACCCTGGCGTCACCGCGCAGCCATTTGCCAATGGCCACTTTTTGCTGGTTGCCGCCAGAAAGCCGGGCCAGCCGCTGCTGTGGACCGGAGGCGCGAATATTCAGGCGCTGCATAATGTCCCGCGCCCAGCGCAGTTCCTGACGACGACTAAACAGGCCCCAGCGTGAAAAACTGTCGTCGGCGCTGACGCTCAGGTTCATCGGGATGGTTTCATCAATAAAAATGCCTTCTTTACGACGCTCTTCCGGCACCAGTGCCAGCCCTTGTTCAACGCTGAGGTGTGGTGCTCGCGGGGCCCAGGTTTTACCCAGCAGTTCGCCTTGTGCAACCCGTGCCGGCGTGGCGCCGAACAGCGCTTTGCACAGTTCGGTTTTGCCCGCCCCGGCCAGCCCGGCAATGCCGAGGATTTCCCCCTGATACAGCCGCAGACTGACGTCGCGCAGTTTGTGACGATCGCTCAGGCCCTCCACTTGTAGCAGCGGGCGGGAACCGTGCGGCGGGCGTGGCGGCGGAAAGATATCATTCAACTGATGGCCGAGCATTTTCTCGACGATTTGCTCACCGCTCAGCCCCTGCATGGCGTCTTCGCTGACGTGGCGACCATCGCGCAGCACCGTCAGCCGGTCGCAAATTTCGCTCAGTTCATGAATACGGTGTGAAATAAACACCACGCCGATGCCTTCGGACTTAAGGCGGCGCACCACGCGGAACAGACGTTCGCTTTCGGCGCGATCGAGCGGGGCGGTAGGTTCATCGAGCACCAGGAAACGGCAGCGGTGGGATAACGCACGTGCCAACAGCACTTGCTGTTTTTCTGCCAGCGAGCACTCGGCCAAACGTTGGCTCAGGTTAATGGTTAGATCCAACTGGGCCAGTAGCTGCGCCGCCTGGCGGTACAATTGCGCCCAGTTCAGCAAATGCCCCGGCTCGTTCAGCCAGTCGAGCATGATATTTTCCGCCACCGACAGCGTGGGGATCAACGCCACATCGACTTCCTGCTGCACCACATGGATCCCGTGCTGACGAGCCTGCAGCGGCGAATGAATATCCACTTGTTGCCCATCGATAAAGATCTCGCCACGGTAATGATGGTGCGCGCCGGAGAGGATCGCCATCAGCGTGGATTTGCCTGCGCCGTTAGCGCCGACCAGTGCATGGGTAGAGCCGCCCTGCAGGGTGAAGTCGACGTTTTGCAGTGCGTTGAAGCCGGCAAAAGCGATCGAGATATTGCGCATCTCTAAGCGTGAGGGCGTAGTGGTTGGCATAGTGTGATTAAAAGACGTTTAGGTGTTTAGATGGCTAAATTAAGTCTTTTGTAACACAGATTATGTTTTTCTCAACAAACTAAATGGCATAATCAGGATGAAAATAATCTTTTGCTGATGAGGGGCCCGTTCAGAGGAGAGGGCAAAACTGAACGGGATACCGCGAAAAGGGAATAGCTGCCAGCGCCATCCCCTTGTCCGGTTTGTCAGAAGGTCGTCGGGGTGTGAGCGCTGACGATGCGGCAGACGCGCGCCGAGGTATTGCTGAAACTGTGGGGAATGCCAGTGTTGATGGCATAACTCTGGCCGGCGCTCAGGCAGTGAGTCTGACCGTTGATGGTCAGTATAATCTCGCCTTCCAGCAGGGTACCGATCTCCTCGCCCTGGTGCTTGATTTTTTCGCCGGTGGTGGTGCCGGGCTGGTAGGTTTCCAGCATCATTGCCAGATTGCGGGTTGGGTTACCGTTGTGCACCAGTTTCATCGAGACACCCTGACTGCCGATTTCGATCAGATCTTCGGCTTCGATCACCACTTTGGGTTCATTGGCGGCTTCTGGTTCGGCAAAGAATGCAGACAGAGACAGCCCATAGACCTTCAGCAACTTTTGCAGCGTACTGATAGCCGGGCTGACCTTGTCCTGCTCGATGGTGCTGATTGCGCTGTGGGTTAACCCGGACAGTTCGGCGACCCGGCGCTGCGACAAACCCAATTGCAGACGGATCTGTGACAGGCGCTTACCTGGCGCCAAGCTGACTTCGCTCATAGCGGTACTTCCTTCTGGTAGGGACAACAGGCAGAAATGAATAACAATGTCAGGTGCCTGTCTGAGTGAGTTCGACACGGCATGATATCGGTAATTGCGACCAATTTGGAAAATATATTGCCCATGATCCCCCCGTTCTGGTGGACGAAATTCTATACATAAAAAGGCAGTTAACACCTTTTCGGTCAATATTTTATCAATTTAGCAGTCGGTGGCGAATAATCAAACAGGATTGTAACATTTGCAAACCATTTGTGTTAAGGCTATGTTTCATATTATGGATGTTATTTTGAGCGCCAGTTCTGGCGCAGTCTACAGAGAAATCAGACCATGTGTTGAACCTATCGGCAGGTGAACGCGAACGCGTTCTCAGAGCATAATGGCGGGTGATGTATGCAAACCAATATCGCAGCAGTTGAAAATTTTGCACAGCATAATGAAGAGAGGCGAAGTAGCGCGTTCCAACGTGAGGTTGCTCATTATTTGGAACGCCACCCCTCAACGCAGTATATCGATATCCTTCTCACTGACCTGAATGGTTCCTTCCGCGGTAAACGCATCCCTGTCTCCGGACTGAAAAAATTGGAAAAAGGCTGTTACTTCCCCGCCTCGGTATTCGCTATGGATATTTTGGGCAATGTGGTGGAAGAGGCGGGCCTGGGCCAGGAGCTGGGGGAACCGGACCGTGTTTGCATGCCGGTACCCGGTTCACTGACTCCCTCAGCGGCGGACCCGGATAATATTGGCCAGGTATTACTGACCATGCTGGATGAAGATGGCACTCCCTTTGACGTTGAACCCCGTAATGTCCTGAATCGAGTGTGGCAGGCGTTGCGCCAGCGCGGCATGTTCCCGGTGGTAGCGGTAGAGTTGGAGTTCTATCTCATTGACAGGCAGCGAGACTCCGAGGGGTATTTACAGCCTCCCTGCGCGCCCGGTACCCAGGAGCGCAACATGCAGAGCCAGGTTTACTCGCTGGATAACCTGAATCATTTTGCTGAGGTGCTCAACGACATCGACACGCTGGCGCAGATGCAAGGCTTGCCGGCGGACGGTGCGGTGGCGGAGGCGTCCCCAGGCCAGTTCGAGGTGAATCTGCAGCATACCGATAACGTCTTGCTGGCCTGTGACCATGCTCTGGGGTTAAAGCGCCTGGTACGCATGGTGGCGGAAAATCATCATTTGCACGCCACCTTTATGGCCAAACCCTATGAAGAATACGCCGGTAGCGGCATGCACGTGCATATCAGCATGCTGGACGGCAACGGCAACAACCTGTTCGCGCAAGCGGACGGCGAAGATTCCCCCTTGCTGCATCGCGCGCTGGCCGGGATGATCACCTTAATGCCGGCCTCGATGGCGCTGCTGGCACCCAATGTGAATGCTTTCCGCCGTTTCCAGCCAGGCATGTATGTACCGACTCAGGCTTCCTGGGGACACAACAACCGCACCGTTGCACTGCGCATTCCTTGCGGCGAACCGGAAAATCATCGGGTGGAATACCGCGTTGCGGGTGCCGATGCCAACCCTTATCTGGTGGTGGCGGCGATACTGTCAGGCATTCTTTACGGTCTGGATAACGAACTGCCGTTGCCTGAGCCGGTGACCGGCAACGGGCTGGAGCAGGAAGGGTTGCCGTTCCCGATCCGTCAAAGCGATGCCCTGTACGAGTTTGAGCACCAGCATGAACTAACGCAGTATCTGGGTGAACGTTTTGCCCACGTTTACCACGCCTGCAAGCTGGACGAACTGATGCAGTTTGAGCGCTTGGTGACGGAAACCGAGATCGACTGGATGTTGAAAAATGCCTGAAGCGGCGTAAAATGTGCGTCATTAACTTGATAGGTGATAAAACGATAGCGGATTAATTCACCTGTAAGGGTGGTTTTCCGAACGATTGCAAAAAGAATTTGTGTAACAGACCTTCCTGATCTTGTCATCAGGAGGGGTTCTGGTGCAAAATATCCCAAATGCAGATAGCCGACGTTTTAACGCGTCGGTTATTTTTTTTGCATTTGTGTTTTACAAACTGTGCGTTTCATACACCAAGCGAGGCCGGACACCGATCCGGATAGATAAATAGTTTCGTGCGCGATCAAATAAAACTTTATGGTCGTGACTCATGAGGATAAGAAAGATGGGGCAATTTTTCACTTTAGCACCGGTGCCCGCCGGTTTCCGCTGCGGTCGCAGCGATTATGGAGCAGCCAAGGCCGCCTTGACTCGTTATCCAGCTTCCAATCCCCTTCTTTTTGAATTCAGTCGCAAGTTGCGAAGTTTCCCCGCAACCTTAAGTCTTGGCGTGTCTACGCTCCGCAAGACCGAAGGTAAGGGGGGGCTGCGTCATGTCCGATAACATCATCAATGCCGCTCCGGCTGAACGCGCACAGCTGCGTAAAACCCTGACTTTAGTTCCGGTAGTGATGATGGGGCTGGCTTACCTGCAGCCAATGACCATCTTCGATACCTTTGGCATCGTATCCGGCCTGACCGATGGTCACGTCGCCACTGCGTACGCCTTTGCTCTGCTGGCGGTGCTGTTTACCGCGCTGAGCTACGGCAAACTGGTACGGAAATTCCCGTCCGCCGGTTCTGCCTATACTTATGCCCAGAAAGCCATCAACCCGCACGTCGGCTTTATGGTGGGCTGGTCATCACTGCTGGACTACCTGTTCATGCCGATGATCAATATCCTGTTGGCCAAAATTTACCTGGAAGCCATTTTCCCGGGCGTGCCTTCGTGGATTTTCGTGGCGGCACTGGTTGCGCTGATGACGCTGTTCAACCTGCGCGGCATCAAGCTGGTGGCGAACCTGAACTCCATTATCGTGGTGGTGCAGGTGGCGATCATGATCGTGTTCCTGTTCCTGGTCGTGAACGGTATTTCACATGGTGAAGGTGCCGGTACACTGATCAGCAGCCGTCCGTTCTGGTCTGAGGGGGCGCACGTGGTGCCGATGATTACCGGTGCGACCATTCTGTGCTTCTCGTTCCTCGGTTTTGACGGCATCAGTTCGCTGTCGGAAGAAACCAAAGACGCGGAGAACGTGATCCCGAAAGCCATTTTCCTGACGGCGTTGATCGGCGGTATCATCTTTATCGTGGTGTCCTACTTTGTGCAGCTGTACTTCCCGGACATTTCACGCTTTAAAGATCCCGATGCGTCCCAGCCGGAAATCATGCTGTACGTGGCCGGCAAGTTCTTCCAGTCGGTGATCCTGGTGTTCTCCTGCGTGACCGTGCTGGCTTCAGGCATGGCATCGCACGCCGGTGTTTCGCGTCTGATGTATGTAATGGGTCGTGATGGCGTCTTCCCGGAGCGTTTCTTCGGTTATGTACACCCGAAATGGCGTACTCCGGCACTGAACGTGCTGCTGGTCGGCGTGATTGCGTTGTCTGCGGTTTCGTTTGATCTGGTTACCGCAACGGCGCTGATTAACTTCGGTGCGCTGGTGGCGTTCACCTTTGTGAACCTGTCGGTGATCTCGCAGTTCTATATCCGCGACAAGCTGAACCGTACCGTTAAAGACACCTTTAACTACCTGATCCTGCCAATTATGGGTGCGCTGACCGTAGGTGCACTGTGGCTGAATCTGGAGACCAGCTCAATGACGCTGGGCCTGGTGTGGGCGGCAATTGGTCTGATTTACCTGGCCTTTGTCACGCGCAGCTTCCGCCTGCCGGTACCACAGGCTAGCGAAGACGTAGCCTAAGCTTTCACCGCTTTGTGCATTAAAAAGGGCGCCTCGGCGCCCTTGATTGATGACAAACCCCCGAAAAACGTGGTTTTCGGGGGTTTGGGGTAAATCGTAAGACAGAATTCTTTGTTTTTATTAGTAATAAACCTATTACTTTAGTCACCAGGAACTTTGTCAGCAGTTTTAGGGCGCTTCGGCGCCCTTTGTTGTTTTTGTCAGCCGACCAGCTCTTTGCCGTAGTCAAACAGCGCTTTCAACAGCGCTGTCTTCTCTTGATCGCCTTCATGCAGGTTATACAGCGACTCCAGTTGCAGTACGTAGCTCTGTACTCGTTCGGCGCTCAACATCTCCTGACGATGCTGCAACCAGCGGCGTTGCTCGGCATCATCGAGCGTATTGGGGTAGTTGCGGGCGCGGAAGCGGAACAGCAGCTCTTTCAGACGGCTATCACTGAAGGTCAAATCCAGCGCCGGCAGGTTCTGCGGCTTGGTTTGCTGGATAATTTTCATCGTTGCCTTGTCGGCATCGCTGAAGAAACCGTCGTACAGCCGTGCATCGACATCATCAGAACCCTTGAAAGGCTCGGCATCGGCGAACAGTGCCACCACTTTTTCGCGCACTTGCGGATGCTGGCGTAACAGTTGCAGGTTTTGCAGGCAGGCCTGACGATCGATACCCAGCCGCTCGGCGTTTTCCGGCAACAGGGTTTTCGCCGGTGCCAGCACCGGACATTTGTTGATATGGACCAGTTTGATCGGCACCGGCGCTTGACCAGGGGCCAGATCCTCACGGCGGGTATACAGCCGTTCACGCAGCTCGTCGGCGTTCAGCGTCAGCAATGGCGTCATATCACCGGCCAAATCGCACATGATCACCGCGTTCTTGTTGTCGGGGTGCCAGGCCAGTGGCGATACCCAACTGGTGTTGCCACGTGCTGCACCGAACATGCCGGAAACGTGGACCAACGGTGTCATTTCTGCGATATCGATCAGCGCGTTCAGCTTATGTTTGTTGCGGTGCTGCAACAGGAAATCAAACAGCCGAGGCTGCGCCTGCTTGACCAGTTTGGCCATGGCGATGGTGGCGTAAACGTCCGACATGGCGTCGTGGGCATGTTCATGTTCAACGCCGTTGGCGCGGGTCAGGTGCTCCAGACGGAAGCTGGGGAAGCCATCTTCGTTCTCCGGCCAGACGATGCCGTCCGGGCGCAGTGCATAACAGGCACGCATAACGTCGAGCAGATCCCAGCGTGAGTTGCCATTCTGCCAACTGTAGGCATAGGGATCGTAGAAGTTGCGGTAGAAAATATTGCGACTGACTTCGTCATCAAAGCGGATATTGTTGTAACCCAAAATACAGGTGCCGGGCACGCTGAATGCCTGATGAATTTGCCGTGTGAACTCGGCTTCGTTAACGCCTTTGGCCAGTGCCAGTTGCGGAGTAATACCCGTGATCATCACCGCTTCGGGATCGGGCAGGTAGTCATCGGCCGGGGTGCAGTAGATGACCAGCGGCTCTTCGATGATATTGAAATCCATATCGGTACGCACACCGGCAAACTGCGCGGGGCGGTCCATCGATGGGCTTATACCGAAGGTCTCGTAGTCGTGAAAATAGAATGTGGCCGGTGCCTTGCTGCTCAAAATCGCATCTCTCGCGTGCGTAGGGAATATGCCCCTATTGTAACGGCGAGATGAACGATGCCAAGCGGTCGTTAGTGTTAATCACCGAAATGCGCTGTATTACGCACCGCGGTAGTAGTTCAGGCGTAAATGAAAGTAGGGGCGTAAATAGTCGGGCACCTGTTGTTCGGCGTTGCTGGCGTCATTGACGGTAATGCCATAGCGTTCGTTATAAATCACGCTGAGGGCCAGTAAATCGACTTCAATTTTTTCACGTTCTGCTTGCGGTAAGCTATCCAGCTTTCGACCCATATTATTCTCCCTGTGAATCAATGGGCATCATAGGATCCTTCGCCGCGCTTGTCCCTACCCCATTCAGGGGGGAACCTCAAGAGGTGTGCGACTGTGCCTGGAGGCTGTGGCCTGGGGTCGCTGCACCCTGAACATGTTGCGAGTATCTGACCGTAAAATCCTGCTGATTCTGAAGCTCTGCACGTTCATAGGCTTGATGGGCCAAGAAAATACCGCCGATCACCGCCAGCCAGAAAACGCCGCACAGGACCAGGATGCCCAACCAGACTTTTTGGTTATAGCTCATAAATACTCCTGAAGAGAAAAGGTAATAACATTCACCAGGAAATTAAATCAGAGTTAATATCAATACTATGTCAACGGAATCGTTTATCCTAAGATCTTTCCTATTAATGTTGTTACCAAACCCCTTCACGATGTTTCAAAATATTCCTTAAGATAATATTAAGAAAAGATAAATAAGTGCCACTGAGTTTTATTTAATATCTGTTTAATTGTCTCCCCCTACAATCAGCAGCATTCAATACCAATGTGGACACCTATTATGAAAACTCTGCTGTTAACCGGTGCTACCGGCTTTCTCGGTGGTGCAGTGCTTGAGAAATTACTGAAAGAAAATCAGTCGATTAACTATCTTCTGTTAGTGAGAGCTGAAAATGCACCGCAGGGGCTGGAACGTATTCGTCAGAATATGGAAAAATTTAATGTCGATGGAAGTTTATTCTCGAAAATCACGATAGAAAATATATTGTTGGGCGATTTAAGTGAGCCTGCTGACTTTTTGGCGGACTCACGAATTAACAATGTAACGCACGTTATTAATTGTGCCGCAGTAGCCTCTTTTGGCAACAACCCTCTTATTTGGAAGGTGAATGTCGAAGGGACACTGGCCTTTGCCGAGAGAATGGCGCAGGTGTCTGGATTAAAACGTTTCCTGCACGTAGGTACCGCCATGTCCTGTGCGCCGGAACCGGGTTCTCTGGTGGCAGAAAGCGGCGAATTTGAAGAAACCGCCGAGCATTTGGTGGAATACACTCGCTCCAAATCGACCATTGAACAGCTAATGCGTCAACGCTGCCCGCAGCTGCCGCTGGTGATTGCCCGCCCTTCGATCGTGGTGGGGCATACTCGCCTGGGTTGTCAGCCTTCCAGCAGTATTTTTTGGGTGTTCAGCATGGCGCTGATGCTGCGGAAGTTTATGTGTTCACTGCAGGACAACATCGACGTTATTCCGGTCGACTACTGTGCCGATGCGCTGGTGATGCTGATGAACAGCGAAACGTTGGATAATGATGTTTACCATATCTCGGCCGGTGAAGAGAGCAGCGTCAGCTTTGCGGATATCGATCGTGCCATTGCCGCCGCGCTGGAAAAGCCGCCGCTTGGCGATCATTACGCGCAGGTCAGTTACGAAGCGCTGCTGAAGATGCGTAAGCAACTGAAGGATATTTTCGGGCCTTGTAACGAACGACTGATGCTGAAGGCGATGCGCCTGTATGGATCCTTCGCCATGCTTAACGTGCGGTTCAGTAACGATAAAATTCTTAAGCTGGGCATGCCGAAACCACCGCGCTTTACCGACTACATCGACTGTTGCGTACAGTCGACTCGCGGATTATCGATCCAGCAGCAGATGGTGGTCGATTTTAAATAACAGCAAGGCGCCGACCTACGGTGCCCGGCTCATTACCAGGACGAAGACGACCAGAAAACGCGGCCTAGCACCACCAGTTGGTCTTTGCGCTGCGGGTAACTCAGGTGTTCGTCCTGGTATTCTTCCCGGTTCAGGGAGCGAATAGTGACGCCGCCGTCGGGTTGTTCGATCAACACTTTTACCCGCAGCAGATTACCGTGACGGATAGCGTAGGTCTTGCCTTCGCGAATACGTGTGTCATCGGTATTAATGCCTACCACATCACCGTCTTGCAAGCGCGGTTCCATACTGGAGCCGGAAATGCGGATGATGCGTGCGGCATTCACCGCCACCCCCATCTTGTGCAGATAGTAGCGACGGAAGATCAGCGAAAATTCTTCGCGATCGACGATTTCATAACAGCCGTCGCCAGCCGAGAAATTAATATCCAGCAGGGGAATTTCCACAAACTCTTCCTTGTCTTGTTCGGTATCTTCCCATACCACCGGCTTGAGGCGGGCGGGTTGAAAATCCGACTCTGCCGCTACGTTATCAAACGGCCGCACCAGCTGTTTTTCATGGAAAACGTCAAACCAGCCCTTGGGCAGGCTCAGTTTGGCCTCAATCCGTCTGGCGAGGTTATCACCCAGGTTGCGGGAAGACTTTTCACCGCTGATTTGGCTCAGCGTTGGTGAAGAAGACTCTACCAGCAGCGCAAATTCGCTCTGGTTGATACCTTGCCTTGCATAGCTGGCCATCAGCTCGCGCAAATTATTGCGTCTTATTTCTTTGGTTTCCATCGTTGGATGATCGCACTCTTTAGCAAAAAGGTAAATATTGCTTTCACTAAATTTTTCTTGCTTTAAGTTTAGCAATTAGCTAAACATTGGCGGGTGGACAAGTTTCACGAAGGCATTGTAGGGTCGCTGTATGTTGCGACCGCTTGAGCGGGACGGATCCTGCAATGACAATGGCACGCGAGTTTAATCAATAAGGAATCTATTATGTTCAGTATGGATTACAACAGCTACCGTTCGGTAGCCAGCTTTGGCCACCGGGTGCGTTTTCTGGTGCTGCATTACACGGCGCAAAACTTTGCCGATTCGGTGCAGTCACTGACTGGCAAGTCGGTCAGCGCCCATTATCTGGTGCCGGATCCGGAAGATCAAAGCTATCAGGCGGCCGGTTTCAGCGGCGTGCGCATTTTCAACCTGGTCGATGAAGTGGAACGTGCCTGGCATGCCGGTGCCAGTCAGTGGGGTAATCGCAATAATCTCAACGATACGTCCATTGGCATCGAGATCGTCAATCTGGCCCGCGGCGATGGCGAAGACATTAGCTTCCCGCCGTTTAACCCACAGCAGATTGCGGCGGTCAGTCAACTGGCGCAGAATATTCTGCAGCGCTATCCGGACATCACGCCGGTCAACGTGGTGGCGCATTCCGATATTGCTCCGGGCCGCAAAAGTGACCCTGGCCCACAGTTTCCATGGCACCAGCTGTATTTGGCTGGCGTAGGGGCCTGGTATGACGAAGCGGTGAAGCATCATCACCAAAATGAATATCAATGCCAGGGCCTGCCAGCGCAGCCTGATCTGCTGGCGCTGTTCGCCAAATACGGTTACGACACCTCGGCGGCGACCGATGCCAAAGGCTATCGTCAACTGGTACGGGCCTTCCAGCTGCATTTCCGTCAACGACAGTATGACGGAGTGATGGATGTGGAAACTGCTGCCATTTTGCGTGCGCTGGTGGATAAATATGCTGCTTAACGTCTGACTGCGGATAGGGGACGCCTTATCCGCCTTTTCTCTGCCTGCCTTCCTCCGCTATGCCCTATAGCTTTCATGATTGAACGGCCACGACGGGAGCCGCAGTTAAAAGACTTGCTGAATCAGGTGGTCAAATTACGCGGCCTGATTGTCCCCTGCTGTAAAGAAACCCATATCCCCAAAGCGGTATTCGAAGCGGTGCAGACGCTGAGCCGCAATCTGGTGTGCACCCTGGAGCTGTTGGCCGACGCCTACTGGGCCTCGCGCGAAACCCATTTTATTATGCTGAATGCCTAAACCCTGCGCAGCGCGCAACTGTTGACGCTACGCTCATTGGAAGCGCTGGCGGAGACCATGCGTAACGGCTACGTCTGGCTGAGCATGGAACTGACGCAGCAGTTGGAAGAACTGGGTGACTTGCTCAAAGTGTGTACCGCCGGTGAGTGTGAATAGGGGGCCAGATCATGAAGCAGGCGCTTCGGGTTTTTGTCGCGGCGCTAAAGTGAGTAAGATAGGGCGATGAGTGTTGTGTCTGAGCGCCACAAACCTGTATCTTGGTCTCATTGTGGCCGTAAGCCAATGAATCTGTGTATTACTAAAGCAAGGGTATGAAGATGGATAATGCAAATAAGCCGAGTTTCCAGGACGTTCTGGAGTTTGTGCGTATGTTCCGACGTAAAAATAAGCTGCAACGCGAAATTATCGACAACGAGAAGAAAGTCCGCGATAACCAAAAGCGCGTGCTGCTGCTCGATAACCTGAGTGAGTACATCAAGCCGGGCATGAGCATTGAAGATGTTCAGGGCATCATTGCCAACATGCGCAGCGACTATGAAGATCGCGTTGATGACTACATCATCAAAAATGCCGATCTGTCTAAAGAACGTCGCGAACTGTCCAAAAAGCTGAAGGCTATGGGCGAAGTGAAGTAACCGTTTTTATCGGGCCAGGCGTTCGCCAGGCCCTTTTAATCTGCCCTTCAGTTATTCCCCTTTACCGTACATATCAAAATCAAAGTATTTATCGTTCACCTTCTTATAGGTGCCGTTGGCGATAATGGCTTTCAGCGCCGCGTTAAAGGCATCAAGTAATGCGCGGTCCTCTTTACGCACGCCAATGCCATCGCCAATACCAAAATATTTGCTGTCGCTCAGTTCCACGCCGGTAAAGGCAAAATCCTTTGCTGGATTATGAAGCGGCGGTGATGGTGCGGCATGGCCATCCATTGGCCCAAAGCAGCTCAGTCCACCAGTTGCTGGAGCAGGACTGGGCGCTGAATTACACCCCAGAAAATTATGACGATCTAATCCAGCAGCTGTTCAGCCGACACTGCGCTCAACTCGATCCGAACCGCATTATTCATGCGCATTCCCTCGGCATGCTGCAGGCCATGGTGGAGTCGGCAGACATGTGTACCTGCTGCCCGTTACCGCTGATAGGTTTACCGCAGTTTGCCGGACGCCTGCAACCGCTGGCGTTACAGGAAGGCTGTGACCTGGCGCGGCTGAACATCGTCACCCGGCGCAACAGCATCCTCAGCACCGCCGCCCATGCGTTGATTGATAATCTGATCCGCACCCTGCGCCAGCATACCCGCTCCGCTCGGCTCGAGGACCGACTGATTTACGATCGGGTTCGGTTGTTGATTTAGGGGGGAGGGGACGGGGTTTCTGGGGGCTATTCTGGCATCCTGAGCGTCGGTTTTGTGCCAGAAGCGGAAGTTGCTTACATCGTGCTATGTTAGTTTACTGGGAGCAGGTCAGAGGTCGTCTGGTGTTACAGAATGGAAAACTAACAAGAGCGAGGGAAAGTCAGTCTATTTTTTAGACCCCGATGGCCACAGGCTTGAGATTCATGATGGAGACCTTGAGAGTCGCCTCCGTGCTTGCCGAACTCAGCCATACGAAGGAATGGAGTTTTTTTGAATGTTCAAACGAAGGAAGTAAGATGCTTTTGCCAGATGCAAGCTATACAAAAAACCTATATCAATCGTCATTTCAAGAATGAGTCGTCAGCTGTTTGTGTCTCTGGATGGGCCCAAAGGCGCCGGTAAAACCACACTGTTGGAGGCCATTACGAGAGAACTAAGGGCAGACAACAAGAAGGTGATCCGACTTTGCGAGAGAAAAAGCGATCCCTACAGGGGGGAAACAATGGCCCTCGTTAACCAGCTCGCCAGAAATCCCACCCTGGATTTGGAATTGGAGGTTTGTAGGCGCTTTGCTGATAGCCGTGCCTGGATTTCCCAGCATGTGCTGACTAAACAGCCACCGGACAGCATTATCCTGATGGATCGCTGGTATCCGTCGGATGCCGCGTTTCGCCGGATGGTTCCATTTGCAGAGATTTTACAGCTTAACATTGAACGAAAGGTGCGAACGCCAGATCTGCATGTCGGGGTTGTTACTGCGCCTGAGATTTCATGGGCGAGGGCCGCAGCCCGTCCACGTGGGCTAAGTAGCACGGTGATTTATAAGCTGGAAGAGCATGTCGCTTGCACCAAGGCGTTCGAGCGAGAAATTGCCAATCACGGCTGGGTTTTATGCCGTAATGAAGGAATGATTGAAGACGCAACGATGCAGGTGATTTCCGAGATCTACAGAGTGCTTGAATGATGCCCCACGTTCTTGCCACGGGCAGTTTTGTGCCAGAAGCGGACATTGATGATGTGAAGGTATACGGTGGGTAGACTGCCCATCGATAGTTGATATTACCCGCGATTGTCCCCGAACATTATGATTAACGGATTGCTGTTCAGTCGGGCCTCAGCAAAAGACTCATATCAAAACCAGTTATCCGAAAACCAAACTCTTTATATAATTTTAAAGCCCTTTGATTGTCCGGTGAAACTCTGAGCTCCACTTCATACGCACCCTGTTGAGTAAGTTCATTCAGGAACGCACGGATAAAATCCCTGCCCATCCCCTTACCCTGAAATTCTGGGAGAAGCATTATATCTGACAAAAAGGCTGAGTTATCTTCCAGGCTGAACCACAGATATCCCGCAGCCTGACTTTCATGTTCATAAGTTCTAAAATGGTTATTTTGAGTATTGATGCCCGCTGGCAAGGCTGTTTTAAATGATTTCGACGCCTCTATCTGGGCTTTTTTACGGCTGTACCGATGATTTGCCATCAGGTCTTCAATATAGTCATTTGAAGAGAGGTCCACCCAGAGGTCAAACTCGTCGCCATGCATGGGCCTATAAATTGATTTGGGGATTTTTGACTGTTTTGTTTTCAATTTACTGTCCCATTCTTAATAGCAACGTAACACATACTTAGTACTACTCTACCGAATTAGCCGTCGGTTCAGCATGATAAAATTGTATCATATAGCTTTGTCAACTTAACGTAATTTTGCTGACGCCGAAGTCTGCTCTCCGCTGACATCGTTTCACTGTGAGACCGGCACTATGCGAAACGGATATTAAACCCTCTTCTATAACACTTGGCCATAGTACCAACGTTCTCCTGTAAACCATTCATCAGGATCGTCACCGCCATAGTATTCAAGCGAGATCCCCAGCTCCTGTATATTCTCTGGCAGAGTTAATCCCCAGTCTTCAGCAAGGCTACGCCCCTTAATGACTGATGAAGCTCCATTTTCAGAAGTGTTTTCGCATATGAACCCCTGATAATACTCTTCAGAATGGTAAAGACAGACTTCGCTGGTAAACATATCCGGGAGGCAGATAACAGAAGTAATTCGCGGGTTGTAACTCGAGTCGGCTGTTGCAAGTATTAAATTAGAACATGCGTCAATTAACGCTTGTGCGCAGGCTGCCTTGGTTTTCTGGACACTGTGTCTTCCTTCAACAAGATTGACATCTACAGGAATTTTGTAGTTCCAGTAGCGCTGGCCTTCTGGAAAAACTGCAAGGATTGGATCATGGAAGGTTTCCGCCCAACGGTTAAGCGCTTTTAAGCGGCGGGGGATGTTTCTTATTTTAGTACGGTAATCTCTGTTTAGACGTCTACTCATATAATTTAAGCTTCCCTATCTGTTCAAACAGTCCTGAATAAAATCATAATTTAGAAATGTGCTGTCCCTAATTGATAGTTTAAATATTACCAGTAATGCCATTGTTGTCATTTTGCAATCGGCACAGATTGGAACGCTGACATGTCCACCCAGGCTCCTAACCATCAAAATCCCAAAAGCAAAAAGCCCGCTCAGGTTTCCCTGAGCGGGCTTCTCTAATATGGCTCCTCTGACTGGACTCGAACCAGTGACATACGGATTAACAGTCCGCCGTTCTACCGACTGAACTACAGAGGAATCGTGTGAACGGGGCGAATAATAGCGGGGTGCTGCGGCTTTGTCAAAGCACTAAACTGCCAGAAAAGTGCGTTTGCTGATGGAATGAGCATGTTGCGTTGTTTTTCGGCACTCATCCTGTTTATCCACGCGGTTTATCACCACAAAATCGTTTTCGTCGACGTTGCACCGGCCATTGCACGTTTCTGGTGCGCAGGGGGACAGGCACCTGACGAGTAGCAGAAAAATTTTGCGGTGAGTTTGCCACCTGATCCCCCCACAGTGCCTCCTGACGGTAGTGAATCTCCGCGTTTTGCCTCTGATATGTAGGATGAATGAACAGAAAATATGTATTGGCCGTCACAATGGCTGGATTTTTGCTTAGCTAAATTCGGGTAATGCGACTGCGCTCTCGCGCAAATTATTTTCCCCGTCTACACATAAAGTGACTGGTCCACGCCCCTGGGCGTTTCGCTATACCCGTCATACTTGAAGCCGTATCGGTGTTGGCTGCGAACACCCACCCCAGACACTGACATGAGTAAGCATCCTGGGGATGGATGTTCTTGCCGCCTTGATACAGCTCCAATTATTTGGGGTCTAAAAACAGTGCTGAGGAATACAACAATGTCATCGAAACTTATTAAAAGTCCGCTCGCTGCTCTGCTTATCGGTTGTTTAGGTTCTGCTTTTTATGCTCAGGCGGATATCGTTATTGGCGTCGCCGGGCCATTCTCCGGGCCGAATGCGACCTATGGCGATCAGTATTGGCGTGGTGCCTCACAGGCGGCAGCGGATATCAACGCCGCCGGTGGGATTAAAGGGGAAAAAATCAAACTGGTGCAGGGGGATGACGCCTGTGAACCCAAACAGGCGGTCGCGGTCGCCAACCGATTAGTGGATCAGGACAAGGTCGCGGCGGTAGTAGGGCACTTCTGCTCCTCCTCCACCATGCCGGCCTCCGAGGTGTATGACGAAGCCGGGATTATCGCCATCACCCCCGGATCCACCAACCCGCAAATTACCGAACGCAACATGACCAACATGTTCCGCATGTGCGGCCGCGATGATCAGCAAGGGGTGATTGCCACCAACTACATGCTCAATACCCTGAAAGCCAAACGCATCGCGGTGATCCACGACAAAGACACCTACGGGCAGGGGCTGGCAGATGCCGCCAGGGCTGAGATGAACAAGCGCGGCGTGAAGGAAGTGCTGTATGAAGGGCTGTCTCGCGGTGAAAAAGACTTCAACGCGCTGGTGACCAAGCTCGCCTCGGTCAAACCCGACGTGGTTTATTTCGGTGGCTGCCATCCAGAGGCCGGGCCATTGGTCCGCCAAATGCGTGAGCAGGGCGTGACCGCCAAGTTCTTCTCCGGTGACTGCATCGTGACCGAAGAACTGGTGACCGCTGCCGGTGGGCCACAGTACACCAACGGCGTGCTGATGACTTTCGGTAACGATCCGCGCCAAATTCCGGAGGGTAAAACGGTGATCGCCAAGTTCCGCGCCAGCGGTTTTGAGCCGGAAGGCTACACCCTCTACTCCTACGCTTCGATTCAGGCGATCGCCGCAGCCTTTAGCGCTACCGGCGGTAAAGACAGCGCCAAGGCCAGCGAATGGCTGAAATCGCATGATGTGGATACCGTGATGGGCAAAAAGGCCTGGGACAAGAAAGGCGACCTGAAGGTATCGGATTACGTGGTCTATCAGTGGGACGATAAAGGCAAATATCACCAACTCTAATCCATCCTCGGCGTCTTTCAAGCCACAGCGTTGTTGGCTGCATACGGTCACCCCAGTCACTTAGCGTATCTAAGTTCCTGGGGATTCGCGTACTTGCCGCCTGGCTGTAACTTGAAATCCATTGAGGATTAACCCATAAGCGGATCCGCGTGTTCGGCGGGTCCGCGCCGATACTTCCCTTGGGCCGCGTCTGCACTAGCTTGCGGTCCCACCAGGCGAGACTGCTCATTATGGATGTTTTCTTTCTGCAACAGTTGATCAACGGCCTGACGCTCGGCGCGGTTTACGGCCTGATCGCCATCGGCTACACCATGGTTTACGGCATTATCGGCATGATTAACTTCGCCCACGGCGAGGTATACATGATTTCCGCCTACCTGTGCGCCATTGGGTTGGCGTTACTGTCGTTCTTCGGCCTGCAATCCTTCCCGCTGCTGATCCTCGGCACGTTGGTGTTTACCATCGTCGTCACCGGGGTGTATGGCTGGGTGATCGAGCGCATCGCCTACAAACCCTTGCGCAATTCCACTCGTCTGGCACCGCTGATCTCCGCTATCGGCATGTCGCTCATTTTGCAAAACTACGCGCAAATCAGCCAAGGACCGCGCCAGCAAGGGATCCCAACGCTGCTGGACGGCGTGTTCCGCCTCAACTTTGACGGTGGGGTGATCCAAATCACCTACACCAAGGTGTTTATCCTGGTCGCCTCATTGCTGGGCATGGCCATCCTCACTTACATCATTCAGCACACCCGTCTGGGGCGTATCTGCCGCGCCACCCAGCAGGATCGCAAGATGGCGTCTATTCTGGGCATCAACACCGACCGGGTGATCTCCCTGGTGTTCGTGATTGGTGCCGCCATGGCCGGGCTGGCGGGGGTGTTGATCACCATGAACTATGGCACCTTTGATTTCTACGTCGGCTTTATTATCGGCATCAAGGCCTTTACCGCTGCGGTGCTGGGGGGCATTGGTTCGTTACCCGGCGCGATGCTTGGTGGCCTGCTGCTGGGCGTCGCGGAGGCGCAGTTTGCCGGCATGGTGAACTCCGATTACAAAGACGTGTTTTCCTTCGGTTTGCTGGTGGTGATCCTGATTTTCCGCCCTCAGGGCCTGCTCGGTCGGCCAATGGTCGCTAAGGTTTGAGGGGAAAACTATGTCGCAATCTAGGGTTCACCCAGGGCTGAACGTTAAACGCAGCTTGCTGGATGCGGTGCTGGCCGGGCTGATCGCTTTGATCGTCTTCGGGCCTATCGTCGGTATTGTTCTCAACGGATACAGTTTTAACTTTGAACCGCGCCGCCTGGCGTGGATTATCGCCGCGGTGATGGCCGGGCGGCTGTTGCTGAGCCTGTTTCTGCAAACCGCGCCGGGGCGCAAGCTGTTGACGCGTTTTGACGGCGGTAATGACGGGGTATATGTCCGGGCGATAGGGGCAAAAACCAGCCTGCGTTGGGGAGTTCCGTTAATGGCCGTGATCGCGCTGTTGTTCCCGTTTGTCGCCACCAAATATCTGCTGACGGTGGCGATCCTGGGGCTGATTTACGTGCTGCTCGGGCTGGGGTTGAACATCGTTGTCGGGCTGGCCGGGCTGCTTGATCTCGGTTACGTGGCGTTTTATGCCATTGGCGCTTATGGCCTGGCGCTGGGTTACCAGTATCTCGGGCTGGGGTTCTGGGCGATGCTGCCGCTGGGGGCGCTGATGGCGGCGCTGGCCGGTGCGCTGCTGGGGTTCCCGGTGCTGCGCATGCACGGCGACTATCTGGCGATCGTCACGCTGGGGTTCGGGGAAATTATTCGTCTGGTGCTCAATAACTGGATGTCGCTGACCGGTGGCCCCAACGGCGTCTCGGTGCCTGCGCCGACGATTTTTGGCCTGGAATTTGGCAGGCGGGCGAAGGACGGCGGCGTGCCGATCCACGAATTCCTTGGTATCGCCTATAACCCCAACCTGAAATTTATCTTTATCTATGCGGTGCTGTTCCTGGTGGTGCTGCTGGTGCTGTACATCAAGCACCGGCTGACGCGCATGCCGATTGGTCGGGCCTGGGAGGCACTGCGCGAGGATGAAATTGCCTGTCGCTCCCTCGGGCTGAACCACGTTCTGGTGAAGCTGTCGGCCTTTATGATGGGCGCCTCCACCGCCGGGCTGGCCGGGGTGTTTTTCGCCACCTATCAGGGCTTCGTCAACCCCACCTCATTCACCTTCTTTGAGTCGGCGTTGATCCTGGCGATCGTGGTACTGGGCGGTATGGGGTCGACCATCGGTGTGGTGCTGGCGGCGTTTGTACTCACGGTGGCACCTGAGCTGTTGCGCAGCTTCGCCGAGTACCGGGTGCTGCTGTTCGGCGTGTTGATGGTGGCGATGATGATTTGGCGGCCCCGTGGGCTGGTGCGCATCAGCCGTTCCAGCTTTGCTCCGCGCAAGGGGGTAGAGCCATGAGCGACGCTATCCTGAAGGTTGAGCATCTGATGATGCATTTTGGCGGCATCAAGGCGCTCAATGACGTCAATCTGGCGGTGGAGCGTGGCTCCATCACCGCGCTGATCGGCCCCAACGGTGCCGGGAAAACCACGGTATTCAACTGTCTGACCGGTTTTTACCGTGCCACCGGCGGAGCGATCCTGCTCAATACCTATAAGCGCCCGACCGACGTGATCCAGGTGCTGGGGCAGAAATTCCATGCCGGCGATTGGGTGAATCCAAAGCGGTTCGGCTCGCGCGTTTACTACAAAATGTTTGGCGGCACCCACCTGGTCAATCGCGCCGGGCTGGCGCGTACCTTCCAGAACATCCGTTTATTCCGTGAAATGTCGGTGGTGGAGAACCTGCTGGTGGCGCAGCACATGCTGAGCAACCGTAATCTGATCGCTGGCGTGCTCAATACGCCGGGTTATCGTCGGGCAGAAAGCCAGGCGCTGGATCGCGCCTTTTACTGGCTGGAAGTGGTGGAACTGGTGGATTGCGCCAACCGGCTGGCGGGGGAGATGTCCTACGGTCAGCAGCGGCGGCTGGAGATTGCCCGGGCAATGTGCACCACGCCGGAGATGATCTGTCTCGACGAACCCGCAGCCGGGCTAAACCCGGTGGAGACGGCGACGCTGAGCCGCATTATCCGTTTTCTGCGTCAGCACCACGGTATCACGGTGTTGTTGATTGAACACGATATGGGCATGGTGATGGAGATCTCCGATCGGGTGATTGTGCTCGATCACGGTGATGTGATAGCCGAAGGCACGCCGAAAGAAATTCAGCATAACGATAGGGTAATCGCCGCTTACCTTGGCGCGGACGAAGAGGAACTGGCGGGATGAGCAATGTGATGTTGGAGTTTCGCAACGTAGACGTGTTTTATGGCCCTATACAGGCGTTGCAGCAGGTCTCGCTACAGGTGAATGAAGGGGAGACGGTGGCGCTGATTGGCGCCAACGGCGCGGGTAAGTCGACGCTGCTGATGTCCATCTTCGGCCAGCCGCGCATCAGCGGCGGGCAGATCCTGTTTCGTGGCGAAGATATCAGCCACCGTTCCACCCATTATGTTGCCAGCAGCGGTATCGCTCAGGCTCCCGAGGGGCGGCGTATTTTCCCGGATATGAGCGTGGAGGAAAACTTGTTGATGGGTACCATTACCGTCGGCAACCGCTATGTAGCGGAGGATTTACTGCGCATGTTTGATTTGTTCCCACGCCTGAAGGAACGGCGTAACCAGCGGGCGATGACCATGTCCGGCGGTGAACAGCAGATGCTGGCGATCGCCCGGGCGCTGATGAGCAGGCCAAAACTGTTGTTACTGGACGAGCCGAGCCTCGGGTTGGCGCCGATCATCGTCAAACAGATCTTCAGTATTTTACGGGAGCTGACCCGTGGCGGTATGACGTTGTTTCTGGTGGAGCAGAATGCCAACCACGCGCTCAAACTGTCCGATCGCGGCTATGTGCTGGTCAACGGCCAGATTCGCCTGACCGGCAGCGGTGCGGAGCTGTTGAACGATCAGGAGGTAAGGAAAGCCTATCTGGGGGGGGCCTAGAACTGGCGCTGGATCCAGCGTACGTTCAACCGTACCAATGCAATAATGCCGTTGGACAACATCCGCAGCCCGGTGGGTAAATCGCGGCGGCGGATATCCAGCAGCAACACGGTGCGCACCTGATCGCTGTCGTTCCACACCTCGTGTTCGAAGGTATCGTCCCACAGCATAAATTCCCCATCATTGAGCCGGTATTCTTGCCCGTCGACTTTCAACACGGCGGCGGGCAGACCATCGGCACCCTTGGGCATTGCCAGCACCAGATAACCGCGCAGAATGCCACGGAACGGGCCACGGTGCGCCGGCACCTGTTTACCGGGGGCCAGGAAAGACAGCGAGGCGGAAAGCACATCGGGGGAGGAAGCGATCAGGCTGGCCAATAATGGGCAGCGGGCGAGATTGCGGGTTATCGGCTGGCCGTAGGCCTGCATGATAAACATGCGCCAGTCACGTGCGTCATTGGCAGAGATCGACGCCTGTTCGCTCATTATCTCGTGAAATCGCGGAATATTGTGCAGATCTTGCGCCAGAGTCAATGCCTCATCACGGATCTGCGGCCACTGGGCGGTAAAACGCTGGGCGTCGGGGAACAGTTGGGTACTGTCGAGCACCGGCGCACTGCTGATGCGGCGATCGTAAATGCGGCGGAATACCAACACTGACCAATCATAGATAGCTGACATATGACCTCAATTAACGTGACCAAAGCTCTCGCCGTCCGTTGATATTATTATTGTTTAATATGCGACTGCCGGGTGATTAATTCACCGTTATACAAACGTTGGCCGTCCGGCTCGAAAGCCTGCGTCAGGCAATGAATGCCATCGGCAATCAACGACTGCATCGGCTGGCGATAAGTGGTCAACTGGTAACTGGGGGAGGCGGCCAGTTCAATATCATCAAATCCCACCACGGCAATCGGTGCGCAGGCCGTGGATGGCAAAAGGCTGGCGAAAAAAGTACCTTAATAAAAGTGTGACGCATATCGCATTTATCCAGCCGATTGGTTAAAATATGGCTACTTCCCGCACCCGTCCGGATCCCGTTTAACATGGAACACACTCAGGTCTCTCGCTCAACTGCCTGGTTGCGCGTGGTCATACTTGCCGTCTCGGCCTTTATCTTCAATACCACCGAATTTATTCCGGTCGGGTTGCTGAGTGATATCGCCCAAAGCTTCTCGATGCAGACCGAGCAGGTGGGATTGATCATCACTATTTATGCCTGGATCGTCGCCGCCAGTTCGCTGGTGTGTATGCTGCTGACCAGCCGGATTGAGCGACGCAAACTGCTGATCGGGGTATTTATCCTGTTTATCGCCAGCCATGTGCTGACCGCCGTGGCATGGAACTTCACCACGCTGGTGATTTCCCGTGCCGGTGTGGCGCTGGCCCATGCGGTATTCTGGTCGATCACCGCCTCATTGGCGATCCGGGTCGCACCGGCGGGTAAAAAGGCACAGGCATTGGGCCTGCTGGCCGGGGGAACCGCGCTGGCGATGGTGCTCGGTTTGCCGCTGGGCCGTATCGTGGGTCAAATTCTCGGCTGGCGCATGACCTTTATTGGTATCGCCGTCTGCGCCACGCTGGCGCTGGTGCTGCTGTGGCGTTTGCTGCCGGTGCTGAAAAGCGAGCATTCCGGCTCCCTGGCCAGCGTGCCAATGTTGTTTAAGCGCCCGGCGTTGGTCAGCCTGTATATGCTGACCATCATTGTGGTGACGGCGAATTTTACCGCGTACAGCTATATCGAACCCTTTATTCAGACCGTAGCCGGGTTGTCGGAAAACTTCACTACCTTGATGCTGTTGCTGTTCGGTGCCGCCGGGATCGTCGGCAGTCTGTTGTTCAGCCGCTTCAGCGAACGCTTCCCGTCGGGCTTTTTCATCGGCGCCATCGGCTTATTGATGCTGAGCCTGCTGCTGCTGTTACCGGCCTCCGGCGATGAAAACCACCTGACGGTGTTGTTCGCGGTATGGGGCATGGCGATCATGGCAATTGGCCTGTCGATGCAGGCCAGGGTATTGAACCTTGCTCCGGACGCTACCGATGTGGCGATGTCAATCTATTCTGGGCTGTATAACTTCGGCATCGGTGCTGGCGCACTGCTGGGTAATCAGGTCAGCCAGTATCTGGGCATGGGCAACATCGGTTTTGTCGCGGCCCCGCTGGCGTTGATCGCCCTTGGCTGGTGTCTGCTGAACTTTTACCGTAGCGAACGCCTGCAACACCACCAGATCCGCTAACTTCCCGCGCTCTGATAGTGGGCCGCCGGCTCACTATCAGGCCTCTCCCCACGGCTTAAATTCTCTCTATCCTGACCTAGCCACCCGGCGTTGTGCATTGAGACAACGCCGGGATCTTCAGCAAAAAAACTCGCGATCATCCGAAAATAATTCCGTTATCACCGTTTCCTCTCCTGCCTTACTGTTAACCCGGAAGACCTACCCTTACCACCACCGGGAGATAACCTATGGGCATCCTGACCACCCAAGATGGCACGCGCATTTTCTATAAAGATTGGGGCCGCGGGCAACCCATCCTGTTTTCTCACGGTTGGCCACTATCCGCCGACGCCTGGGATAACCAAATGCTGTTCTTCGGCCAAAGCGGTTACCGCGTTATTGCGCACGATCGCCGCAGTCATGGCCGCTCCGACCAAACCTGGGACGGCAACAGCATGGACCGCTATGCGGACGACCTGGCGGAGTTGATCGAAGCGTTGGATCTGCGGGATCTGATCCTGGTGGGGCATTCAACCGGTGGTGGTGAAGTGGCGCGCTATATTGGCCGTCACGGCAGCACGCGGGTGGCGAAGGTGGTACTGGTGGGCGCGGTGCCGCCGCTGATGCTCCAGAACCCGACCAACCCAGAGGGCTTGCCGATGTCGGCTTTCGACGGCATTCGCAGCGGAACGGCAGAAAACCGCTCTCAGTTCTTCAAGGATCTGGCGGTGCCTTTTTACGGCTTCAACCGCAAGGGGGCCAAGGCTAATGCCGGGCTGATGGATAGCTTCTGGCTGATGGGCATGCAGGGCGGGGTGAAGGGGTTGTACGACTGCGTGCGTGAGTTTTCCGAAGTCGACTACACCGCCGACCTGCTGGCGATTGATAAACCGACGCTGCTGGTGCATGGCGATGACGACCAGATTGTGCCGATTGCTGCATCGGCTTTGAAAGCTGCTAAGCTTATCAGGCAGGCTGAATTGAAGGTCTATCCGGGGGCTTCGCATGGGCTGGCACAAACCGACCCCGACCGGTTCAATGCCGATTTACTGGCGTTTATCCAGTCTTGACCCCATCACCCGGATGGGGGTTTTGCCTGTGAACCGGAGCCGACTATGAGCACTGCCGCTTTTATTTCTCGAGTCAGACATGCTGTTGATACTCCTTTGCTTCGTTGGCTGATGTTGCTGGCGATTTGCGCCGCTTATATCCAGGGCGGTTTGGTCAAGGCACTGGATTTTAACGGTGCCATGGCAGAAATGACCCATTTTGGTCTACAGCCAGCGGCGTTGTTTGCCGGGCTGGTGGTGGTGCTGGAACTGGGGGCTTCGGCGTTGATCCTGACCGGTTTTTACCGCTGGCTCGGCGCATTGGCGCTGGCCGGATTCACTCTGGCTGCCACGCTAATGGCCAACCGTTTTTGGGACATGAGCCCGCCGGAGCGTTTTATTGGCATGAACGGATTTTTTGAACATATCGGACTGGCGGGGGCGTTGCTGCTGGTGGCGCTTTACGATCTCAAGGAGCATAAAGATGGCTGAATCAGCACAGGACAAAGCAGCACCCGGTGGTTTCGCGCCGCTGAAGATCCCGGTATTCGCGGTGTTGTGGGGAGCCACGGTGCTGGGCAACGTTGGCAGTTTTATGCGCGACGTCGCCAGTTCCTGGCTGGTTACGGATTTGTCCTCCAATCCGTCGGCGGTGGCGCTGATGCAGACCGCCGCCACGCTGCCGGTATTCCTGCTGGCGATCCCGGCGGGAGTGCTGTCCGATATTCTTGACCGTCGTCGCTTTCTTATTTTTGTCCAAATCTTACTGGCCTGCGTCAGCGGCACCTTGCTGCTGCTGTCGCAAAACGGCGCGTTGACCGTCGAGTATTTGTTGGCTCTGACCTTTATCGGCGGTATCGGCGGGGCACTGATGGGGCCGACCTGGCAATCTATCGTGCCCGAGCTGGTACCGCGAGCCGATCTCAGAAATGCGGTGGCGCTGAACTCGCTTGGGATAAACATCGCCCGTGCCATCGGCCCGGCGGCGGGAGGGCTGCTGTTGGCCAGCTTCGGTGCCGGTGCGGTCTACGGTGCCGACGTACTGAGTTATGTGTTCGTGGTTACCGCCCTGCTGTGGTGGCGCAGGCCGAAGGTGGAGGATAACGGGCTTTCCGAGCATTTCTTTGGCGCTTTCCGTGCCGGTATTCGCTATGCCCGCGCCAGCCGTGAGCTGCATGTGGTGCTGCTGCGGGCGGCGGTGTTCTTTGTGTTCTCCAGTTCGGTCTGGGCGCTATTGCCGCTCGTCGCGCGTCAGATGCTGGGCGGTACCGCCGGTTTCTATGGCATTCTGCTAGGCGCAGTGGGAGCGGGAGCGATCGGCGGTGCAGTGCTGTTGCCAAGATTACGTCAGCGGCTGAACGCCGATGGTCTGGTGTTATTGGCGGCAGTGATCACCGCCGTGGTGATGGCTTTGCTGTCGATTGCACCGCCGCAGTGGCTGGCGGTGTTACTGCTGCTGGCGCTGGGGTCCGGTTGGATTATCGCGCTGACCTCACTGAACGGTGCAGCACAAGGCGTTCTGCCAAACTGGGTGCGCGGACGCGGGCTGGCGATTTACCTGATGGTGTTTAATGGCGCGATGGCTGCCGGTAGTCTGCTGTGGGGGCTGATTGCTCAGGAGATCGGCGTGGCTGCCACGCTGTTGGCGGGCGGTATCGGCTTGCTGGTGATTTCGCTGCTGTTTCATCGCATTCGCCTGCCGGAAGGCGAGGCCGACCTGCAACCCTCCAATCACTGGCCGGAACCCTTGCTCAACACCCCGGTTGAGAACGATCGTGGACCGGTGATGATCCAGGTGGAATACCGTGTCCGGCTGGAAGATCGCCCGCAATTTCTGCGCACGCTGCAACGTCTGTCACGGGTGCGTCGTCGTGACGGTGCCTACGCCTGGGGGCTGACCGAACATACCGCCGATCCACAGTGTGTGATGGAGTGGTTTATGGTGGAGTCCTGGGCCGAGCATTTGCGCCAGCATCAGCGGGTTTCGCATGCCGATGCGGACTTACAGCAGGAGGCGCTGCAGTTCCATATCGGCCCGGAAAAACCATTGGTGCACCATTTCCTGTCACTTGAACTACGGCACCTGGAGCGGCAAACGACAGGAGAATAAACATAAAAAAACCCGCCCAGGTTTCCCTGGGCGGGCGGCTTTACTGCGGTTTGAACCTATGCCCGGTCAAAACGATCGAGGTTCATCACCTTATTCCAGGCGGCGACAAAGTCGTAGACAAAACTCGCCTGAGCGTCCGAACTGCCATAGACTTCCGCCAGCGCGCGCAGTTGAGAATGTGAACCGAAGATCAGATCGGCGCGGGTCGCCGTCCACTTAAGCGCATCGGTTTGGCTGTCGCGCCCTTCGAATACGCCGTCATCGCCAACCGCTTTCCAGGTGGTGCCCATATCAAGCAGATTGACGAAGAAGTCGTTGCTCAGCGCCTGTGGCCGTTGGGTCAGCACGCCATGCTGGCTCTGGCCGACGTTGGCGTTTAACACCCTCAGCCCACCCACCAGTACTGTCATTTCCGGAGCGGTCAGCGTCAGCAGCTGCGCTTTGTCGACCAGCAGGGTTTCGGCCGGAATGTTGAACTGGCGTTTCAGGTAGTTACGGAAACCATCGGCAACCGGTTCCATCGTTGCGAAGGAGTCGACGTCGGTCTGTTCCTGCGTGGCATCCATACGGCCCGGCGTAAAGGGCACGCTTACCGGATGACCGGCGTTGACTGCTGCCTGTTCGACAGCTGCGGCACCGGCCAGCACGATCAAATCCGCCAGCGAGACGCGCTTGTTGCCCGACTGGGCATTATTGAACGCCTGCTGGATTTCTTCCAGCTTGGCCAGTGTTTGCGCCAGTTGCACCGGTTGGTTGATTGCCCAGTCCTTCTGCGGTGCCAGACGAATGCGCGCACCGTTGGCTCCGCCACGCTTGTCGGAACCGCGGAAGGTGGAGGCGGAAGCCCAGGCGGTGGAGACCAGTACCGAGATCGGCAGGCCGGAAGCCAGGATGCTGGTTTTGAGATCGGCGATATCCTGATTGTTAATCAACTGATGATCGACAGCCGGGATCGGATCTTGCCAAATCAGCTCTTCGGCCGGCACTTCCGGGCCGAGATAGCGGGCGCGTGGCCCCATATCGCGGTGGGTCAGTTTATACCAGGCACGGGCAAAAGCATCGGCGAACTGGTCAGGATGCTCATAGAAGCGACGCGAAATCTGCTCGTATGCCGGATCGAAGCGCAGCGACAGGTCGGTGGTTAACATGGTTGGGCGCTGTTTCTTCGCCGGGTCGAACGCATCGGGAATGGTCTCGCCAACGTCTTTGGCCACCCACTGGTGTGCGCCGGCCGGGCTCTGCGTCAGTTCCCACTCGTATTCGAACAGGTGTTTGAAGAAGTCGTGGTTCCACTGGGTCGGCGTGGTGGTCCAGGTCACTTCCAGGCCGCTGGTGATGGCATCCTTACCTTTACCGGTGCCGAAGCTGCTCTGCCAGCCGAGGCCCTGCAGCTCAAGGCCTGCGCTTTCCGGATCGTCACCCACATGCGAGGCCGGGCCTGCGCCATGGGTCTTGCCGAAGGTATGGCCGCCGGCGATCAGCGCCACGGTTTCTTCATCATTCATCGCCATTCGTGCAAAGGTCTCGCGAATGTCACGGGCGGCAGCGACCGGATCCGGGTTACCGTCCGGGCCTTCAGGGTTAACGTAAATCAGGCCCATTTGCACCGCTGCCAGCGGATCTTCCAAATCACGATCGCCCGAATAGCGGCTGTTCTGACCGCCGCTCAGCTCCAACCAGATTTTTTCCGATCCCCAATAGACGTCATCCGGCTCCCAGGTATCGGCGCGACCGCCCGCATAGCCGAAGGTTTTAAAGCCCATGGATTCGAGCGCGACGTTACCGGTAAGGATAATCAGGTCAGCCCAGGAAATTTTGCGGCCGTATTTTTGTTTGATTGGCCACAACAGGCGACGGGCCTTATCGAGGCTGACGTTATCGGGCCAACTGTTGAGCGGTGCAAAACGTTGCTGGCCTTCTCCCGCGCCGCCACGGCCATCGCCGATGCGATAAGTGCCGGCGCTGTGCCAGGCCATACGGATGAACAGGCCGCCATAGTGGCCGAAGTCTGCCGGCCACCAGTCCTGCGAGTCGGTCATAAGGGCGTGCAGGTCTTGTTTAACGGCGGCCAGATCCAGACTGTTAAAGGCTTTGGCATAATCGAAGTCAGGGTCCATCGGGTCGGAAAGGGAGGAGTGCCGGTGCAGTGGCTTCAGGTTAAGTTGGTTGGGCCACCAGTCCTGATTCGAAGGGCCACGGCGTGGCGTGTTCGGTTTGCCGCCACCCGAAAATGGGCATTTGCTTTCAGTTGTCATGATGCGCTCTCTGCTTCTGTAGGTTCGCTCACCAGGCCTTGTCTGCCGGTAGCTGGGGAGCCGTTAACTTGACATCGCGGATAACTGCCCGCGTCGGTTGTTGCGCTAATGGTTCTTCTAATTAGCTGATTATTAAATAATAAGAAATGAGGCTTTGCCAACCGCTGATAGGGCTCGCATTGATACTCAGTTCTAAGCTTAGTCAGTGGATGAAGATAGATAAAATAGGAATGGTTGAATGTTTTAATAGCTTGTGACTATTGAATTTTTATTGATTGATAGAAATTTTCTGGTAGTAAGGCCGGTCGGGTTTATCGAATAGCGATGAATATAATGTAGCGTGGCGTTGTGTTCGTAATGGTCGATGCCATTTTTGACGATGGCATCTTGTGAGGTGAAGGAGGCAATATCTTCGTCGTCTGCAATCGGAAACTCAATCCTCATGCGCTTCCTGATTGAGAATTCGGGAGCGGCAAACGTCCAAAATCTCATCGGCCAGCGCGGAGTCATCAGGGCAGGCACGGGACAGCACCAGAGCACCAACAACATGTGCGATGGTATCGATCAGGTCGGCACGGGTTATGTCACCTTCGCCATTTTCATTGGCTAAAAGGGCCAACTGACGTTCAATGCCAGTTGCAAACGTCGCCTTAATCGATTCAGATTGGCGGGCCGTATCGGTGCCTAGTGCCGACATCACACAACCCTTGCCCATATCATCGCGATGCTGGCGGGAGAGATAGTTTTCAACAAATTCTTCCCGGCTCATATCCGCCGTACTTTCTGCGGATTGCATAAAACCACAGCACATCGCCTCCGACATTAAATCGGCCTTGGAACCGAAGTGCTTATAGAACCCGCCGTGGGTTAAACCTGCCGCTGACATCAGTTCTGCTACACCCACGCCGTCATAACCCCGCTCACGAAACAATTCTGAAGCTGTTTCAACAATACGTATTCGGTTTGCCCGCACCTGTTCTTTAGAAACTCTCATTGCTCTGCCTCATCTTCTGAAACGCATGCCGCAAGTATACATTGATGATGATCGTAATCAAAATGATTGACTTTTTAGATTACGATCATCATCATTAAATCTGTCCCGTTAGCCACCACTATCAGGGTTATACAGACATCGCAGTTTGCGAATTTTATTTATTCATTGATAAATAAGGGTTATTCATGACCAAATCAACAGTTCTGATTACCGGTGCTTCTACAGGTATTGGTGCCGTATACGCTGAACGGTTCGCACGCCGGGGCCATGACCTGGTTCTGGTGGCTCGCGACAAGACAAAACTTGATAGCCTTGCCGAGCGGTTGAGGCAAGAAAGCGGTATTGCCGTCGACGTTCTGCCTGCTGACCTCACGCAAGCTGATGATTTAGCGGCTGTTGAAGCTCGTTTACGTGATGACACGCGGATAGGCATTCTTATCAATAACGCGGGTATCGCGCAGTCGGGCAGCTTTACAGAGCAGACGTCTGATTCAATTGAGCAGCTTATCGCGCTTAATGTGACGGCTTTAACCCGACTGGCCAGTGCAGTGACGCAACGGTTTGTGCTGGCCGGCGAGGGCGCTATCGTCAACATCAGTTCCGTCGTCGGGCTCGCCCCTGAATTTGCAATGTCGGTTTATGGCGCAACCAAAGCCTTTGTTCTGTTCCTGTCTCAGGGCATGAATATTGAGCTGTCGCAGAAGGGCATTTATGTTCAGGCGGTGCTCCCTGCCGGGACTTACACGGATATTTGGCAACGTGCAGGTATCGACACCAACACTTTGCCCCAAATGATGGCAGTGGGCGAATTGGTTGATGCGGCCCTGGTTGGGTTTGATCGGCGTGAACTCGTTACCATCCCACCTTTGCAGAACGCCGCACGCTGGGACAACCTCGATGCTGTGCGTCAGATTCTGCTATCGGACATCAAACAAGATGAAGCCGCAGAGCGATATAAAACTCTTTAGACAAAAAAGGGGCTTGCCCAGAACAATCGTTCAGCTGCCTGCACGGCAGGGGAAAAACAAATGAATAATAAGACGATGAAAGTCTTCACGTTTAAGCGTTACGGTAAATCTCCTGAATTAGGGTTTGATGACGTAGATTATCCTTCGCTCAAGGCTAATGAAGTCTTGGTTAAAGTTTACGCTGCGGGTCTAAATCCAATCGACAATATGATCCCAACCGGAATATTTAAGCCGGTTCTGCATTTTAAGCTTCCTGCAACCTTGGGTAGCGATCTGTCTGGGGTTGTTATTGCCGTGGGAAGTCGCGTGACTCGTTTTTCCCCTGGTGATGAAATCTTCGCCAGCCTCTTCGATACGGGAACGGGGTCTCTTGCCGAATTTGCGGTGGTGCCTGAGAGCGCTGCAGCTATAAAACCGGCAAACCTGGATTTTGTGCAGGCGGCTTCGCTCCCTATGGTAAGCCTCACGTCCTGGCAAGCACTGACAGAGCGAGTCCGGCTGCGGCCTGGTCAGAAGGTTTTCATCCCGGCGGGTTCTGGGGGAATAGGCTCCTTTGCCATCCAACTGGCGAAGCAACTGGGCGCAACCGTGGGGACGACAACCAGTACGGGCAATATCGAATGGGTGAGGAGCCTGGGGGCTGACGAAATCGTTGACTATAAAAAAGAAGCGTTCGAAAAGGTATTGGTTGGCTATGATGTGGTTCTTGGCACCATCAGGGGAGATACGATTGAAAAATCCACCCAGATCCTAAAGCCTGGAGGCAAGATTGTTTCTCTCATCGGGCCGCTAGATGTCAGGTTTGCGCGGGCTAGAGGGTTAAATTTCTTTCTGACTTTTATCTTCAGGCTTATGAGCCGCAATATTATGCGTCTTTCAAAAAAACGGGGCTTAACCTATACCTTTCTATTCGTTCGGCCTGAAGGTGTTCAACTCAGTCAAATAGGAAAACTGGTCGAAACCGAACAAATCAAACCCGTGATCGACAAGGTATTCCCCTTTGCTCAAACAAAGGAGGCTCTTGGCTACCTTGCCCAGGGGCATGCGAAGGGAAAAGTGGTTATCAAGATGCAGGATTAATTCCTTATTCTATGCTGCCGTGTTGCCGTTGTCGGATAAGTGGCTATTATCTTTCCTTTAAACCCTTGCCGCTGCTGAAAGGATTGCCTGCCACTATGCCCGTGAATTTTGACCTCAACGATCTCTACGCCTTCCGCGCGTTGGTTGAATACGGTAATTTTCGGCTTGCCGCGGAGTCCATCTGCCTTTCGCAGTCAGCATTGAGCCGCAGGATAGAGAAGCTGGAATCCGCTCTGGGGATTAAGCTGTTCGACAGAACCACCAGGCGCGTCACGCTAACCCTGTATGGACAGACCTTTGCCGAGCGTTCAGATCAACTCTTGATGAACGTTGAGTTGGTATTAGCCGATATCGATAAGGTCAGTCAGGACAGAACGGGTCTGGTCACCGTCGCCACGGTGCCTTCAGCGGCTTATTACTTTATGCCCGACGTGATTCGCCGCTTCCAGGCTCGCTATCCACGCGTACGCGTTAAGCTTATCGATAGCAGTGCCGGCAATGTCATCGAAGTGGTGACCAGCGGCCAGGCCGACTTCGGCATCTGTTTTGCGAGAAACCTGCAACCCAATATCGAATTTCTGCCGTTGATTGGGGATGTTTACGTGGCTGCCTGCAGGCGCGATCACCCTCTGGCCGGTAAAAAAAGCCTGACCTGGCGCGAGTTTTATCAGCAGGATTATGTGGGGCTGGATAAGACCTCCGGCAACCGCAATTTGCTCGATCAGATGCTGGCACACATCATCCCTGAGCGTGCCAGCCTCTGCGAAACGCGCCATGTGACGACCATGCTGGGCATGGTTGAGGCGGGTATCGGCATTGCCGCCGTACCCGCTATGTCGATGCCGGGAGCAGATCATTCGGTGCTGACTCACCTGCCACTGACAGACCCGGTTGTAAAGCGCACCGTCGGCCTGATCAGGCGCAGCGGACGTATGCAATCCTACCTTGCCGCTGAGTTGGAAAAACTGATCACTGAACAGTATCACTCTGCCTAGCCGGTTGTTCAGCCTTCACGGCCCTCATCCCGGTGGCGTGAATGGTTTTTTGCGCCTGCGGGGAAGACAGGAAATCCAGTAGCGCTTTGCCTTCCTGAGGGTGTTCGGCTTTGGCGGTGACCGCACCGGCAAAACGGGTAATGTACTGGACATTGTCAGGCAGTTCGCCAATAAAGGTGACACCCGGGACAGGGAGCAGTTCACTGACCTGCTGGAAACCTACCGCATATTTTCCTTTCGCCACTTCCGATGCCACTGGAATGCGTTCAACCTTATGCGCTTTCTCCTTCAACTGGTCTTCAAGACCCAGTTTTTGGAAAAGCTGGCTGCTGACATATCTGCCGCTGGCACTGTCAGAATAGGCAATGGATTTAGCCTGCAGCAGGGTATTGCGCAGCTCTGCATCATTTTTGATATTGGGTTTAGGGTCACCTTGTTTGACCACCATGCCAATCGGCGAATCGGCCAGTTCAACGCGCGAACCCGGCTGTATCCAGTTATCCTTTTCCAGCTTTTTCAGTGCATCGCCCACCATAATCACCACGTCGGCATTTTCGCCGCGAGCCAGGCGTGCCGGTATCGCCTGGGGCGTATTCCCCATCGAGGGGCCGGAGACCAAAATGATTTTGTCGCCACTCGTTGCTTCGAACTGTGGGGCCAGTTTTTCCAGTGCGGCTTTAAAGCCCCCTGAAATCATGACGGTCACTTCTTTAGCTTGCACTCCTGTACTGGCAGAGAAAATCACCAAGGTGGCGAGGAGTGAACGGTAGATTTTTTGCATAGCGTAATCCCTGATTTAACCTGCTGTTTGTAAAGTTAATGTGCTGCGACGGTACAGATAGAAGGTCGCCAGCAATGCGCATAACGCAGCAAAACTCATCCAGTAGCCGGGGGATGCCTTGTCGCCGGTGTACTCAATCAGTGCGGTAGAAATGACCGGTGTAAATCCGCCAAACACAGCGGTCGCCAGGCTGTAGGCCAGTGAGAAACCGGCAACCCGCACCTCCGTCGGCATGATCTCGGTTAACGCCGGGATCATGGCACCGTTGTAGAGGCCATAGATAAAGGAGAGCCATAACAGCACCGTGAGCATCATGGAGAAGCTGGGGGCTTCGGCCAGCAGGCTAAGAGCCGGATACGCAGTGACCAGTGCCAGCAGGGCCATGGTGATCAGGACAGGTTTACGACCAAAATGGTCTGACAGAGCGCCCCCTACCGGTAGCCAAAGGAAGTTGGATATTGCTACCAGCAAGGTCACCAGCAGGCTGTCAGAGGCGCTCAGCATCAGGACTTTTTTACCGAACGTCGGTGCATAGACGGTGATCAAATAAAATGCGGTGGTGGTCATAGCGACCATCAGCATGCCGGCAATAACCACCTGCCAGTTCGCCAAGAGGGTTTTAAACACCTCGCGCATCGCCAGGTGGTTGCGACGGGCGTTAAACTCCTGGGTTTCTTCCAGTTTACGGCGCAGTAAAAAGATGAAAGGGACAATCAGGCAGCCGAACAGGAAAGGCAGACGCCAGCCCCATTCGCGAATGGCGCTTTCTTCCATAACGGCATTCAGGGCAAAACCCATCGCCGCGGCCACCATAATGGCCACTTGCTGGCTGCCAGACTGCCAACTGGTGTAAAAGCCTTTACGGCCTGGGGTGGCAATTTCGGCCAGGTAAACGGATACGCCACCCAGTTCAGCACCGGCTGAGAAACCTTGCAATAAACGGCCGCCAAGCACCAGCAACGGCGCCCAGATCCCGATCGTTTGATAAGACGGGATAAGCACAATCAGGAAGGTCCCGGCCGCCATGATCGACAGAGTCACAATCAGCCCTTTACGTCTGCCGACTTTATCAATGTACGCACCCAACACGATTGCACCGATAGGGCGCATCAAAAAGCCCGCGCCAAAGACCGCGAAGGTCATCATCAGTGAGGCAAATTCACTGCTGGCCGGAAAAAAGGTATGGGCAATGTAGGTGGCATAGAACCCGAACAGGAAAAAATCAAACTGCTCCAGAAAGTTGCCGGAGGTAACTCGCAGTATCGCGCTGATTCTGGCCCTGTGGGTCATGGGGGCGTTAGAGGAATGCATCTTAATCTCCAGTTTGTCATCGGCGCTTTTACTGCGCCTGTTGCTGCAGACTGGATCAGGTCAATAAAGTAAATAAGCGCAATAAACTCATCAACTGATGCGTTTGCCGCATGAATCAACGTTAACAATTTAATGCGATAAGCCGTAACGGGTCATTAACAATGATTCCCCTGTGCTGAGTTGTTCGCTGGACGCTAAAACTTCATGCGCATTTTGTGACAAGCCTCATACAGGGGAAAGGACAGAAAAATGCTTAAAGGGAGATACAGGAAGGAGTTCATGGGTTGGCAAACTCACTGCCGCGATCATTTTTGGTTCTCCTGATGACTATTTTCAGCCGTTTTCTGCGTCTGTTTCATGTAATTAATAAATGCGCGTAATGGGCCGGACATATATTGGCGATTGGGATAATAAAGTTGCAGGGAGGGGCGTTCGGGGAGCCAGTCGTCAAGAACCTTGACGAGCTTGCCGCTTTGCAGATGTTCTTTCACCTGTTCGTAATAGAGATAGCCCAGCCCGGCTCCGCACAGAACCGCCTCGAGCGCTGAATCCATATCGTCGAGCATGATATTACCCACTGGAGCTACTTCAAGTTTCCCTGAAGGGTTTTCAAATTCCCAGAGGTAGGGGCGGCCGCTCTGGAAGCGAAAAACGACGCTTTGGTGATGAATCAGCTCGCACGGATGTTTCGGTGCAGGGTGATCTTTAAGGTATTCAGGCGGATCCCGGCATCGAATTCCTGTCGGACAATGTCCACCAGCTTGTCCTCGGTGGTGATCTCCACTTTGATGTCCGGATATTTGCGGCTAAACCCGGCTATTAGCGGCAGCAGAAAGAGACGTGAGGCCAGGCGTGAAGTATTGATTTTGAGGGTACCCATCGGGGCATCGCGGAAACAATTCATCTCGTCGAGTATGGTATTGATTTCATCAAATACCGGGCGCAGCCGTTCAAAAAGGGTTAACCCCGCTTCAGTCTGCGCCACGCTGCGAGTGGTGCGATTAAATAAACGGACCTTTAATCGCTGTTCCAACGGCTTGTAGAGTGACTCATGGCGGAGGGGGATAGCCCCAGTTCATCGCCCGCTTCGCGAAAACTTTTGTAGCGAGCGACGGCAATAAACGAAGCAAAGTCTGAAAAGTTCGGCCGTATTAGTGAATTTCTCTCAATAACACGATTGGCGTGGAGGAGGGGGTTACCGACGGCGAGGCCCACTACCAGAAACTGTTCGCCGAGGCGCGTGAGGTTGTCAGTTCTCTGAGAGAAACCAGCGGAGCCTGAGTACTAACGCCGGGTTAAAATGCAAAAAGCAGACTTCCGGGGAAGCCTGCTTTTCTAATTTGGCGAGGTTATTGAGCGGTGAGCTCTCTGCGGATGATCTCAGCGCCTGCGCTTAACGCATTGAGCTTGCCCGTGGCGACCCGACGAGACAACGGGGCCATACCGCAGTTGGTTGAAGGATAGAGTTTGTCGGCGTCCACAAACTGCAGTGCCTTGCGTAAAGTATTGGCGACTTCTTCGGGGGTTTCTATGGTGTTGGTGGCCACGTCAATGGCACCTACCATCACTTTTTTACCGCGAATCAGTTCAAGCAGGTCCATTGGAACATGCGAGTTATGACATTCTAGTGAGATTATATCGATATTGGATGTCTGCAGTTTGGGGAAAGCTTCTTCATATTGCCGCCATTCTGACCCCAACGTCTTTTTCCAATCGGTATTGGCTTTGATGCCATATCCATAGCAGATATGCACGGCCGTTTCACATTTAAGCCCTTCGATGGCTCTTTCTAAAGCGGCGATGCCCCAATCATTCACTTCATCAAAGAAAACATTAAATGCCGGCTCATCAAACTGGATAATATCGACCCCGGCCGCCTCTAACTCCCGGGCTTCCTGGTTGAGAATTTTTGCGAATTCCCAGGCCAGTTTTTCACGGCTTTTATAGTGGTTATCATAAAGCGTATCTATCATCGTCATCGGGCCTGGCAGGGCCCATTTAATCGGCTGCTTGGTCAGTTGACGTAAAAATCGGGCGTCTTCAACAAAAACCGGCTTTTGACGGGTGACTGCACCGACGACTGTCGGCACACTGGCATCATAGCGGTTACGAATTCTAACCGTCTGCCGTTTTTCAAAATCAACGCCGCTCAGGTGCTCAATAAAGGTCGTGACAAAGTGTTGGCGCGTTTGCTCGCCATCACTGACAATATCAATGCCTGCGCGTTGTTGATCTTCCAGGGACAAGCGCAGAGCATCTTGTTTACCCTCAATCAGTTCCTCATCCTGCAATTTCCAGGGTGACCAAAGTGTCTCAGGTTGTGCAAGCCAGGACGGCTTGGGTAAGCTACCAGCAGTCGAAGTAGGTAATAATATTTTCATAATGGATGACCTTTTATTTTGGGTTAATCAAAGCGCGCAGTGAGCAGACCATTGCTCAAAAATAGTCTTATAGGGTTTGATAAAGTGTTCTTCAGTAAATTTCCCCTGCTCAATAGCCAACTGGCTACGCTCTTCACGGTCATAAACAATTTTTGTTAATGAATGATCCTGGTGATTCAGGGCCGGCTGATAGTATTGTCCGGCTGCAGAGTTTGCATTGTAAATCTCAGGGCGGTAAATCTTTTGGAACGTCTCCATCGTGCTGATGGTACTGATAAGTTCAAGATCGGTGTAATCACCGAGTAAATCACCAGAAAAATAAAAGGCCAAAGGCGCAACGCTATTTTTTGGCATGAAATAGCGAACCTGCAAGCCCATTTTGCTGAAGTATTTTTCAGTCAAAGAAGAATCATTCTGCTGGTATTCAATGCCTAATACAGGGTGATCATTCCCTGTCCGATAATAGGTGTCTTTACTTGAAACGCTCAGGCAGATTACCGGCGACTTTGTAAAATTATCTTTGTACTCATCTGAGTTGACGAAATATTTAAATATATTCCCATGCAAGTTACCAAAGTCATCTGGAATGCTAAAGCCGGATTGGTTATTGTTGTGTTCCAACAGTAATACGCTAAAGTCATAATCTCGCACGTAAGAAGAAAAGTTATTGCCTACAATACCCTCAGTGCGTTTATTGGTTTTTTTATCAAAAATGTTGGTTTTTAATATCTCAATGACGGGGAAGCTATTGTTATTGTCTTTAATATTCATCTCAACAGAAATGATTTCAAGTTCGACAGCATAACGATCGCCTTTGGGGTTATCCCAATGCGCCAGGTTATTGAAACGATTGTCAATCATCACCAGAGTGTTGCGCAGGTTTTCCTGACGGTTCTTGCCTCTGGCCAAATTGGCAAAGTTGGTAGTGATGCGCGTATTTTCGGAAGGGTTATAATTTTCATCGAAACTACTGCTCTTGATGGTAAATGTAAAATCTTTGTTCATCGTGATCTTGCACCCTGAGTTCTGGCATGAAACCTGAATCCAACTTTTTGATTTTCCAGAAACCACTGGCTTTCTCGTTCGTCAGTCTTCATGTTGTCAGTAAGTTAACATTGCATCTTTTATGCCAGAGCCACGGAATGAGTGAAAGCGACTTAATTTCATTACCACATGAGGCATATTCATGATCTGGGGAGCGGCGGGGGAGATGTCGTTAGTGGGGGCAGTGACGGGGCAAAAAGCTTGGAGAAACGCCCCCTACAAACGCCTTTGGTGTTTACCACCTCAACCCGGCCCCTCGCTTCCTGCCGCCAGTAAAGGAACCAGGATGTCGCTAATAGGGGTAGGAATACCTTGTGAATGGCCATAACGCTGCACGACGCCATTGCGTATTTCCCATTCCAGCGGGCGATTGGCCTGGCGATCGGCGAGAATGGAGGTACCCAAGTCCGCAGGCACACGATGAAAACCGTCAACGATCTCCTGGGGAACGTTATCGCTAAGTACCGCACCTTCGGCACGTGCGACAGCCAGACATTCATGCAGATAAGCCAGTGCCAGTTTCGTGATATCCCCGCGTGAGAACATTCCCGCACGGCGGTTTGCAAGAACCATCAGGCCCGCGACCGCATTCTGCAAGAGTTTGCGCCAGGCGATCGAGAGGAAATCGGATGACAGTTCGACGCTGCAGCGGGTACCGCTGAGCGCATCAACGACCCTTTTTACCTGTGGCACATCCGGGAGTGTCAAGCGCGGTTTAGCCCGCAGGCGGACAGACGAATCCGACTCGCGCTGCGCCGGGAACCATACGACCGAAGGCAGTACCGTTGCTCCGTTAACATAGGGTTCCAACAGGGTTTTCTGTTCGACGCCGTTTTGCAGTGCACACACGACCGTGTTTTCATCGCACAACGCGGCAAGCCAATTGACGCTCTCTGCCACCTGGGTCGTTTTCACCGCCACAAAGACCAGATCAAAGGGTTGGGTATCGGTCGGCGGCCTGCTCAATACCGGACCAGGAACCACCACTTCACCTTCATCGTGACGCAGCATTAATTGGGGGTGCGCGGTGCGCCCGCAAAGCAGTGGCGTGCGGCCAACTTCATGCAGTGCAGCAGCGATAGTGGAACCAATCGCGCCGGGACCAATCAGAGCAATAGTAGGGGGGTTAGGCATTTCAAGTCCTCCTGTTGTCATCAATCCATCAACAGCGTGCCGGTAGCACCCACCGTACGCGCCAGAATTTGCTCAACGTGTGTATTTCACCGGGAAACAGATAACCCAGGAATGTGGCAAACCGCAAGCTGATTTCGTGTCGCACCGAGACGGCACTGAACGCCTCTGGTAGTCCACAGGAGAGCCTCACAGAATCGTTGCTTTGGGATGTATTGAGAATAGGGGGGAAAAATCGCTTAGGGCCAGGAGATGAGCATGCTTTTGCCTGGCATGTGCGATATTCAGAAAAGCAAAAAGCCCGCTTAAGTTTCCTTAAGCGGGCTTCTCTAATATGGCTCCTCTGACTGGACTCGAACCAGTGACATACGGATTAACAGTCCGCCGTTCTACCGACTGAACTACAGAGGAATCGTTTGAACGGCCGGAATCATAACGGGGTGTTGGCAGCATGTCAAAGGCGGATTACGCATTCTGTGACTGTTTGCTTACAGAATGCGCAACCCGTTGAGCTTTTGGCAGATTTAGCTCTATTCTGCGCGTTTTAGACGCAGTTGATAATGGTAATGGCTGCGACTGAGCAGGTAGTCCTGATTAACGCTCGGGCTCCAGGAGTCGTCACCGCCCACCCCCATATGGAAGCCGTCCAGGCTGAGCCAGGTGCCGGCCTCCGGTTGCAGCAGGTGCTGGTGGCTGCATTCCATCAGCTGGCGCAGGCCGTAGCGGCTGAGCGAGAAGTGGAACCGTCCGTCAATGTGCCAGTCACCGTACTGCAGGCTGCGGGTCTCGCAGCGCAGGCCGTTCTCGCCAGGGAATATATACGGCGTGTGCAACTCTTCCAGCGGCAGTTGCCAGCGCCCGAATTGCGCGGCGAGGCGGCGGTCCGGGTAGTTCTCATGCGGGCCAAGCCCCAACCATTGCGCCTGTGGATGAATTTCTTTCAGTTGGCAGTTCAGGCCAATACGTGCCAGTGGCGGTAGACTGGCGGCGATATCGACGTCAACGCTGATGCTGGCTGCGCCCTGGCTGTCGAACAGCCACTGTTTGCGGCTGCGTAACAGCGTTTGCCCATCGGCTCCGAACAGGTGTTCACTCACCACCCGCACGCCATCACCAAGCAAGTCGGCCTGCAACAGCGTGCAGCGCTCTTCCAGCCGGTACATGCCTGCCAGCTTCCAGCGTTCTATCCAGGCGTTGGGATCGATGCGCTCGACTTCGCTGATGCCGATGTCGTTATCCAGCGGCGCACGGATAAAGTTATCGCGCAGTGATGTCAGCAGTTGAGGGCGCTCATGTTGCCACCATTGGCTCAGGCAGCCGTCGTGGCGCGTAAACTGCCAGCGTTGATGGCCATGGGTGATGTCGATCGTTTGCTCATTTTGGCTCAGCTGTGGTGCTGAACCGGCCGCTGTCGCTGGTGCAAAATGCAGCGTGCGTGGCACCAACCATTGGTCCCATGCGCAGCGATGGTTGGCCTCGGACCAGTCGGTAGCCTGCGGTTGCACCATTTCGACATTCAGCCACAGTTCGCCGGGTTGATGGAGCATCGGCAAGCGTTCTAGCAGTGGGAAGCTGGCGCTGCCCTGCGGCGGCAGGTTGAGATCGAAGCTGCCGCTGGCGCGCTCTGTGCCATCGAGCTCCAGCCGCCAGTTCAGCCGCTCATTGTCGGTTTGGCGGAACAGATACTCGCTGTTGACGGTCAACGTCAGCGTCTCGGCGTCGAAGGCAAACTGGAAAAATTGTTGTGCGCGTTGTGCTTCAAACAGTGCAGGGTGGGGCGTGCGGTCGGGGAATACCAGACCGTTAAGGCAGAATTGCCGATCGTTCGGCGTGTCGCCAAAGTCGCCACCGTAAGCCCAGTATGGGTTGCCGTTTTCGTCACGGCGGGTCAGTGCCTGATCGACCCAGTCCCAGACGAAGCCACCCTGCAGACGCGGATACTGACGAAATGCCTGCCAGTAGCGGTCAAAACCCCCGAAGCTGTTACCCATAGCATGAGCGTATTCGCACAGGATCAGCGGGCGATGTTCATCCGGCAGGCCGATCCACTTTTTGATTGACCACTTGGGCACGGCGGGGAATGGCTGATCCTGATCCACCCGCGCATACATCGGGCAGATAATATCGGTGGCGGCGCTGTTGGCACCCCCGCCTTCGTACTGAACCGGGCGGGTAGGATCCTGACTTTTCACCCAGCGATACAACGCGTCGTGGTTGCAGCCGTGACCGGACTCGTTGCCCAGCGACCAGATAATAATGCAAGGGTGGTTGCGGTCACGCTGCACCATGCGTGTTACACGTTCGCTCATTGCCGGCAACCACAGCGGATCGTCAGACAACCGGTTCATCGGCTGCATGCCGTGGGTTTCAATATTGGCTTCATCCACCACATACAGCCCGTAGCGGTCGCATAACCGGTACCACAATGGATGGTTCGGGTAGTGTGAGCAGCGCACGGCGTTGAAGTTGTGTTGCTTCATCAGCAGGATGTCATGGCGCATAGTGGCCTCGTCCATGACCTGACCGTGCTGCGGATGATGTTCGTGACGGTTGGTCCCGCGGATCAACAACGGCTGGCCGTTAAGCTTCAGTAGTCCATTGCTGATTTCCACCTGACGGAAGCCGACGTCATAGGCCTCCACCTCAATAATTTCCCCTTCCGGCGACAGCAGTGTGACGGTGGCGCGGTACAGCGTGGGCATTTCCGCGCTCCACAGGGCCGGGTGTTCCACTGGCAGGCGCAGGGTAGTGCGATCCTCATAGGCACCGCGTTCGTCGATAATCGCACTGCCGAATGCCTGGTTTTTTTCCCCCAGCAACTGGCTACCGCGCCATAGCTGCAACCGTACCCGGTGCTGCGCGGGCTGCTTGACGTGCACTTCCGCCACCAGTTCGCCACGGCGGAAACTGTCATACAGCGGGGTGGTGATACGAATATCGCTCAGGTGCGCGGCGGGTTTATGCAGCAGGCTGACATCGCGGAAAATACCGCTCATACGCCACATATCCTGATCTTCCAGATAGCTGCCATCGCACCAGCGCAGCACCATCACCGCCAGTCGGTTTTCACCGGGCTGCAACCAGGGACTGAGATCAAACTCAGCGGGCAGACGGCTGTCCTGTGAATAACCGACCCAGTGACCGTTGCACCACAGATAAAACGCCGAGTTGACGCCGTCAAAAATAATGCGCGTCTGACCTTCAGCCAGCCAGGCAGGGTCGACGGTAAACTGCCGCGAATAGCAACCGGTCGGGTTATGCTCCGGCACCCGCGGCGGATCGACCGGGATCGGGTAGCGGACGTTGGTGTAGATTGGCGCGTCATAACCGGCAAGTTGCCAGTTGGACGGCACTGCGAGGGTATCAGCGTCGGCCAGGTCCTGTTGCAACCAACTGTCGGGCACCGCCTGCGGCTTGTCGAAATAGCTGAACTGCCAGTCGCCGTTCAAGATTTGCCGACTCCCGCTGCTCTCATCATCACGTGCGGCATTCAGGCTGCGCCAGCTTGAGAAAGGCGGATGTGCGGCCAGTCGTTGATAGTGGGTACAGGTCGGATTTTGCCAGTCCCGGCGGGCGAGGAGGTCTTTCAGGGAAGGATGGGGCAGGCTACTCATCGGCGATCGTCCTGTCGGCAGATTATAGGGCTTCATGCCGAATAAGATGCTGATGAGTCCCCAAAAAGTAAAGCGGTTATACCCGTCATCTTTCAAGCCGCAGCGTTGTTACCTGCACTTGCTCACCCCAGTTACTTACTCGAGTAAGCGCCTGGGGATGAGCGAGCTGGGCGCCTAGCTGCAACTTGAAAGCTATAGGGTATACATGCAACCTTGCAGGGCCGATCAAATAACCGCTTATTCTGGCAGGTTGGGGCGATAAATCCGCTGCGGACGGCCCACTTTGCCGTAAATTATTTCTGCACGCAGTTGCTGGGCGGCGGTGCAAAACTCCAGATAACGGCGTGTGGTGGTGCGGCTTAACCCCATCTTTTGCGCAACGCTTTCAGCAGTGTGGCTGGTGGAAGCGTGCTCGAACAGGGCGCGGATTTTTACCAGCGTCAGTTCATCAATGCCCGCAGGTAGCGCTGCCTGCTGTTCACTGCGTGCATAGGTATTGAACATCTGGTCGATGCGCTGCTGGCTAAGTTGCGCTTTGTCTTTCAGCGCCTGGCGCCGCTGGCTAAAGCGCAGCAGCGTGTGGGCCAGACGATTATAAGCCAGCGGTTTGATCAGGTAGTCGAACACCCCGTAACGCAGCGCTTCGGCCACGGTGTCCATATCGCTGGCGGCGGTGATAAACACGACGCCACCGGCATAGCCACTCAAGGTCAATTCACGCAGTAGCTCAATGCCCTGGCCGTCGGGCAGAAAGTTATCCAGCAGGATCAGATCCGGTTTGAAGCGGTCAGTCATCATGCGCGCCTGTGCCAAGGTGCCGGCCAGCCAGATTTGCCGGCAACCGCCGTTCTGCCGGATAAATTCCGCATGCATCTCCGCCAGCGGCGTCTCATCTTCGACGATCAGTATGTTCAACCATTCCATAGGACCGCTTCCTGTTGCAATGAATATGCTAAATAAATGTAAGTAAATTGCACTATCTAATAAAGAATATCTTAGTAATAAACGCCATAAAAATAATTAAGTAAATAAAGAACATTAAATAACTTATTAACCGAAAGGTGTTTGTGAAACAGGTCAATAATTGGCTATTTTTTTCTTATTACTATTGTTTCATTAAGTTTTAGCAATGGTCTTTCGTTTTTATATTCATGGTTTTTAAAGTGTTAATCCCCCATGAAATGTTAATTGATGTTTGTTTTATGTTTTTTTTGTTGTTTGTTAGTTAAACCAGAGAGCGTGATATGTTGGGCGATGCCATATTTGACCGAGTGAAAAGATCAGATCATAAAAGTATTGCGCAGATTAATGCCTTCCTGCGGAGTAACGATCTGAATATTGATACTACGGTTGAAATATTTATTACCGTTACACAGAACGATAAATTGGTCGCCTGCGGCGGTATTGCGGACAATATTATCAAATGCGTTGCCATCAGCCCACAAATGCGTGGCGAAGGCCTGGCACTGCAACTGGCGACCGAACTGGTGAATCTGGCTTATGAACGCCACCACACCCAGCTATTTATCTACACCAAAATCCAAAATGAACCGCTGTTCCGCCAGTGTGGTTTTTATCCGATAGCCCAGGTGCCGGGCATCGTGGTGCTGATGGAAAACAGCCCGTGCCGCCTGAAGCGCTATGCCGCCCAACTGGCGAGCCAGCGGCAGCCGGGCCAGCGCATTGGCAGCATTGTGATGAATGCCAATCCCTTTACCCGTGGTCACCAATATCTGGTGCGCCAGGCGGCAGAAAAGTGCGACTGGCTGCACCTGTTTTTGGTCAAGGAAAACACCTCGCGTTTCAGCTATGAAGACCGGCGGCGGCTGGTGCTGGCGGGTACGGCAGACATTGCCAACCTGAGGGTGCATGAAGGCTCGCAATACGTCATTTCCCGCGCCACTTTCCCTTGTTACTTCATTAAAGATCAGGGTATTGCCGATGACTGCTACACCGAAATCGATCTGAAGATCTTTCGTCAGTATCTGGCCCCAGCACTGGGCATCACCCACCGTTTTGTCGGCAACGAGCCGTTCTGCGCGGTCACCGCGAAGTACAACCGTGATATGCGTTATTGGCTGGAAACCCCGACGTTATCCAGCCCGCCAGTCGCGCTGGTAGAAATTGAGCGTTTGCAATATCAGGGCACGGCGATCTCCGCCTCCTGGGTTCGCAAGCTGTTGGCCGCGGGTGATTTTCACTCCGCCGCGCCGCTGGTGCCACCGGACACCCTGTATTACCTGCAAGATTTGCAAACGCAGCGCCGGACCAAACCGGCGGCTACCCCCTTTGAATCCGCACAATCAGGTGAAAGATGAAAATTATCCGAGAAGCAATGGCCGGCACGCTGGAATCCAGCGATGTCATGGTGCGCATCGCCCCCGCCGAGGGGCCGGAACACGATCTGCTGATCGCCAGCAGCGTGGAAAAACAGTTTGGCGAAGCCATCCGTCAGACGCTGTTGCAGGTGCTGGAGCACTACCAGGTGGAGCCGGTGCAGGTGATGGTGGACGACAAAGGGGCGCTCGACTGCGTACTGCGGGCCCGGCTGGAAACCGCGCTGATGCGTGCCAGCGACAATGGCCAACTGCCGTGGGGAGCGCCTAATGAAAGCGCTGAATAAACATCGTCTGCGCCGCAGCATGCTGTTCGTGCCCGGTGCCAATGCGGCGATGGTGAGCAACGCCTTTATTTATCAGGCCGATGCGCTGATGTTCGATCTGGAAGACTCGGTGATCCTGCGTGAGAAAGATGCGGCGCGGCGTCTGGTGTATCACGCGTTGCAACATCCGCTGTATCAGGAAGTGGAAACCATTGTGCGGGTTAACGCGCTGGATTCCGCTTATGGCCTGGCAGATTTACAGGCGGTAGTCCGTGGTGGGGCGGACATTGTGCGCCTGCCGAAAACCGACAGCGCGCAGGACGTGGTGGATATGGCCCGTGAGATTGCCGTCATCGAAGCCGACTGCGGGCGCCCGGTCGGTAGCACCGGCCTGCTGGCGGCGATTGAGTCGGCGGCGGGTATTACCCAAGCGGTGGCTATTGCCCATGCCTCACCACGGCTGATCGGTATTGCGCTGGGGGCGGAAGACTACGTGCGCAACCTGCGTACCGAGCGTTCCCCGGAAGGCATAGAACTGTTGTTTGCACGCTGTTCGTTGCTGCAGGCGGCGCGGGCGGCGGGCATTCAGGCGTTCGACACGGTCTATTCCGACGCCAATAACGAAGCCGGGTTCCTGCAGGAAGCGGCGCTGATCAAACAGCTCGGTTTCGACGGCAAATCCCTGATTAATCCCCGGCAGATTGAACTGTTGCACAACTTGTATGCACCCACCGCCAAAGAGGTGGCTCACGCTCAACGGGTGGTGGATGCCGCGGCGGCGGCGGAGCAGGAGGGGCGCGGCGTGGTGTCGCTCAACGGCAAGATGGTCGACAGCCCGGTGATTGAACGCGCACGGCTGGTGCTGCAGCGTGCGGCGCTTTCCGGTATCCGCGAAGCCTCGGTTCAGCATGGAGAGGAAGCATAATGAAACGCCAACAACGACTGATGACCCTGAAGAACCTGGCGGATTTGCGCTGCTATCAGGCGTCCTCCAAGGCTAACCAGCAGGCGAGCAAACCCCGTGATATCAAACGCTGTGACACGCTGGAACAGGCGGTGCGCCGCAGCGGGTTGCAGGACGGCATGACCATTTCTTTCCACCATGCGTTTCGCGGTGGCGATCTGGCGCTGAATCAGGTGATGGAAACGCTGGCGGCGATGGGGTTCCGCAACCTGACGCTGGCTTCCAGCTCGCTCAGCGAATGCCATGCGCCGCTGGTCGGCCATATCCGCAACGGGGTGGTGAGTCGTATTTATACCTCCGGCATGCGCGGACCACTGGCGGACGCCATCTCACGTGGGCTGTTGGCCGAACCGGTGCAAATCCACTCCCACGGTGGTCGGGTCAATCTGATCGAGTCCGGTGAATTGAGCATCGACGTTGCTTTCCTCGGGGTACCTGCCTGCGATGAGTTCGGTAATGCCAATGGCTACAGCGGCGAAGCCTGCTGCGGCTCACTGGGTTATGCCAGAGTGGATGCCGATGCGGCAGGCACCGTGGTGGTGTTGACCGAGGCGATTGTGCCTTATCCGCATCATCCGGCCAGTCTGGCGCAGGATCGGGTGGATCTGATTGTTCAACTGGAGCGAGTGGGCGACGCCGACAAGATTGGTGCCGATGCCACGCGTATGACCTCCAACCCGCGTGAACTGCTGATTGCACGCCGGGCCGCCGAAGTGATCGCCGGTTCCGGCTACTTTACCGAAGGCTTCTCGCTGCAAACCGGCACCGGTGGCGCTTCACTGGCGGTGACGCGTTTTCTGGAGGACAAAATGCGCGCGCGCGGCATTCGCGCCGGTTTTGCGCTGGGCGGCATCACCTCAACCATGGTGGATTTGCATGAAAAAGGGCTGATCGCCCGCTTGCTGGACGTGCAGAGCTTTGACCGTGCGGCGGCGATGTCACTGGCGCGTAACCCCAATCACATAGAAATCAGCGCCAATCAGTACGCCAACTTCAGTTCGAAGGGCGCTTCGGTCGACAGGCTTGACGTGGTGGTCTTGAGCGCGTTGGAAATCGACACCGGTTTTAACGTAAACGTGCTGACCGGCTCTGACGGCCTGCTGCGCGGAGCTTCCGGTGGTCACTGCGATACTGCAGCGGCGGCGCGGCTGGCGATCATCGTGGCGCCGCTGGTGCGTGGGCGCATCCCAACGCTGGTCGAGCAGGTCACCACCTGTGTCACGCCTGGCTCCAGCATCGACATTCTGGTTACCGATCATGGTATTGCCGTTAACCCTGCGCGGCCGGAGCTGGCGCAAAGGCTGCAAGAGGCTGGTTTGCCGGTGGTCAGCATCGACTGGCTGCGTCAGCGGGCGCTGCTGCTGACCGGTGAACCGGCACCGATCGTCTTTACCGACAAGGTGGTGGCGGTAGTGCGCTATCGCGATGGGGCGGTGATCGACGTGGTGCATCAGGTGGCGGAGTAATCCTATGGCTAGCGTCCTTCCCGAACTGGCCGCCAACCGCGCAGTCAGCCTGCCGGAATTGCTCACCAGCCGTGAATGCCGTCAGGCACGCCAGCAGGCATGGCTGGCGCAGCATCAGTCCACCTTGCTGGTGCTGACGCTGGTGGTGCCCGGCGCGGTAAAAGACAGCGCGCTGACGCGCAATATCTTCAACCTGGGCTGGCAGGCGCTGCAGCAAATGTGGGGCGAACAGGGTTGGTACTGCCTGCAGGTAGAAACGCTGGCGCTGTCGACCGGCTGCGAGGGTTTTGTGGCGCTGCAGGCCGACGCCCAGCGGGTGAAAGACTGCGCCATCGAGTTGGAAGTGCAGCAGCCGATTGGCCGACTGTGGGATATCGACGTGCTGGACTCTCATGGACGCATTTTGTCGCGCCGCGATCTGGGGTTGGCGGAACGTCGCTGTCTGCTGTGCAGCCAACCGGCCAAACTCTGCGCCCGCCAACGGCAGCACAGCAGTGAACAGCTACTGCAGGAAATGGAAAGGATGCTCAATGATGCACTCACTCCCCGCTGAACCCGTCAAGTTTGCCCCGCAAACAGTAGTCGGTGACTTTGCCCATGCTGCCTACCGCTCGCTGCTGGTGGAAGTGAATCTCACCCCAAAACCGGGACTGGTGGATCGCCACAACAACGGGGCTCATCGGGATATGAACCTCGGTCATTTTTACCGTAGCGCCCGCGCCATCGGCATCTGGTTGCCACGTTTTGTCCGCCAGGGGCGTGACGATGCCTTCCGTCCGGCAGCCGAACAGCTATTGCGGTTGCGACCGCTGGGGCTGGCCTGCGAAAACCACATGTTCCAGGCCACCGGCGGCATCAACACCCACAAAGGCAGCGTGTTTTCTCTCGGCCTGCTGTGTACTGCCTTCGGCCGTCGTTACCAGCAACAACAACCCATTGACGCCAAAACCTTGTGCGCCGAGGTGGCAAGCATGTGTCACGGGCTGGTGGCGCGGGAACTGTATCAACACAACGCGTTGCAGACTGCCGGGCAGCGACTGTTCGCCGAATATGGCCTGAGCGGCGCTCGCGGTGAGGCTGAGTCCGGTTTCGCACTGGTGATTAACGGTGCGCTGCCGCTGTATCGACAACGGCTGATCGCCGGTTGTGATGAGCAGACGGCGCTGATGGACAGCCTGCTGTGGTTGATGGCGCACAACGACGACACTAACGTCGCTTCGCGCGGCGGCATCAAAGGATTGCACTGGTTGCAGCAACGCGCCGCAGAGTTGTTGTCCCAGGGCGGGGTGCAGGGCGAATGGGGTATGGATCGCCTTCGGCAGTTCGACGCCGAATGCATCACGCGCAATCTTAGCCCAGGCGGTAGCGCCGACCTGTTAATCGTCACCTGGCTGCTGGCGCAATTACCCAACTAAAAACAATAACCCGTCTTCAGGAGAATTTTATGTCCGAAACCAAGGAAAAAATCTGGAAAGCGCTGGCACCGTTGCTGGTGTTGGTGATCCTACTGTGGATACCCACGCCCGACGGCATGCCGCCGCAGGCCTGGCGCTATTTCGCCATCTTTGTGGCGATGATTGTCGGCATGATCCTGGAGCCGATCCCGGCGACGGCGATCAGCTTTATCGCCGTAACCCTCAGCGTGCTGAGTGCCAACTGGGTACTTTTTGGCGCACAGGAACTGGCGGAGCCGGGCTTTAAGGCCGGTAAAGAAGCTTTGAAGTGGGGGCTGGCGGGGTTCTCCAGCACCACCGTGTGGCTGGTATTCGGTGCCTTTATCTTCGCGCTCGGCTACGAAGCTACCGGGCTGGGGCGGCGTATCGCCCTGTTCCTGGTGAAGTTTATGGGCAAGCGGACCCTGACGCTGGGTTATGCGGTGGTGATCATCGATATCCTGCTGGCGCCATTTACCCCTTCAAATACCGCGCGTACCGGCGGTACTGTATTTCCGGTGGTGAAAAACCTGCCGCCGCTGTTTGACTCGTTCCCCAACGACCCGTCCTCGCGCCGTATCGGTGGTTACCTGATGTGGATGATGGTGGTCGGTACCAGTATCAGTTCCTCGATGTTCGTCACCGGTGCCGCGCCTAACGTGCTGGGGATCGAATTCGTCAGTAAAATCGCCGGGGTGCATATCAGTTGGATGCAGTGGTTCCTGGCCTTTCTGCCGGTCGGTCTGCTGCTGTTGATTATCGCGCCGTTGATCTCCTATTACCTGTACAAACCGGGCGTGACCCACAGCAGCGAAGTGGCGACCTGGGCCAATACCGCGCTGGGGGAGATGGGCAAGCTGACGGGCAAGGAATACAAACTGATTAGCCTGGTGCTGCTCAGCCTTTGTCTATGGGTGTTTGGCGGCAAGGTGGTGAACGCCACTACGGTTTGCCTGTTGGCGGTCTCATTGATGCTGGCGATGAACGTGGTGTCGTGGAAGGCGATCACCCAATATTCCAGCGCCTGGAACACGCTGGTTAATCTGGCGACGCTGGTGGTGATGGCTAATGGTCTGACCCGTTCCGGCTTTATCGACTGGTTCGCCCAGACCATGAGCACCCATCTGGACGGTTACTCGCCGAATATGACGGTGATGGCGCTGGTGCTGGTGTTCTACTTTGCCCACTACCTGTTTGCCAGCCTGTCGGCGCACACCGCCACCATGCTGCCGGTGATCCTGGCGGTGGGTAAAGGGTTGCCAGGGGTGCCGATGGAAGAACTCTCGATGCTGCTGGTGCTGTCGATCGGTATCATGGGCGTGTTGACGCCTTACGCCACTGGGCCGGGGGTGATCATCTACGGCTGCGGCTACGTGAAGTCGAAAGATTACTGGCGGATGGGCGGTATTCTCGGCGTGGTGTATATCGCCGCGTTGCTGTTGATCGGCTGGCCAATCATGCGTTTGTGGCTGTAAGTTCTTGGGTTAACGGCGGCCATCTGCGGATGGTCGCTGGGCAGACCTCTCCTTGTGATACCCATCACACACTTTCCTCGTTAACCTCGCCATCATAACCACGCCATCATAACCACGCCAAAGCTAACACATTAAAAATAATCATATTCCTGGAGTCTCTGCGGATGAAAAGAAAAGCCTTATTGCTGTGTTTGCCGTTATTAATCACCGGGACTGCCCTGGCGGAAACCAACGACTATCAATTAGATCAGGTACTGGTGATGAGTCGCCATAACTTGCGTGCGCCGCTGGCCAATAACGGCAGCGTGCTGGCACAGTCCACCCCCAAAACCTGGCCGGCCTGGGACACGCCGGGTGGCCTGCTGACCACCAAGGGCGGGGTGCTGGAAGTGTATATGGGCCACTATTTTAACGCCTGGCTGAAACAGACCGGGGTTCTTCCACAGGAGGGTTGCCCGACGGCCGGCAGCGTTTATGTTTATGCCAACAGCCTGCAGCGCACGGTGGCCACCGCGCAGTTCTTTACCAACGGCGCTTTCCCCGGCTGTGACATCAGCGTGCATCATCAGGACAAAATGGGGGAGATGGATCCGACCTTCAACCCAATTATCACCGACAACAGCGACGCCTTTAATCAGCAGGCACTGGGGGCGATGAACCAGGAGCTGGCCTCGCTGAAACTGGATGTGGCCTATAAACAGTTGGAAAAAATCATCGATTACAAAGATTCCAGCAGTTGTAAAACCGACAAGCACTGTGACCTTACCAAAGAGGCCAGCAAAATGAGCGCGGTGCCGGGCAAAGAACCGGGTGTCGCCGGCCCGCTGCGGGTGGGGAACTCGCTGGTGGACGCCTTTATGCTGCAATATTACGAAGGTTTCCCGATGAAAGACGTGGCCTGGGGGAAAATCACCACGCCGCAGCAATGGAAACAGTTGGCGCAGTTGAAAGACGGCTATCAAGACTCGCTGTTTACCTCGCCGGTAGTGGCGCAGAACGTGGCCAAGCCACTGCTGACCTACATCAACGGCGTATTGATCGGCGAGCGCAAGCCAGACTCACCCAAAGTGACGGTGCTGGTGGGACATGATTCCAATATTGCGTCCTTGCTGTCGGCGATGGAATTCCAACCATACCTACTGCCGCATCAATACGAGAAAACGCCGATTGGCGGCAAGCTGGTGTTCCAGCGCTGGCACGACAAGAAAAACGCTCACGACCTGCTGAAGATTGAGTACGTCTATCAATCCACCGATCAGTTGCGTAATGCCAGTCCGTTGACGTTGAAAACCCCGCCACAGCGCGTGACGCTGGCGCTGAAGGGCTGTCCAGTCGATAAACAGGGCTACTGCGCCTGGAGCGACTTCGAAAAGACCATGAAAGGCATTCTGTAATCTTGTCATCCCTCTCCCTCGATTGCGTGGGAGAGGAATAATCATTGTTGTCCATGGATACGGCGTCTAAAATTACCGCTTACAAATCCAACATGGACGACAAGTGTTCTCTTCCTTTATTCCTACTATTGAATGGCTGAACCTGGATGACTACTCAGGGCAGATTGCCCGTTGCCGTTTTTCTTTGGCCGATTATCAGGACAGCTGTTTCGACGAAATCGGCATGACACTGCCTGAACATTTGGCTCGGGCGGTGTCAAAGCGGCGGGCGGAGTATCTGGCCGGGCGCTACCTGGCGCGGGAGTTGCTGGCGCCGCTGGGGTTTGCGGATTTCACTTTGTTACGCGGGGAAGACCGTGCGCCGCAATGGCCGCAGGGTATTGCAGGGGCGATTAGCCATAATGCGGATACCGCGCTCTGTGCCGTGCATCGGGAGAACGGGCTGGGTGGCGTGGGGCTGGACGTTGAAACGTTAATCCCCAGCGCACGGGCCGAGGAACTGTGGGGCGCTATTGTCAGCGAGGCGGAGTGTGATCAATTGCGTGCTCAACCACAGGCATTTAACCAGTTGTTGACGCTGGTATTCTCCGCCAAAGAAAGTCTGTTCAAAGCCTTGTATCCGCAGGTGCGCAGCTATTTTGATTTTCTCGACGCGCGTGTCGTGGCGATTGATCCACAGCAACAGACCTTTGCCTTGGAACTGCTAAAACAACTCACGCCGCATTGCTACGCCGGACGCCGTTTTAACGGCCGCTACTGGCAGCAAGGTGACGATGTCACAACATTTATCTTTTTATAAATCAATATAATAAATAAATGACACTGTCACTTCCCTAACAAAACCCGCCGCCGACGCAACAGATGGCGCGCACCTTCCGATACCAGCAACAGCACCGCCAGCCAGATCGGAATATAGGTCAGCCATTCGTCCCGGCCGATGCTTTCGCCGAGTAACAGCGCCACTATCGCCAACAGTACCGGTTCCACATAGCTCAACAGGCCAAACAGGCTGAATGGCAGCAGACGACTGGCCAGGATATAGCACACCAGCGCAGCGGCGCTGAGCACTCCCAATAGCGGAACTTGCCAATAGAGAGCCGGGCTGATGCTCAGCGCGGCCAGCGGCCCATCACCACCGAAGGCGAACCAGGCGGCCACGGGTATCATTAATGTCAGTTCACACCATAGTCCGCCGAGATTATCGGTGCCGAAGCGTCGACGCAAAATAAAGTAAACCGGGTAACCCAGCGCCACCACCAGCGTGGCCCAGGAGACGCCGCCTACCTGATACAGCTCATTACCAACGCCGATAATCGCGCAGCTGACCGCCAGTTTTTGCAGCAGTGAAAGCCGATCTCGGAAGATCAATCGCCCCGCCAGCACCATGGTAAGCGGCAGCAGGAAATAGCCCAGTGACACTTCCAACGCTTTGCCGTGCAGCGGCGCCCACAGGAACAACCACAGCTGAACCCCCAACAGCGCCGAACTCAACGGCAGAAACAGCAGGCGGCGCGGCCGTTGTTTTATCCAGTGCAGCGTTTCACAGACTTTGCGCCAGTCGGCGGAATACAGCATAAACAGGGTCAAAAACGGCACCGTCAGTAGAGTGCGCCAGCCAAACACCTGCTCGCCGTCGAGCGGCGTAAGAGTGGAAGTGTAGTAATACATCACGCCGAACAATATCGAGGCGATAACGGAAAGCGCTATTCCTTTAATCACAGACTGTCCTGAAAAGTTATTGATTTTATTGCCGTCCACTCTAGTGAAGTTTGGTGCTGACAACAATGCCGCGTATCACACTGGACAATCGGCAGTGGCGGGTTAAAATAAATACTGTGTATTAATACAGGTATTATGCGATGACCGTCGATCTTTTTGAAGACTCGGTGCCGCCGCCGTGGCGGGAGCAGATCGCCCCTGGTGCGGTGGTGATGCACGGCTTTGTGCGCGATCACGGCCCGGAGCTGCTGGCGGCAGTGAATGGCGTGATCGCCCAGGTGCCGTGGCGGCATATGACCACGCCGGGCGGTCACGTGATGTCGGTGGCAATGAGCTGGTGCGGCAACGGCTGGAGTAGTGACAGCCGGGGTTACCGTTATTCCGAACGCGACTCGCGCAGCGGAAAACGCTGGCCGCCGATCCCGGCTATTCTGATGGCGCTGGCGGATGAGGCGGCGCAACAGGCGGGTTTTGCTCCTTTCGTGCCGGATTCCTGCCTGATGAACCGCTACGATCCGGGCAGCAAGCTATCGCTGCATCAGGATAAGGACGAGCATGATTTTGGTTCACCGATCGTGTCAGTGTCACTGGGGCTACCGGCGGTATTTCAGTTTGGTGGTATGCAGCGCAGCGATCGCGCCCAGCGCATCCCCTTGGCACACGGCGACGTGGTGGTGTGGGGCGGCCCGTCACGGCTGTGTTTTCACGGTATTATGCCGATCAAAGAGGGTTATCATTCGCTGGTGGGGCCACACCGCATTAACATCACGCTACGTAAGGCGCTTTAACTGAGGCTCTTTTGCCAAACAGGCAACCAGATAGTCGATAAACACCCGCAGCTTGGGCGGCAAGTGCTGGTTGGGGCCATACAGCAACCACAGGCCGCCGTGGTAGCTACTGAGAAAGTCCCATTCCGGCAGCACTTGCACTACTTCACCGCTGTCCAGCGCCTGTCTGGCTGTAAAGTATGGCAGGCTGCCAATGCCAATGTGTTGTTTCACCGCATCCAGCCGCACGCCGGTATGATTGGCGGCATAACGCCCGTGTACGTTTACCGTCACCGATTTACCGTCTCGTCGGAATTTCCAGCGGGCGTCGCTGGGCGTTTCCCCCAGATAGATACAGCTGTGCTGCGCCAAATCCTGCGGGTACTGCGGCGTGCCGTGTTGCGCCAGATACCCGGGGGTGGCGCACAGCAGGTGTTCGATAGTCATCAATTGGCGGCCGATCAAGCCGGGAGAAGGGCGTTCGGTAATACGCAGCGCCAGATCGACCCTATCGTCAATCAGGTCCATATAACGATCTTCCAGCCGCAGGCGAACGTCTACCTTGGGGTAACGGCGTAAAAACGCCGGTATGTGCGGGTGTAACACAAAGCGACCCACCGCCTTGGGGACGCTGACGCTGACCAGTCCTTCAGGTTCCACTGCCCCGCAGCCGCTGAACGCCATGACCGAGTTCGCCGCGTCTAACATGCTGCGACAGCGCAGAAACACCTCTTCACCTTGTTCACTCAGGCGTAGCTTACGCGTGGTGCGGTGCAGCAGTTGCAGCGCCAACGCCTGTTCGAGTTTGGCCACGCTACGGCTGGCAGCAGAAGGGGAAGTGCCCAGTCGACGGGCAGCGGCGGAAAAACTGCCGCTCTCCACGACCTGAACAAAAACGGCCATTTCGGCCAGCAGTGCATGAGAGAGATTTGTGCTCACAGCGCAAAGGTCCATTGTATCTTTGATGAATTATGCTTTGATTATGGCATGAATATAATGGAGCCACTAACCAGGAGAAAAATCATGACCGAACGGCTTTATTATTACAGCGATGACTTACAGGGCGAGGCACAGGTGCTGGCCTGTACCCCGGTTGAAGAAGGAGGATACGCGATAGAACTGAACGCCACGGTGTTTCACCCGCAGGGCGGCGGGCAACCGGCCGACGGCGGCCTGCTCGGTACTGTCCCGGTGCTGCGCGTGGCGCAGCAGGGCGAAAAAGTGCTGCACTTTACCGCTGAGCCGCTGCCAGAAGGGCCGGTGAGCGTGCAAGTGGATGGCGAACTGCGCCGCTTGCACACCCGTTGGCATTCTGCCGGGCATCTGATTGGCTGGTTGGGTGAAACGCGCGGCTGGCAGCCGGTAAAGGCGCACCACTGGCCGGGTGAAGGACGCATTACCTTCGTGCCGGGCGCTGAACCTCAAACCCTGGATGAAGATTTCCTGCATGCGGAGTTGGCGCGGCTGATTGCGGCAGATTTCCCACGCAAACAACTGACGGTTGACGGCCTGCGCCAGGTAGGGTTCGGCGAATTGCCCGCCTATGGCTGCGGTGGTACCCATGTCCATTCGCTGGGCGAGCTGGGTGCGGTAAAGATTACTGGGTTAAAGATGAAAAAAGGGCAGTTGATTGTGCAGTATGAACTGGGCTGAGGTTTGATCCAGGCCGGTTATTTCGTCGGCCCGGCCTGTCGCAGCATGGTGTAGAAAGCACATTGGCATCCGGCCTGCGGCAGGGCCGCACAGGTGCCGATATTGACCGCTTGCGCTTCCAGCGCATGGAAGCCGTAAAACTTATTTTCAATGTTATTTTCCACTGTTTCGACATCTTGTTTCGCTTTGAGGTAATTGGCGCGCCGGTCTGGCATCTGCATCATATGATGTTGGTCCCGATGGGCCAATGGTCGGCAATAGTTTGCTACATATGCTTGCGCAACCTTGATAAAGGGGCAGCGAGCCACCCCATTTGCAGAGTCAATCTCGCCAAACCTGTGTGCTGCGCGGCGTATCCATCCGGTAGTCAGAATAATGACGCGTGAAAATTTCACGGCCCAGATCGCGGGCGGCCTGTAGCGGATTACGTGGATCACGGCTGACTTCACCCCGATTGTTGCCCGTCCCCTGAACCATCCCGACGAACTCGCAATGCGAGTAACGGCTGAATTCCTGAATTTGATGCACGATCCCCATAGCTCCGCCGGGGTAGGTTTCCTCCGAGGCTACCGTCAGCCCGATGCGTTTGCCACTCATACGCTGATGTACCTGTTCGGCATCAGGGTAGGCGTTGGAGTAATAGCTGAAAGAGCGATCGAAAAAAGCTTTGGTTTGCGCCGACATGCCGTACCAGTATAGCGGGGTGCAAAATACCGCCGCATCCGCGGGCAAGAAGTGCTCCAGAAACAGTTCGCCATAGCGGTCTGCAGGGGGCGCGGCATGGCGTCCGTCCACCAGAAAACCGCTAATGTAATCATCCAAAAAATGCATGCTGGCTTCGGTACCCGCCTCGGCGGCTCCTGCCATCACGGCCTGCGCCAATGCTGCGCTGTTGCCGTCACGCCGTGGGCTGCCGACCAGGACGATAAGGCGCTTGGGGTGCTGAGATGAATTCATGTCACTCTCCGTTTTATTGACCATGGATATACGATTGCCAATTTACGGTGCTCAAAGAGTCAGTGACAAATGACGGTTATTCTTTCAGGATGAGTTAAATTCATCTTTATGGGGGTTGATCATGTTTGCCACGCTTCCGGTTACTGCATTGCGTACCTTTGAATCCGCTGCCCGCCTGCGCAGTTTTAAACAGGCTGCACTGGAGCTGGCGGTCACCCCGACGGCGGTGTCGCATCAGATCAAGGCGCTTGAGCAGCAGTTGGGCTTTGCCTTGTTCGATCGGGTGCCGCGCGGTGTGCGATTAACCCATAAGGGTGAGCGTTTGTTCGCTGGGGTACACACCGCTTTGCTCGATGTGGCAACCACGCTGGATGCGCTACGCCCGGTACCCAGTACCGGTTCACTGTGTGTCTCCGTCACCCATTCTTTCGCCGCGTTGTGGCTAGTCCCGCGCCTGGGGCGCTTTTATCAGGCCTACCCGCACTATCTGGTACGCCTGGAGGCCTGCGGTGAAGTGATTGATCTACAGCAGGACGCCAGCGTGGACATTGCTATTCGCTACAGCAGTACTGACTACCCGAAGTTGCATCAGGCCGCTCGGCTGGAAGAGAGCTTTGGCGTCTACGGCGCGCCGAATTTGTGTGCAACGGAGCAACAAGCGCCTACGCTGATCACCGTTCACTGGCATGACTCCACCCTTTATGAAACCGGCTGGCGCCAGTGGTGCCAGGCTGCGGGTGTCGACTGGTGGCAACGGCATAGCGCGTTGCGGGCTTATGACGAAGAGCATTATGCTTTGCAGGCAGCGGTGGCCGGGCAGGGGCTGGTGCTGGCCAGTTCGGTGATGGTGTCGGACCTGGTGCGTAACGGGTTGCTGGCATCCTATAGGCCGGAAATTTGCGTACCGGGTGCAGCATATACCGCGCTGTGCGTGCCTGGGCGCGAACGGCATCCGCCGGTACGGGCGTTTCTGGCCTGGCTGCAACTGGAAATCTTGCGCTGAGCCACAGCACAAAATAGAAATTCTTCTGGCGTGGGGCATGGGAATATCAGATAACGTTGTTATTCCCTTCCCATGAGAGAGATGTCCATGAGCCAGCCAAGAGTTTCTGATTACCCCATTGATGCACAGTTTATTGAACGTTGGTCGCCGCGCGCGCTGGCAAATGATGCAATCGACGATGAGACCCTGCTGAGCTTCTTTGAAGCAGCGCGCTGGTCACCTTCGGCCTATAACATTCAGCCGTGGCGTTTTGCCTACAGCAAGCAGGGTTCGGCCAGTTGGGACAGCTATCTGGATTTCCTGGTTGAGTTCAATCGCGGTTGGGCGCAGCATGCTTCAGCGCTGGTGGTGGTTATCTCCAAAACCACCAGTTTGAACGGTGAGAAGGAAGTCAGTAACCCGAGCCATGCCTTTGATGCCGGGGCTGCCTGGGCCAACCTGGCGCTGCAGGCGCATCTGAAAGGTTGGCTGACCCACTGCATGGGCGGCGTTCACCACGATAAAATCAAGGCTGCGTTGAAACTGCCGGACAACTACCAGGTGCATGGCATGGTGGCGATCGGCAAAGCGGGTGATAAATCCCTGCTGCCGGAGTTTCTGCAGCAAAAAGAGATCCCTTCAGGGCGCTTGCCGCTGGAAAAAACGGTGGTGGAAGGGCTGAACTTTACCCTGTAATTATCCTGGCTTGATGGTTTCCAGCCCACAGAGTTTCCCTCTGTGGGCTTTTTTATACGTCAGGTATGAGGGGTAAAACTTTGTGAGTATGTCCATGAGCATAACGATCGTTATATAATGTTTTATATATCGATTATTAAAAGAGGGGATGTTATGAATAATCACTTCGGCAAGGGGCTGATGGCCGGTTTGGTCGCGCTGAACGCCTGGAAGATGAGAACCGGGCCGCATTCGAAGCTGGGTTACTGTGTCGGGCGTGCAGTCTCAATGGGGAAGTGATGAGCGAGTTCTTTTCTGGTGGCGCTAATCGTCTGGCTGAAAAATTTTTCTGCGCCGGATATAACCGCGAGCAGTAAAACCAGGCCTGACGGGCTCAGACCTTATTCCGCTCTGGGGCAAATGCAAGCTTCAGGATAAGGCGGCGACATTGCGTAGCTCCGGCAAAATCCCCAGGTTTTTCTCCTGCACCGGTAGGGCAGCCAAGCAATGTGGGGGAAAAACCGGAGAAAAATATGAAAAGGCGGGATGCCTCGCAGACTAATGTAACGGGCACCTTCCAGCATACTCAGTCGGAAGGCTGACGACAGCCCAGTTCAACCATGAACCGGGCTTCAAACACTATCGGGCTTTAATAACTGATGGTTTCCTGTGAGACCGAATTGGCCTGGACATCCCTGTCGCTGAGCCATGTACGTTTGTTTTTCAAATCACCGAACAATGACAATTGATCGTCAAAGTGCTTCGAGCGTTTCCCGTCTGGAGCGATAAAACCGGACTGGCCAGGAGGTGTCACCTCTACACCGGTGACTCCCTGATGGGTAAATGCCACCATGTTATTTTCGGTGCCACGGTTCATGGCAAGAGGATTCTGTATGTGTTCGTCTGAGCCAGCCTGCGGAACGTTCAGGAAGTTTTTGGTTTGATAAGTGGTGTTTGACACCTTGGTATGCCACGCAGTCATCTTATCGCCTTGCGATTTTTTCAGATCGTTAATGGCGAGCTGCAGTGCTTCCATCATCAGGCTATCGACATCCCTGCCTTTGAAGATATCAAAGCCCGAGGTCTTGCTGCCGGCGGTCATGCCCTGATAAAGAATTTTGGTACCCACCGAAATATTTTGGCTGCCCGAGGTGCTCTCTCCCGGTGTCATGTAGCCGGGATCAAGGAACCACGAAGCCTGTTCCGCAGGTAATATTCCGCCCAGCGACAGAGTCAGCATATGTTGCAGCCAGGCGCGGAAGATCGGTGTCGCCGGGGTATCGTAATAACCGTCGTTATTCAGATCCCGTTCCTCATAGTCCCACTTGCCGAGGATGGCGGCAGCTTCGCGCAGTTGCGGGTTATCACTTTTGCCGGCGACCTTGACCAGGCGGGGCACAAAAAAGCGCGCGTTAGGATCTTCGAATGCCGCATCCATCAGCAAATCCCATAACTGTGTGGGGGTAAAACGCGGCTGACTATCAATGCGGGTGAATAACGACTGGATACGGTCGGCGGTATTCCAGGAGTACCACCATTCATCCGGGTTGGGGAAGCCTTCCGCCGGGCGGTTGTTCCAGTTGGCGATATAACCCGTTTTGGGATTGTAGACCTGAGGATTGGTGGCAAATGGCATGAAACCTTGCCATTCGGAGCTGCCATCGCCCGGCATAGGCAGCCGGTTATCGTGCCCTTTAAGGCGTATTGGATAACGCCCGCCCAGGGCATAACCGATGTTGCCTTTATTATCGGCGTAGTACCAGTTGACGTTGATGGCGGAATGCTGGACCTGATCGAGCCATTGTTGATGGTTTTTCGCTTTGCCGACCTTATTCCAGGCCAGTAAAGTGGCGACTTCCTCGCCTTCCCAGCCACGACGTTTGGCATAGGCCAGACCCTGTTTGGGATTGTAGTCGATGACGGCACCTTGCACGCTTCGGTACACCGTCAAATGCCGGGTTTCGCCGTCCTTCACCGCGATGGTCTCAACGCGTTTTTCCAGTGGGCGATATTTTCCCTGATAGAAATACTCTTCAGGGTTTTTAGGGTTCAATTTCAATTGGTATATATCGACATTATCGCCGGCCCCCCAGGTACTTCCCCAACTGATATCGCGGTTGTAGCCGAACTCCACCATCGGATAGCCAAATGGACTGTTTCCCACCGCGTCATAACCCGCGCCATGTAGCCCAACAGAATAGGTATAAGCAGGCTGATAGAAACCAAACTGAGGCCCATTTAGCAGAATGCTCTTGGCACCTTTAGATTTACGGGAGCCCAGGACGATGATGTTACTGAAGGCTTTTTCCTTCGGTGGTTTCCAGCGAGGCGTTTGTTCGTTGGTCGTTGCCTCTGTCGGGAGAGCGGCATGGTTCAGGGTGGATACAGCCGACGGGGCAGAAACGTAGGCGCCATTGCGTACCGAAGGTTGCCATTCACCCTTGGGGACGGTGGTAGGTGAGCCGGGGTTGTCTTGAGAAAGCAACAGGTTAAATATTGCTTTGCCTTGCGTCTCGCCATCCTTTTTTATCAGCCCGGCGAGCAATTGCTGGTTTTCCAACTCGGTGTTGTAGTCTCCGAATCGGTTGACCATGGAGCCGATGAATACCATGGCCACATCGAAGTCGGTCCAGGGGGCCGGTTTAAAATCATGGTCAATAAACTGTTTTGGCATTAATTGCTGCGGATTGGCATCGATTTTCTTCAGCCATGCATTAATGCCCTGGGCATAACCATCGAGAATATCGCGATCGCTCTGGGGTAACGCGGCCAGTTGAGCTTTGATTCTGGCAGGGAAATACTGCTGGCGAATGCCTATATCAAACGGCAGATAGTCTTTACCCAACACTTCGGCGACACGCCCCTCGGTACTGCGCCGGGACATTTCCAACTGGTATAGACGGTCCTGAGCGATGGCATAACCATAGCCATAAAACAGTCCGTAAACGTCTTTGGCGTAAATGTGAGGGGTGCCGTAGGTGTCTCGTTTGATCGTCACATCGGCGGCAAAAGTTTGGGCCATAACCAGATTGCAGCCCAACCCGAGGGCCAGTAACAAAGCAGAACGCGGTTGAAATAACAATTTCATGCAGTTTCCTCGTTAACTCGTGGTGATCGCGGCGGTGGTTTGTTAGCTCAGGGGGGCGAGCCTGCCGTGAGAGTTCAGTTAGCTTGCTACATAAAACTAACAAAGTGATACATAATTTTAACTTTAATGTTGTTTTGTGTGTCCAAAGTCACTGTTCAATGAATGCTCTATTTATGGAGTGGGTCATTAATATAATTATTAATTTGCTGATGTATGTCGGGGGGTTGTGATGGGCGGGGGTGATTTAGAGTAGAAGGGATACTTTGTTTTGTTTTTTATCTTGAAGAGTAAATCATGAATTAAACATAGTTACTGAGGTGGCTGCAGGCACAGGCTCAGCAACAGGCCGTCGCGGCTGCAAGGGCCCGTACAAGACAAGCTGCTGATGACGAGGCGCGTTAGCGCAGTCTGGTCACTACGGGTGCCGTGTCGGCATCGGCCTACGGTCAGATAAAGGCCGCAGCCGATACGGCCAAAGCGGAACTCAGTGCTGCACAGGCACAGGCGAATGTGGCACAAAATGCGACAGGATACGGCCTGATAATCAGCCGCAGAGTGAAAAGCTTGCCTTCGGCTAGGTCTGTTTCTGGCGAGAACGAATGAACCGCGTTTTTGTCACTTAGTCTCACCACAGATCGTTGTCATTGGGAAATGGTCTGTGGTTTTTCCAGTATCGACTGAGAAATTAAGGAGCCGTGCCCCCTAAGGTGCGCCGATTGCCTGTAACGCCGGTAGTTCCAACCCCTTCAGTCCATCACCATGAGATTGGAAGCTCTGGTGGTGGGTTTTAAACCCGTTACAGGAGGCTGCCATTATGGCTACGATTCCTACTCATATACATCCATTACTTGCTGTTTCTTTTAATGTCGCCACGGATTTCACCGTCTTTGCCACCATTGCGGAAGCTGCGCCGCATTTCGTGTATCCGATCCGTCATAATCCTTTGAACCGCAAAAACAGTTTTCTATTATCAGCCTTCTTGCAACGAACTAAGCTCCTGCTTGCACGAATGGATTAAGGCTTTCTTCACGTATTATTACGCTAAGGAAACCACAATGAATCTGATGAATAATTGTGCATCGTCTGCTGTTGATGTTATATTAAAATATAATATTCGGAGGTGCTCTATGTATACAACTCGCCTGAAAAAGGTCGGCGGATCCGTCATGCTGGCGGTCCCTCCCGCGGTGTTGAAAACACTGGCGCTGTCGACGGACAGCGAAGTGGGTATGACCATTGATAATGGCTGCCTGATTATTGAACCCCAGAAACGGCCCCATTATTCGCTTGAGGAACTGTTGGCGCAGTGCGAACCGCACGACGACATGAGCGAAGAGGATCGGGAATGGATTGATGCCCCCGCGATGGGCAAGGAGATCCTGTAAATGGACAGAGGGGAAATCTGGCTCGTTTCACTGGATCCGATCGCCGGTCATGAGCAAAGTGGAAAACGTCCGGTACTTATCGTATCGAAGGCATCGTTTAACAAGTTGACCCGGCTACCCGTTGTTGTTCCCGTCACCAGCGGTGGAAGCCTCGCCCGCACAGCGGGTTTTGCCGTCTCACTGGACGACTCGGGAACAAAAACAACGGGTGTTATTCGCTGCGACCAGCCCAGAACCATTGATATGGGAGCCCGGAGCGGTAGGCGACTGGAACGTATACCCGACGCTGTCGTAAATGAAGTGCTGGCCCGCCTGGAAGCCATTCTGAGCTGATGTCTGGATGTGATTGATAAATCCATAAAAGCAAAAAGCCCGCTCGAAAGCAGGCTTTTCTAAATTTGGCTCCTCTGACTGGACTCGAACCAGTGACATACGGATTAACAGTCCGCCGTTCTACCGACTGAACTACAGAGGAATCGTTTGAACGGGGCGAATAATAACGAGGTGGTCCAGGCTTGTAAAGTCAGAAAACGCCTTGATGTTTCGTTTGCTGCAAGATTATTCAACCTGCTGCTTTTTATGGCTTTTATTGCTGCACTGCTGCGCAGTGGTTCAGGCTTTGCCATCATGCTTTATGTTGGTGCAGGCTTTGGGGGGCTCCGCCGCTGAGGGGAGCGTCATTACCAAAACCAATATCATTTTTTCTTATTTTTCCGTCGATTAGTTTCCGCTTTCTCTTATCGCGCCTGTCTGGCCCGGATATTGCTGTGGTTTGCCTCAACCCAGCCAAGTGGCATGACGGAGGCAGTATGAATTTCAGACGTCTTAAGTATTTCGTGAAAATCGTCGACATCGGCAGCCTGACCCAAGCGGCAGAAGTGCTGCATATCGCCCAACCGGCACTCAGCCAACAATTGGCGACGCTGGAAGGGGAACTGAAACAGCAGTTGCTGATCCGCACCAAACGCGGCGTACAGCCTACCGAGGCCGGTAATATTCTTTATGCTCATGCCCAGACCATTTTGCGCCAGTGCGAACAGGCGCAGAGTGCGGTCAATAGTGCCGGGCAGGCGATGAGCGGACAGGTCTCCGTCGGGCTGGCGCCGGGCAGCCTGGCATCACAATTGGCGTTGCCGCTGTTGCAGGCAGTGCGCGAGCAGCATCCGGGCATTTTGCTCAGTCTGAATGAGAATATCGGCTCGGCGCTGGCCGGCCAGGTCGCCAACCAGAATCTGGATATGGCGGTGATCTACGGCGCTAAAATGCCCGCAGGTTTGCAGGCCACGGCGTTAATGCACGAAGATCTCTATCTGGTGGCGACGCGTGCGGTGCCAAATCCCGGCAACAGCGTTGAGCTGCTGGACGTTGCGCGGCTGAATTTATTTCTGCCGCGTGAAGGGGACGTGGTGCGCAGTCAGGTGGACGAAGCCATGGCGATACGCAAATTAACGGCCAACGTGATTGGCGAAATTGAATCACCTGGCACCTTGAGTGCGGCCATCGCCAGTGGGTTGGGGGCCACCATTTTGCCCGAGTCGGTGGCGCGCGCGATGATTGGTCCGGCCAAGGCATGGATGGCGCGTATCAATGTACCTTCATTGAACGTGCCGCTTTCGCTGTGCATTTCCGGCCAGCAATCTCTGTCGGCCCCGGCGCTGGTGGTGAAAGAGATCCTGCTGTCAATTGCCGCCAGCCGCAGTCAGGAAAAACGCGTGCTGGCGTTGGTGCAATAAATCAGGTCGGATTCGATTAGCTGAGTTGAGTTGAGTTGGTAACGGCTGTCCGGCTGGGTGGCGGTGGGTAAATCCGTCTCGTCATTTGACAGCAGAGGAGTTGACCACCCACCTGCATATTCTACGCCACGCCTGCGGGTTTGCACTGGCTGATTTGGGGGCGGATACGCGCCTGATACAGGATTATTTGGGCCACCGTAATATCAACCATACGGTGATCTACACCGCCAGCAATTCGCAACGATAAGGCTTGCTCCCACCGCGAGCGGCCAAGAAATGACCGAGGGTGCGGCGGGGCTTGCCGCTAGCGGAACGGCGGCTCGTTAAAGGTGCGCAGTTTGCGGGAATGCAGGCGATCGCCTTCTGCGCGCAGCAGGTCGATAGCGCAAATGCCTATCTGCAGGTGTTCCGAGATCGCGCCTTCATAGAAGCGGTTGGCCTGCCCAGGCAGTTTAATTTCGCCGTGCAGCGGTTTGTCGGACACGCACAGCAATGTGCCGTAAGGCACCCGGAACCGGTAACCCTGAGCGGCGATGGTAGCGCTTTCCATATCTACCGCCACTGCGCGGCTGAGGTTAAAGCGCAGCGCCGAGGCGGAATAGCGCAGTTCCCAGTTGCGATCGTCGGTGGTGACCACGGTCCCGGTACGCAGGCGTTGTTTGACCTCTTCACCTGGCATGCCACTGACCATTTTGGTGGCGTCGTACAGCGCGCGCTGCACTTCGGCAATGCTGGGGATTGGGATGTCCGGCGGCAGCACCGAATCCAGCACATGATCGTCACGCAGGTAGGCGTGGGCCAGCACGTAGTCGCCAATCGACTGACTTTCGCGCAGGCCGCCGCAGTGGCCGATCATCAGCCAGGCACTGGGGCGCAACACCGCCAGATGGTCGCAGATGGTCTTGGCGTTGGACGGGCCGACGCCGATATTGATCAAGGTGATGCCCTGGCCGGTGCGAGAAATCAGATGGTAGGCCGGCATCTGGTGGTTCTTCCAGGCCAAGTCAGACACTGCCTGATCCGGCGCGGTGGTTTCCGGCGTGATATAGATGCCACCGGCACTGGACAGTGCAATATAGGGGCTGGCCGGATCGGCTATCTCGGCACAGGCCCAGCGCACAAACTCATCCACGTAGCGGGTGTAGTTGGTGAACAGCACGAAGGGTTGAAAATGTTCTACCGGGGTGCCGGTGTAATGCCGCAGCCGCGCCAGTGAAAAATCGGCCCGCAGTGCGTCAAAATGCGAAAGCGGGAAGGTGCTGGTGGCGTTGAACAGACCGTCAGCGGTTTCGTCACCAATTTGCGCCAATTCGGTGGTAGGGAAATGTTGTGCCAGACTGGCACTCATCGAACGATCCAGCATCAGGTTGGAGCCATCGATCACGTAGGGGAAAGGAATTTCCTGTTGTGACGGCCGCACTTCGATATGCGCATTGTACTCATTCGCCAGCAGAGTCAATTGTTCGGTCAGATAGTGGCGAAACAGCTGCGGGCGGGTAATGGTGGTGGTGTAACAGCCGGTATGAGTGAAACGGCCGTAGGCGCGAGTTTTGGTCTGCCCGGGCGAGGTGCCGTCCCAGCTGACGCGTAGTTCCGGATAAACAAACAGCCCGCTGGTGCGAGCTTGCATGTCGGGCTGGCCGCCATGACTGATAAAGTCGCCCACGGCCTGACGCAGCGCTTCAACCGAGGCGTCATACAGCGCTTCCAGTTTATCGATCGCCTGCGTGGGGGTAAGGCCGGTGCCGGATTGCTGACTGCTCATACTTTCTCCTTGGTTCTCCCGATTACGCGGCGGGAGGCAGGCGGATGCCGAAATCAATTCACAGCAACAGGTTAGCCGAAGATGAGCGCAAAAGCTTTGTTGAAGAAAAAGAAAACGCCGCAACAGGATGCCTGCTGCGGCGATGTGGTTATCAGGAGGAAGGCGAAGCCTGTTCGACCTTCAGCGAGACCAGGCCAATACCCAGTTTTTTCGGCGTAAAGCCGCCGCTGGCCCCTTCCTGCGGCTCGGTCGGTGCCGGAGGGGTGATGCTGATGTTCTGCGCGCCGCCAGGGTTATCAAAACGCAACGTCACGGTGGTGTCCTGTTCGCTGAGCGTCACAAACTGCTCCTGATCACCGACGCGTACCGAAATCGGTTCGCCGATGTTTTTGCCGTAGGCGCGTGCGCGTAGCACCAGATCAAAGGCCGAAGGCAGTGGGTCGACGTAGTCGATGCTTACCGTCGGGGCCAGATTGGCGTCCGACCAGCGGCCCCAATCCTCGATGGCGGCAACACCGGTGATCGCCTTAACCTGCTCCGGCATGCCCGGTAGCATAAAGGCGATGGCATCCGCGTGATATTTAACAGCGGCATCATCCACTTTCAGCCGCTCGACGGCATTTTGATAAGCGGCCACGCTGTCCGCCTCTGGGCCGCTAAAGTTGACCTTGCCACGGTAGTTGCCCCCTTTGGCCTGCACAATCTGCGGTGGGGCGGCCAGATTGCCTGAGGCCACGCAGGTTTCGGTGCTCAGCGCCAGTTCAGGCGCCCACACCCGGCCAATTTCATAGCACTTGTCGACCCAGACGAATTTTTCTCCTGCCCCCAAACCGGCGAGCTGTTTTTTCAGCGGTGTGGACAGATAAACGTTAAACATCGGCTCAATTTTGTTGTCCGTCACCTTCAGGATAAACGGCACCTTAAAGGTGATACCCGAGAAGCTAAAACGGCTACCCTGATTATCCAGATTAAAGTTGCTGATGCTGTTCGGGAAGCCCCATTGCTTCACCACCGCCGGTTTCCAGCCGTTGATTTTCTCATCGATATTCAGGAACACGGTGGCCAGCGTTGGGCTGGACAGGCTGCTGCGGCCAAGGCCAATGTAGTTATCGCCGCCCATCACGTCCAGCACCGTGGCACCGTTGTCCAGCGTGCTGCGTTTCTCGTTATGCAGCGCGGTCTGCGGGTGAGTGCCGTCGATAATAAAGAACAGGTTGCGGCGTTTTTGTTTGGTCAGAATGTCATAGGCGGTGTTATTCATCGCCAGATGGTCCGAAGACACCACGATAACGGTGTTTTTGAAGTACTCGGACGCTTTGATTTTGTCGATCAGCGCCGCGATGTGTTGCTGGCTGCAGGCCACCGCGCTTAGCGAGCGGTTTTCTTTGTTCTGCCAACTGAACGACTTTTTGCTGCAACTGGCGGAGATAAAACCGTCCGGGTGATGGGTGTCGACGGTCAGCGCAAACAGCGAAAACTTTTTATTCTGTTTGGACAACTCGACAAACTTGTCGAACACCAGATCCAGCACGGTATCGTCGTACCAGCCCCAGTCATTTTTGTAGCTCGGGTCGCTGACCTGCCCACGCAATTCTTTAAAGCCGTAAGCATGGTCAAAGCCATGCGATTTCAGGAAGGTATCTTTGCCAGCGAAGGCCAGTTCGGCCCCCTGATAAAAGTAGTTGTCGTAGCCGGCGGATTTCAGCACGTCGCCCAGGCAGACGTTTTCCGGATAAAAGGTGGATACGGCGCTGGAGGCATTGCCGTCAAACGGCGCAAACAGCGGGATACCGCACTGTGAGGACACCATACCGGCGATGGTATAGCCGGTGCCGGGCAACTGTTGGGTGTTGCTGAAATCGATACTGTTTGCGCGGTGTTGGTTCAGCTCGTCGGTCAGGCCGGGGAAGAGATCCGCATCCAGGTAGGTTCTTTCCAGGCTTTCGGCATAGATATACACCAGGTTCGGCGCTTTACCCTGAACGCTCTTTTTTGGCGCTTTGTAATAGGTATCAAAATCGGCGGTATCACCGCTAATCTGACTTCTGACCAGCAAGGAGATATCCTGAAAGGCCGGGGTGGTGCCAACGGAAAACAGCGCCAGCAGCACGGCGATCACACTATAAACCCTGCTGCTGCTTTTTGCCTTGCGCCGCACCAGGCTCCAGGTCAGCACGGCGAAGATTAGCGCCAGCACCGCCAACAGGCCGATAAACGGCAGCAGGTATTTACCGACGCCGGCGCCTTTCAGGCTGCTGGTCAGGGTGTAGAGTACCGCATCGGTAATACCATCGCCGGTAAAGTAGTTACTGGCGATCAGCACCACGTTAAGGATCAGATAGCTGCCCAGCAGCGTCAGCAGGGCGGCAAGCCACCAGCGGTTGGCGGCGGCCCGGGTCCGGTAGATGAGAATTGAGGCTAAAAAAAGTGCAAACGAAATTAATGCTGAAACCATCCACCGTACCCTGTCTGATTAAAAAGAAAAACTTAGCTGCTCTGACAAACGTCGTTGATCCGCGCACAGCGCGAAAGAGGAAGGGTATAGCGCATTGAAAGCATCAGGGTCAATGCGTGTTTGTACTGCCCAGCAGCGGCGGAGTGCGATTGGTGTTTTTTTGTGACATTACTGTGACACCAATCACGTCTGTGAGCAGCAGTACGCGAAATATGCCCTCTCCTTGGGGAGAGGGTCAGGGGGAGGGGAAGCAGACCAATAATGCGCTCCCTTAATTCAGCTCCACCGCATACTGCTCTACCGGGGTGATTTTCTTAATCAGCTTATTGTCGAACAGGAACTGTTCATAGGCCTGATAGCGCGTTTTATCCAGCCTGGCCGGATCGCGGGCGAACAGCGGCAGGCTGGCTTGCCAGGCCTGTTTGTTCAACGCGGTATTCAGTTCCGGGTGTGCCTTGGCGAATGCCAGCCAGCTTTCCTGTGGGTGAGCCTGTAGGTAATCATTGCCTTTTTTCAGCGCCGTGAGGAATTTTTTGATTTTCGGCTCACCTACCGCGTCGCGATTGGCGACGATAATCAGTTCGTCGTACACCGGAACGCCGTAGTCTTCCACGTTAAACACCACCGGATCCTTGCCTTGCAACTTTAGCTCCAGCGCCTCGATATTACGGTATCCGCCAATCACTGCATCAACCTGACCTGCCAGCAGGGCGCTGGTCAGCTGGAAATTAACGTTGAGCAACTTACCGTCATCAGGGTTGAGGTGTTCATGCTTGAACATGGTTGCCAGCGTGGCCTGCTCGATACCACTGACCGAGTAACCGATTTTCTTGCCCTTCAGCCCCGCCGGGCTGGTGATGCTTTTATCCAGCGTGATCACAGTATTGAGCGGTGAATCAATCAGGGTACCCACGCGCATCAGCGGCAGGCCCTGATCGGCAAAGAAATGCAACTGCGGCTGATAGGTGATGGCCAGATCGGCCTGTTTTGCCGCCACCAACCGTGGTGGTAGCGCCGGATCGGAAGGCGGTACAATCTTGACGTCCAGGCCTTCTGCCTTGAAGGCGCCGATCTGCTCGGCCACCATAATCGGCGCGTGATCGGGGTTGATATACCAGTCAAGCACCAGCGTCAGTTTTTCTGCGGCGGTGGCTTGCCCGGCCAGCGTAGTGCAGAGCATCAGTCCGCACAGGGTGTTTTTAATCATTGTCGATCCCTTGTTAACAGTCATTTTCCGGCGCCCAGTCAATCAGGCGCAGCAGCAGCGCGTCCACCGTTAGCCAAAGCAGGACGGTCATCAGCACCAGAATAAACAGCGCGGCAAAACAGACGTCGGTCTGCATGCGCGCGTTGGCGTTCAGCATTACGTACCCCAGCCCTTCCGCCGAGCCGACCCATTCACCGATGATCGCGCCGATCGGGGCGACGGCGGCGGCCATGCGCAGCCCGGAACCCAAGGCCGGCAGCGCCGCCATCAGCCGCACGTGCCGCAGTTGCGCCCAGGGAGAAGCGCGCAGGGTGCGGGCCAAATCGAGATAATCGTTATTGACCCGACGCAGTCCGTCGAAGAAGGCTGAGGTGACCGGGAAGAAGATCACCAACACGGCCATCACCACCTTGGCGCTGATGCCAAAACCGAACCACAGCACCAACAGCGGGGCCAGTGCAAACACCGGGATTGCCTGGCTGGTCAGCACCAGCGGCATTAGCCAGCGTTGCAGCCGCGGGGAATAAATCATGCACAGCGCCAGTACGGTGCCGAGCAATACCCCGGCCAGCAGGCCGCAGGCAATTTCAGCGGCGGTGATCAGCGTGTGGTAACCGAGATAAGCCCGGTCGTTCCACAGCGCCTGCGCTACTGAAGAGGGGGAAGGCAGCAGAAAGGCCGGAATATCGCCCAGCGTGACCAGTCCCCACAGCAATAGCAGACCGGCAAACACCGTCAGGCTGCGACGCATCCGCGATAGACGGCTTTCAATCTGGGGTTTCATCCGGCGGCCCTCACCAGCTGCAACAACAGCTCGCTCTGGCTTTTCAGCAGTTGAGGATCGTCCGGTGCGCGCGGCGGAAACCCTTCGATAACATGGCTATCGTCAATACCGGCGGGATAGCGGGACAGTACCAGCAGATGATGGCTGAGACGGCAGGCTTCCATTGGGTCGTGGGTAATCAGCAATACGGTGTGCTGCGCCAGCAGTTCGGCGGCCAGTTGCTGGATCATGGCGCGGGTGATGGTATCCAGCGCCGAGAAAGGCTCATCCATCAGCACAATCGGCTGGCGTTCATACAGGGTTCGGGCGATGGCGGCACGCTGGCGCATGCCACCGGACAGCGCAGCAGGCAAGGCATTGCCATAACCACTCAGCCCCACGCGTTCCCGCAGGTGCTCGGCCCAGGACCGGTCGACCTTTTCACCGCGCAGCCGCGCGCCGAGACTGATGTTTTGGTCAATGGTCAGCCACGGGTAGAGAAAATCCTTTTGCCCCATATAAGCGATGCGCCCGGCAATCGGCAGGCCATCGCTGCCGGCAACCGAGCCGGAGGTGGGTTTTACCAGCCCGGCAATAATCTTCAACAGGCTGGTTTTGCCCGCACCGCTGGCACCGAGCAGGGCAACAAAGTTGCCGCCTGCGATATCGAAACTAAGTCGGTCGAAAATCACCTGTTGGCCAAAGCGCAGGGTTAAATCCCGCACCTGAATACCCGGCCGCACGCCATGGTGCTGTGCGTTGACTATACTCATTGGGCATTCAGCCCCATTTGCCAGAAGGCGGATTCCAGCCGTGTGGCGGTGGTGAAAATCGCTGACAGTTCACCCAGGCGGCTTTCTGCACCGCGCTGGCGGCCGACGTTTTCCAGCAGATCGAGTGCGGCCTGCACCCCGGCCAGGTAGCCCGGATCGCCATAGTTGCGGATCCACGAAGCGTAGGGGTTGCCTGCCATCATCGTGGCAGGATCGTTCAGCAGTCGCAGGCCAATCTCGGCATAGCCAGCGACGCAGGGCAACAGCGCCGCCAGCAGGTCGAGCGCATCCCCGGAATGGCCGATATCGAGCACATAGCGGGTGTAATTGAGGGTTTCCGCGGCTTCTGGCTCGGCGGCAATCTGCGGCTCGCTGAGGCCCCAGTCGGCGCAATAGGCCAGATGCAAAGGCAGCTCGGCCACGATTGCATTGAGCGAAGCGGTGGCCGTGCGCATCTCCGGCAGGGTGCGCAGTTTGCTGACCAGCAGGGCGTAGGCGCGGGCAAAGTGGATCAGGAACAGATAGTCCTGGGTCAGATAGCGGCGGAAAGCAGGTTCGGGCAGCGTACCGGCGGCCAGTTGCTGAATAAAGGGGTGAGCGACATAGTCCTGCCAGTGGCTACCGGCGTGCAGGCGCAGTTGTCCGTAAAGACCGTCGTTGAATTGGGGAGTAAACATGGGACCTCCAAAAGTAAGTGGAGATCCGGGCGCGCTGAGGTATGAACAGGCAATGACTGATAGCGTGATTGCCGACCCGTCCCTTCGCTGGCATGACCCAGATCAGGTTCAAAGGGTTCGGCTTGCGCCATCTCAGCCCATTACAGGACACCCCTCGGAGGAGCCTGTTATACGATATTTACTTTTTGATTACAATGCTTGGGCGGGGGGAAGTCCGGAGGGATTTCTCTGCCAAAAACGGTTCGTTTAGTGCGGTCGAAGACAATTTTTCTGGCCTGACAGGGGGCATATTTGTCACTGTAATCCGGTCATAATTGAACCTAAGGACACTACCCATGAAGAAAATTGGATTTCTCTCTTTTGGCCACTGGACGCCTTCGTCACAGTCGGGCACCCGCTCGGCCAGCGATGCGTTGCTGCAATCGATCGATCTTGCCGTCGCGGCAGAAGAACTGGGGGCGGATGGAGCCTATTTCCGCGTGCATCACTTTGCCCGCCAGCTTGGCTCGCCATTCCCGCTGTTGGCTGCCATCGGTGCCAAAACCCAGCGTATTGAGATTGGTACCGGTGTGATCGACATGCGCTATGAAAACCCGCTGTATATGGTTGAAGATGCCGGAGCCGCCGACCTGATTTCAGGTGGACGTTTGCAGCTTGGCATCAGTCGCGGTTCTCCCGAGCAGGTGATTGATGGCTGGCGATACTTTGGCTACACGCCTGCCGACGGCGAGACCGAAGCCGATATGGCCCGTCGACATACCGAAGTGCTGCTGGACGCGCTGCGTGGCGAAGGCTTTGCCGAACCCAGCCCGCAACCGATGTTCCCTAATCCTCCCGGCCTACTGCGCGTTGAACCTTTCTCCGCCGGCCTGCGGGATCGCATCTGGTGGGGGGCCAGCTCAGACGCCACGGCAGTTTGGGCCGCGAAACTGGGGATGAACCTGCAAAGTTCGACGCTGAAAAACGACGAAACCGGCGAGCCGTTCCATGTGCAGCAGGCCAAACAGATCCGCGCTTACCGCGAGGCCTGGAAGCTGGCAGGGCATAAACGAGAGCCGCGGGTGTCGGTCAGCCGCAGCATCTTTGCGCTGATGGATCAGCGGGATCGCAACTATTTTGGCAACAGCGGGCAGGAGGGCGATCAGGTGGGCTACATCGGCGATCAGACCCGGGCGATATTCGGCCGCAGTTATGCCGCCGAGCCGGAACTGTTGATCAAACAGCTGGCGCAGGACGAAGCCATTGCCGAAGCGGACACCTTGCTATTGACCGTGCCAAACCAGTTGGGTGTGGACTATAACGCCCATGTGATTGAGTCGATCCTCAAGCATATTGCACCGGCGCTGGACTGGCGCTGATAGGTTGCTAACCCAAAGCCTGCCAGCCTCTATGGAGGCGGGATTGACTTATTTTGCTCATTTTGTATTTTAAGGACATGCATAACTTTCTGATTATCGTCCCCGAAGGGGGCATGTTATTTGAGTCGGCAGGCATCGCCGACATTCTGATGCAAGCCAATCGCTTGAGGCCCAACGATGCTCCGCTCTACCGGATGTCGCTGGCCACCACGCAATCTCACCGGGTAGTCCATGGTTCGTCCGGTTTGAATCTGCTGGCCGACCATCGTCTCTCGGATCTCGACCCTGAGCAGGAACGCGACACCATCATAGTGACCGGAAAAGGCGCGACCGAAGAAGAAAGTGCCTACGTTGTCGACTGGCTGCGGCGTGCCGCACCCCAGGCGCGACGTATTGCGTCGGTGTGCGGTGGGGCGTTGCTGCTGGCCGAAGCCGGTTTACTGGATGGACGCCGGGCGACCACCCATTGGCGCTTGCTGGAAACCTTGCAGACGCGTTTCCCAAAAGTGCAGGTCGAAAATGGGCCGTTGTACGTGCAGGATGGCTCTGTCTGGACTTCCGGCGGGGTCAGTTCCGGCTTCGATCTCACTCTGGCGCTGGTGGAAGACGACTATGGTTTTGTTCAGGCGCGCGAAGTGGCGCAAGATCTGGTGATGTTCCTTCGTCGGCCCGGCGGCCAGGCGCAGTTCAGCCGTTACCCTTTAAATCAGGCTAAAACCCCTGGCCCAATCCGCGATCTCCAGTCGTGGATCCTGGAAAACCTGGCGGAAGATCTTTCCGTAGAGAAATTGGCGGAACGGGTCGCCATGAGTCCGCGAAATTTTACCCGGGTGTTCACGCGTGAGACCGGGCTCTCTCCTGCCAAATTTGTCGAAGAAGGGCGTTTATATCTGGCCCGGCAACGCCTGGAGCAGAGTGCGGAAGGTATTGAGCAAATCGCCATCAACTGTGGGTTTGGTAATGGCCTCAATCTGCGGCGCGTTTTTGAGCGGCATTTGCAGCTCTCACCTACCGAGTACCGCGAGCGTTTTCATTCCCGCACATTGGCCTAAATTGATCTATTAACGTCCTTTTCGTCATTTCTCTCCCGGTTTAAATTGGTGACAGAGCCAATAATGAAGGAGTAGATCATGGTCAAAGTGGGCATTAATGGATTCGGCAGGATCGGCAGGAACGTGTTGCGTGCGGCGTTAGGGCGCAGTGATTTTCAGGTGGTGGCAATCAATGATTTGACCGACAGCAAAACCCTGGCGCACCTGCTGAAATACGATTCGCTTTCAGGCACTCTGGCAGCCAGCGTCGAAGCCGGTGAGAACCAGTTGCTGCTCGATGGTCGGCCGATTCATGTTTTCTCCGAAAGAGATCCGGCTGCTATCCCATGGAGCAGCGTGGGGGTTGAGGTGGTGATTGAGGCGACGGGCTTCTTCACCGACAAAGCCAAGGCCGAAGTGCACATCACCCAAGGCGGTGCAAAGCGAGTCATTATCTCGGCACCGGGCAAGGACGATGATATTACGCTGGTGCTGGGTGTTAACCATCAGCAATACGATCCGGCCAAACATTTTGTGGTCAGCAACGGCAGCTGTACCACTAACGGCCTGGCCCCTGCCGCCCAGGTATTGCATCAGGCATTCGGTATTGAATACGGTTTGATGAATACCACCCATGCCTACACCAATAGCCAGGCGCTGCATGACCAACCGGAAAAAGACCTGCGCGGTGCCCGTGCCGCAGCGGAGTCGATTGTGCCTTATTCCAGCGGCGCCGCCAAAGCGCTCGGCAAGGTGATCCCAGAGCTGGACGGTCGCCTGACCGGTTACTCGCTGCGGGTGCCGGTACCGGTAGTGTCTATCGTGGACTTAACGGTCACGCTGAAACGTGAAGTGACGGCCGAAGAGATCAACGCGGCTTTCCGCCAGGCTGCCGAATCCGGCCCTCTCAAGGATATTCTTGGCTACAGCGATGAGCCTTTGGTGTCCAGTGATTATAGAGGCGACCCGCGTTCGTCGGTAATTGATGGACTTTCCACGCTGGTGATTGGCGGTAATTTGGTCAAGATCCTCGCCTGGTACGACAACGAGTGGGGGTTCTCTAACCGTCTGGTCGATCTGGCGGTTTTGATGGAAAAACGCGGTTTGTAGAAGAGTAGGGGCGCTGCATGCTGCGCCCCTCAGATTGATGACAAACACCCGAAAAACGTGGTTTTCGGATGTTTGGGGTAAATCAGAAGATATAATCCTTTGTTTTTATTAGCCCTCAGATCAGAGCTTTTAACCGCAATGGACTTTGTCAGCAGTTTCAGGGGCGCTGCATGCTGCGCCCCTATGCTGAACCCAGCCAAATTACAGTTGCGCGATCTGCATTAAATCTTGTTTGGCCCCTGGCGCGACCGCCAGCACCGGCCCGCCGCGCAGCAGATGTTCCCCGTCGGTATTAAATGTATGGGTCCAGCCACCGGCTTCATTGACCAGGCAGTAACCCGCCAGACAATCCCAGGCGTGCATATAAGGCTCGTAATAACCCACCAGTCTTCCTGCGGCAACCCAGGCCAGCATCATGGCACCGGAACCGTTACGGAAGAAATTGCCGCCCACCGCGGTGATCGCGGCGGCTATTTCGCCAACGCGCTCGGGCGTGACATAGCTGTTGGCACCAAAACCGGTGACGTGGTTTTGCATGGTGCGCTGTGGATCCACCCGCAGCGGTTTGCCATTAAGCGTGGCACCTGCACCGCGTGCCGCAACAAAGCACTCTTGCTGACAAGGGGCGACGATCACCCCGATCACCGGCTCACCCTGATGAATAACCGCAATCGACACACACCAGTTCGGCATACCGTTAACGAAAGGGCTGGTGCCGTCGATCGGATCTACCACCCAGGTGTAGCCAGAGTCACCCGGCTGCAGGCCAAACTCCTCCCCCAAAAAACCGTCGTTCGGGAACTGCTGGGCGATTTTCTCGCGGATCAGTAATTCAACTTCGCGATCGGCTATCGATACCACGTCCTGCGCATCGCGTTTGGTTTCAATCACCAGGCTTTCGCGGCGATTGAAGTAGTCCAGCGCTTTGTCGCCGGCCGCTCGCGCAGCCTGTTCGGCTAGCGTCAGGCGTTGGGAAATCAGCTCATTCATTTTAGATCCTTAATATTTTGAGGCTCACTGGGCAATCAGCGCCAGTCCCTGAGATTTGAAATCAATGGCCACGCGGGTGGTCGGCGTCAGTTGGCGTTCCATCTGCACATCGACAATAAACAGCGCGCCGAGGTCGGTTTTCACTTCATACTCGATATGGTCGCCCAGCCAGGCGCTGTGGGTCACTTCGCCGTTTAATGCCCCGGTTTGCTCTGGCTGCAGGGTAATAAACTGTGGCCGTACCGAAAGCTGTGCGGCACCGGGGCGGGCTTTAGCGCCCGGCACCCGATATTGACGGCTGCCGAGGGTGATCAGCGCTTCGCCGTCATCCACCCGCTCAATGTCACAAGGTAGAATGTTGGCTTCGCCCATAAAGTCGGCGATAAATACCGACGCTGGCGAGTGATAGAGCTCCTGTGGCGCCCCCTGTTGGGCAATATGCCCTTCTTTCATGACGATAATCTTATCGGAGACCGCCAAAGCCTCTTCCTGATCGTGCGTGACATACACGGCGGTAAAGCCAAGGCGCTGCTGCAAGTCGCGGATCTCGGTACGTACCCTGCGGCGCAGCCGTTCGTCAAGATTGGACAGTGGCTCGTCGAGCAGCAGCACCTGGGGTTCCAAAACCAGCGCACGCGACACGGCAATGCGCTGCTGCTGGCCGCCAGAGAGTTCGGCGGGCAGGCGTTGGCCCATGTTTTCCAGGCCGACCAGTTTTAAGCCCTCACGCGCCCGATCCTGCGCTTCTTTACGCGGCAGGCCGCTGGCGAGCAGGCCGTACATTACGTTGTCCAGCGCACTCATGTGCGGGAACAGCGCGTAGGATTGGAACACCATGGCGACGTCGCGCTCATTGGCCGGCAGATGCGTGACGTCTTTACCGCCGATCAGAATACGCCCTGAAGTGGGGTGTTCCAGGCCGGCCAGCAGGCGCAGGGTGGTGGTTTTGCCACAGCCCGAAGGGCCGAGCAGCGTCACCAGCGTGCCGGGTTCGACGGTGAGCGAAAGGCCGGGCAGGGCGGTGAAGTCGGCAAACTGTTTGGTGACGTTCTCAAACACCACCGAACCGGAGCGAATGGCAGTCATAAGGCATTCTCCTGAGGTAAGGCCGCGGGTGGCGTCACCGGCGGGGTAGCAGTTATTGCGCGGCGCAGACGACGTTCGCCCACCAGCAACTGGAAGCTGAGGATCACCGCAAGCATCACCACGATAAGCACCGAGGAGTAAGCGATAGCCACGCCGTATTCCCCGTTTTCGACCAGCCCGACGATGTAGGAGGTGGCCATGTTGTACTGGGCGCTGACCAGGAAAATCACCGCGCTGATCGAGGTAATGGCCCGCACAAAGGCATAAACCAGTGCGGCGCTGATAGCAGGTTTCAGCAGCGGTAGGATCACTTTACGCAGGGTGCGGAAACTGCTGGCGCGTAGCGTCAGCGAGGCTTCATCCAGGCTGCGATCCAGTTGGCTCATGGCGGCGATGCCCCCGCGAACGCCGACCGGCATATTACGGAACACGAAACAGGCCACCAGGATCAGTGCGGTGCCGGTGATCTCTAGCGGCGGCAGGTTATACGCCATGATGTAACTGACGCCGATCACCGTGCCGGGAATGGCAAAGCTGAGCATCAACATAAACTCGAAGGTCTGGCGCCCGGCAAACTTCTGCCGCACGATCAGCCAGGCGGTGAGCAGGCCAACAATGGCGGTCAGCGGCGCGGCGATCAGGGCGATCTCCAGCGTGGTCCAGAACGAGTTCCAGGCGACGCCGGTCCAGACTATCTGGCCGCTGTTCCACTGGAAACCGAAGGCGCGGGCGTAATGACTCAACGTCAGGCTGTTATCCAGCCCCCAGGACTGGACAAAACCGCCGATCAGGATCATGCCGTAGACCACTAGCGTGAACAGACCCCAGGGGATTACTAACGCGTACACGCCATAGCGCAAGCCGCGTGGCAGCCCGCAGTGGGTGCCGGAATCCCCTTTGCCGGTGACGGTGGCGAAGTTTTTCCCCGCCAGCCACAGACGCTGCAAAATAAAGGCGCTAAGGGTGAAGCACAGCAGGATGATCGCCAGTACGGCGGCACGGCTTGGATCGTTTTGCGCGCCCACCACCGAGAAGAAGATCTCGGTCGACAGCACGCCGTGGCTGCCCCCCAGCACCATCGGATTGCCGAAGTCCGCCATGCTTTCGATAAAGCTGATCAGGAAGGCATTGGCCAGGCCGGGGGCCATCAGCGGCAGTGAAACATAGCGGAAGGTGCGCCAACGGTTGGCGCGTAGCGTCTGTGAGGCTTCTTCCAGCGAGGGGCTGACTCCTTCGACCACGCCAATCAGCACCAGGAAGGCTATCGGGGTGAAGGAGAGCACCTGCGCTATCCAGATGCCGGTCAGGCCATACAGCCAGCGGCCTGGCTCGATGCCAAACAGGCTGGCGAGCAGTTCGGTAACCACGCCGGCGCGGCCAAACAGTAGCATCAGCGCCAGGCCGATCACAAACGGCGGCGTGATGATCGGCAGCACGGTCAGCAGGCGCAGCCCTTTTTTAAATGGCAGTGGCGTGCGGGTGGCGGCCAAGGCAAAAGCCAGGCCGAGCAGCGTGGAACCGCTGGCGGTCATCAACGCCAGGGTCAGGGTGCGCCAGGCGGTACCGCAACTGCCGCCTTTCAGGCAACCCAGGCTCCAGATGGCCGGATCCTGCATATTGGCGATCAGGCCATCGGGTTTAAACGAACCGTCCGCGTCCTGTACCGAGGAGACAAACATGCTCAGTACCGGATAAAGCACGAAGGTGGTCACCAATGCGACCAGCAGCACAATGGCTGCCACCACAAAGGCATCCCCCTTCAATACGCCGCGCTCGGCCAACGCGAAAGAGAACAGCAGTAAAAAGGTGGTGATCAGCAAAATGGCACCGGCGCCAAAGGCAGGTTGGCCGTCGCTGAGCGTGCCAAACAGCTGTTCGCTCCACTGCCAGTTCCAGCCGCTGTAGCCGATGGCGTGGCCTTCAAACAGTAAAAACAGGATGCCGACGACGCTGGCGCACATCAACAGTTGCGAGCGCAGGCGGCCCACCGCCAGCAGGCGTGTCGGCGCGCAAACCAGCAGCATCAGCAGGGCAATCAGCAGCCAGGGGCGTTGAAAGGTCAGTATTTGCCACAGCGCGGGCGCACTGGCCTGATCCCACCACAGCGTACTCAGCCAGCCAAAGCCGAAGAACCCGGCTTCCTGGCTGTACCAGGGCAGTAGCAATACGGCCAGTGCGCCCAGCACGAGGGCCCCGTCCAGGCGGCGGTTTTGAGCATTCATCGTAACCTCGAGAGTTCATATTTCCGTCACCGCACTTTGCATGGGCGAGAGTTACCTCGCCCGGTTTGTCGCAGAGCGCGTCACATTAGGGAGGAAAGGGACGTGAATTATTGGGCGCTGGCGCCGATCTCTTTATCCCAGCGGCTGAGCAGTGCCTTGCGTTTTTCTGTCGCGCCGTAGGTTTTAAAGTCGTAATCGATCAGTTTGATGTTCTCAAAGCGTGGCGCATATTCGGAAATCGCCGCGTTGCGATTCGACGGCAACTGGAAGGATTTGGCGTCTTTCATGTGCGATTGCGCATCAGCGCTGAGCGCCCAGTCGTACCACACCTTGGCCTCATTGAGGTTGCGTGCGCCTTTGACGATCGACATCGAGCCAATTTCAAAACCGGTGCCTTCGCACGGGGCAACGGCTTTGATCGGGAAGCCATCGACCTGCATCGCGACGGCATCATGCATAAACACGATACCGACGGTGGTTTCGCCGCGTGCCGCTGCCTTCACCGGCGCCGAGCCGGATTTGGTGTACTGCGAGATATTGGCGTTGAGCTTTTTCAGGTAGTCGAAGGCCGGCTCTTCGCCCATGATCTGCACCAGCGTGGCGAGGGTGTTGTAAGCAGTGCCGGAGGAGTTTGGGTTAGCCATCTGAATCTCGCTTTTGTAGACCGGGTCCAGTAGGTCACTCCAGCAGGCGGGCATCTTGAGTTTTTTCTCCGCCAACAGCTTGGTGTTATAACCCCAACCGAGCGCCCCGGCATAAACACCCACGGTGCGGTAACCGGCGCTTTCCGCCTGTTTACGCGCCCAGTCGTGCTGTTGATCAAGCAACGGGGATTTATAAGGCTGGGTTAACCCTTCGTCCGCGGCCTGCATATGCGGATCGCCAGTGCCTGCCCACCAAATATCGGTGCGTGGGTTGCGTGCTTCGGTACGAATACGTGCGTAGGCTTCTCCGGCGGAGAGGCGCACCATACTGACTTTGATATCCGGATGCTGTTTTTCGAACAGGTTGGTCATCTGTTCGCAGACCACCACATCGGCGGAGCAGATCATGTTCAATTTCCCAGTGGCGAAAGCAGGTGAAGCAGAAAGTGCAGAGCCAGCGGCGAGGACCGCTATCAGAGTAACGCGATGCATGGTGTTCTCCTTGGTTGTGTAGGGTGGCGATACGTTGTCGCCTATTCTTTTTGCACGTGTGTGCAAATAACTAGAGGATAAAAATTGTGCTGTCAATCGTGGAATGAAACAATTCAACCTTCTCGTCACAAAAATGAAAAATTTTAACCGATAAAAATTTGCACAGCTTTGCAAAGTGCGGCAAACTTTTCGTAGAGCAGAAAATGGATGGATATGACGATGGCGGCGGACAAGGCGATGATCAGTGCGAAAGACGTGGCGGAATTGGCTGGGGTTTCCCGATCGGCGGTCTCGCGGACTTATACGTCTGGTGCCAGCGTGTCGGCGGCGACCCGCGAGAAGGTGATGCGGGCGGCTGAAGAACTGGGATATCACGTTAATCATTTGGCTCGGGGATTGGTACGTAACCGCAGCGGCATTGTTTGCCTGATTGTTTCAGAGTTGGCGACCCCTTACCGAGCCAGCCTGGTGCGTTTGCTGACTCAACATTTGCAGGATGCGGGCAAAATAGCCATGTTGATTAACACCGATCGCTCCGATGACAGCGTCTCCCAGGCGCTGCAACAGGCGATAAACTTTCGGGCGGATGCCTCCTTTGTGCTATCCGGCATGCCCGACAGCGCCATTGCCCGTCTGTGTCACAGGCATGGCCAGCGGCTGGTGCTGATTAACCGTGATGACACCTTGCCCGGCTCACTCAGTATCCGGCTGGATAACGAAGAAGCGGCGGGCAGGGTGGTAATGGCGTTTGCCCGCGCGGGCTGCCAGCGCATCGCCTTTGCCAACTCGTTGGCCGGTACGCCCAGCCTGATGGCGCGTGAACGGGGTTTTCTGCAGGCAGCGGAAGCGGCGGGGTTGCCGGTGAGCGTCGAGCGCTTCGGTACCACCTCCTATGAGAGCGGGCAGATCCTGGCGCACCGCTTGTTGACCCGGCGCGAGCGGCCTGATGCGGTGTTTTGCGTTACGGATTTATTGGCCTGTGGCTTTATGGATGAGGCGCGCCATCGCTTTGGGCTGCGTATTCCAGAAGATCTTTGCGTTGCGGGCTACGACGATATTCCGCAGGCGGCCTGGTCTTCTTACCATCTCACCACTTTTACCCAGCCGGTGGCGATATTTGCTCAGGATTCGGTTGCGTGGCTGGTGGCCGAAGAAAAGAAAGAAGAGAGCATGATGCCGGCACTGGGGCAGGAGATGCCGGGTGAAACCCGGCTGTACCATGCCGATTTTGTCTGGCGCGGTACCATTCGCGGGGCATGACCAACGGCAAAAGACCCGCCTAAGTCTCCTTAAGCGGGTCTTTCGAATTTGGCTCCTCTGACTGGACTCGAACCAGTGACATACGGATTAACAGTCCGCCGTTCTACCGACTGAACTACAGAGGAATTGTCTGAACGGGGCGCATCATATCCAGCCACCCAGAATGTGTCAACGCTAAATTCGCCTATTCTGTGCGACTGCTCAGCATCTGAGCAATGCGGGCTGGATTATGGGCATTGTGCGCCGTTTTCGGCCTGAAGCCGCTGTAAACGTGCAAGCGGATCCTGCTTATAGAAGCGACTAAAATGCTGGTACATCACCGGAAAACGGTTGGCCAGCAGTTCGGGCGCGCTGAAAAAGTACTCCGACAGGACCGCGAAACACTCGGCCGGATCGGTGGCAGCGTAGGCGTCCATACTGGCGGCCTCTTCGCCTACCATGTCGATCTCGTCCTGCAGGCTCTCCATCGCGGCGTGCAGGTCATGTTCCCAGGCGGCGATATCGCGTAGCGGGATCGGCGGTATGCCGGTGGCCCTGCCGCCGTTGCGCATGTCCAGCTTGTGTACCGCCTCGTGGATCACCAGGTTAAAACCAGAGAGATCAAAAGAGTCCTGCACGTCCTGCCAGTTGAGTACGATCGGCCCCTGTTCCCAGCTTTGGCCGGATTGCACCACCGGCCCGGAGTGTACCAGGCCAAAGTCGTCCTGCCATTCATCCTCCACCACAAACGGCGTAGGGTAGAGCAGGATCTCATTAAAACCGTCGAGGCACTCGGCACCCAGTTCCAGCACCGGCAAGGCGAACAACAGGGCAATACGCGCCTGCATTTGCGAGGTTAGCTCCAGCCCTTGCAACGGGACGATGCTTTTTTGCTGCAAGATCTGCCCGGCAACGGCGATCAGCCGTTGTTGTTCCCGCTCATCCAGCGGAGAGAGCAGGGGAATTGCCAGTGCGTCCTGCCACTGGGCAAGCGTTTCCGCCTGCGGTTGATGCGTTTTCCACGGCCATTTAATCATCAGGTTGCTCGTAAAGTCGTCACTTGAACATTCGGCTGGGGGCTAACTCTGTAAAAATGCCGCAAAAAGAGGCATGATAGCAAGCACTTGAAGGAGAGATGCCGGAGCGGCTGAACGGACCAGTCTCGAAAACTGGAGTAGGGGCAACTCTACCGGGGGTTCAAATCCCCCTCTCTCCGCCATTATTCAATCACTTAGATAAAATTCTTTCAACGATCCCCGTCACACATAGTATTTCGCAGAGTGATAGACTCTGCCTGACTCATGCCCTGCCAAAAGTTTTGTACTGCATATCACGCTGAAGAGTTATTTTTGTCCGTTAAAACTGACGATTTTGTGGGAAGTTTTGGGGATCGGCATTCCCGCCAGCATTGAGTCGGTGCTGTTCAACGGCGGTAAATTACTGACGCAAATGTTTGTCGCCGGTATGGGCACCAACGTTATCGCCGGCAATTTTATCGCTTTCTCAATTGCCTCACTGATTAACCTGCCGGGCAATGCCCTGGGATCTGCGTCGACCGTTATTGTCGGAAAGCGCCTGGGGAAAGGGCAGATAGCCCAGGCAGAACGGCAGTTGCGCCACATATTCTGGCTGGCGACCCTTGGGTTAACGGTCATTGCCTGGGGTACCGCGCCGCTGGCAGGGGTATTCGCCTCGTTTTATAGCCAACAGGACGATGTGAAGGAGGTGGTGAAGGTGCTTATCTGGCTCAACGCCGCCTTTATGCCAATCTGGGCCGCTTCCTGGGTATTATCGGCCATCGGCATGTCCTATGCGGCGGGCCTGATGTACATCAACTACGGCTTCAAAACCTCGTATCTGATCCTCGGCTGTATTGCCTTGCTGTTTACCCTGATCTCGGCCTTTGCCCTGAGCGGCAAGGTCGCGGTGGTAAAACAGGAGGGCGTACTGCCGGCGGCGGTGAATTAATCAATACAGTAACGTCATGAGGCTAAAGAACAATAATGTCAGGGCAATGATAAACCCGGTTTGCAGCGTTTTGCGCAGCAGGCGGCACTGGCCCCAGCGGGTAGTGCTCAGGCGGTTGTCGAGAGCAAACAGCGCCGGCACCATCAGCAGCACATAAACCAGCATCAGCATGGCGGTCAGAGGTTGTTGGCTCATGCAAATTCCTCCATGCCTTTATGGATGCAGGGGACGATAGCGATTTTTTGTCTGCTGCGGTGTTCAGTCATATGTCTCCAAAGAGGGCCGCCCGAAGGCGGCCGCCAGTCTACTGCCTGTTAATGTCGAGATGATGGTCGGCCACTGCCGGGGCCAACGCAGTTATAATATTGAGAATGATAACTATTATCAATGCATGAAGTGAAATTTATTGCGGAAAAGGTTTTGCGGGGTGCTTATCGTGAAAGAGCACGCCAGATGACGTGCTCTGTGATAGGGCTATACTCGACGATTATTTTTCATCTGGCAGTGCGTAAGCAACGATATAGTCGCCCAGCTTGGTGCCAAAGGAACCATGGCCGCCGGCAGAAATGACCACGTACTGCTTGCCGTTGACCTCATAGGTCATTGGCGTCGCCTGGCCACCGGCCGGTAACCGCGCTTCCCACAGTTTTTCACCGTTGGTCACGCTGAAGGCACGCAGATAGTTGTCCGCCGTTGCGCCAATGAAGAACACATTCCCGGCGGTTGAGACCGGTCCGCCCAACATCGGCATACCCATTTTGAACGGCAGCGGCAGCGGAGAGCTGTCGCGCACGGTACCAATGCGTTTTTTCCACACGATATCGTTGGTCTTCAGATCCACCGCAGAAATGTAACCCCAGGCAGGCTGTTTGCACGGCAGGCCAAGTGGTGACAGGAACGGATTCAGGGTCACGCCGAACGGCACACCGTACTGCGGCTGGACGCCGGACTCGGTACCGCTGCCGCCTTTATCGCCGACCGGCGGCTCGATTGGGTTGCCTGGGCCGCGTGGGATCAGTTTTGATACAAACGGCAGTGCGATAGGGTTGGCGATGGCCACCTGACGGTCAGTATCGACAGACAGGCCACCCCATTCGAACATACCGAGGTTACCTGGGAATACCAAAGTGCCCTGTTCGGAAGGTGGGGTGAAGGTACCCTCATAACGCAGGCTGTGGAACATCACACGGCAGACCAGTTGGTCATAAATGGTGGCGCCCCACATATCCGCGCCGGTCAGTTTTTTCTCAGGGCGGAAAGTCAGCTCAGAGAAAGGCTGAGTCGGTGACAGGCGGTCGCCCTTGGCCGGGCCTTGCGGAACCGGTTTTTCCGGTGCAGGAACTACCAGCTCACCGTTGGTGCGGTTAAGAACGAAGATGTTGCCGGTCTTGGTCGGCACATAAATCACCGGCACCTTGTTGCCGCTCTTGTCGGTGATATCCGCCAGCGTTGGCTGGGCCGGTACGTCCATGTCCCACAGGTCGTGGTGCACCGTTTGATAGAACCACACCAGCTTACCGGTAGAAGCGTTCAATGCCAGCAGGCCGCTGGCGTAGCGCTCCATGTTCGGCGTGCGATCGCCGCCCCAGATATCCGGAGTGGTCACCCCCATTGGCAGGTAAACGATATCCAGCTTGGCATCATAGGCTGAAGGCGCCCAGGAGTTTGGCGAGTTCGGTGTGAAGTGGTGTTCATCCGCCGGGATGGCGTTAGGGTCATCTGCACCTGGATCAAACGCCCACAGCAGTTTACCGCTGTTGACGTCAAAACCGCGGATCACGCCCGAAGGTTCGCGATTGGAGTAGTTATCGGTCACCGCACCGGCAATGACAATCACCTTATCGGTGATCACCGGCGGTGAGGTCGGCTCATAATGGCCCGGAGTGGCATACGGCATATTGCTTTGCAAATTGAGTTCGCCGTTATTGGCAAAATCGGCGCAAGGCTGGCCGGTCTCGGCATCCAAAGCAAACAGGCGGCCATCATTCACCGGCAGGATAATGCGGCGTGCGCACTGTGCCGGAGAGGCGTCGGTGGCGTTGCCTGCGGCGGCAGGGGTCTCATGATAAGAGACGCCACGGCAGGTGATGTGCTGGAAGGTTGGGTTGAACTTCAACTGAGGATCAAATTGCCACTTTTGCTTACCGGTGGCCGCATCCAGCGCGAACAGCTTCTGGTGTGGGGTACACAGATAGAGCGTGTCGCGGATTTTAATCGGGGTCACTTCGTTGGTTATTTCCCCTGGATCGTTGGCGGTTTTCAGATCGCCAGTCTGGAAGGTCCAGGCTTCCTTGAGCTGACCGACGTTCTTGTCGTTGATCTGGCTCAGTGGGGAATAACGTGTGCCTTCCTGAGTACGGCCATAGGCCGGCCAATCGGCGTCTGATACCTGAGGGGCAACTTTCACCTGGGCCGGTTCAAGGGTGCCGTTGATCTCTTGTGGATCGTTAAACACCGCATAGGCCAGTACTGCGACGGTGAACACCAGCGCGATACTCAGTGCGCTGTAGGCCAACTTGCCGCTGGCAATCAGCTTGTGATAGATAAACGGCAGTACCAGCCACAGGCCGAAGAAGAAGGTGACGTCCAGACGCGGCGTCAGTGCCCAGAAGTCCGGGCCGACCTCCCACAGTGCCCAAATGGTGGTGCCAAGTAAAAATACGGCATACAGCAGCAGGGCAGTGGCGCGGCGGCGAGCCAACAGCCAGGCGGTAACCAGCAACACCAGGCCGGCAATGATGTAGTACAGCGAACCGCCGAGTTTGGCCAGCCAGATGCCGCCTCCTAGCAGATAGAGTCCGCTCAGCGCGGCAAATAGCGCCGTGATGATGATGAGCGGCGACAATGATGCTTTATTTTGCATAGTATTATCCTTACCAAAATGAAAAGTCCCCGATTTAGAGATTAAGCCATATCCAAAAAAACACGCGGTTTCTCCCTAAAAATCCATCCCGTGCGTTCGGCAAACCCTCTCCAGCGCCAAGGCTAAAAGGCAGTGGCAGTTAAAATGGTGGGGCTGGTTTTGGCTTGTTGAAAAACTCTGTCATGGGGGACGAAAGTAAAAAAGCACTGCATTCGGCGTAGTGTTTTGCCGGTTCATTGAGAGGCTGGCAACCGCTTCGCCTGAAGCGCGGCTAGGTTACTCTAATTGTTATTCTTTCGTTGCATACCTTGTGCTGTTTCGGCAGTTTTTTGTTGGCTTTATGAATCTGACTCATAAGCTCAAGCAGATTTAACGCATAGCTATTCTTCAACACCCGTCACCCGTTAGGAATTACCCGGTGAAGTGGTTGGAGCAGGTCAGCGACGCGCAGTACCAAAAATAATGGTTGCGCAACGATGATGCCCGACTTTCCAGGCAATATGGCTTGCCGGGTGCCAGTGGGGTTTGCGAAGGATTGGCCAGCGATGGCACAACAGCCAATTCATGACCTGCGGGTTGGTTCTCATTTACCTTGGATAAGCCGACTGTCGGTCATTAATCCAATAAGGTAAATGCCATGAACAACTGTCCTGATATATCTACGTTGCGCACCCTCGTACCGGCTGCTGTCGGAGAACTGATTGAGGTGACCTCCTATTATTCCAATTGGAATGCTCCGGTGACGTTACCGGACGGTGGCGGTTTATTCAGTGCGGTGCAATCGTCAACGCTGACTGATGACGGGGGGATGTACATCAAATCAACGGGTAATTGGGTCTGGGTACGAGTTTTGGACGTCTCGGGTACCGTTACTCCCGCGATGTATGGGGCGCGTGGTGATAATCTTGCCGACGATACTCTACCTCTTACTACATGTTTTCTTTCCCCTTACGCCGTGATTTGCCGGGCAGGTGCCACTTATTTGACGTCTGATACGGTCAGAATCAAAGATGGCAGGACGTCACGTAAAACCATCAATTTAAATGGTGCCACGATCAAAGCCAAAGCGGGCCATGTGAAACCGATGTTCGCCAATGAAACGTCGACTGCAGAAGCCTATGACTTTCTTCACGGCGTTGAAATGTTTGGCGGGAAGCTGATGGGAGTAGCCAACCGCGACAGTGTTTACAATTCGGTAAAAAGTCATGTTGGTTATTCTGGCGCTGACGGTAGCTATTTCCACCATATGCAACTGAGTGGTTTTAACGACGGATTCAGCCTCCAGGGGCGGTCGATGGCACACGACATTATTGTGGATGAATGCCGTGATGATTTCTTCGCCACCTATAATGACAGTAATGTGATCTCCGACGTTATTTGTGGTTATTGCCTCGGCGATGGATTTTTGGTTAAGGGAAATAATAACAATGTGACCAATATTCGCATGCAGGGGGCGGGTATTCCTTCGGACAAGCCTGAGGCTGGCTATCTTTCCGGTGCAGTGTTAAGTGTTGCGCAAGATAAAGATATGGGAAGTAATAATTATATCTCGAATATTCAGTGCGGTCAGTGGGGGAGCGGGATAGCCATTTTATCTGGTAGCAATAATACCTGTATTAACATTCAAGCGGGAGATTGCTATTTTTTAAACAACCCAACCAGTAGCGCGATCAATAACCGTGCTTGCGCGGTTTATGTTTCAGGGAAAGGACAGGTTGTCCGTAATGTGACTGCCGGTGCCTGCCTCAGTGGCGTTGAACTGCATGACGGTTCTGAAGACAACTTAATCGATGGTGTTTCTCTGCGCTCCTGTTTCCATAGCTTCGCGTTAACCGCGTCAGGCCAGCAGAGCCGTTGCCGCATTGGTCGCCTGGATATCGGAAAAGTCGATAGTGCGGACAGTATTTATATCCGAATGCCACAGTTGGTGATCGACGAGATTAACGTACGTGAATATTCAGCTGCTTATACTGCCGGTTCTGCGATTTGTCGAATTTTGGAACCTTGCTCTATTCGACGCTTGAGCTTTGCTCACGGATTACCTGAGGGTGTGCTGCCAATTGTTCTACTGGCAGCCGATTGTGATATTGACGAATTGATTATTAAAGAGACGAAGGCCGTTTGCCTGGTAACTACGGCCACTACTATCAAAGTCCCGCGCAATTTGACTATAGAACAGAGCAGTGAGGCGATTGATTCGCCTGTGAAGTTGCTGGGCGCGGGGCAAAGTGTGGCCGGAAACTGGAGTATAAAAGGGAAAAACAGTGTGTTACCGGCATTGCGCGGGCCGGATGTGCATCTGACTTTAGGCCAGTACACCGGTTTACCGTGGTATATTGATACACCGTTATCTTCGGATGTACGTATTAGTAAACCGGTTGGCGGTAACTACAGCAAGGCCACTACTGCGGTGGCTCAGGGCGGGTTTACGCTGAAAACGGGAAGTGGGCAGGCAACCGCTGCAGAGCTGGCATTAGCCTGGGATGGGACGCGGATCCATGTTGCTCTTGATGGTCAGGACATTGGTTTTCTAACGCCACAGAACTACAGCTGATCTGTTCCCCAATCGCTGCATATCAATAATTGTTTCATTCACCCTTGCCCTGCGTGCGATGCTGTAGGACTTTTTAGTTTATGTCAGTCCTGTTGCTCACAAACTGTTAGCGGCGGAGAATTCCATTGTTGACCTCATGATAATCTTTGGCCCGCGTCGTGCGGGCCATATAAAGACATCAGGTGGTTAGCTCCCCAGCCCGCCGAGGCACAGGTACTTAATCTCAAGATAATCCTCGATACCGTATTTTGACCCCTCACGGCCCAGCCCAGAGTTTTTAACCCCGCCGAAAGGGGCGACTTCGGTAGAAATCAGCCCTTCATTAATGCCGACGATGCCGTATTCCAGCGCTTCGGCGACGCGCATGAACCGACCGATATCCCGGCTGTAGAAGTACGAGGCCAGGCCAAACGGCGTGTCATTGGCCAGCTCAATGGCTTCGGCTTCGCTATTGAAACGGATTAACGGCGCTACCGGGCCAAAGGTCTCTTCATGGAAGATTTTTGCCTGTCGTGGCACATTGGTCAGGATGGTCGGCGTAAAGAAGTTATTGCCCAGCGCATGAGGATTGCCACCCAGCAGAACCTTGGCACCCAACCGCACCGCGTCGGCGATATGCTCGCTGACTTTTTCCACGGCGGCCGGGTTAATCAACGGGCCGATAGTTACACCGTCGTCCAGGCCGTTGCCGACCTTCAGCTTCTCTACCGCCGTTTTGAGCTTTTCGGCGAAGGCATCGTAGATGCCGTCCTGCACCAGAAAACGGTTGGTACACACGCAGGTCTGGCCGGCATTGCGGTATTTGGAAGCCACGGCGCCTGTCACAGCGGCGTCCAGATCGGCATCGTCAAACACGATAAACGGCGCGTTGCCGCCCAGTTCCATACTGGTCTTTTTGATGGTCGGAGCACACTGCGCCAGCAGTTGCGCACCCACCTCGGTGCTGCCGGTGAAGGAGAGCTTGCGTACGTCCGGGTTGGCGGTCAGCTCCGCCCCTATGGCCTGGCTCGGGCCGGTAATGACGTTGCAAACTCCGGCCGGTAAGCCTGCTCGCTCGGCCAGCACGGCGATGGCCAGTGCAGAGAAGGGGGTTTGGCTTGCGGGGCGGATCACCCCGGTACAGCCCGCAGCCCAGCCGGGGCCAGCTTTACGGGTGATCATCGCCGCCGGGAAATTCCACGGCGTAATAGCAGCAAATACACCAATCGGTTCTTTCTGCACGATAATGCGGCGGCCGGCCTGGGGCTGAGGAATGGTGTCACCGTAGACGCGTTTGCCTTCTTCGGCAAACCACTCGATAAAGGACGCCGCGTAGGCAATCTCACCCCGGCTTTCCGCCAGCGGCTTGCCCTGTTCTGCGGTCATGATCAGCGCCAGATCGTCCTGATTTTCCATCATCAACTCGAACAGGCGGCGCAGTTTGCCGGCCCGTTCTTTGGCGGTCAATGCGCGCCAGGCCGGCTGGGCCTTTTTCGCGGCGGCGATCGCCTGCGCGGTCTCTTTGGCCCCCAACGCCGGCACCTGACCGACCAGTTCGCCGGTGGCGGGATTGTGGATCTTGATGCTCTGGTCGCCTTTGATCGGCAGCCATTGCCCGTCGATATAGTTGGCCTCGCGGAACAGCGCAGGATCTTTGAGGGTGGCAGAGAAGTGATTGCTCATCGGTTTTCTTCCTTATCAGAATTCAACACAGGGTGACCTACCCCAAACGGCACCCCTTTACCCTAGCAAACTTTTCCGCCTCTATTTGCCCGCTCCGTGGCAACTAATCAATTTGCCGCCATGAGCACCTTCTGTACAAAAAACATCCGCCGTCGGGACGATACTGAAACCAGCAGGCATATGACCCTTTTCGATGTGATTAAAAGGAGTGTGCAAATGATGAAATCAGTGGACAGACATCTTTATGGCGGCGGAGAAATGGATTTTTTGGCTTCCAGCATTGCGTTGATGGAGTGGCAGGGGCGAGAGCTCGACGCCGGCAAAGTGGCCGGTAATATGTCGGAGTCGCAAAGCCGGTTGTTCTTTGAACGCCTGAGCTATTTCCGCCAGCTTTATCAAACCGCGTCAACGGTGGAACATAGCGTATAAACTCCTGGCGTCCCCTCTCCTTTGGGAGAGGGTGAGGTGAGACAGGCAGAACAGATGTGGGAATACCCCCGCCAACGCAGGGTTTTTTATTCCGTCCACACCCCGGTATTGAGCGTTGCCGGGGAGAACTCAAGATTACGCCCCCGCCACGGCAGCGCCTGTGAAAAACGCCATGCGCGCTGTATATCGAAACGCCAGTAGCGTTCCGCCCCTACCACCTCCTGGCCGATCTCTGCTTGCCAGAGGATCTGCGTTTCCCCCTGCAAATGTAAAACATCCCCGCGTTCAAAATCGATAAACAGCAGCGCTGCCCGCGGTTGCGCCAACAGGTTACCCAGGGTATTCATATAGCGATTGCCACGAAAATCCGGCATCCACAGGGTGCTTCCCTCCAGATAGATAAATCCCGGTTTTCCGCCCCGGTGCGAAATATCCACGCCACCTTGCACCTGCTGGATATGGGCGGCACTGGCCACGAAACAGGTATCCGCGCTGCGAATCAACGCCTGGGCCGCCGCATCCAACGTAGTGAGATGTTCGATTGGCGCAGGGTTGGCGGGTGCCGGATACAGCTCGCGCCGCTGGATATACTGCGGACAGTTGCCAAAGCTTTGCCTGACTTCGATCTCAATGCGGTTTTTGTCGGTACGTCCGATCACACCGTTGGCGCGGTTACGGCGTCGGTTGCTAAAATCCAGCCCCAGCGCTCCCACCGGCTGGCCGGATTGTAATGCTGCCTGCGCCGGATCGTCGTTGCGGCGTGAGGTACTGATACGCAGGTGGGTGCTGTCCGGCGTGCGCAAAAAACCGGGTGGGCCGCTAAACAACGTAGCTACCGGCCAACCTTGCTCGTCCAGAGTGGCAACAAACAAGTAAGGCAGCGCTTCGAAAAACTTGCGGTGCTGGTCTGGCATGCTGGGGAAAATACCGCCGCCCACCTGGTTAAATCCGGCCAGGGTCTGGGCACGTAGTTCATCGGGGTGGAACATCTGCGGGATCATCGGATTTACCTCTCGACGGGGTACGGCAGTGACGGCATGGCAAAGAAGCCCGGCAATGCGGCAATACGCGCTACCCAGCGTTGAATTGCCGGGTACGGGGCCAGCGAAATGCCACCTTCCGGCGCTACCGCCACATAGCTGTAACAGGCCAGATCGCCAATGGTGGCCTGTTCCGTCGCCAGAAACTGATGGTCGGTCAGATGCTGCTCCATTTGTGGAAGGAAGCGCGCACTGATGGCCTGCGCGACCTGATAATCTTCTGGCACGCCGAATTGGGCGATCAAACGAGCGGAAGCCGGCCCATAGCGGACTTCTCCCGCAGCTTTAGACAACCATTGCTGTACCTGGGCCGCCGCCACGGGTTCTTCGGGTAACCAATGGCTATCCGGCGCATAGCGCTTGGCCAGGTACACCAAAATGGCGTTGCTGTCGGCCAGCGCCAGCTCGCCATCCACCAGTAGCGGGATCTGGCCGAAAGGGTTCAGGCGCAGAAAGGCTTCGCTTTGGCGCACCGCTGCGGGGGCTGGGATAAATTCATACGGTAGTTCGAGTATCCGCAACAGCAACTCCACGCGGTGGACGTGGCCGGAAAGCGGGGTACCGTAAAGTTTTAGCTTTTGCATAATCACACTCCTGAAGGATTTTAATCAGCATACTCTTGCAGTCGGTGAGAGAAATCCGGCAATCTGGAAATTGATAATTTCACTTTATGGAACAGTCTATGGATCGGTTGGACGAACTGGCGATTTTTGTAGCGGTGATCCAGCATGGCAGCCTGGCTGCCGCCGGTCGCAAACTGCGACGTTCCGCCCCGGCGGTGACCCGGGCCATCGCCTCGCTGGAGCAGCGTTTTGGCGCCCGGTTGCTTGAACGTACGACCCGGCGGCTGGCCCCGACCGAGGTCGGACTGCGGCTGGCGGAGCGGGCGCATTTACTGCTGCATGAATACCAGGCGGCGGTACTGGATACGGCGGATAGCCAGCTCAGCGGCCTGCTGCGTATTACCTCGCCGGTGCAGTTCGGGCGTAAGCACGTGGCACCGGTGGTGATGGCGTTTCTCGAGCTTTATCCGCAGATGCAAATTGAAATGGTGCTCAACGATCGCAACCTGGATTTGATCGACGAAGGGCTGGACGTGGCGGTACGCATCGGCCATTTGCAGGACTCTTCCCGCGTGGCGCGTCGGTTGGGGCAGGTATCCCGAGTGGCGGTCGCCAGTCCGGCCTATCTGGCGCTACGTGGCGAGCCATTGGAACCGGCGCAGTTGGTCGACCATGACACCATCGTCGGCACCCAGCGGGCGTCGCTGCGCGAATGGCGGTTTGGTCCACAGGAAAACGGTGACAGGGTAAGGCTGACGCCGCGCTTGTTGCTCAATGACGTTGAAACCCAGTTGCTGGCGGCGCGAGCAGGCAAGGGCATCGCCCGGTTGCTGTCGTATCAGGTGGCAGACGACCTGGCGGCGGGGACACTGGTGCGCCTGCTGCCGGCGTTTGAACCCTTGCCGATGCCGGTGCAACTGGTGGCGCAACATAGCCAACGCATGCCGCTAAAAGTGCGTACCTTCTGGGATTATGCCTGGCAGGAATTAAGTCAGTTGGCGCAAATTCAGCCGCCGTTAAAATAGCGATTAAGGCTCAATAAGTTTCACTGGTAAAACTTGTTGAGCCGCAGAAAAGATTTATATTACCCTGCACGCATTGCTGTTGTCCCCTTCTTGACAATATTATTCCCAGTGCTAATAGTTAACGCATATCTTAAATAATAAACGAAGTTTAATATATGAAAATTTTGGCAGGCAGTTACGATAACGGTTCGACGGTGGACAATGAGGATGAAATTCTGAACTCATTCCAAACTCGCAGTCAGGCGGTTTATCAGCAAGTCCGCAGCGAACGTAATATTGCCTATGGGGGTTCACCCAGGGAAGTTTTTGACTGGTTATATTCTGACGAGACGCATCAGGGGACATTAATATTTATTCACGGAGGATATTGGCAATTTTGTTCCCGGGATGACTTTGCCTTTATTGCCACCGTGCCATTGGCATTGGGTTTTGACGTGGTGCTGCTGGAATATACGCTGGCACCACAGGCCTCGCTTGACGATATTTGTCGGCAAACCGGTGCGGCGCTAAACGCGATTCAACAACGCCTGGCACCCAATAAACTCGCGCCGGTTTACTTGTGTGGCCATTCCGCCGGAGGGCATCTGGCCAGTTTCTGGCAGCATCATCCTATGGTCGACGTGGTGTTACCGATCAGCGGTATTTTCGAGCTGGAACCCCTGTTAACCACCTACGTTAACCGACAATTGCAGTTGACCCAGCAGCAAATTGCGCAGTTAAGTCCGGCGCGCAATATACCTGAACGCATTAAACCGATGACGCTATTTTACGGCGCTGCTGAACTGCCGGAACTGATTGACCAGTCACGGCATTACTATGCTGCGCTACAAGAAAAACAGCTGCCCGCCCGCCTGGTTGCGGTCGACGGTGCCAACCATTACAACGTGCTGGATTCACTGTTTGCCAGGGATGGGGCGTTGATCTGCCAGTTAACCACTACGGGGAAATAAACCATGCGTACCATTATCGATACCGGCTTACCGGAGATTGGCCAACCCTTTTCCTGGGCGACCAAAGGCGGTGGCATGCTGTTCACCGCCCATGGCCCGGTCAGGCCGGACGGCAGCATTGAAACTGGCGAGCCGGAAAAACAGATTACCCTGACCTTTGATAATCTGGCCCGGACGTTAAAGGCGGCAGAAAGCCACAGCGATAATGTTCTGCAGGTTATTGTTTATCTCACCGATGTGAGCGACGTTAAATTACTCGATGAAATTTATAAGCAATATTTTAATTATCCTTACCCCAATCGCTCAACGGTAATTGTTGACAAGCTGGTGGTGCCGGGAATGAAAATAGAAATAACCGTCACTGCTACCGCCTGAAATATATAACCACACCCCGCCGAAAATTCATTAAATAATGAATTAAGGAACCGTTATGTATAATCACATTGGCCGTTCGGCGGCCGATCCTATTATGTCGTTGATGGAAGCTTATTTACAGGATGAAAATACACAGAAAGTGAATCTGGGTATCGATCTTTATTACGATCAGCAAGGACGGATCCCGCTGATGCAAACGGTTGTTGCCGCTGTTCGATATTGCCTATCAGGGGTTTGGTGACGGTCTGGACGAGGGTTGTTTCGCGCTGCGTGAAGCATTGAAAATCGGCCTGGAATTTTTGGTCGCCAACGTTACTGCCACCATCCTGGATGTCACCCGTACTGCGTGAATAAGGTAGGAATGCCATGAAACAGATGAAAGGTTTTGAAGAAATTGCGCGGCGGCAGGGCGGTTTGAAGAAACAGCTCACCGCCGGGCAGATGACCATGCTGGCGATAGGGGGGGCGATCGGTACTGGGCTGTTTCTCGGCAGTGCCTATGCCATTCAGATGGCCGGCCCCAGCGTCCTGCTGAGCTATTTTATCGGTGGCGTGGTGGCGTTGCTGCTGATGGGATGCCTGGCGGAAATGACCTCTGAACACCCAACGCCGGGCTCTTTCGGTGACTATGCCGAGTTTTATATCAGTCCGCTGTTCGGTTTTCTGGTGCGTTATTCCTACTGGTCCTGCGTGGTCTTGGCGGTGGGTACCGAGGTCACCGCTATCGGTATGTATATGCAGTTCTGGTTCCCGACCACGCCGATCTGGCCCTGGGTGCTGCTGTTTTCTGCGGCGGTAATTGTCATCAATGTGATTGGCGTCAAGTCCTTCGGCCAGGTGGAGTATGCGCTGTCGACCATCAAGGTGGTGGCCATCGCGGCCTTTATCGCCATTGGCATCGGCATTTTGGTGTTTTCCGCTAACCCGGCCTACGGTATTCACAACTTTACTGCCAATGGTGGGTTCTTCCCGTTTGGCGTCAAGGGCATGTGGTTCGCGGTGATTGTGTCGATTTTCAGCTATCTGAGTATTGAGATGATCGCAGTGGCCGCTGGTGAAGCCAAAAACCCGGTGATTGCGGTGAAGACTGCCTTCAAGGGCACCATCTTGCGGTTGTTTATTTTCTATATGCTGTCGATTGCGCTGATGCTGGCGATCGTTCCCTGGCGGCAGTCCGGAACCGGTGAAAGCCCGTTCCTGATGGCGATGAACGTCATCCACTTGCCCGCCGCCGCCGGTATCTTCAATTTTATTGTGCTGGTGGCTGCGCTGTCGGCGATGAACAGCCAGTTGTATATCACCACCCGTATGATGTTCTCGCTGTCGCGCGCCGGGCAAGCCCCGGCTGTGCTGGGCCAGGTCAGCAAACGCGGTATTCCGGTGAGCGCATTGGTGATGTCGTGTATTGGCATTGTGGTGTCGATCGTACTGAGCTTGGTTTATCCGGAGAAAGCCTTTGCCGCCATGATGTCTATTTCGGTGTACGGCGCTTGCTTTACCTGGCTGATGATTTTTGTCACTCACCTGTTTTTCCGCCGTCAGCATCGCCAAACCCACCTGAAATTCCGCATGTGGGGTTTTCCCTACACCACGCTGGCCGGTGCCGGACTGATGACCGCACTGTTGATCTCGACGGCGTTCACCGAGTTTTTCAAGATGACGCTGTGGTTCGGTATCCCGTTCACCCTGCTGCTGGTGGCCATCTACTTCTTCTATAGCCGCCATCAGCGGCTGCCCGCAGTGATGGAAACGTCGGAGTTAGAGTAAAGTGGTTTGCTGATAATGTCGTTATCTGGCTCTGGCAATAAACCACTTTAACCGGAGAATAAGGGATCTTTCGCCGGTATAGAGTGGTGTTGCCATGAGCAGTGAGACAGAAAAATTTCAGGTTGTCGGCCGAAGCGATAATTCGGCACAGGGGTGGGTTAACGGCTTTCTGGGGATGTTGATTTTTAGCGGTTCTTTGCCCGCCACGCGTCTGGCGGTGCAAGAATTTGAGCCGCTTTTCCTGACCGCGATGCGGGCGGTACTGGCAGCCATACTGGCGCTTGGCGCGTTGGGGCTAATGCGTCAATGTTGGCCGCAGCGGCAGGATTTTGTGCCGCTGGTGATGGTCGCGATCGGGGTCGTGATCGGTTTCCCGTTGCTGACGGCGTTGGCCTTGCAGCACACCACCTCGGCGCATGCGTTGGTGTATATCGGGCTATTGCCACTGGCTACCGCCTGTTTTGGCGTACTGCGCGGAGGAGAACGTCCGAAAATCGCTTTCTGGCTGTTCTCGGTGTTGGGCAGTCTACTGGTGGGGGCCTTTGCGCTAAGTCAGGGGGCGGGCGCTTCCTGGGTGGGTGACCTGCTGATGGTGGCGGCGATACTGCTTTGCGGTCTGGGCTACGCGGAAGGCGCGATGCTGACGCGTAAGCTCGGTGGCTGGCAGGTGATCTCCTGGGCGTTGGTGGTGGCTTTACCGCTGACGGCCGGGGTTGCCGTTTGGGCTGCACCGGCGAGTTGGCCGCAGGTCAGCGTAGGGGCGTGGCTTTCTCTGGGCTATATTTCGCTGTTCAGCATGTGGATTGGTTTTATCTTTTGGTATCGCGGTTTGGCGCTGGGCGGCATTGCCGCCGTAGGTCAGTTACAACTACTGCAACCCTTCTTTGGTCTGGCGTTGGCCGCGTGGGTGCTGCATGAAACCATCCAGCCTTCGATGATTGCGGTGATGGCCGGGGTATTGGTTTGCGTGTACGGCGCGAAGCGGTTTTCGCGCTGAATCGGGCATAGGATATTGCTCAAGTGAGTCCCCTCTCCAGGGGATAGGGACGGGGTGAGGGGCTTAAGTCTCGGTTTTGCATATTTCCCCTCACCCTCACCCTAACCCTCTCCCAAAGGAGAGGGGATTGCTGCATCGGCTAACGTCATCAGCACCTGATTCAGTCGTTGGGCGGCGCGGTGGATTTGCAGATCATCGTAGCCGCCCAGTCCGAGTATCAAGCCGCTTTTCCCGCTGCCGACGCCATACATTGGCGAAAGCGCACTTACCGCTACTCCAGCCTCGGCGGCATGGCGAGCGACCATTTGGTCGTCCAGCCCCGCCTTCAACCACAACACCATATGCATGCCCTGATCGCTGGGGTGCAGCGTCGCCAGCTCGGCAGAAACATGGGCATTGATGGCTGCGGTTAATACCCGCCGTTTTTCCGCATACACGCCGCGCATACGGCGGATATGACGAGCCAGATGCCCCTGCGCCATAAAGCTGGCCAGCACGTGCTGATCGGCGCTGGGCGGGTGGCGGTCCATCAGTACGCGTGCGCCGCAAAAGGCATCCACCAGCGGCCTGGGTACGATGGCGTAACCCAGCCGCAACGAAGGGAAAAGGATCTTGCTGAAGGTGCCTAGGTAGACCACTCTCGCCGGGGCTAACCCCTGCAATGACGGAAACGGATGGCCTGAATAGCGCATTTCACTGTCGTAATCATCCTCGACAATCCAGGCCCGGTGCTTTTTGGCCCACGCCAGTAGCTCGAGCCGACGCGTCATGCTCATTGGCATGCACAGCGGGTATTGGTGAGAAGGCGTGACAAAAACAGCTTTGGCCTGCGGCGCGATTTTACTGCCTGCCACCACGTCTATTCCTTCGGCATCCACCGGCACTCTGACCATTCGCCGGTCTCTGAAGACGCTGTTAAAGATGGCGGTAATGCCGTGATAGGCCGGATCCTCCACCCAGGCGGTGTCACCGGTGTCCAGCAGAATTTGCGTCGCCAGATACAGCCCTTGTTGAGTGCCGGAGGTGATAATCACCTGTTCCGGCGTACAGAGTACCGAACGGGATTTGCGGACGTATTCACAGACCGCCTTGCGCAACGGCAGTGCCCCCAGTGGTTCGCCGTAGCCTGCCGGAGCGCCTGGCCCACGGGCGCGGATGCGGTTGCCGAGACGACGCCAGACGTCATCGGGCGCGGTATCATTGATGGGCACCGAGACGGTGAAGGGAATCGGCGGCAGCGGCCGTAACTGACCGGCAAATCGCGCCAATGCCTGCGCCTGGCTGGAAAGGGGGATGTCACAAATATCAGCCGGATTGAGTGGTGCCGGGGGCTGGCGATGAAGTGACAGGGCGACGCGGGTACCTGAACCGGGTTGCGCTTCGAGAAAGCCCTCGGCCGTCAGCTGTTCGAAGGCTGCCAGCACCGTGCCTCTGGCCAACTGCAACGCACCTGCCAGCACGCGGGTGGAGGGGAGCAGTTCGCCAGGTTTAAGTTCGTCTCTGTTGATAGCGGCCCGCAACGCCTGAGCAAGCTGCAGGCTAAGCTGCCCCGCTTGACGATCAAGCTCGCCGATGGCGGGGACTTCAACCGTTTTGGCCGTTCTTGGCATCGATTCCGGTCCAGGTAAAAAGAGTTAAACAGGGTAATCACTGTAAACCACTTTTTACCGAAATAGCGTATTTTGTGATGCTTAAAGCTGACTTTTTGGTATCAGGTGGTCGCCAAAACTTAAGCGCTGACGGCCCGGTTCGATTTCGCTCAGTGGGGCGACTTCTTGCAGAGAAGATTTACAGCGCAGTACCAAATCATGGTATTCACGCGTGCCGACCACTTTCCACGCCAGTTCCTGTTCGGTCAGGTCGCGCAATACCCGTGCCGGGCTACCGACCACCAGCTTGTTGGCTTCAATCACCGCGGCGGCCTTAACGAACGCCATGGCACCGACGATGCTGTTCTCACCGATCTCCGCGCCGTCCATGATCACCGCATTCATGCCGACCATGGCGTTACGGCGGATGCGGCAGCCGTGCAATATCGCGCCGTGGCCGATATGACCGTCCTGTTCCACCACGGTGTCCTGCTGCGGAAAGCCGTGCATCACGCAGTTGTCCTGGATATTGGCGCCGTCACCAATCACCAGACGGCCAAAGTCGCCGCGCAGGCTGGCATTGGGGCCGATATACACCTGTTTGCCGACGATCACATCGCCAATCAATACCGCCGTCGGGTGCACATAACTGCTGGGGTCTACTACTGGGGTCAGGCCATCAATCTGATACACGGGCATAGCAAAAACTCCTAAGGTTGTTTCCCATAATAGTACGTGAGCGACGCTGGCGGTCATTTGAGCGCGCAGCAAGGCGCGGGTCGTGAGGTTTGGTGGGCCAAATAAGCGGCTCGTAACACAGGTGCGCGTTCAAATGGCCCCAGCCCTTCGGGTCTGCGACGGTGCCACGTCCTATTGTGGGACACGACCTACAGTGAAGGATCGCGCGGCAGGCCGCCAAAGCGCCGGTAATAGCCGGCCGCCGGGGCGGGCAGAGCGCCGATGGTAGTTTCCGCCAGCGCGCTGACATACTCGGTCGCGGCGCGGTCCACCCGTTGATAAATATTGATACACAGGTTGCGGGCGATCTGTCCCTCCCACTGAACGGGTAACAGGGCGTCCGGCAGCAGCGGATCTTTGAGCACCACGCGGCGGAAGAAGTGGATCAATAATAGCTTAATCTGGAAGCAGCGCTGGGGTGTCAGCAGGGCATCGTCGGTTTCGCGCAGCAGCGCCATTAGTGGGCGGAAAGAGACGATAAACTCATGATAATCGGCGGCGACCTCGCCCAGCGCCCAGCAGTTGGCCACCAGCTGCTGCAGGGTTTGTTCGGAGCGGTTATAGGGGTAGTCGGCACGAAAATAGATCACTTGCTCGCTGGCATTAAGCTCGCCAAGCAGGGCGGTGACGTCGGTTTGTACATGGGTAGGGGCCGCCATCAGGTTATTGGCTATCTGGCCAAAACCCAGCCAGCCCAGCTCTTTTTTCAGCCGTGCCCGTTCGCTTTTCTCCGCGCTTTCCAGCAACAGCAGATCCCATTTCCCGTCCCAGGCCGGTGGCTCGCTGAGGTAGATTTTCGACTCGGCGTGGCGGAACTGGCGCATACCCTGTTCGGTCACCCGATAGAAGCTGCGGCGACCGATTTTTTCGACCTCCAGCCAGCCCTCTTTTTGCAGGCGAAATACCGAGGTGCGCACAAAGCGGTCACCGAAACCCATCGCCTCCAGCAGTGCGCTCAGGCTGCCGAGCCACACTTCGCCACCGCGATGACTCAGCGCATCACCGTACAGGGAGATAATCAGTGACGTGCCGCTGATCGGCTGGGCGTCTATAGCATGGCGGATAAACTCATCCAGTTTATGTTCCATATTTTCCCATGGGTTAGCTGACGATGAGACACAACATTACCACAAATTCTTGAGGCGTCATCCGTGACGCGAAGAGAATCAACGGGGGCGCAGGTCGACCACCCGCTGGGCCTTGCCTTCCGAACGCGGGATATCGCCGCAGTTGGCAATGCTGACGTCGGTGCTGACGCCGATAATCGATTTGATATGGTGACGAAGCTGGTGGCAAATCTCACAGCGCTGCTGATGGCTGAGGCCGAGCGCGGCCTCTTTTAATTCTACGCGTACCGCTAATGTATCCAGGTGCCCACTGCGGCTGACCTGCAGCTGATAATGTGGCGACAGCTGTTCGAACTGCATAATTTGTTCTTCCACCTGCGACGGGAACACATTGACGCCACGGATGATCAGCATGTCGTCGGAGCGCCCGGTGATTTTTCCCATCCGGCGCATCTGGCGTGCATCGCCCGGCAGCAGGTGGGTGAGATCGCGGGTACGGTAGCGGATCACCGGCAGCGCCTCTTTGGTCAGGGTGGTAAACACCAGCTCGCCGTGCTCCCCATCCGGCAGGGCAATACCGGTTTCCGGGCAGATGATCTCAGGCAGGAAGTGATCTTCCCAGATAGTCGGGCCACCGCCGCTTTCGGCGCACTCCATCGCCACCCCTGGCCCCATCACTTCGGACAGACCGTAAATATCCAGCGCCTTGATGCCCATGCGGCTTTCAATTTCATGCCGCAGCGCTTCGGTCCATGGCTCTGCGCCAAACACCCCGAGACGTAATGAGCAGCCACGGGCATCGCCGCCCATTTTGCGTTCCAGTTCGTCGATCAGCGTTAAACAGTAGGATGGCGTCACCATGATCACGTCGGGTTTGAAATCCAGTATCAGCTGCGCCTGCCTTTCGGTTTGGCCGCCGGACATCGGGATCACCGTGGCCCCCAGCCGCTCCGCGCCGTAGTGAGCGCCCAGCCCTCCGGTGAACAGGCCATAACCATAGGCCACGTGCACCTTGTCTTTGGCCGTAGCCCCGGCGGCGCGCAGGCTGCGGGCGACGATATCGGCCCAGTTATCGATGTCCCGCTGGGTATAGCCGACCACGGTAGGTCGGCCGGTCGTGCCCGACGAGGCGTGAATACGCACCACCTGTTCCATTGGTACGGCGAAGGTATCGAATGGGTAATTGTCGCGTAAGTCCTGTTTGGTGGTGTAGGGGAAACGCGCCAGATCGCTCAACTGTTTAAGATCATCGGGGTGCACACCCGCCTGATCGAACTTGCGTTTATACATCGGCACATTGTTATAGGCGTGGTGCAGTGTCCATTTCAGCCGTTCCAGCTGCAGCGCTTCAATTTCATCACGCGAGGCGAACTCAATGGCGTCGAGTGGCGGTGGATTGGTAGTCATCATTATTAGCCTCGGGGTTAAACTCGCTCAATGATCATGGCGATGCCTTGGCCGACGCCGATGCACATGGTGCAAAGCGCATAGCGGCCGGAACGCCGTTCCAGTTCAAACAAGGCGGCCAGCGCCAGACGTGCACCGCTCATTCCCAGCGGGTGGCCAAGGGCAATAGCGCCACCGTTGGGATTCACCTGAGGGGCGTCGTCCGGCAGGCCAAGCTGGCGCAGTACCGCCAACGCCTGGGCAGCAAAGGCCTCATTCAGTTCGACAACGTCCATTTGCGCCAGGCTTAGCCCGGCCAATTCCAGTACCTTGCGGGTGGCCGGCAGTGGGCCGATCCCCATCAAGCCGGGTTCGACGCCGCAGGTGGCGGTGGCGACGATGCGTGCTCGTGGTGTCAACCCCTGGCTGGCGGCCATCGTCTCGGAGGCGACAATCAGCGCCGCTGCACCGTCGTTTAGGCCAGAGGCGTTACCGGCGGTCACGGTTCCAGGTTGGCGGAACGGCGTTTTCAGCGCCTGCAATTGTTCCAGTCGGGTGTCTGCGCGCGGGTGTTCGTCCTGACTGAACAACGTCACCGCGCCTTTTTTACCGCTGAGGCTGACCGGCACTATTTCCTGCGCCAGTAAGCCAAGTTCTTGCGCCCGGGCGGCGCGTTGCTGGCTGCGCAGCGCGAAGGCGTCCTGATCGGCGCGGCTGATGTTGAATTTTTCCGCCACGTTTTCGGCGGTTTCCGGCATCGAGTCGGTGCCGTACTGTGCCTGCATCAGTGGATTGATAAAGCGCCAGCCCAGCGTGGTGTCATACAGTTGTGCCTGACGGCTGAAAGCGCTATCGGCTTTGCCCATCACCAGCGGTGCGCGGGTCATGGATTCTGCGCCGCCGGCCAGCACCAGCCCGGCTTCACCAGCCTTGATGCTGCGTGCCGCCATCGCCAGTGCGTCCAGCCCCGAACCGCACAGGCGGTTGACAGTAGTGCCGGAAACGTTCACCGGCAGGCCTGCCAGCAAAGCCGCCATACGGGCCAGATTGCGGTTGTCTTCCCCGGCCTGATTGGCGCAGCCGAGGATCACGTCATCCACCAGTGACCAGTCCACCTGAGCGTGGCGAGCCAACAGGGCACGCAGCGGCAGCGCGGCCAAATCATCGGCACGTAGGTTGGCCAATGCGCCGCCGTAGCGGCCAATCGGTGTGCGAACGCCATCGCAGATAAACGCCTGACTCATGGTTGTTCCCCTAAAATGGCATGGCCGAGGCGATGTGCCCGCCCGCGAAACCAGGCGACGGTTTTACCCAGCTGGTTGACTATCTCCACGTCGTACAGCCCGGTGGTTTTGCCCTGATGGCGTACCTCGGCGCTGGCGGTCAGGCGGTCGCCGGCCAGTGCCGGGCGAATAAACTCGATATTGCAGCCAGAGGCCACCGCTGCCAGCCCCTGACTGTTGCAGGCATAGGCGAAGGCGGTGTCCGCCAGGCTGAACAGTTGGCCGCCATGGCAGGTCTGATGTCCGTTGAGCATCTGCGGGCCGACGGTCATGCTGACGCGGGCAAAACCGGCATCAACCGCATCCACCCGCATGCCCATTGCCTGAGCACAGGTATCCTGTTGAAACATCTGTTCAGCGCAGCGTTGCGCCAGTGCATGTGGCGTATTGGCGTTCATGGTTGGGCTCCTGAAGAGAGGGATGCGTAATGACGCAGCAGCGGCATCGGGCGGTAACGTGGCTCGCCGTAGTGGCTTTGCAGGTTTTCCAGCGTGGTCAGGATTTGTCGCCAACCCAGGGCCGCCCCCCATTCCAGCGGGCCGCGTGGGTAGTTGACGCCAAAGCGCATGGCGTGGTCGGTATCCCCGGCACTGGCGACGCCCTTGTTGACCACGTCAAGCGCCTCATTGGCCAACATGGCGAGGGTGCGCATCACCAACAGACCGGGATAGTCCGGCAAAACGATCACCTTCTTGCCGAGAGATTGCAGCAAACGCACGATGGTGGCGTTGTGCCGGGCCTCGTTTTGCGCCGCGCAGCTGATAGCGACGGTGGGGGCCTGCGAGTAGTCGGCTGAGAGATCAAACAGCACCACGGGAGTTGCGGTTTCATTGGCCACCTGGCTGGCTGTTTTACCATTCGTTAACATAAGTGTAACTTCATCAATCCGGGCGTAGGCGCTGGTCTGGCCAGGTTGTTTGATCGACTGCGCATTTCCACTCAGTAATTCGCTCAGTAACGCCATGCCCGCGGCATCGCCATGCAGCTTGATGCTGCGCGGCAATTCCGCCGTGGATTCCGGCAGAACTTCAGCCGCCGGCAGTTGATGATCGCCATAGCGATAAAAACCACGGCCGCTTTTGCGGCCCAAGCGCCCGGCCGCCACCAGTTCCTGTTGTACCAGCGAGGGGGTAAAACGAGGATCCTGGAAGAAAGCCTGAAATACCGATTCGGTCACGGCGTAATTGATATCCTGACCAATCATATCGGTCAGTTGCAGTGGCCCCATGGCGAAGCCACCCGCGTCGCGCATCACCGCATCCAGCGTGGCGGCGTCGGCAACCTGTTCCTCCAGTGCGCGCAGGGTCTCGGCATAAAACGGCCGTGCCACGCGGTTAACGATAAAGCCCGGTGTGGAGCGGCACAGCACGCTTTGCTTACCCCATTGCCGGGTTAGTCTTTGCAGTGTGGCGACGGTTTCGGCACTGGTGTCCAGTCCGCTGACGATCTCCACCAGTTTCATCAACGGGGCTGGGTTGAAGAAGTGCAGCCCGGCCAGACGCTGTGGATGTTGCAGCGCACCGGCGATCGCGGTAATCGACAGCGAGGAGGTGTTGCTGGCAAACAGCGTGGCGGGGGAGCACAGGGTTTCCAGCTCACGGAACAGGCTTTGTTTGATTGCCAGCTTTTCCGCCACCGCTTCTATCACCAGACCGCTGTCGGCCAGCGAATTAAGCGACTCTGCCGGCTGAATGCGCGCCAGCAGGGCTTCGGTGGTGGTGGCGTCGGCCTTGCCGGCCGCAACACGCTGATGCAGCCGCTGGGCGAGTGCATCGAGTGCCTGCCGGGCAGCATCGGCGACAATATCAAACAGCTGCACCTGATGCCCGGCGGCGGCGGTCACCTGAGCGATACCGATGCCCATGGTCCCGGCACCAATCACCGCCACCCTGAGGTTTAAGTTCGGCTGGTTCATGGTTATTTCCCGCTGAAATTTGGCGCGCGTTTGGCGAAGAAGGCGCTGACGCCCTCGCGGTAGTCGTCGCTGCGACCGCCCAGACGTTGCAGATCGCGTTCCAAATCCAGCTGCTGGTCGAGGGTGTTGTTGGCCGAACGGTAGAGCGCTTTTTTAATCAGTCCCAGCCCATAGGTCGGCTGAGTAGCCAGATGTTGCGCCAGCGTTTGGCTGGTGGTGGCCAGCTCATCTGCAGCAACCACCTGCCAGATCATGCCCCATGCCAGCGCCTGCTGTGCGCTGACTTTGTCCCCCAGCATCGCCATCCCCATGGCACGGGCGTGGCCTGTCAGACGCGGCAGGAACCAACTGCCACCGGAGTCCGGTACCAGTCCCAGACGGCAGAAGGACTGGATAAAATTGGCATTGTCGGCGGCGATGACGATATCGCAAGCCAGTGCCAAAGCGGCCCCGGCACCCGCCGCCACGCCGTTGACGGCGCATACTACCGGTTTTGGCAAGGCGGTGAGACGGCGGATCAGCGGGTTGTAGAAACGTTCCACCGACAGGCCGAGATCCGGCGCCTGTTGCTCAACGCTGACGTTGCGATCGTTCAAGTCCTGCCCGGCGCAAAAACCACGTCCGGCACCGGTAATCAACAGGCAGCGTACAGTTTCGTCGCGCTCGGCGAGGGTCAGCGCTTCAGCTAGCTGGCGGTGCATTTCATCGTTAAAACTGTTGAGCCGATCGGGCCGGTTAAGGGTCAGGGTCAGCACCCCGGCTTCCAGATGGGTGAGAATCAATGCGTTATCCATAAATCAGCGCCCCTGATAGTTTGGCGTACGTTTTTCGAAGAAGGCTTTGATGCCTTCACGGCGATCGTCGGTGGCGGCCAGGGTGACAAACTGCTGGCGTTCGATGGCCAGCCCCTGGCTCAGACCGGTTTCTTCAGCCTGTTTCAATGCCTGCTTGGCGGCGCGTAATGCCAGCGGCGCCTGTAGGCTGATGCGTTCGGCCACCTGTTGCGTGCGCTCCAGCGTCAGCGCATCGACACAGACTTCGCTGACCAGGCTACTTTGCAGTGCGCAGCTGGCGTTGATGGCTTCACCGGTCAGCACCATCTGGTTGGCGCGGGACTTGCCGACGCAGCGGATCAAACGCTGAGTGCCTCCGGCTCCCGGCATCAGGCCAAGAGTGATTTCCGGCAGGCCAAAACGGGCGCTTTCGCCGCAGATAACGATGTCGCAGGCCAATGCCAGTTCACAACCGGCACCCAGCGCATAGCCGTTGACCGCCGCCAGCAGCGGTTTGCTGAACTGGGCCAGGCGCTGCCACAACAGCGGACGGCGATCCGTCAACGTGGCGGGCAAGTCCTGTTTTTGCAGCTCGTGCAGGTCGGCACCGGCGGCAAAGAAGCGGGGCGCGCCGGTAATCACCACTGCGCCAACGCCGGCATCTGCATCGGCCTGTTCCAGTAAATAAACCAACTGCTCCAGACACGGAGTGTTCAGGGCGTTGCGCGCCTCAGGGCGATGCAGTGTCAGTGTCACCACCCGCTGGTGTTGCTGTCGCAGGACAAAAGGGGTTTCCATTGGCGGCTCCTATACGTCAAAGTCCAGTACCACACCGTCGCCGCGCGGCCACGACTGGCAACTTAATACGTAACCCGCCGCCAGTTGATCCGGCTCCAGGCTGTAATTGACCGCCATATCCACCTGACCGGCCTTTAGCTGGCACTTACAGGTAGCGCATACCCCGCCTTTGCAGGCGTAGGGCAGGTCGGCACCCTGGCGCAGTGCCGCATCCAGAATGCTGTCATCCTGAGCGCCCACCTCGATATTCAACCGGCGGCCATCGAGCAAAATCTCAACCCGGGTGGCGTTGCGGTTGGCGTCATTGACCGGCCGGGCCACCATACCGCTGGTGTTAAAACGTTCGCTGTGAATGTGCCCGGCAGGCACGCCCGCCTGTTCGAGTACGCTCTGGGCATCGTCCATCATGCTTTCAGGCCCGCAGATAAAGGCGTGGTCATAGTCGCGGTAATTGAGTAATGCACCGCCGATCGCCAGCAGATGTTCACGGTCGATACGGCCGCTGAGCAGTGGGCTATCAAGATTTTCCTGGCTGAACAAGTACAGCGGCTGAAAGCGCTGGGGATAGCGGTTCTTCAAATCGGACAGCGCTTCTTTGAACATCACCGAACGGCTGCTGCGGTTGCCGTAAATCAGCGTGAAACTGCTGTTTGGCTCGAGTTGCAGCGTGGCCTTGATGATCGACAGCATCGGCGTAATGCCGGAACCGGCGGCAATCGCCAGATAGTTACCGCTGTTCTCCGCCTGTGGCTGATAGCCGAATCGTCCTTGCGGCACCATCACTTCCAGTGCGTCGCCGACTTTCAGCATGCGGTTAACGAACGAGGAGAAGCGGCCCTGATGAATGGCTTTCACGCCGATCTGCAGTAACCCTTCCTGCGGCGAGCTGCAAATGGAGTAGCAACGGCGCAGCTCTTCACCGTCGACCAGCGCCTTCAACGTCAGGTGCTGGCCGGGCGTATAGCAATAGTGACTTTTCAGTTCTTCGGGCACCCGCAGAGTGATAGCTACGGCGTCCGGCGTTTCGCGCTCGATGGCGGCGACGTTCAGGCGATGGAAGACCGTCATGGTTTTTCCTAAATGCATTTGAAGTAGTCGAAGGGTTCACGGCAATCGCAACAACGGTACAGCGCCTTACAGGCGGTGGAGCCGAATTCGCTGATTTTCTCGCTGTGGGTGCTGCCGCATCGCGGGCAGGGCACCGGGCCGTGTGCCTGGGGTTTGTCGCAGGTATGGCCCTGTGGCGGCGCGACGCCATATTCCCGCAGTCGCTCACGCGCAGCCGCATTCATCCAGTCGGTGGTCCAGGCCGGACTAAGACGGATATCCACTTTTACCGGGCTGAAGCCGGCCGCGGCCAACTGCTGTTCGATCGCTGCGAGCAAGAACTCGGTGGCGGGACAGCCGGAATAGGTCGGCGTGAAGGTAATACGCCAGCCGCAACCGTCTGCTGCTACGTCGCGCACCATGCCCAGATCGGTAATCGACAGCACCGGCAGTTCCGGATCGCTGATCTGTTGCAGGCAGTGCCAGATTTGCGGAATTTCAGCGGCTTGCAGCCGGGTAATGTTCATGACGGCCCCCTACCAGTTCGCGTTGGGATAGGCGCGTTGCAGAAACTGCATCTCCGCCAATAACGGGCCGAGGTGCTCGCTGTGTCGTCCCTGTTTGCCACCGTGGCGGAAAGCCTGTTCGCTCGGTAACTGCAGGCCGGCCTGTTGCAGCGTGTCACTCACCAGCGCCAGCCAGGGGGCTTCAAATTGGCGTGGATCGGCGGCGATGCCCTGTTGTGCCAGTTGCAGTTCCAGCTCATCGGCGTGGAACAGCTCGGCGGTAAAGCGCCACAGACTATCCAGTGAATGCTGAATTTTTTGCCGGCTGAGCGGGCTGCCGTCACCCAGGCGAATCATCCAGCCACGGCTGAAACGCAGGTGGTAATGGGCTTCTTTCAGTGACTTGGCGGCGATGGCGGCCAACTGCGCGTCGCGGCTGTTGCTCAATGCCTGATGCAGTTGCACGTGGTAGGCGTCAATCAGGAACTGGCGCACCAGGGTGTCGTTGAAACCGCCGTTGGGTTGTTCCGCCAGCAGCAGGTTGTGAAACTCGCGTTCGTCACGGCCAAAGGCCAGACGGTCTTCGCTGCAATGCGGCCCGGTCAGTTCAGCGGCGTAGCCGAGGAAGTTGCGCGCCTGGCCGAGCAGATCAAGGCCGATGTTCGCCAGCGCCAGGTCAATTTCCAGTTCCGGCGCGTGGCCGCACCAGGCACACAGCCGCTGGGCGAGGATCAGTGGCGTATCGCCCTGACGCAGGGCATAGGTGATTAGAGGATCGTTAAGAGTCATGGCCGCCTCTACATGTTCTTGATGCCGTCGGGAATGGTGTAAAACGTCGGATGACGGTAGATCTTGTCATCGGACGGATCGAAGAAGGCTTCACGATCTTCCGGCTGCGAGGCGATCAGATGGCTGGACTGCACCACCCAGATTGAGCAGCCTTCGTTGCGGCGGGTATAGGCGTCGCGAGCATTTTCCAGCGCCATCTGGTCATCGGCAGCGTGCAGACTGCCGACGTGACGGTGCGCCAGCCCTTGTTTGCTGCGGATAAACACTTCATACAGCGGCCATTCAACGTGTGTCATCATCGGTTCCTTTTATGCGGCGGTTGAGGTGTTTTTGGCCGCGTGGGCCAGGGCGCCTTCACGCACCCAGGCTCCTTCGTCCCAGGCGCGGCGTTTGGCCTGCAGCCGTTCGTGGTTGCATTGCCCGCGGCCTTTAATCACCTCGTGCAGTTCACTCCAGTCGATTTCGCCGAAGCGATAGTGGCCGCTGGCTTCATCCCAGGCCAAATCGGCATCCGGGGCGTTCATCCCCAGGGCTTCCAGTTGCGGTACGGTATTGTCGACAAACTTCTGCCGCAGCTCGTCGTTGCTGTGGCGTTTGATCTTCCAGGCCATGCTTTGCGCGCTGTGGGGTGAATCGGTGTCGCTTGGGCCGAACATCATCAGCACCGGCCACCAGAAGCGATTAATCGCGTCCTGCAGCATGGCTTTTTGCTGTTCGCTGCCGTTAGCCATCGCCATCACCGCCTCATAACCCTGGCGCTGGTGGAAGCTCTCTTCTTTGCAAATTTTCACCATCGCCCGTGCGTAGGGGCCATAAGAAGCGCGGCACAGGGCTACCTGATTGACGATAGCCGCGCCGTCGACCAGCCAGCCGATCACCCCGATATCCGCCCAGTTGAGCGTCGGGTAGTTGAAGATCGAAGAGTATTTCATCTTGCCGTCGAGCATTTTCTGGTAGATGTCCTGGCGTGAGCAGCCCAGGGTTTCGGCGGCGCTGTACAGATACAGACCGTGACCGGCTTCGTCTTGCACCTTGGCCAGTAACACCGCCTTGCGGCGCAGCGTCGGCGCTCGCGTCAGCCAGTTGGCCTCCGGCAACATACCCACCACTTCGGAATGAGCGTGTTGGCCAATCTGACGGATCAGGTTTTGGCGGTAGGCATCCGGCATCCAGTCTTTGGCCTCAATAGAGGTATCCGCCGCAATCTTGTCGTCGAAGTGTTGTTGATATTGCGCGTTAGTTGTCATTTTTGCCTCTTGTTGATTCGTATTTTTAATTTTTAATATAAAAAATTGAATCATGTTAAGTAACCATAAGGCTACAAACTGATAACAAAAAGATCAAACGACATTTATGTGGTTTTGCGATAATAATCACAGGTGTGTTTTATAAATTATTGTTATTTATGTTTATTTTAAAGTTACTGGCAGCGAAAAATAGCCTGTTTTTCGAGATTAAAGGTCGTGATGTTTTTCTTTTGTTAAATTTATTCAGGAGAAAGTTGGACAATACCTGATACGTAATTAATTATTGTTGTGTAAATTTATGAATTACGGAGGAGCAAATGCAGCAGTTACACAGTTACCTTTCTGGCGGCTGGGTGTTCGGCCAGGGCACCGCCCGCGAAATCCATCACGCCGTTACCGGCGAACCTCTGTATCAGGTTTGTTCCGACGGGCTGCCGCTGGCCGCCAGCCTGGAGTATGCACGCAGCCGGGGTGGCAAGGCGCTGGCGCAGATGACTTTCCAGCAGCGCGCACAGATGATGAAAGCGGTGGCCAAGCACCTGTTGGCTCATAAAGAAGCGCTGTATGAAATTTCGTACCAGACCGGCGCGACCCGCAGTGACGGCTGGGTGGATATTGAAGGCGGTATCGCCACGCTGTTCGCCTATGCCGGTCTGGCGGGGCGTGAATTGCCGGACGATACCCTGTGGCCGGAAGACGAACTGATCCCGCTGTCCAAACAGTCGCAGTTCGCCGCCCGCCATGTGCTGACTTCGCGTCCTGGTGTGGCTCTGCATATCAACGCCTTTAACTTCCCCTGCTGGGGGATGCTGGAAAAGCTGGCACCGACCTGGCTGGCGGGGATGCCGGCGATCATCAAACCGGCAACCGCCACCGCGCAGTTAACACAGGCGATGGTCAAATTGATTATCGACAGCGGCTTGGTGCCGGAGGGCGCGCTGCAGCTGGTGTGCGGCGGTATCGGCGATATGTTTGAACATCTCGATTATCAGGATGCGGTGACCTTTACCGGCTCGGCGCAGACCGGTCAGCAACTGCGGGCCCATCCGCGCCTGCTGGAAAAATCCATTGCCTTCACCATGGAGGCCGATTCGCTCAACTGCTGTGTGTTGGGGGAAGATGTGACGCCGCAAATGCCGGAGTTTGCGCTGTTTATCAAAGAAGTGTGCCGCGAGATGACTGCCAAGGCTGGGCAAAAATGTACCGCTATCCGGCGGATTATCGTGCCGGCAAAGTGGGTGGCAGAAGTACAGCAGGCGCTGTTGCAGCGCCTGGCCGGTATCACGGTGGGTGACCCTAAACTGGAGCAGGTGCGCATGGGGGCGCTGGTCAGCTACGAACAACGCAATGACGTACAGCAAAAGGTCGATTTTCTGCTGCATAACGGCTGTGAACCTTTGTGCGGTGCCGTGGCGGATAAACTGACTGTGATGGGAGAAAATGCAAATAACGGTGCATTTTACCCGGCTACCCTGTTGTACTGCGCCGATCCCTTTACCCATCAGGCGGTGCACGGTACCGAAGCCTTTGGCCCGGTGGCGACGTTGATGCCTTACCAGCACACCGAACAGGCGATCGAACTGGCGTTAATGGGCCAGGGCAGCCTGGCGGGATCGCTGGTGACCGCCGATGAAACTCTGGCAACGCGGTTTATCCGTGCGACGGCCTGCGCCCATGGCCGTATGCTGATTTTGGATCAACAGGCGGCAGTAGAGTCCACTGGCCACGGTTCCCCGTTACCGATGTTGGTGCATGGTGGGCCAGGGCGAGCGGGGGGCGGCGAGGAACTGGGCGGATTACGGGCGGTGAAACATTATATGCAACGCACGGCGATCCAGGGCAGCCCGGCGATGATGGCGGCAATTGGCCGTGAGTGGGTACGCGGGGCGACGGTGATTGAGGATCCGGTTCATCCGTTCCGTAAATACTTTGAACAACTGCGGCTGGGTGAAAGCCTGCTCACCGCACGGCGTACCCTGACCGAAGCAGACATCGTTAACTTTGCCTGCCTGAGCGGTGACCATTTTTATGCTCATATGGACAAGATCGGTGCCGCCGAATCCCTGTTTGGCGAACGGGTCGCGCATGGCTACTTTGTGGTTTCTGCTGCTGCCGGTCTGTTTGTCGACCCAGGTGTGGGGCCGGTGATTGCCAACTACGGCATGGAAAACCTGCGTTTTATCGAGCCGGTGAAAATTGGCGATACTATCCAGGTGCGGCTGACCTGCAAGAAGAAAATCCGCAAGCCGCAGAAAACCGCGGAAGATCGTCCGCATGGCGTGGTGGTATGGGATGTACAGGTGCTTAATCAGCATCAGCAGGCGGTGGCGTTGTACAGCATTCTGACGCTGGTAGCACGCCAGAAAGGGGATTTTGAGGCGGCAAGCTAAAGACGGCGGGGATGGCAGCTATGTTAAGATACGCTATCCCTTTGACTAAAAATTGTGCCTATGACGATCCAACAACTCCAGCTAAGTGGTTTCCGTTCTATCCGCAACCTGAAACTGCAACTGGGCCGCCTGAATGTGATCAGCGGCCCGAACGGCTGCGGTAAATCCAACCTGTATAAAGCGGTACGGCTGATCCACGAGGCGGCATGTGGGCGCCTGTCTACGGCGCTGGCCGAGGAGGGCGGCATTCAGAAGGCGATGTGGGCCGGAGGATTGCGCCCGGGCGATCGGCGGGGCGATCCGAAACGGATGTTGCTGTCTGCCACCCTTGAGGACTTTGATTATCAGTTGCAGCTGGGGTTCCCCGATCCTACCGACAGCCTGTTTCAACTCGATCCGCTGGTCAAAGAGGAGTCGCTGTGGGTAGCTGGCCATGGCCGTCGCCCGTCGACGAGGGTGCTGGAGCGGCGCAATCAAAGCGCATTCCTGACGAATATTCAGGGAGAACGCACGACTTATCCCGCCAGTTTACATGCGGAGGAATCGGTGTTTGGTCAGCTTGCCGACCCCCACCTGTATCCCGAGGTGTCGCAGGTGCGGGAAAACCTGCGCCAGTGGCGCTTTTATCATGAGTTTGCCGTTTGGCCCGGTTCACCACTGCGCGCACCGCAGGTGGGCATCCGCGCGCCGGTACTGGCGCATGACGGCAGTAATCTGGCCGCCGCTTTTGAAACCGTTTGCGAGATAGGCAACGGGGAGTTGCTGCATGAGATCCTGGGGCAGGCCTTTCCGGACAGTCAGTTTGAAATACAGGCACCGCAGGGGCGTTTTCAGCTATTGATGCATCGGGCCGGGATTTTACGGCCTTTGGACAGTGCCGAGCTTTCGGACGGTACGCTGCGTTTTCTCTGCCTGGCCGTGGCGATGCTTAGCCCGCGCCCCCCGGCATTTATGGCCTTTAACGAACCGGAAAACAGCCTGCACCCGCAGTTGCTGCCGGCACTGGCAATGCTGATCGCCGAAGCCAGTCGATACAGCCAACTGTGGATCACCAGCCATTCACCACAATTGGCCGAACTGATTGGCCGCCACAGCCTGGTCACACATTATCAACTGGCGCAGCAACAGGGGGAAACCCTGCTGCTAACCGCGGATTAAATCAAGGGTTTGCGCAACAGCGTTTCCAGCATTTTTAGCGGCGACTGCCGTGGGTTTTTCATCGCGCTGACCGGCAGCAGGAAGGTTTGTTCCAACATAAACTGGCCGGCCATCGCTGCGTGCGGCGTCTGATCGGAAAAACAGATCCAACTGCTGCCCGGCGGCAGGTCGAGTGCCAGCTGTGGGCCTTGCTGCTGGTAGTATTGGTCGGCTTTCATTGCATCGTGCAGGTGCAGCATCAGGTGGTCGTAATGGCTGCGGCGGCGTTTGGTGATGCCGACCTTATGCTGCAGCCAACTGCTCAAGGGTGAATAGCGCGGTAGGCGCGGTATAAAACGTCGTGCCAATTGGGGGAAAGGTTCACCGACGCGCCATTGGCGATGCTCACCATGCGGATTGATGTTGGTAAAAATACGCAGGATGCGCTCACCCTGATTGGGGCGTGATGGGAAGGCGTCAACGTGCAAACGGCTGTCGTCCTTACGCCATGAGTTGGTCGCACGCCAGGACGAAACCGGGTGCAGGCGCAGGCTGTTAACCGGTGAATGCAAGGTTTGCTGATAATGAGGCAGTAAACCGGCGATTAACTGTCGGCAGGCCTGATAATAACGGTGCAGCAGTGCCTGTACCTGTGGTCGTTGCGCCGTTATCGTTACGCCAGATAATTTTTGACTTTCTGGCCAATAGCTGATGTTTTTACGTTTTATATCCACCAGTGCGGGATCCAATAACGTTATTTCATCGGTTAACAATGGAAATTTTAATTCGGGCAAAAACAATACTTTTCCTTGTTCCAGCGCCAGGGCGGCAGTGTGGGAAACTGGCAGAGTAGCACTGTCCCACTGTCGTTGTGGCAATGTCATCAATGCCTGTTCCGGCATAAGGCTATCCATAAGCATCCTATCTCCTTGCAATGTAGGGATATTTTAATTTTTTATATTTGAATGGAATTTATAACCAGCGGGAATTATTCCCGAATTGAATTCGTGGATAATAAGCTGGATTTAATAATGGTAGCATTATTAAAACTCACCAAACACTAAACAGAAATTAAACGATATGCTAATCGCACGAAAGGGCAAAAATAGACGTAAGCGGAATTAATGGGTTTGTTATTGGAAATTAATCAAAAGCATCGAGCAGGCATGATAATTCTATTATTTGGCCTGGTCTTTTTATCTGGAGCCGCCTTTTGCTAAAGGCGGCTCATTGGGTCAAGCGGAGTAAATGCGGTTTTTGCCCTGGGCTTTCGCTTGGTAAAGTGCGCTGTCAGCCTGATTGATAAAGCTCATCGGCGTGTCGTTATACATATGCGGCACCTTGGCGTAGATCCCTATGCTGATGGTGATGATGCCATGCGGGTTGCCATCATGAGGTATTTTTAGCGCCCGCACCGCTTCGATGACGCGTTCGGCGAATACCAGTGCACCCTGGGCGTCGGTGTCCGGCAATATGATGGCCATTTCTTCGCCGCCGTAGCGGGCCATGATGTCGTTGCTGCGGCTGGCCATTCCCTTGAGCATTTGTCCGATCTGTTGCAGACACTGGTCGCCGGCGACATGGCCATAGATGTCGTTATACTGCTTGAAATAATCGATATCCAACATCAACAGCGCCACGCTGCGGTAGTTGCGTGAGGCGCGCATCTGCTCATTCTTTAAGGCGAAATCAAACTGGCGGCGGTTGGCCAGCCCGGTCAGTCCGTCCAGCAAGGCCAGTTCTTCCAGGGTTTGGTTGATACTGGTGAGCTGATCGCGAGTGCGCATCAGCTCGGCTTCGGTGCGCACGCTGTGGTTAATCTGACGCATCAACACCGTCCCCATGGCCAACAGGATGGCAAGCAGGGTGGCGCCACCCAGAGCAAACAGGCCGGAGTCGTTGCGCCAACCAGCCAGCACATCTTTTTTCGACAACCCGACAGCAATCACCAGCGGATAGCGGTTAACCCGTGAATAGCCGTAAATCCGTTCTACCTTGTCGTAGCGCGAGGTAATGGTGGCATTGCCGAATTCGGAGTGTGGCAATATTTCCCGGAACAGCACGCCCTCGGAAATATTCTTGCCGATGGCCGCCAGGGAATAAGGGCGACGGTAGAGGATGATACCGTCGGCCAATAACAGATTGAGTGAAGCATCGCTGTTTAGCGCAAAGGTATCGTAAAACTGGCGGAAATAGTTGATATACAATGTGGCCAGCACGACTCCGGCAAAGCTGCCGTCCGGGTGGTTGATGCGGCGTGACACCGGAATGATCAAATCGCCGGTAGAGCGGCTGCGCACCACCTTGCCGATATAAACTGCATTACTGTTGTGCTCGAGGTGATATTTAAAATATTCCCGGTCGGCATTGTTGGCGTTTTGTACCAAGCGGCCCGATGAAGTGACGATCCAATTGCCTTGTGCATCGTAAACAAACAGCCCGTGCAGCTGCGGCAGGTTACCCACCTGGGTTTGCATCACTTTTTGCAATCGTAACAGTTGTGGGCTAGCCAGCCCGTCAACCTGAATGCGTTCACTCAGTTCGGACAACGTGCTGTCGGTCTGCATAACGGTGTCATCGGCATGCTGCGCCAGCGCACGGGCCAAATTGGCCGATTCATACTCGGCACTTTGCAAGTCGCGCTGATGGGCATTCCAAATTTGCCAGGCGTTAAACAGGATCAGCGTAACGGCAACGATGACGACAAACACGCCGGCCTGAAATAATAACGGGGAGTTTTTACCGTTGCGAGGCCGTTCGGCATCCTGCAGTTGCTGCTGTGTCATGTCACCCTTGCTGTACAATCTTTAAATCGAGGTAAGAACAATCCTGCATATTATTCGTTAATCACCTGGACCACTACACATTAAACGGTGAAAATGAATAAGTTGTTGAGGGCAGAGGAAGAATATATTGGCTCCGATTATACCCTCCGCATTAAACCTACGGAGAGAATACAGGGATCGCTCGCATGTCTGACTACATCATTATTACTTTGCTGACGCTGGTGGTTTATTACCCGGTGACGCTGGGAGTGCTGGCGTTAATGATCCTGTTTGCCTGGCGGCAGCGTAAGTCACCGTACTGGCGTTTGGGATTGGTGCTGCTGGCGGCGCTGTTCGTGCTGTTCGCCATGGCGGCCTATGACTGGTATCACTACAACTGATAGTTGATGCCAGGGTGCCCGCGATCAGAGGCGGACACCGAGCGGGATGACGAACTATTCAACGTTAATCATCCAATTGACGCCAAACTGGTCGGTCAGCATACCAAAACCTTTGGCCCAGAAGGTGGACTGATAAGGCATGGTGACCTGGCCTCCTTGCGACAGTTTTTCAAACAGTTCGCGCCCTTGATCAACGGTACTTGGGTTGAGTGACAGGGCAAATCCCTTGTGTGATGCGTCGGCACCATCCTGCGGGCAGCCATCCGAGGCCATCAGCGCGGTGTCGCCTATCAGCAACCGGGCATGCATGATGGACTCCGGATTGACGTCTTGAGGGTTGCCCTGTTTGGCTTCTTCGGGCATCTCTTTGTAACGCATCATCATTTCAAGCGTGGCACCCAACTGCTGCACGTAGAAGTTCACTGCCTGTTCACAGTTTCCGCTAAAGAATAAGTAGGGTTGAATCACCATGACATTGACCTCTGTTATGACCCGTCTGGGCGTTTAGTGGCCTACGGCGGGCGGGAAACAATAGTTTCTAATTGCGACTATTGCTGTTGGAAACTTACAAGTGTAGTGCGATTTCCGCTGAATGCTTGGCTGCCGATCACGCTGTGGGCATTTTTCGCCCACCTGGAAGTATTGACCAAAAAACCAGGATGGTTCATCCCGGTTTGGACAGATTATCTGAGCGGTCACAGTTCCTATACTCGTTACAACCTTCACTAACGGAGTCACTGTAATGAGCAAGCAATCTTTGAATGGAAAAGTGGTGTTGATCGCTGGCGGTGGGAAGAACCTGGGTGGCTTGGTGGCGCGCGATCTGGCGGCCAGTGGGGCAGCAGCGATAGTGGTGCATTACAACAGCGATGCGACCAGGGCGGCAGCGGAGGAAACGCTGAAGGCGGTTAACGCGGCGGGCGCCCAGGCGATAACGGTGCAGGGCGATCTGACCAAGCCTGGCAACGTGGCGCAGCTGTTTGAGCAGGCAATCAAGGCATTCGGCAAAGTGGATATTGCCGTCAATACTGCCGGCCTGGTGATCAAAAAACCGATTGCCGAGGTGACCGAAGCGGATTACGACAGCAGTTTTGACATCAATTCCAAAGCGGCTTTCTTCTTTATCCAGCAGGCAGGCAAGCATTTGGCCGACAACGGTCGCATTGTGTCCATCGTCAGTTCGCTGCTGGCGGCTTATACGCCGTTTTATGCCGTCTATCCGGGCAGCAAGGCACCGGTGGAGCACTTTACCCGCGCCGCCTCCAAAGAGTTTGGCGAGCGGGGCATCAGCGTGAATGCCATCGGCCCTGGCCCGATGGATACGCCGTTCTTCTACGGGCAGGAAAGCAAAGAGGCGGTGGAATATCACCGCAGCGCCGCGGCGCTGAGCAAGTTCTCGAAAACCGGCCTGACCGACATTGAGGACATCGCGCCGATCGTCAAATTTCTGGTCACCGACGGCTGGTGGATCACCGGGCAGACGCTGTTTGCCAACGGTGGCTATACTACCCGTTAATATCAATTTTGCTGCGGCCGGTGCCGCAGCTTGTTTAACAGGATGCACTGCCGGTGGATAAAATAGGGAGATTGCGGGTCTTTATCCAGGTGGCCGAAGTGGGCAGTTTTATCCGGGCTTCGCAGATCCTGCTGATGCCAAAAACCACGGTTTCGGCCGCGATCCAGCAATTGGAACATGAAATGGGCGCCCGCCTGTTTCATCGCACTACTCGCCGGGTACAACTGACCAGCGACGGTGAACTGTTGCTCGAAAAGGCACGCAGCCTGCTGTTTGACGTGCAGGCATTGGAAAGTCTGTTTCATCGGCAAAACGGCCTAATCGGGGGGCGTTTGACGGTTGATGTTCCCAGCCGTATCGCCCGGAGAATGATCGTGCCGGCGCTGCCTGACTTTTTTTTGCAGTATCCCGAAATTCAATTGTTTCTCAGCGCCAGCGACCGTTCAGTTGATCTGATCCAGGAAGGGATCGATTGCGTGGTGCGTGTCGGTAGCCTCAACGACAGCAGTCTGGTCAGTCAGCCGCTGGGTCGCCTGAGTATGATCAACTGTGCCAGCCCGGATTATTTGCAGCGCTACGGGATCCCGGAGCAACCTGCCCAGCTGGAGGATCACTGGGTGGTGGGCTATGCGCAGCCGACTTTGGCCGGGGCAGATACCTGGGTTTGGCAGCGGGGCGATCAGCACATGGAAAAAATCTTGCGTAGCCGGGTCACGGTAAACAATGCGGAAAATTATATTGGGTGCTGTCTGGCAGGGTTGGGGATGATTCAGATACCGCGCTTTGATGTTCAGCACTACCTGGAGGACGGGAGCTTGTGTGAGGTTTTGCCGCAGGCCCGGCCACCGGCAATGGGCATTGCCTTGCTTTATCCCCATCGTCGTCAACGTTCGGCGCGTTTAACCGCATTTGCCGAATGGTTCAGCCAGTTAATCAAGCCGTTTTGCGAGACCTGAGGCCTGCTGGCTAATGGGATTTTTATCCAGGTGAACCCCTATTTCTTCTTGGCTTTCAGGTAATTAAATTTCTGTAAAAACAAGACACAATTAAAACTGCCAAAAAAGTGACAAAGGATGTGTAACATTACATCAACAGCAGGGCGACTGAGCCATTCCAGGCTGCCGCCAGGGCATAAATTGCGGCCAGTATCAGCAGAAACGGCGTGTTGGTCATGCTCGGTCTCCGGCGCGAAGCCTCGCCTGTCGTTATAGCCTGTACAAATGACAGCGAGATGAATGCGGCTAATTTTTGCACAGACAAATTCAGACGGACGGAAATGGGTAAACTGCTGATATTTGACTATAGTAGTTGTGTGAAGACGCGTGTTTATCGAGGTTTACCCTGTATCGTTCTACCGTTAAGGGAAGGGACAGGTGTAAAAGTACCGAGCAGGCGCCGTAGTGGGTCTGGTGATAGGGTTTCTTAAGGCAAAAGGTAATAGGGAGAGTAAAAATGGGCATTATTTCCTGGATCATTTTTGGGTTAATCGCCGGTATCTTGGCTAAATGGATCATGCCGGGCAAAGACGGTGGTGGCTTTATCGTGACCGTCATTCTGGGGATTATCGGTGCAGTTGTCGGCGGCTATATCAGTACCTTCTTCGGTATGGGGCGCGTTGATGGCTTTAATCTGGGCAGCTTTGTTGTCGCAGTTATCGGTGCCCTGGTGGTGCTTTTTGTCTACAGAAAGATCAGAAACTAATCAGATGCTGATCAATGGGGTCGCTGCGGCGGCCCTTTTTTCGTTAAATCACAAGGGTCGAGCGGCCTGAGCCGACGGCTGGAAGGGGATTACCATGGGTCTTTTTGATAGCGTATTGGGTAACATTCTCGGCGGTGCCAACGGTGGTAAAGGCATCGATTACGTCGCCATTATGCAATGGGTTGAGCAACAGGGTGGTCTGCAGGCTATCCTGGACAAGCTCCGTCAGGGGCAATTCGGCGATGTGGTCGGTTCATGGCTGGGCAACGGTGAAAACCAGCAGATCAACGGCGATAACGTGCAGCAGGCACTGGGCAGCGACGCCATCAACCAACTGGCCGAAAAGCTGGGCGTCGATCCGGCTCAGGCATCCGCCACTATTGCGCAGTTCCTGCCAACGGTCGCTGACGCCGCATCGCCAAATGGCGAAGTGCAGCAGGACAGTAATGAACTGGGCGATATGGTCGGTAAACTGTTCAAATAATGGTTATGCCCCCGGCCTCTGGTCGGGGGCATAGTTTAACGTCATGCCTTCAATGTTCCTCAATGCCGTCAGCAAATACTCCACCCAGGCCCGCACCTTACCGGGAATAAAGCGCGCAGCGGGATAAACCGCATGCAGCGCCATCGGTGGATAACGCCAGGCCGGCAAAATGGGCACCAGTGTGCCACTCGCCAATTGCCGACCGATCAACGGTCGCTGTGCGCCGCCAATACCCAGCCCCGACTCAATCGCCGCCAGCAGTGAAAATGTATTGTTAGCGCGAAATACCGGACGCAGCTCCACCATCTCAGGGCCATGTGGGCCGATTAACGTCAGCGTGTCTGCGTCGCTCAGACCGCTATAGCGGATGTGTGGATGGGTTGCCAGCTCTGCCAGGGTTTGCGGTTCACCCTGTGCCGCCAGGTAGGCCGGCGAGGCCACCAGAATACGTTGTAACTCTCCCAGCCGTCGCGCCACCGTGCCAGGTGAACTCAGTTCGCCAAAGCGGATCGCGACATCAATGCCTTCACCGATCACATCCGCGCGACGATCGTCCAGTAGCAGCTCGATGTTCAGTTGCGGATGTTGTTGCTGAAAGGCGATCGCCAGCGGCGTCAGGTGTTGTTGGCCGAAACCTGTTGGTGCATGGATGCGTAACGCCCCTTGCAGCCGCAGGTTTTGGCCATGTAACACTTCTTCCGCTTCACCCACCGCCGCCAGAATCGGTTTGATTTGCCGATAATAGCCTGCGCCGGCATCGGTCAGCGTAACGGCGCGGGTGCTGCGAAACAGCAGTTGTGCGCGCAACTGTTGCTCCAGGCCGGCAATCTGTTGGCTGACCGCCGGTTGTGTCAGGCCCAGATCGCGAGCGGCGGCCGATAGGCTGCCCAATTCGGCTACCCGAACAAAAGTCTGCATGGCGTTTAGCTTGTCCATCGGCCCTCCATCTATAGATTTTACTTATAAGTGATAGTCATAAACCCCATCTACCGCAAGCTTAACTAATCAATCACAGTGAAAGTCTCAATAGATACTGAAGCGGAGACATAACATGCAAAACGAAAAACTGGCGTTGGTGGTCGGCGCTAACGGCGTTATTGGCGGCAAGCTGATTGAAGAGCTGGAACAACAAGGTTGGCAGGTGATTGGTCTGTCGCGGCGCGGCGGCGTTGATCGGCCGCAGGTGCGTTATCTGGCGGTCGATCTGTTGGATGCACAGGCAACGGCTGATGTCTTGCGACCGCTGACCCAGGTCAGCCACATTTTCTACGCTGCCTATCAGGATGCACCGGACTGGGCGGGGCTGGTGGCGCCAAACCTGGCGATGTTAAGCAATGTGGTGGAGGCGCTGGAACCGGTGGCGCACGGGCTGGAGCACATTAGCCTGATGCAAGGCTATAAAGTGTATGGTGCCCATTTGGGGCCATTCAAAACCCCGGCACGCGAGAGTGATGCCGGGCACATGCCGCCGGAGTTCAACCTGGAGCAACAAAGCTATCTTGAACAGCGTCAGCAGGGGAAAAACTGGCACTGGAGCGCCATTCGCCCCAGCGTCGTTGGCGGCTTCTCGCTTGGCAACCCGATGAATCTGGCGCTGACCCTGGCCGTTTATGCCTCGATCAGCAAGGCGCTGGGGCTGCCACTGCGCTTTCCCGGCAAACCTGGGGCTTACCACAGCCTGCTGGAAATGACCGATGCCGGGTTACTGGCGCGGGCTACCTTGTGGGCGGCGACGGAGCCGGCGGCGGCTAATCAGGCATTTAACATCAATAACGGTGACCTGTTCCGCTGGAGCGAGCTGTGGCCGAAAATTGCCGGCTATTTTGATCTGGAAGTGGCGCCGCCGTTGCCGATGCCGCTGGAGTCGGTGATGGCGGATAAACGTGAGCTGTGGCAGACGTTGGCGCAACGGCATGATTTGGTCGAGATGGATTACCGTGCGGTGGCGAGTTGGCGTTTTGCCGATTTTGTTTTCTCGTGGGATTACGACATGTTTGCCGATGGCAGTAAGGCACGTCGTTTTGGCTTCCATCAATTTGTCGAAACCGAAGCGATGCTGTTCTCGCTGTTTGACGAATTTCGCCGTCGCAAGATAATTCCTTAAGTCGGCTGGCGGGACGGGCGTTTTTTATGGCAATCTTTGGCTGCCGCACCAAGCGGCAGTCAGGAGGCCGTCACCCCGACAGGCCCGGATCAATGATGAGGAATTAACCGTGACAGGGATAACTGCCATACTGACGCTTTTGCTGGTGCTGGTGACTATTGTGCCACTTTCAAAGCATGCAGCCTGGTGGATCCGGGTGTGGGATTTTCCCCGCCTGCAAATACTGGCGCTCTCGCTGCTGGTGTTATTGCTTAACCTGCTGTTTGTACCGCTGTCACCCTGGGTGTGGGGCATGATGGCCGTGAACCTGGCCTGCGTGGCTTATCAGGCCGCGTGGATTTACCCTTATACCCGGCTGAGCAAACCCCAGGTGCTGGATTTTACCGGCTACCAGAAGAAACCGCGTATCCGCATTTTAGTGTCCAACGTATTAACGCCCAATCGCCAGGCGGAGAAACTGCTGGCGTTGGTGGCGACCGAAAGGCCGGACGTGCTGGTGGCGGTAGAAACCGACGCCTGGTGGGAGCAGCAGTTGTCGGTGCTGGAACAGGATTATCCTCACAGCTTGAAATGCCCGCTGGATAACCTGTACGGCATGCATGTCTATTCGCGGCTGAAACTCAGCGATGCGCAAATACAATATCTGGTGGATGAGCAGATCCCATCAATGCATATGATGGTGCATTTACCGCAAGGACCGCAGGTGCGCCTGCACTGTGTACACCCGATGCCGCCGAGCCCAACCGAGAATGAAGAGTCGGAAGATCGCGATGCCGAGCTGGTAATGGTGGGAAAAAGTGCGGCCAAATCGGAGTTTCCGGTGATTGTGACCGGCGATTTGAACGATGTGGCCTGGTCGACCACCACGCGGCTGTTTCTGAAAGTCAGCGGCCTGTTGGATCCGCGCCGTGGGCGTGGCATGTTCAGCACTTTCCACGCCGGTTATCCGTTGCTGCGTTGGCCACTGGACCATGTGTTTCATAGCGATCATTTTGTGCTTGGCTCACTGCGCCGCTTAACCCGCGTCGGCTCGGATCATTTCCCGATTATGGTGGAACTGGTGTACTCGCCGAAGCAGGGGGCACAGCAGGAAAGCCTGGAGAAAGGCAGTGAAGACGAAGCGCTGGCGCAAGAGAAGTTAGCCAATACCGGCTCCATGCCGGAGGACGTACACACCCCAGGCAGTTGAAAACGTCCCCCCGCAACCACTACTGCGGGGGGCGTGTGAGCTAGATAGTCAGCATGATTTTACCGATATGCTGACTGGACTCCATCAGCGCATGGGCTTCGGCAGCCTGATCCAGCGGGAAGGTTTTGAATATCTGCGGTTTTAATGCACCGCGCTCCAGCAGTGGCCACACCTTTTGGCGTAAATCAGCGGCAATTTGCGCTTTGTCTTCCACGCTGCGTGCACGCAAGGTCGAGCCGGTATGGGTCAGGCGCTTGATCAGCAGCGGCATCAGGTTCAACTCCTTCACCACGCCGTTCTGGGTGCCGATTTGCACAATGCGGCCGTCCATCGCCGCCGCCTGATAGTTCTTCGCCACGTAGTCACCGGCAATCAAATCGACAATAACGTCGGCTCCCTTGCCGTTAGTGGTGCGCTGGGTCTGCTCAACAAAATCTTCGCTGCGATAGTTAATCGCCACATCGGCACCCAATGCCAGACTGGCCTGGCGTTTTTCTTCGGAGCCGACGGTGGTGATCACCTTGGCACAAAAGGCTTTCGCCAGCAGGGTGGCGACAGTGCCGATACCGGAGGTGCCGCCGTGGATCAACACGGTTTCACCGGCCTTAAGACGCCCGCGTTGGAACACGTTGACCCAAACCGTAAAGAAGGTTTCCGGGATCGCCGCCGCTTCAATCAGGCTAAAGCCCGCGGGGACCGGCAGCGCATTGCTTTCATGTACTTTGCAGTATTCTGCGTAGCCGCCGCCGGCAATCAGGGCGCAAACTGCGTCACCGATGGCGTAATTTTGTGCCCCAACGCCGGTAGCGACAACGGTACCGGCGATCTCCAGGCCAGGAATATCCGATGCGCCAGCAGGCGGAGCGTATTGGCCGCGACGTTGCATCACATCAGGGCGGTTAACGCCGGCGGCCGCGACTTTCACCAGAATTTCACCCTGTTGCAAGGTAGGCAGCGGCCTTTGGCTGCTAATCAGTACCTCTGGTTCGCCAGGCTGGCTGATTTCGACGACTTTCATGGTGCTGGGCAGCACTGGGTTGGCTGACATGGTGATTCTCCTCAGTTGGCGTTCAGGCGCAGTAACCAGTGTAGGTAACCGCCTGCTGTAATTCATGTTTTATCTTACAGAAATGCCGAAGGGAGAATGTGGATCATAGGGCGGCCGCAAGGGGAAAGGTGGGGCGCCGCCGCAGGGGCGGCATGGGATTAGTCATTGGGCGGGATGCGAAAACCTTTTAGCGAGACGATAAAATGTTCTTTCCCTTTGGAGATTTTGGCGCCTCGATCACACCACAGGCTGGCGAGCTGGAAAAAGTCGTCGCTGTCGATGTCATAGGCCAGTTCGATTTTTTTTGCCGTGCCGTAGCGGATCAGCTTTTCGGCTTCCTGGTGGTTGGTTGCTCTAATGGTGGTCATAACGAAATCCTTGGTATTAAGCCAGTGCGGATAATCGCCAACCATGATATGGCCATATTGTGACAATTTTGTGATAAAAAAATGACAGAGTGCAGTTCTGTGGCCAGGGGCAGGGTGTTAATGCCATACCCCTGTACGCTTGCATTAACGATCGTGTGGACGCAGCAGGGTACTTTTCTTCTGAGATTTAAAGTGCTTATACAGCGCGAACCCTGCGATGCCGGCTAATACGGCCAGCAAGGATAAATATTCAGTCGCCATCTGACAACCCTCCGATAAAGCATGGCTAAGGAGTGGCTATTTGTGACAGCTATCACGTTACGCAGCAATGGGAGCATTCTGGAAGTCGGCAGGTGGTTGATATTTATACATAAAAAAAGCGCCTATAGGGAGGCGCATAAAATATTGCAACACAGCTTGTTGTGTTCAGCACCAGGAGGAGTGGTGAACAGAGTGTCATTGTATGAACACTCTGCTGCGGCCGATATAGGGATAACTCTTAAAGCCGCATTACCATTGATAACCCATGCTCACATTGTAATCAGGTTCCTGATCGGTGGAGTAAGGATCCGACTGGCGGCGGCGATCGGTTTTTTTCACCGGGCCGTTATTCGGACCGTATTTAAGTGACGAATACGGTTTGGCGCGCGGGCGACTGCAGCCGGGATGATCACATTCCATATCAACGCGAAAACCGGTTTTGTCTTCGGTTTCCGACCACACCACCGGTGGTTTGGCCGATTTTTTTTCTGGGCCAAGGGCAGTTTGCGGTACGGGTGCCGGTTTGATACTGGGGTCCGGTGCGGTGTAGGACAGGTCCAGCGCCTGGGCCGGAGCGCTCAGCATCAACAGAACGGTGCAGCAGGACGCTGCCAGCGTATGCCATCTCAGCATGGTCAATCTCCCTTTATAGTTACGCTGCGTAACTATAAAACAGCCAGACGAGAATTACTATCATTTGTAGCCGGTAATTAATCACTACCCCATAAACCCTTCATCGCGGTGCCGACCGGCATTCTGACGGCCTGTATGTCACAGGAGCTGCAGCGTAACCGTGAAAGGCGTAATTGTGAGCAATGTCAAAGAGGTGGCCATGAGACAGAGGCGATATTTTGTAAATATTGTGGCCGTGCCTTACCCCCGCTAGCCGGGAAACACAGTCACAAATGACGAAGAATTAAGCAGGTCGGGTGAAATCCTGTGCGTTTAGCCTCGTTTCTAATGAGGTGCTTATAAAAAGAGTTGCTATTAAAGCCTCATCATGAGTTAATGCTTCTCGGCCTGTGGTACAGACCTATTTATGCACGACATTTTGAGTAAAGTAGTTCAAATTTAAAGCGTTATCCTAGATAGCTCTTCACTGACGAATTTCCTTTCTAGTGCCTCCATAAGTAACTGATGACCGGCTATTTCTTGCCCATGGTGGCGTAAATTTAATATTGTAGGAATTAAACATGTCTAACATGATCAAAGGTCAAGTGAAGTGGTTCAACGAGTCTAAAGGTTTCGGTTTCATCACTCCAGCAGACGGCAGCAAAGATGTGTTCGTACACTTCTCTGCTATCCAGGATCAAGGCTTCAAGACCCTGGCTGAAGGCCAGAACGTACAGTTCTCTATCGAGAACGGTGCTAAAGGTCCGTCAGCGGCTAACGTTACCGCTATCTAATCGGCCTCTCGCTGATTAATAAAAACCCGCTAAGGCGGGTTTTTTTGTGCCTGCTATTTGCCTAAGGCAAAAAAAAGCCCGCAAGTCTGCGGGCAAAAGTTCCTTGTTACTTCTTCATTTGCAGGTACTTCTCTGGGGGGAAGCACCAGGGAACAGACTACCTGTTGCGCGTTTAGGATTCTGCGGACAAAACGTTAAGAAAGTGAAAAGGCCACAGCCCGAATGGCCTGCTACGCTTGTAGAAAGGCACTACGCAGGTGGGCTGCGGATTTAGCGCAGTGTACGGTATTTTTCTCACCTCATTTTGTAATACACTGACATCAGTGATAAATAATGGGGTAGAGCATGAAAACCAACGATCTGGTAACGGTAAAAACTGATGGTGAGCAACGGCGTGAGGGAGTGATTCTGGCGGTAGAAGAGTTTAACGAGGGGGTTATGTATCTGGTCTCTTTGCCTGACTATCCTGCGGGTGTCTGGTTCTTTAACGAGATAGACAGCCGTGACGGCACCTTTGTTGAACTGCGACAGGGCGCTTCTCAGGCTCCAAATAGTCCAATTTGTTAATTTAATTTGCAAGGTTTACGGTGGGTGATTATTTTACAGAGCTAGGAATAATCTGCTTTTTGCTGCGGGAATACCCGCCGCGGCCGAGATTTTCGTCGCGAGCAGGTATTTAGGTTATTTAAATGCGTGGTTTCCAGTACTCTGTTCTGAACAACATTTAAAACCAACGTTTGGCAGAGTACACAACAAAGCTTTTAACCTAGCGGCTATTGACAAATATCCCACTGGTTAGCGTGTCGGTCAAACGAACAACATGGTAAATAATCTGTTTGTTGTGCGTTTTAATTTTTCTTTTGATATTTCCCTTGTGGGAAGAGACAGTTTTGGCTTTAATTTGCATCTGGTCGGATATCTGGATGGTACCCTGGCCCGACATCCACATGCGCAGCATGTTTGATTCAGTTTGGCTGAGCGTAACCGGTGTCTGATCAAATGAAGTTTTTTCAGTGCGAGGAGTTTTTCTTTCCAGGTAGTGACTAAGTAGTTGATTCATAGTCTCTGGCTTGATCGATTTTGACGAGATGATGACATTTTTACGAACATATAAATAATCGTCAAAATGTACGTTGGTGATGGCCATAAAGATGAAGAATAAGGTGTCAGGATGCAGTGAAATCACCCCTTTTATACGTTCCGTCGCGTTCGCTTCGTGTATAAAACAGTCTTCGTTAATAAACACCAGGCTAGGCTTCAACTTGCTGCATTTTTCATGTAGATCGTCGATATCACCAATAGCATTAATCTGGCGTTTTTTTACTCCGTGCGTTGTCAAGTAGTCTGTCAAACCCAATCTGGTATAGCTGCATGAATCCATAATGATCGTTGGCATATCTCACCCCCCACTTAAATCCGTTTTACCGCGGTAAAAAAAAAAGAAAAAACCTGAAGCCAAAAAGGCAAAAAAGAACAAAAAGAGTCACATCTAGGAATGTTCTATCAATAAATACGGTAGTACTCAACGATATTTTCTTTCTAAACTAATTAACATCATGAACCTATAAGTTTAGCTTAAGTCAGAATAATCTGCTGGCACAAGGATTGTGGGGCAGTAACGCCAACTGGTGCTTGATCCGCGTGCTCGTTGGTATTTTTATCATTGAATCTGCCCATCATGTCACGAAACGAAATTTTAGATTGCTAGGAAAAATCTTAAAAAAAATTCATGTGTTGTTTTTTTAACATTCCTTAGTTTATTTATTCATCAGTGCTAATGCTGTAAGGTTTTAATGATTTTATTTTTAATAATATTATCATAAGGTTATATTGGTTTTGTTGTTTTTTGATAATGATAATTCTTCCACTCCTTATCACTTGCGACAACCAATAGTCACACAGAGTTAACATTGATTGGTCTTTTTGTTACAAAAATTGGCGTTATAACAAAGAGTTGATGTGATTATTCGTGCTGTTATGACAAATGTGATAAATGTCAGCGAGTGATTAATTGGTTTTACTGAACTATTTGGGCAGCACCCAAGGGCACCAATATCCATTGCTCGGCCGTGGGCTTACTGCTGCCGTAGAATAATCACCGGCAGCAATCAATAGAGTGGCGTTACTTTGACCTGCCCGAGCAACCAGACTCTGCCAGACAGTGACGCATCGATTCCAACGCCAGATGGATATCGTTTTCCTCGGTCATCCAATTGACCAATGCTGCACGGATCCCCGGTTGTCCGTTATAACGGGTCGGGGTGCAGCGCACTACGCCGTGCCGATCGAGGCGGGCTATAAAGCGATCGCGTGCAGCAGTAGCATCGCCTGGGGCATTTTTGAGCGCAAAACACACCACGTTCAAATTGACTGGCGCCAGCAGGTGGAAACCCGCGCTGGCCGTCAGCTCTGCCCCCAGCAACTGTGCCAGTCGAACATTGCGCTCAACCATATCTTGCATACCGCTGCGGCCATATGCTTTCAGCGCCATCCACAACGGCAGAGCGCGAAAACGCCGCGAGTTTTCCGGAGTCAGGTGCAGGTAGTTGTCTGGCCGCAGCGTCGGCGCTTCCAGATAAGCCGAATGGTTCTGGAAAACCTGCATTTGTAATGCCAGATGACGGCTGAATTGGATCGCGCTGTCGTAGGGCACATTCAACCATTTATGCGCATCGACGGTAATCGAGTCAGCCTGCTCCCAACCGGCTAAGCGTGGCGCATAGTGCGGTGAACAGGCTGCCACGCCGCCAAAGGCCGCATCAACGTGTAACCAGAACGGGTAGCGCTCGCGCAGCGCCAACAGCTGCTGCAGGTCGTCGAAGGTCACGGTATTCACCGTTCCGGCGCTGGCCAGCACTATTGTCGGTATGCCGACGCTGGCGGCCAGATGCCGTTCCAGCTCGGCCGGGTCGATAGCTTCAGAGTTCGGCAGGCTGTCGATAATTCTCAATGCGTCGCGACCGATGCCGAGCATGCTGAGTGCTTTTTCGCTGCTGGAGTGCGCATTTGCTGACAAAACCTGTATGGCTCCCAAGGCTGCCAACCCCTGTTCCGCGACATTGATGCCACGCTGCTGCCCCAGCCACTGGCGGCCGATGGCCATGCCGACAAAGTTGGCCATGGTTGCCCCGCTAACAAAACTGCCGTTGAATGTCTCTGGCAGACCCAACAAGTCTTTTAGCTGCACAAGGGTCGCCAGTTCAATTGCCGCGGCCACGGTATCGTCACTCAGCAGACTGTTTTGGTCGATAGTGCTAACCAGCCAGTCTGCGGCCAATGCAGCAGGGGTCGAGCCGCCGGTAACAAAGCCAAAATAACGCGGTCCGGCGCTGGCAGAAAGGCCCTCGGCATAACGCAGCCAGAAATCGTCCAGTGCCGCCAGTGCGCCATCGCCGCCGTTTGCCAGTAAATTGTCCCCCGGTTGTAGCTGTTGAGCGGCCAGAGGAGGGCAAACCGGGCGCTGTTGCAGGCCCGTCAGGAAGCCTTCGGCCAACTGCCGGGTACGGTCGAGTATCTGTGGAAATTGCTCAAGGTCCAGCTGTAAACGTGGGTGCATTACTGACTCCAGATGTAAAGGGCATGAGTGACAGCCTAGAACATTTGCTTTGTGGCGAAAATCGATGAAAAATAGCCTTTTTGGATAGTCTGGCTAACCAATGCTAAATGACGCGATCCCACTGCACATTCTGCCGACCTTTGTGATTGCCGCTCGGTTAGAGAATTTGCGCGCTACCGCCCTGCAAGTTCATCTTACCCATGGTGCAGTTAGCCAGCAGATCCAACAGCTCGAACGGGCGATCGGTTGCCCGCTGTTTGAACGGCAGGGGCGCGGGCTACGCCTGAATAGTGCCGGGCGTGAGCTGTTGGCCGTTGCCGAACCGGCGCTACAGGCATTGCAGCAGGGCGTCAGTCGGGTCAGGAAGATTGCGCAAAGTCAGGCTCTGCGTATCAGCGTGCTACCCTCTTTCGCGCATTACTGGTTAATGCCGCGTCTGCCATCTTTTCATGCCGCCTGTGCCGACATTGCGCTGGATATCGATGCCTCGCTGGCAGTGCAGGATCTGGTGCGTATAGGGTTTGATGCGGCTATTCGCCTCGGCAATGGTCAATGGCCAGAGATGCAGGCACAGTGGATTGCCTCCGGAGAGGTGGTGCCGGTGGCGACCCCGGCGCTGGCCGAGCAGTGGCAGGCAGCCTTTGACCGTGGTGCGCCAGGCATACCGCTGCTGGAACATGATGTTACGCCGTGGCGTAGCTGGTTCACTGCGCATCAGCAGGTGGAGTCCGGTCGCCCCTTGGTATTATTCAATGATGCAGGATTGTTGATCCGCGCGGCTGAGCAAGGGTTTGGTATCGCGCTGGTGAAAAAACTGCTGGTGAGTGATGCGCTGGCAGAGGGCCGGTTGACCGCACTGGCACCGGCACGACATTTTGATCAGATAGACTTTTATCTGGTTTGGCCGCAGAGTGCCGGATTGACGCCGGCGGTCGAAGTCTTATTGCAATGGTTGCAGCGGCATTTGGCCTGAGTTTAGCGGCGTAGCCATTGCGGCTGCGAACTGCCAAGGGTTGTTGCGGGCAATGCCCAGAGCAATGCTGTGCCGTTTAACCGTAATGGCGCGATAAGGCGTTGTGCCGCGCCCCAATGGGTCAGCTCGGTTTCCGGGTTTTCATCCGCCGCGCTGGCCGCCGTCAGTGGCGTCAATGGATATTGCTGTGGGTAAGGATGTTCAAGCAGCAGTTGTGCCGTCCGTGCCAGGGATAGCCGGACACTGTAGCCGGTACCCTGTCGCAGGCGTTGACGCATGCCGTGCAGCACCGCCGTCGCCATCAGGTAGCCGGTTGCGTGATCCAGAGCCTGTACCGGCAGGGGGACAGGTATGGCGGCGTTTTTCCATTGCATACCGGATTCTGCCAGCCCGCAGCTCATTTGCACCAGACTGTCGAAACCGCGCCGTCCTCGCCACGGGCCACTCCAGCCATAGGCGTTGAGGCAAACGTCGATCAATCCCGGTGACAGTGTGCGGCGTTGTTCTGCACCATAACCCAGCTTTTCCAGCGCCCCGGCGCGATAGCCATGAACCAGAACGTCGGCGTTTTTCAGTAGATGCTCGAAGGTGTGGCGATCGTGCGGGTTTTTCAGGTTCAGCCGTGCGCAGCGCTTGCCGAGGATCACTTCATGTTCGACGCCGGGCTCATCCCAACCGTAGGGATCGATGCGTAATACGTCGGCCCCCAGACCGGCAAGAAAACGGGTGGCGACCGGCCCGGCGATAATCCGCGTCAAATCGAGCACCCGCACGCCGTGCAGCGGTCTGGCGGCAGGCAGCGCCCAGCCGGGGGGCGAAGCTTCCGCTTGTTGTTGTTGATGGCAAAGCGGTTCCTGCGCAACGCTCTTGCCCTGAATATGTTGCCGCCACGCCTCGACCGAGCGCATTTCAGCCGCGCAGCCGCCGGCTTCGATCACTGCCAGCTCCAGTTCACCTTTTTTCCACGTCAGCACCTTTTGTGCCAGTGCGTTTTTATCCAGATGCGGGCCCAGCACTTGTTCTACGGCTTTGCGGTGATGAGGGGCATTGGTATGCAGGCGGATCCAACCATCACTGGTGGCATAGTCGCCCGCCAGCGCGTCCCAGGCGGCCGGCAATGACCAGCCTAGCGGCCGTAAGGTCCAGCCGAACCACAGCGATGCCAGGCGGCGATCGACCAACACCTGCGGTTCATCGCCCTGATTTTGTTGCAGCAGTTGGGCGCAGGCCAGCCCGGCGGCTCCCAGGCTGGCGGTTGCCAGCTCGCTGACCGGGAATACGCTGTTCAGGCTGCCTTGGCCGCTGACCGTCAGCGGAATTGCTGGCGTGTTGTCGCTTTGGCCGAAACTTTGCCCGATTTCTGCGAGCAGTGTTTGAGTAAGGGTATCCATCATCAACTCCAGGTTGCCGGTTGGGGGACTGTGCCTAGCCTGGTTCACCCCGACCGGACTTGCTATGGCGTGATGTTCAGGGTGCGACCGTCCGCCAGTTTGGCGCGCAGATTATGGGCGGCAATGCCGTCGAACGCTTGTTGGCCAAAGTTGGCCGTCAGGGTTGAACCGTCGCTGAAGGTGGTCTGCTGCACCCAACCGGCTTGATCAAGCCATTGGAAGTCGGTCAGTGCCTTATCCCACAGTGCCAGATGCAGCGGACGGAAGGCCGCATCGGCCTGTTTGATTTGTGGCAGGCGTGTCTGCAAGGTCGCGCGGCTGAGATGGAACATCGGCGCGGTGTTGTACAATAGGCTCAGCAGGCTGCGGGTGGTTTGGACATCGCTGAACTTCAGGTTGTCGTAATTCCAGTGGTGGCTGCTGATCACCGCATCGTGAAATACCGCCTGATACATCGGCAGGCGATAGCGCGGATCAAATTCCACCGTGCGATAAGGCTCTTTTACCTTGGCCGGGCTGAAGAAAAAGGCCGGCTGGGCATTGGGCCACCAGGCCCCCAGGTAATAAGGCGAGGACTTGTCCTGATTCATCTGTTTGTCCCCCCAGCCAAATCCCCAGGTTTCCATGCCGTGGGCAAACATGATGTGGCGTGCCGTCACCGCGTTGCCATCCTCGGAACCGAGGGGCAGCTTAAGGGTATTGCTGAACCAGGCCAGCCGCGTATTGCGGGCCTGCGCCATTTGCGCTGCACCGGTCGGGTGATCGGGCTGATAGTCGTCGGAAACCATCCCGGTACCGTCAACGTCCAAAAACAGGCTGTTTAGCCCGGCCAATTGCACCAGTTCGCGCATGCGTTGCTGAGAGTAAGGCAGCACGCAGCCCGGATTCAGATAATAACCCTGCTTGCCGAAGCCGGGTTTTTTACTGCCGTCGGCCCGGACTATGGCGCATTCTTCACGTAGCGCCGTCGGCAGTTGGGCGGTTAGCCAACTGTCATTGACTCCGCGAGGGATCGCGGTGTCGTAAGAGTCATAACTGGCAATCAGGTAACCCGATTTTTTGGCACTTTCCACCGCCTGCGGATGCAGGAATTCGGCGGTCCAGTTATCGGTACCCAGCCACAAACGGGGCAGGCCGGCCTGGTGCAACGCCTCGACCAGCGGTTTCGCCAGCCCCTGTCCCCAGCTATCCGCCGGTGCCAGGTAGGCCCCAAGCTGTCGTTGTGCCCATGCCCGGATGTCAACGGCTTGTTGACGCTGTGCCTGTAGAAAATCCCCGTCATCCGGCGTGGCCTTCAGTGGCGTTAGTACCACCAACGCTTGATTAAGGGCATCAACCAGGGGTTGTTGCTGCCAGGCTTCTGGCTTTTTTCCTGCCAGTTTGTGCACGGTTTTCTGGCTTTCGGCGTCCATTTTCTGCCACAGCGTTTCACCGGTGGGCGATGCCAGCCAGGCAAGCAAACCCGGCCAATTCTTCACGTCGGCCGGTGCCAACAGTTTGTCGCCCCATAGATAAATATGGGTGGCACCTATCAGTTTCTCTCCCTCCGGCGCGATACGGATTTTATCGCGCAGGCTGCTGAACTGCCCGCTTTGCTGTAGATACTCGCGGTAACGGCGAGCACCGGACAGTGGGGAATCCCCCACATGCAGTAACACCTCGAATGCCTGTTGTTGATTAAAACGATTGAACTGGTGGCTGCTGTGCATGGTGAGCCGGTTTTTGGCACTGGCGAAGCTGACCTGATTACTGAATGGGGTAAGCAGTAACCAGCTATACACCTTGCCTTGCTGTTGTTGGCTCCACAGCGGCAGCTTCAGATCCCAGTTGGTATCCAGCGGCGTCATCTCTTTTAGCAGGTAGCGCTGCCAAACGGCATTATCCAGCGGGATACGGCTGCCTTCGCCAATCGGTAACAGTACAGTGGTGGTCTGTGACGGCAGGGTGTACCAATTCAGCGTTTGCGCACGACTGCTGCTGAAGCTCAGGCGCAAATCGCTGCCTTCCAGCCTGGCAGTGAGCTGCATGGCGCTGTTGGGCCATTGCCAACTTGCCTGGGCAGGCGTGCTTTGCAGGCTGGTCACGGTTTGCCCGGCCAGCGCCTGGTTGACCAGGATCTCGCCTGCGGTGATCTGCAGCGTGGCCGGATCGATTTCATACCGGGTATCACCCTGTTGCAAGAGCAGGGCCTGGGCGGGGAAACCAGCAAGCAGGGCGAGGCTGATAGAGAGGCGAAGCATGTTCATCGAATAGTTGTCCTTGCTGATGATTGTCCTGCTGAACTTTCAGTTTATCGGGAATTAACGGGCGGCCCAACGTCAATAATCTATACCCGTCATCTTTCAAGTGGCAGCGTTGTTATCTGCGCCCGCTGCAACTTGAAAGCGATAGGGTATATAATCGTGTGATGGGTCGAATATACAAAATTATTGAGTTTAGTTTTTGTTTAATAATTTGGCCTTTACATCATTACCCCAGGTCACTATACTCAGCCAAAATTTCAGTGAGGAAACACAAGTGGACAGTTTTAGTTGCAGTGATATAAACAAGGCAAGCTGACCGATCCTCTTCTGATTTGTTGCTTGCCGAAAACGGCGGGCAGCACCCCTCTCAATTTATTCCGAGCTGTGCAAACCCGAATTTTATTATCGTCCCTATTGCCAATGGCATCGGGTGAATTGATTTGGACGCTATTATGGCCACTTTCAGCCACAGCCTTTTCCCTCCAGGCATTAACACGCTCAACCGCTGATTTATTATCGGCGCGATTTCGCGTGTGCTAAAAAGCACATGATTTTATCTCCTGCAGTTATTTAAGGGGAAAGTCATGGCTATGACTCCTTTTGTTTTAAATTTATTACTGGCGATGAGCCTGGGCGCGGTTATTGGCGCTGAGCGGCAATGGCGCCAACGTATGGCCGGTCTGCGCACTAATGCATTAGTGGCCACCGGAGCCGCGGTATTTATTCTCAGCTCCATGTCTACCGATCCTTCCAGCGCCGGGCGAGTTGCCGCACAAATTGTTTCCGGCATCGGCTTTTTGGGGGCCGGGGTGATCATGCGTGAAGGGCTGAACATCCGCGGGCTGAATACCGCCGCCACTCTGTGGTGTTCTGCGGCGATTGGTGTGCTGTGCGGTCTTGGGCAGTATTGGGATGCGGTACTGGCAACGCTGGTGATCCTGAGTGCGAATATTCTGCTGCGTGAAGCGGCACAGCGCATCAACCTGCAACCCCAGCAGCAGGCGATCGATCTGGAAGTGTGTTACCGCATTCAGATCACCTGCGGCGAGCAGGATGAAATACTGGTACGTACCTTGATATTGCAGGCGCTCAATGGCGTGGCATTAAGATTACAATCCCTGCGCAGCGCTGATATTTCCATTCCTGGTCAACTTGAAGTTTGTGCGGAAATAACCGCGAATGCCTCGGAGCAAAAAGAAATTGAGGGAATAGTTTGCCGTGTCAGTTTGGAAAAAAGTGTGAGTGCCGTGCGCTGGCGCATTGCTTCTGAATTGCCCGTTTAGTTATTGATTAATATTCACTGTATTCAGTGATAAGGAGGCGTCATGGACGGTGACCCCGAAAATTTGATTATTCAGCGTTTTTGGCGTGGAAATAAACCGTGTTAATTACGTCAATTAAATAAATTCCACTCTGTGTTTATTCACCCATTAATCGGGCGGGGTAACCCTGTGCGCAGAGTAAAATAAGAGAATTGCGTCATGACCTATATTAATGAAAACGTACGCCGTCGTGATAAAAAAACGACGCCTTACGCCATCGCCCAAGAGGCGAAAAACAGCGTTGATCAGACGCTGGCCAATTTAAAATGTAATCGCAATGGCTTGACCCAGGACGATGCAGTCGAACGCCTGGAGCAGTATGGCGTTAATCAGGTGGCTCATGAGAAGGCGCCCCATGCGCTGGTGCAGTTATTCGCCGCGTTTAACAACCCGTTTATCTATGTGCTGATGGTGCTGGCCGCGATCAGTTTCTTTACCGATTACTGGCTGCCGGCCCGGCGCGGTGAAGAAACCGATCTTACTGGCGTGATCATCATACTGGTGATGGTTTCACTCAGCGGGTTACTGCGTTTTTGGCAAGAGTACCGCACCAACAAGGCGGCGGAGACGCTAAAGTCGATGGTGCGTACTACCGCCACGGTACTGCGTCGCAGCAGTTACAGCGCACAGGCGTTGACGCTGGAAATACCGATCCGCGAACTGGTGCCGGGCGATATTATTAAGCTCTCTGCCGGCGATATGATACCGGCGGACGTGCGTCTGCTGGCTTCACGCGATCTGTTTATCAGCCAGGCGATCCTGACTGGGGAAGCGATCCCGATCGAGAAATACGACGCGATGGGCAACGTCAGTCAAAAATCGAGCGAGGATGAAGTTTCCAGTGAACATGCGCTGCTGGAACTGTCGAACATCTGCCTGATGGGCACCAACGTTGCCAGCGGTACCGCCACGGCGGTGGTGGTTGCGACCGGTGGGCGCACCTATTTTGGTTCCTTGGCAAAGTCGATAGTCGGTTCCCGTTCCCAAACCGCGTTTGATCGCGGGGTGAACAGCGTCAGTTGGCTGCTGATCCGCTTTATGTTGGTGATGGTGCCGATCGTCTTGTTGATCAATGGCTTCACCAAAGGCGACTGGAGCGAAGCGGCGCTGTTTGCTTTGGCTGTGGCGGTCGGGCTGACGCCAGAGATGCTGCCGATGATCGTCAGTTCCAATCTGGCGAAGGGCGCCATTGCCATGTCACGGCGCAAAGTGGTGGTCAAGCGTTTGAATGCCATCCAGAACTTTGGCGCGATGGACGTACTCTGCACCGATAAAACCGGCACCTTGACCCAGGATCGCATCATCCTCGAACACCACCTGGACGTCAGCGGCGTCAGAGACAATGAAGTGTTGTACCTGGCCTGGCTGAACAGCTTCCACCAGAGCGGGATGAAAAACCTGATGGATCAGGCGGTGATCCGCTTTGGGCGTGGCAAACCTGGCATTGAAGTATTGGGGCGTTTCAGCAAGGTTGATGAGTTGCCGTTCGATTTTGTGCGTCGTCGCCTGTCGATCGTCGTGGCGGATGAAAACCAGCAACAGCGGCTGATCTGTAAAGGGGCCGTGGAGGAAATGCTGGAAATCGCTACCCACGTACGTGAAGGGCAGCAGATTTTACCGCTGGATCCGGCGCGTCGTGAGGCACTGCAGGCGTTGGCCGCCCAGTATAACGAGGATGGATTCCGCGTACTGGTGCTGGCAACCCGAGAATTGGGGGAACAGAAAAATGCCTTGCCGCTAAGCGTGACAGATGAGCGCGATATGGTGATCCAGGGTGTCCTGACCTTCCTCGACCCACCGAAAGAGAGCGCGCAAGAAGCGATTGCTGCACTGCAGGAAAACGGTGTGGCGGTGAAAGTCTTGACCGGTGATAACCCGGTGATCACCTGCAAGATTTGCCGCGATGTTGGCCTGGAGCCTGGCGAACCGCTTTCCGGTCCGCAAATTGCCGAGATGGACGATGCCACATTGGCGCGCGAAGTGGAGCAGCGCACGGTATTTACCAAACTGACACCGCTGCAAAAATCGCGGGTGTTGAAAATGCTGCAGGCGAATGGTCATACCGTTGGTTTCCTCGGGGACGGCATTAATGATGCCCCGGCGCTGCGCGATGCGGACGTAGGTATTTCAGTAGATACCGGTACGGATATTGCCAAGGAGTCGGCAGACATCATTTTGCTGGAAAAAAACCTGATGGTGCTGGAAGAGGGGGTGATCAAGGGGCGTGAGACCTTCGGCAATATCATCAAGTACCTGAACATGACCGCCAGTTCCAACTTCGGCAACGTGTTCTCCGTGCTGGTGGCCAGCGCATTTATTCCGTTCTTGCCGATGCTGGCGATCCACCTGCTGATCCAGAACCTGATGTACGATATTTCTCAGCTGTCGCTGCCGTGGGACAAGATGGACAAGGAGTTCCTGCGTAAACCACGCAAGTGGGATGCGAAAAACATTGGCCGCTTTATGCTGTGGATTGGGCCGACCTCGTCGATCTTCGATATCACTACCTATGCGCTGATGTGGTTTGTCTTCGCTGCCAACAGCGTGGAGCATCAGGCCCTGTTCCAGTCCGGGTGGTTTATTGAGGGTTTACTGTCGCAAACGTTGGTGGTGCATATGCTGCGTACCCAGAAAATTCCGTTTATTCAGAGCACGGCAGCATTGCCGGTTCTGCTGACCACAATATTGGTGATGGCGTTGGGGATTTATCTGCCGTTCTCACCGCTTGGCGCCCTGGTTGGGCTGCAGCCGCTGCCCTGGGAATACTTCCCGTGGCTGGCCGGTACCTTGATCAGCTACTGCGTTGTCGCTCAACTAATGAAGCGGTTCTATATTCGCCGTTTCGGAGAGTGGTTGTAATTATTGCGGGCGCAGCCTACTGCGCCCCTAAAGCAGTTTCTTCACCAATAAACCCAGCATGATGGTCAGGGTAAAGGAAAACAGCGTACCGAGCAGCACATACTCGGTACGCATTTTGTCATCACTTTGGCGTAAATCACCAAAGCGAAAGATTGACTTGGCCGCCAGCAAAAAACCGATCGCCGGGATCTGCCCTATCAGCACAAAAGTCAGGATCAGCGTCCTTTCCAGATAACCGATTTGTTTGCCTGCGCGTAACAGTGAATCGTTATCCGCTTTGGCTGACGGCGGCATCTGTGGCGTCCAGCGCGCCAGCAATTGCCCCATCAGAATGCCCATCGGCATATAAATCAATAAATAAGCCAGCAGCACCAGACCGGATTGCCAGCGAGCCGCGGCGTTAGCCAGCACGCTTATCAGGGCGAGGGCATCCGGTGTCAGCAATAGCCACAGCAAAACAATCACCGTCAGGTGCAGGCCCTGATCGAGCAGAAAACCGCGTGCCTGGCTGAGGCGGGTTAACAGGGTGACTTTCAGCAGGTCGGTCAGCCAGTGACTAATGGCAATAACCAACAGGGCGAACAGCACTTGAGCAGAAGAGATCCCGCCATGCAACAGAGCAAAACCGGCCACGACCCAGGCGGCCAGCACGCCGTGCAGCAGGGCATGCAGCAGAAGGAAGCGAGAGCCTGCCCGATGACGTATTTTATCCTCAACCCAACTACGCGGTTGCAGTGGGAAGTCGGCAAGCAAATGGGCTATCAGCAACCAGATCAGCAGGGGCAGGTAGCTTAAATCCATATTCAGGTGATCCTGTTAATCGCGTGAATAAATCGCATGATTTCCTCGTAGGCTGCGCGTTTGAGCGTTGCAGAGACCGTAGAGGCGGCCTTTTGCAGTTTCTCTGCCACTTCCTGGTTACTGGTGGCGAAGATACGCGCCTGGGCTATCCGCGCTTCGGTTTGCGAAAGGCGGCTAACCACATGATCTAACATTGGCAACAGATCGTTGACAATGGCATTGGTCTGATCGTTATCATTTTTCAGAGCCAGTCGGCAATTTTTCATCAGGCCGTCCAGCGCCTGACCCGAATTCACAAAGGCGCTGCCATAGCCGGCGCTCTGAGCTTGCTTTGTCCCCAGGCCGACAGCAATGCGGGCATCCCAGCGTTGAGCGTCCATGGCTTTGAGCGCGATGCGGATATATACCGCCAGCAGCAAACCAGACTGCGGTTCGCTCACAGCCTGAAAGGCATCGCCACGGAACATCTCGAACTGCTCAATTAGCTTAGCCTGTTGCAACTGGCTAAGCAGGGCATTTAAGCCACTAAGGTAGTGAGTGGTGTCTGACTGCCGGGAATTGACCAGATCGCCGGTGATCACGCTGACTTGGGCTGTCATGTGTTTGTCTGCTCTGAAGCGGGGAGTTAGGGGTGAATTTCGCATCTAAATACGAATATGTCAATAATTCGCATCTAAATACGAATATAAAGGTTATTCGTCTCTCAATACGAAAAATTGAGGTTCGGCTGAGTGGGCTGAGTGGTTCAGCCGGGAATACACGGGCCAGGGGGCTCGCCACCGGCGAAGCGGGGGATATAGCGGTTATGAACGGGTTTTCAGAAGTTTTGTACCAACACTTCACGCGGCTGTTCGCTGCCGTGCTTCAACAGATAGTCGAAGGATTTCTCGCTGTTTTTCAGTTGCTGCAGAAACTCCTGCGGGGACAGGTCGTGTTTTTTGCCGCTCATATAAGCCAGCGCCAGTTCTTTTGCCTGATAACGTGAGAAGTTGTACATAGTGGTTAGCCCTCGAAACGGTGGATTACAGTGCTAAGGATTGTAACCAAAGAGCACATAATGAACAGACGCTTTGACGTATGGATTCGATAGCTAAAACTTAACCTGACGTTTCGTCATACCTTTCAGCGCATCAAATCTTCTCAGACAGGAACTCGACAACGCTGCGGTTGAAGAGATCCGGGCAGGCAATATAGTTGGAAATTGGCCCGTGCTCTATCGCAGTGCCGATGCATTCCCGCAATGGCAGCGCGGTGGCGGCGATGAACGTGGGGGGCAATGCTTCGCCAATTTCGGCGGCAGAGTTACGTGAGCGGGTGCTGCCACAGCTGCAACGCACGGCAATCATGGACCAGCTCAAGTCTTGTCGATGAGTTTCCCCGGCCATGTTGACGACAGACTGCCAGCGTATCCCTTCATCATAAGTAAACCACAGCGACAAAACTTGACTTTATTAGATAAGAAAGTTGTCGATCACGTCACAGTTTCTTTTGCTGGCATCCTGATGCGCCAGAGTGCCAACAAATTTTGCTGAAAATGGTGATTTTAACGAAATAAAAATTATATTCGGTCATTGTTTTGTCGCTAACTGGTTATATTATCTAGATAATGCAATAACGCATCAATGTGATGCAAAAATGCTCTTGCTAATATTCATTAGCGTTGCTAATTCTTAATGCCCATCGTATTAAATAAATTTATAAAATTTGGGGAGTATATTTAGTATGGCGAAATTTAATCTCGGGGCGTGCATTAACTCCCTCAGATCATTACGTGTAAATAATTAAATTATTATCTCTATTGCGTGCACTTAATCTAATAGGTGGGTGGATGTATTCTTACGAATATATTTAATTACCTGGGTATAAGCGATATTTTTAACGAGAGTCCTTATGGAAACAAATGCCGTTGAGTCTAAATTCAGTTTTGGCTCCTATACCCGATTACTGTCCGGCCCCGGACATGCAGCGCTTTCGTTATTTGGGCTATTGTTGCGCTTTCCAGTAGCGATGCGATCTATCAGTTGCATTATGCTGCTTTCTGCCACGACCAATTCGCTGTGGATTGCAGGTACCGTCGCCGGAGCCTTAATGATTACCCAGGCTTTGGCCAGCCCGATACTGGGTGGCTTTGCTGACCGATTCAGCCAGCGAAAAGTGCTTATTGTTACCAGTTGCTGTCATGTTATCGCCATAGCTTTACTGATTGCACTGGTGTTTCTTGATGCCCATTTATGGCTAATTATGGCCGCTGCTATTGCTATTGGCTGTTCATCAGTACCGGTTGATGGTTTTATTCGTACCCGTTGGGCGGCGATGGTCACCGATGAGGCTCTGCGAACTGCCTACGCTTTAGAAACCGTCCTCGACGAGATTATTTTCTTGTTGGGCCCATTGGTCGCCATTGTGTTAGCCACGGTATTGCACCCCGCTGCAGGGTTGGTTTTATGTGCCATCTTCACTTTCAGTGGGTCGATGGCGCTGGTGCTGCATCGGCGTTCAGAGCCGGTGATTGTGCAGAAGGTCGACGAAAAAAACCGCAGAGCTATTAGCATGGTCTGGGTGCGTAGTCTGATGGTCTCCTATGCGGCGGTGGGAATCTTCCTTGGCTCGATTGATGTGATGATGATCGCCTTTGCCAAAGAGGTGGGTAATCCCACTCTCGCCGGCGTGCTGTTGTCTATTTGCGCCGGGGGCAGCCTGGTCGGGGGGCTGTGCTATGGTGCGATGAACTGGTCTATACCGCAGCCCCGGCTGCTGTTGCTCACTTCCGCTACGCTTTGCGCAGGTACTGTTCCCCTGGTTCTCACCAGTTCCCCGCTGGTTATGGGGTTGTCTGCGTTTATCGCCGGTTTGTCGGTGGCACCGTTGCTAATCACCTGCAGTAACCTGCTGGAATCGTTAACGCCGAAAGGCTGTTTATCCGAAGGTTTTTCCTGGCTTTCAAGCGCCGGGTGGCTGGGTTTTTCCTTCGGCGTCTCGGTCGGCGGGCAACTTTCAGATCAAACAGGGGCTGCCCAGGTCGCCTGGATCGCTCTGGCCGCCGGCATGCTCGCCTTATTAGCCAGTCTGTTCAGCCAATCACTACTCAGTAAGAAATCAATGCCAAGCCCTATTTAAGCGAGTTATTTCACTCTTATTACCGAGACAGGAAAACGGCCATCGTGAACCAGTTAACCACGGGTATTCCCGTTCCACGTATTAGCTTTAATGAATTTGTCGCTATGGGAGTGGAGGCTATTTTCCGAGCCGACGTTCCTGTGATTATTACTGATTTACCGCTTGATACCAGCAATAGCGCTAATGACCTTATTGCTCAACGGTTAGGTGATGACAATGTCACATTATTCCGGGAGGCGAGTAATAAGGAAAATACCGAGCGATGGCAGACCACGAAAATTCAACTCCGTGGCTTTTTGGAAAATGAAGAATACCGACGAGACAACAGCACCTGGTACCGAGTGGTTTCCAATATTATGCACCGGCCAGAAGACATCAATACTCTTCTCGGTTTCGATGCATTTTCGCTACTGGCTTCTCGTCGTGGTCTGAATGCGGCCAATTTATGGATAAGTTACCACGGTGTATTTACCCAAAGTCACTTCGATGAACTCGAAAACTTTAATATCGCCCTGCAGGGAAGAAAACGATTCATCCTTTATCCGCCCGGCCGACGCGATTATTACCCGCGATCTATCCTAAAGGGATTTGGCGACAAATCGCAGGCCTTCGATTTTAACAATATTGACCCACAGCGTTTTCCACGGCTGGCAGCGAAATCCCCGCAGCGCCGCGATTTTATTCTGGAGCCCGGTGAAATGCTGTATTTGCCACTGGGCTGGTGGCATCAGGCCGAATCGTTAGACGACCTGAATATCAACGTTAACTTTTGGTTGTGGGATCTGAAAATCCTGCGCAGGCCTTATGTTTTGTATTCCGCACTCTACACGGCCGCCTACCGTAAATTCAAAGGCATTTATAACTATCAACCCGAACCTGCCAAGAAGGAAGGAATTTGATGACCAGCCGCAAGAAGATCATGCCAACCAACCAATATCGCAACAACGACAAAGCTATCGGTATTGGTAATCCCTTCTGGGATATGTCAGAACAAAACGGACTCGCAGGGATCGTCGCCGGACTCGAAAACGATCTGCTGTCCACCCCGGGTGGTCATCAATTTGTCAATTTTAGCTGCTGTTCTTACCTGAATCTGGACTCCCATCCCAGGGTGATAGAAGGGGCTATCGACGCGGTACGTCGCTACGGCGTGCTGGATCACTGTATCGCCCGTAGCCGGGTCCAGCTTCCGGTGTTGAAAGAGCTGGAGGCATCGCTCGGTGAACTGTTCCAGGCCGATGTTCTCAGCGGCGTGTCGGCCAGCAGCATCAGTGGGGGACTGTTGCCGCTGATCGCCTCGGGGCATTTGGGTAACGGTGTTCGGCCGTTAATGATCTTCGATAAACATGCTCATGTGTCGTTGGCGGCGGCAAAACCCGCCTGTGCCGATGAAACCGAGGTTGTCACCAGCAATTACCACGATCTGGAGTTCATCAAGGACTGCTGCAAGAAATACCAGCGGGTTTGCTACGTGGTTGACGGCAGCGATAGCCTGGGCGGCTATGCGCCGGTTAAAGAGTTGGCCGAACTGCAGGACAAATACGGCCTGATGGTGTTCTACGATGATTCACATTCTATTTCCGCCTATGGCGAACGTGGGATCGGTTACGTTCGCTCACACAGCCCGGCTCTGAATGAGAACACCGTTATGGTGGTCACGCTCAACAAGGCTTTCGGCACCAGTGGGGCAGCAATACTGCTCAACGGCTATTCACAACCGATGTTGCGCCTGGTCGAGCGCTTTGGCGGCGGGCTTAACTATTCGCAAAATCTGAACACCGCGGCCATCGGTGCCAGTCTGGCCTCTGCTGAAATTCACCGCACGGCAGAGCTACCGATGCTGCAAAAGAAATTGTACGACAACATCGCGCTGTTCGACTCCCTAATCCCGACCGAGCAGAGCGGCAATACTTACCCGATCCGATTGGTGCCGATGAGCGATGAGACGGTGATCAGCGAAGGGCGCCAGGTGATTGAAGCCGGTTTTTATGTCTCACCGGTATTCTTCCCGATCGTCGCCAAAGGCACTGCCGGTCTGCGGGTCATGATGCGTGCCGGGCAAACAGAAGATCAAATTCGCCGTTTGTGCAAAATACTGGCTGAAGTAAGGGCTCCCCAATGACGGTTAACACACGCGCCATTCCGCGCAGCATTCTGTATACGCCTGCCTTGTCACTCAACCGGGTCGTCAAGGCGCTGACTTATGACGCCGATGTCCACCTGATCGATCTGGAAGACTCGGTTCCCGGCCCGTCGAAGGCACAAGGGCGGATCATCTGCCGCACCGCGCTTGATAATGCCCCTCCGTCGGCGAATATTGCCGTGCGCATCAACGCGCTGGGTACGGTTGATGCGCTGCATGACCTGGTGATGCTTTGTGGCGGCGACACCGCGCCGGGGTTTATCGTCATGTCGATGGTCAGGTCACCAGCAGAGGTGGTTTTTCTGCGTGAGACTTTTGCTTCTGCGGGCAAATATCCGGAGATTTATCTGACGATAGAGACCGTTGAAGCCATTACCGATCTCGATGCCGTCGCGGCCGTAGCTGATGGCCTGATTTTTGGCTCTGCGGATCTGGCGGCCACGCTGGGCGTGCCCATCACCTGGTCGGGGATGCTGGCGGCACGTCAGGCGATGGTTCTGGCCAGTGCCAGACACGGCATTGGTTGCATTGATACCGCCAACTATCGTCTTTCTGAACCAGAGGTGCTGGCTAACGAAATCCAGAACATCAGGGATCTGGGCTTCCATGGCAAAGCTACCGTTCACCCCAGTGAACTTGAGCCTATCAATTCAGCGTTACGGCCTAACGAGGGCGCGTTATTGGCGGCGCGCCGCATCACCGAGGCGGTCAAGGCTGCGCAAGGGGGCATTGCCTTGCTGGATGGTCATATGGTGGGGCCACCTTTCGCCCGCATGGCCCATACCACCCTGGGATTAGGCCAGGCCTGGGCTGCGCGTTTTAACAGGAGCAACTCATGACGCTCTCCGTTGCCGTAATAGGGACCGGCGCCATAGGTATGGATCTGGTCAATAAAATATATCGCTCATCCTGGCTGCATTGTGGGCTGGTGGCAGGGCGCAACAAGGATTCAGCCGGTTTGGCTGTCGCCACTCAGTTGGGCTGCCCGATCAGCGCTGGCGGTATCGACGCCATTTTGGCTGCCCCCAAGCCATTCGATGTGGTGTTCGATGCCACCAATGCCATGTCACATGTCAAACACTGGGAGCTGCTACGCCCGCTGGGGACGTTGCTGATTGACCTGACCCCCAGCCACCTGGGGAAAATGATCGTCCCCACGGTCACCGGTACCGAAGCCCTGACCGATCGCAATGTCAGTTTGATTAGTTGCGGTGGGCAGGCATCGATCCCCATCCTGCATGCCCTGAGCCGACATTTCCAAATGAACGACATCGAGGTGGTGGCGACCGTAGCCAGCAATATTTTGGGGCGAGCGACACGAGTCAACATCGATGAATACGTAGAAACCACCCAGATTGCGCTGAGCGCTTTCACTGGCGTGGCAAATACCAAGGCGATCCTAAATATCAGTCCGGCAACGCCGCCAGCCATGTTCAGAGTCACTATTTTTGCTGATATCCCCGGCGTGACGGCAGAACAGATAACCCCGGTGGTCACTGCGGCGGCGGCGGCGGTGCGGGAGTTTTCGGCGGGCTATAGGTTAACGGCACTCAAAGTGAACGAAGGGCGAGCGTCAATCTCGCTGGAGGTGACTGCCAGCAGCAAGGTCATGCCTGTATATGCAGGCAACCTGGACCTGATTAATTCCGCTGCCATTCTGGTCGCCGAACAGTATGCGTACTATCGAAATAAAGCGGAGGTGGCCAATGACTATTCTCATTAACGATTCAACCCTGCGCGATGGCCAGCATGCGGTCAAGCACCAACTCACCGCGGTACAGTTGCGAAACTACGCCACTGCGGCAGACAAAACCGGCGTTGCGATAGTTGAAGTCGGCCACGGTAACGGGCTGGGAGCTTCCTCCTATCAGGTGGGGCGTGCGGCATTGAGTGACGAAGAGATGCTGACCACCGTGCGCGAGTCTTTGCAAAACAGCAAGATGGGGGTATTCATGTTGCCCGGTTGGGGCACCATCGCCGACTTGTCCAAAGCTCTGGCTTACGGCACGGATGTAGTGCGCATTGGTACCCATTGTACCGAGGCTACGCTGGCCGAACGCCATCTGGGCTGGCTGCGGGAGCAGGGCGCGGAGGCTCATGCGGTGCTGATGATGAGCCATATGGCCACCCCGGCCGAGTTGGCTGACCAGGCCGAGTTATTGGTGGGTTACGGCGCGCAGGCGGTCGGCATTATGGATTCGGCCGGCAGTCTCTTGCCGCAGGATGTCACCGCACGTATTACTGCCATGCGCATGCAGGTAGAGGTACCGCTGATTTTCCACGCACATAACAACCTGGGTATGGCGGTGGCGAATTCACTGGCCGCCGTTCAGGCAGGCGCCGGTATTATTGACGGCTGCGCTCGTGGGTTCGGTGCCGGGGCGGGCAATACCCAACTGGAAGTGCTGATCCCGGTATTGGAGCGTCTGGGTTTCAACACCGGCATCGATCTCTATCATTTTCTTGATGCCGCCGATCTCGCCGCCAGAGAGTTAATGGTGGTTCCGCCAATGATCGACTCTCTGGGCATCGTCAGCGGTCTGGCCGGCGTTTTTTCCGGTTTCAAAAACCCGGTGCTAAACCATGCCTGCAACGCTGGAGTGGATGCGCGCGATGTTTTCTTCGAACTGGGACGGCGACAAATTATTGCCGGGCAGGAAGACCTGATTGTTGAGGTCGTCGCCGAGCTGAAGAGGGCCGCTTCATGACCCTGCCAATCATCGACGCCGCTGAAATGGCAGGAGGTGATCGTCTGCGACAGGTGATGACGACCCTAAGTGACGTGTTCCAGGATTTACGCAGCGGTAAAGAACAATCGCCGCCGCGCACCTTACTGGATCATGGCCGTTCAGAGATGCTGGTCAGCCCGGCCAGCTGGCTGAAACGCGGTGTCGCCAGCGTCAAAATCACCACGCTCACGCCGGGTAACTCCGCCCAAGGGCTGCCGCTGATCCACGGCGTGGTGGTGCTGACCGACATCAATACCGGTCAGATGCTGGCATTACTTGATGGTGCAAGCCTAACGGCAGTACGCACCGGCGCAGTGGCCGGTTTGGCAACCGATCTGTGTGCTAATGCCGATGCCGGGAACCTGGCCATTCTGGGCGCTGGGGTACAGGCCCGGGCAGTGCTGCTGGCAATGCTTGCCGTACGCCCGATCCACAAGGTGCGAATTTTTTCCCGTACGCCAGCCCGGACCGATCTGTTCGTGCAGTGGGCGCGAACGGTGACGACGGCAGAGATTGCCATTTGCCAGAGCGTGTTCGAAGCCGTGCGGGGGGCGGATATCATCTGCACCACCACCTCAACCTCATCTTCCAAACCCTTGATTGAGGCCGGTTGGGTAACGCCGGGGGCGCATCTGAATATTATCGGCGGCACCCATGAAGAGGCTATTGAGGTTGATCCGGCCTTGCTGAAAACGGCGTTTGTGGTGGTGGAAACCGCCGCTGCTGCCAGGGAGGACGCAGGAGAGGTTCGAGGCGCCCTTACGCAGGGTTACCTCCAGCCTGAAGATCTTAATGAACTTGGCGCCGTCATTCTTGGCGAGTCTGCAGCGGGTGAAGGGCAGACAACCTTGTTTCGCAGTGTGGGGCTGGCGATTGAAGACACGGCCGCCGCGATCGCACTCTATCCATCCACAGAGAAGAAACCATGCTAAGACGAGTTGGCGAAAATGAGTACGTTGAAGAACACGGTGGCGACTACGAGGACTTCGAGCCCGGCATGACCATCAAACACTGGCCGGGGCGCACGCTTTCCGAAGCCGACAACACCTGGCTAACCTTGCTGACCATGAACCAGCACCCGTTGCATTTCGATCAGGCCTACGGCGCTCAGGTTGAATATGGCCGCGTATTGGTGAACAGCAGCATTACCCTGGCGTTGGTTAGCGGCATGACCGTGCAAGCTTTGTCTGCCCGAGCCGTGGCTAATCTGGGGTGGGAAAAAGTGCGTTTGAAAGATCCGCTTTTTGTCGGCGATACGCTGTATGCCACCAGTAAAATCCTGGCAAAACGTCCTTCAAAATCCCAGCCGAATAAAGGCATTGTCACGGTAGAAACCCTGGGTATCAAATCCACCGGTGAGACGGTGATTACTTTTGAGCGGTCGTTTATGGTTATGCGGCGGGATTATATTGCCGCCAAATCTTCATCCGCGCAGGAATAAATGCCTGGCTCATTCCCGTTGAGCACCGCAGCGGGGATGAGCAGAAAAAACCATTGAATGAAAGCGTTGTTACCCAGCCTGAGATCTGCGTGGCAACTCTGCTTGATAGTCCTTCAGGGCTGGGGGTTCTGTACTATGTTTTCTGTTTGCAGCACGCTACACACCGCTTCCGGTCGTGAGCGCAGCGGAGAGAACAGATGAACAAACGGGAATTAGAAAGCGCGATTGTCACCGACTTTTCCAAACGCATGAGCTACGGTGACTATCTGTGCCTGGACCAACTGCTGGACTGCCAACATCCGTTGTCCAACCCGCAGCATCATGATGAGATGCTGTTTGTGGTGCAGCACCAGACCTCTGAACTGTGGATGAAGTTAATGCTACATGAGCTGCAGGCGGCGCGGATGCTGGTACAGCAGGACAAACTCAGCCACTGCTTCAAAATCCTGGCCCGGGTCAAGCAGATCCAACGTATACTGTTTGAGCAATGGGCGGTGCTGGAAACCCTGACACCGTCGGAATACGTTGAGTTCCGTGACGTGCTGGGCAACTCATCGGGCTTCCAATCCCATCAGTATCGCTCGATTGAGTTTTTGCTGGGCAACAAGAATGCCGCCATGCTGGCAGTGTTCAGCAACGATGCAGATAAACACGCCGCGCTGAAGGCGATCCTCGAGGCACCGAGTTTGTACGATGAATACCTGCTCTATCTGTCACGCTATGGCCTGCCCATTCCGCAGGAGTGCATTGAACGTGACTGGACCCAGCCTTACCAGCGTAACCCGAACCTGCTACCGGCGTTTAAAGAGATCTACGACCACCCGCAAAAGTATTGGGAAGCCTATGAAATGGCCGAGAAGCTGGTGGATATCGAGGAGAACTTCCACCTGTGGCGTTTCCGCCATATGAAAACGGTGGAGCGGATTATAGGCTTTAAAACTGGCACCGGCGGTTCCAGCGGCGTCAACTTCCTGAAAAAGGCGCTGGAATTGACCTTTTTCCCGGAACTGCTGGATGTGCGAACCGAGATCGGTGCCTGAACGGTATCTTTGACCTGGATATTTACCAAACGGTGAAAAAAGGCTGAGTTTGCGGTGCAGGGAAGGGAAATGCTGAGGCGTCAGGGAGAGAAAAGGGGCTGAACCCGGCGAATACCGGGTTCAGTTCCCTATATTATCTGCTAGAAGGTACTGGCGATTTCATACATTAACTTCATATGCGCCTTTGAAATATCCGTCGTGCCGCTATCGCTGATTACCGAGACATACTGCTGCTCGCTGGTTAACAGGATTTTGGCTTGTAACGGCGCGGATCGTTCGTTCAGGGTGGTAAATAACAGAGTTTCGATGCGATCCAGATTCGGATCCGCTCTGCCCCTGGCCTGGTCCGTATAACGCCGGCCCATATAGAGCTCGGCATTACTGCGGCATTTTTCTTCATCCTTGATGATTTTTATCCGCGTTTCGTTAACGAACTCAATCAGCTTGATCCTCGCCTTGGCCGTTCTTTTGGTGGCTTCCAGCAAGTCTTTATTATCCGTCTGCTGACGCTCGGACAAGGTGTTTCTGAGCATTAACAGGCCGGCACTGACGATGCCGGTCGCGCCGATCGTCGTCATGGCATACCGGATATAGATATTGGTCATCAGCGTGTCTGCTGCCTGAGCGGCGGCGATCGCTGCATAGGTAGCCCCCGCGCCCGATAATGCACCGACGGCACCTATTGCCTTGGCGGCATAATCATAGTTACTCTTTTGCCTGTCGTTATAGACGTTGCCTCCATAACCCCGCAACGAGGTTTTATATTTTTGGAAGAAACCAGAGTTTTCTTGCAGAGTGGTATTGTTGCCATGATTTAATAGCCCCATTTCCATCTCGTTGGTGTTATCTTCTCCACCATTGCGCTGAGCATCACTGCTCTGGCGCAATCGTTCGAAACTGGACATGATTGCCCGTTCGGAGTCATTCTCATACTGGTTGAGCGCTGTATTATCCAGCTCATTAACAAAGGCGATAATTATCCGCAGCTCGTCAGCATTGTATACCGAGAGGTCGTTGAGCAGATTGTCTATCGCCAGCGTTGGGTCTGCCATAGTGCTGCCCTCGTTTAAATCTCTTTATTCTGTTTAATATCCCAACCGGCTTTGGTTTCTGCACCTTTGGTTCCGCTGGCGCTTTGCTCCCAGTAATGCAGGTTGACCTTGGAAGCCTGGAAGCGATATTTAACCAGGATATTGTCGGTGTGCCCAACACCGGTAAAGTCCGCCATACTGACCAGGACATCTTCCAGCACGATCCTGGTATATTCGACCTGGGTCCCCCCGGCCTTGCAGATAGAAAGTTCAACTTTGGTTACATGTTTACCGCTGGAGCAAAACTTCAGAATGGCCGGTGTAGATTTATCGATAAGTGCCTGCACCTCCAAATCCTTGAAATTTACTTTCCCTGTCCCGCCGCCACCGCCTACGGCCATATTGCCTGACTGGGTCGCCCCCCAGTTGAATGACAGAATATCAGTCCAATTTTTGTGATTAGAATCATTAGATTCACCAGTAACCCCGTCAACCTTCAGAAATGAGTCAATTGCCATTTTGATACCTATATGAAATTGATTAATTTGCATTGGCGAAGCGGATTTATATCCATCAAGGCCAATAAGTGAGGTGGTGCTTCTGGGCAGTTGGCAGCATATTGCCAACATACCCGGAATTAAGTTTGAACTAAATATTAATGGTGATTGCAACGGCTATAGGTGGGTATCTCTCCTTTGGTTTTTAGGGTGAGCTTGGTTGTGCAGCGCAGAGAAGTCGCACTATCACAGGTTTTTAAATTTATGAATAAATTAATGAGCGATTTTTATCAAACAGTTATTGATGAGATAGGGTGGTTATCTATTTTTATGATGTGTTTGGATATTAAGAAAAGGATGGAGTGTTCACTTGGTTATATTAATTGTGTATTTATATGATCTTGCTTTTCTAAATAACCAACCTACCTAAATCTGGAATTAATCAGGGAGGTGTATTGAGCCATTCTGGTTTGCTATTCTGCTCTTCTCCAGATGTAGGCAAATTGGGCTTTAAAGGGGCATATTCCATTCTCAATTTTGGTCTGTCTTTACTTGAGAATCAACAAAGCCTCGTTTAAATAGTTAATGGTTGCTTTATGCATTATTTGTGTTATCAGTTACTGGCTAATATTAACCCTAAAAATCATTAGGGTGTTCATTCCTTAGTTTTTTCTGCCTTTCGTAGTAATCAGATTCCACTTCATGTGGTAGTTTTATTTTCAATCCCTTTCTTATTTGGTGCGCTATGAAAGATGCGCTAAAAATTCGATCGGCAAACACAGGATCGGATGCTTCAAATTCTTTTGCCGCATATAAACCCATTGTGAATTCTTTAAGTTTACTTTTGTCCTTTTCTTGTCCCGTTACAACGTTTTTCAAGTAAATTAGCTGTTGAACTATAGAGTTATACATAGGTTCTAAACCGCCATTGTTTTTGGCAGCTAAAATTTCAGCATGACGAACCCTCGCTAAAGCCAATGCTCTATTTATGTAATCAATAGCCGTGTCATTAATCATTTTTTAGAACCCACGTATCATTGATGTAGACATTCGGCGAGCCATCGGCAAGTACCCCGGTAACATGGCGAGGTGCCCAGGACATGCTGCCCAGCACTTCACCAAGCCCGCCTCCGGCAGAAGCGCCTGCCACTACGGCGGCGACAGCGACCGCAGCCGTGCCACCAGTAACGGCGATGAGTGCGGCACCGACAATCGCGCCACCAATCAACCCGGCGATCATCCAGCCCTGGGAGGCCGTATGGGCTATTTCATCCAGCTCTCGTGCTGCACCAAGTTCACTCATGGGCTAGGACTCCCTGGCGGTCCGAAGATACTCCGCAATTTGCCCGGGATTGTTTAGTTCTTGTGGCCCATTAACAGAGCGGCAAAGCAACAGTATCGATGAAAGATGCTGGTTGCTCTCGAGAGAGGATGTCCACAGTGCATAACGAGTAAACTCAGCGGAACTGTTGGTAACTACAGGGGCAATATGCAACGGCTCACCCAGTGAGTGGTAAAACAGGTAGCTGCCGTTTAATGCCCTTTTCAGGTCGATATGTTGATAAAGTTCGCTGATAGCCGTGAATACGGAAAGTTCTTTACTGTCGGTGTCAAATACAAAAAAATTGCCAATGGAGTCGGTCGCAAGCATGACGGGAACATGAGTGTCATCCTCTTTTTCATTGAAAACAATACTGGCAATAATCCCTTTATACTGTCTGTCATAGTAATCATTGAAGCTATTTTGACAGGTGCCAATAAAACAAACTATTTTTCTGCCTTGTAGCTCATCTTTCAGCAGAACGATATTCTGCTTTTGCCAGATTAGTGCTTCTGCAGACTTGAATCGGTAAAAAAGCTCTATGGATGGCTGGTGATTGATATCCCCATGAGATGAGGATATCAACTCGACCCCTTGAACAGTGGTCTGAAGATCCTGAGTCAACCGCGCAGCAACTTTTTGCAGCGTATCCTCTACGGTTGCATTAGCACGTGAAACAACAAAGGTAAATTCACTGGCGTTGTTTTCGCTGAGTGTGAAAATGTTCATTGTCCGGTCTTTAAATGCGTCGGGCAGTTCGAAGCTGGCTTCTTGCGTTAAATAATGACTCATTCAATATCCTGTATTACTTTTCTTCCTGCGAGAAAAAACTGTCTATTTGACTTTGTATTGTTTTTTGATGTTTGTCGCCTGGCGCATCGGTTTTCTTCTGGCCACTCGAAGGGTTGAGATTTAGCTTACCGCTGGATGTGTTAATTTCGCCAGATTGGTCAACGGTAATATTAAAATTAACACCGGTAATATTAATGTCGCCATCTTTGGTCAGTTCCAACACACTTTTGCCACATTCAAGACGAATCGATGTACCAGAACCAATAACTAATGCGCCGACAACATTATCTGTACGCGTATGCTCAGTCAGCATGGTTGAGTGGCCTTTAACTGCAATAGTCTGGTCTTCGATAACCCGCTGTTCCTCATTAGCACCAACGAAATGAGTATGGTTCTTATCGATGCTATGGCTTTCATCGTTCTTTACCTGGGTGTCCATGTTGCGTTCCGCCTGGATCCACACCTGTTCCGAACCGGCTTTATCCTCAAAGCGCAGGGCGTTGGCGTTGTCGGCGGTGCCATCCTTGGTGCGGCTCATAAAGCCCATTTGGGTCGCGGCGGCCGGCAGCGCCCAGGGCGGCATGCTGGCGTCGTTATACACGCGGCCGGTCACGATCGGGCGGTCCGGATCGCCATTGATAAAGTCCACCACCACTTCGTCGTTGACGCGCGGGATCTGTACCCCGCCGTAACCCTGGCCGGCCCAGGCGCTGGACACGCGCACCCAGCAGGAGCTGCCGTCGTCTTTGGGCCCGAAGCGATCCCAGTGGAATTTCACCTTGATGCGGCCGTATTTGTCGGTCCAGATCGACTCACCGGCCGGGCCGACCACTTTTGCCGTCTGCGGACCGTGAGTTTTCGGCCAACTTGCCCGTTGCGCCGGGTGCCAGGGGATATCCGCCGGCAGCACGGTGAAATCGATACGGTGTTCGCTGTGCTGATCGTCGCCGCTGGCGTAGCGGTTTTCCCTCAGCTGATATTTAGCCTGCAGCGTCAGGTATTCCCGGTTGTCGTCGATATGCGGGGCGTTATACAGCGTGAAAGTGCTGCCGGGGGCAATGCCCAATGCGGTCGCGGTGCCTTCAATCTGCTGATGCTCGGCCTGCCAGGCTTCCTGACGGATACGGGCGTAGAATTCCCCCTGCTGATGCTCGGTATAGCGTCCCGGCCAGTCGTAAACGTCAATCTGGCCCGGTGTCGGTGAGGCAGGGTTCTGACGGGCCTGGAACAGCCAGGCATTGGGTTTGCGGAAGTCGTAATCGTCGAGGCTGTAAATACCCGGCGTGACGTGATCGGACAGGGTCCACTGGCTGATGCCTTCTTCACTGGTACTGCCGCCAGACGGCGTCAGATGGTAAGGGATCATCTCGTAGCCGGGATAGGGCTGATGATGGTGGGGCGCATCGCCCAATACCAGAGTGTGCTTACCCATCTCATGTTTGAAATAGTAATAGATCCCTTCCAGTTCCATCAGCCTGCTGACGAAGTTGAAGCTGCTCTCGTTGTATTGCACGCAGTAGCCCCACAGACGGTAGTCGCCCGTGAGCTGGTCTTCCAGTTGCACATTATGTTCGGTCAGCAGAGTTTTGACGATCTGTGGCACCGTCTGTTCCTGGAAGATGCGGAAGTTACGGTCCTTGGTCATCGGCCACAGATCCGGCTGCACGTGCAGGTTATACACTGCATAGCGAGTACCGCCGATCTCTTCGCTGCTGACGGCGATCGACGTGATCTTGCCGTTCAGGTAGCGGGGTGGGCCAAGAAAACCCTGGGTCGGGATCTCCAGCGTCAGGGGTTGACCCAACAGCGCCTTGCGGTCGAGGCGGGCGTTTTTGCTCAGCAGTTCGATGGCGAAATCGAAGGGTGTGGAAAGGGCTTCAGTCCCCTCCAGCGAACGAAACAGCAATGACTCCTGGCCCAGTGGCGTATGCGCAATAATACGATCCAACATGAGAACGTCCTCTGTGAATGACGCATGCGTCAATCTCATGAAAATACGGTGAAGGCCCGCGGTGACGGGCCGGATAAGCGGGGTTTAGCCTGCTGCAACCGGGTTGACCAGCCAGGTGCCGGCGTTCTCGATGCTGAGCTGCTGACGGCGTAATTGATCGTTATGGCGGATTTCCAGCTGATAGCTGCCCGGTGCCAAATTCAGGCGGGCAAAGCCGTTGTCGCCTGGGGTCACCTGCTGGGGTTTGCCGTCCAGGCTGACCTGCTCACCGGGTTGCAGTTTGAAATACACCAGTGCCACCGGCGGTGGTGCCGGAGTGGTCTGGGCTGCAGGCGGCTGTTCGGCCGCCGTCTGTGGTGCGCTTGGTGGCTGCGTTACGGGTTTATCCACCGCTGCACTTTCTGGCGTATTGGCCGCTATTGGGGCTGGGGTACTGTCGGCCCCGCTTAGCCAGGCGATGACGCCGATCACCAGCAAAGCCGCCACGCCTGCACCTGCCATCATCGGGCGTGTCAGCTTCATGCCGTGCGCGGTCACGGTGCCTGCCGCTGCGGCACCGGCGGCCGGATTGGTGGCTACCAGCAGATTTTCCGGTGCGGCGGCTGGGGTGCTGATGATTTCGTTTTCATCGGCAATCGGCAGATGCAGCAGTTCGGCCATTTCGTCGATGGTTTGTGGCCGGTCTTCCGGTTTCAACGCCAGCGCATGGTCGATAGTGCGCAGCAGTTCCAGTGAATAGCCCGCCGGGCGACGCTCGGTCAGCGGTTGGTAGCTGTCCTCGATGCTGCGCACCACGCTGACCGGCGGCGGTGAACCGACGATCAGCGTATGCAGCACGGCACCCAGAGCGTAAATGTCGGTCCAGGGGCCTTGCTCACCGTCGCTGTTCTCGGTGTATTGCTCAATCGGCGCGAAGCCCGGTTTGAGCATGATTTCTGTTTCGTCGGACAGGTTGCCGATCTCTTTGCGCGCTGAGCCGAAGTCCAGCAGCACCGGTAGCTGGTTTTCCTGGATCTGAATGTTATCCAGCGAAATATCGCGGTGCAGGTAACCTTCCTGATGGATGGTGTTGATGGCGCTGAACAGCGGTGGCAACAGTCTGCGGATCCAGGCCTCGTCGATTTTCTCCGGTTGCTGCGCTTGCAGGTTCTTCAGGGTGGTACCGCTGTAAAACTGGGTGCCCATGTAGGCGGTACCGTTCTCTTCCCAAAAGCGCAGTACGTGCAGCAACCCTGGGTGAGAGAAACGCGCCAACAGGCGGGCTTCCTGAATAAAGCTGTTTAACCCGGCCTGGAAGGTTTTGCTGAAACGCTCGCCGCGTAGCCCGACGCTCAGATCGTCATTACGCATGGCCAGCGAGGTCGGCATGTACTCTTTGATGGCAATGGTGCGTTCCAGTTGATGATCGTACGCGCGGTAGACGATGCCGAAACCGCCTTCGCCGATAGCTTCCTTGATCTCGAATTCATTAAATCTATAGCCGTTTGGCAGGCTGTTTGAATTCGGTTTGCTTACCCCGGTTCCCGACATAATGATGACTCTCTGTGAACAATCGCCGCCAGACCGGCGGCCGCGGCGTTATGCCTGAAATTGACAAATAAATTCGTTTTGCTGCAGCGCGATATGCAGTTGGCGATAGCGCTGATCGTTGGCGCCGCCGGTCAGTAAGGTGTGGCTGATCTGCGGCAGCAGGGTGTTGGTTAAAATAGCGTCGACCATGCGGCCGCCGGACTCCACCTCGGTGCAGCGGCTGACGATTTGTTCGATCACCGCATCGTCGAAGGTACAGACGATATCGTGGTTCTCCGCCAGTCTGCGCTGCACTCGGCCCAGTTGCAGGCGCACGATATTGCCCAGCGTGGCGTCGGTCAGCGGGTAGTAAGGCACGACCAGCAAGCGGCCGAGCAGCGCCGCCGGGAATACCGACAGCAGCGGTTCGCGCAGGGCACCGCTCAGTGCCTCCGGCTCCGGCATCAGGTCCGCATCGCTGCACAATCCGGCGATCAAATCGGTACCGACGTTAGAGGTCAGAATAATGATGGTGTTGCGGAAATCGATGTGGCGGCCTTCGCCGTCTTCCATCCAGCCTTTGTCGAACACCTGGAAGAAAATCTCATGCACGTCCGGATGGGCTTTTTCTATTTCGTCCAGCAGCACCACGCTGTAAGGGCGACGGCGCACCGCTTCGGTCAATACACCGCCCTCGCCGTAACCCACATAGCCGGGAGGGGCGCCTTTCAGGGTAGAAACGGTATGCGACTCCTGGAACTCGCTCATGTTGATGGTAATCACGTTCTGCTCGCCGCCGTACAGCGTTTCCGCCAGCGCCAGCGCGGTTTCGGTTTTCCCGACGCCGGAAGGGCCTGCCAACAGGAAAACCCCGACCGGCTTGTTTGGATCGTCCAGCCGTGCGCGGGAGGTGCGTACCCGGCGGGCGATCAGATCCAGTGCATGCCGTTGACCGATAACCCGTTGGTTCAGCGTATCCGCCAATTGCAGTACCGCGTCGATCTCGTTTTTCACCATGCGACCCAGCGGGATGCCGGTCCAGTCGGACACCACAGCGGCCACCACGTTGGCATCGACGGCGGCGAAAATCAGCGGGGCCTCGCCCTGCAGGTCACCAAGCTGTTGCTGCAACTGCGCCAATTGCGCGCGCAGTTCATCGGCAGAGGGCTCGGGCTGTGGTTCCTCGGTTGACTCATCAGTCGGCTCAGCCTCAATATCTTCCCGATGCAACCGGGCGCGCAGGTCGATAATCTGTTGGATCAGCGCCAACTCATCCTGCCAGCGGGCAGTGAGCTGCTCCAGTTGTTGCTGCAACAGCGTCAACTGAGCTTCAATATCCTGTGGGCGCTGCGGATTGCCGATGCCGACCTTGGCTTCTCGCCGGGCGATATCCAATTCAATCTGCAGTGCTTCAATGCGGTGGCGGCAGTCTTCCACCTGGGCCGGCTCGGCATGTTGGCTGACCGCCACGCGGGCGCAGGCGGTGTCCAGCAGCGCCACGGCTTTGTCCGGCAACTGGCGTGCCGGGATGTAGCGATGCGACAGGCGCACGGCGGCGTCCACCGCCTCATCGAGCAGCAGCACGCGGTGGTGCTGTTCCAGCGGACTGACGGTGCTGCGCAGCATCAGCAGCGCTTTGTCTTCGCTCGGTTCATGTACCTGCACCACCTGGAAACGGCGGGTCAGCGCCGGATCTTTCTCAATGTATTTCTTGTATTCCGACCAGGTAGTGGCCCCGACGGTGCGTAATTGGCCGCGTGCCAGCGCCGGTTTCAACAGGTTGGCTGCGTCACCGGTGCCTTGTGCGCCACCGGCGCCAATCAGCGTATGGATTTCATCGATAAACAAAATGATCGGGGTGGGGCTGGATTGAACTTCGTCAATCACCGTCTGCAGGCGCTTTTCGAACTCGCCCTTCACCCCGGCCCCGGCCTGCAGCATGCCAATATCCAGCAGATACAGCTGGACGTCGCGCAGCTGTGGCGGCACGTCACCGGCCACGATACGCAGCGCCAGGCCTTCGACCACGGCGGTTTTGCCGACCCCGGCCTCCCCGGTCAGTAGTGGGTTGTTCTGGCGGCGACGCATTAAAATATCGACAATCTGGCGGATTTCTTCGTCACGCCCGGTCACCGGGTCAATCTCGCCGTTGCGCGCCTTGGCCGTCAGGTCCTGAGCATATTGCGCCAACACGCTGCCGCCAGTCTGCGCTGGCGTCGGCGTGGTGTCTGACTGGGCGCTCGGCATCAGGCTGTTTTCCGCCGAGTGGGCGGTGATGGTGGCAAATTGCTCCATCAGCAGATCGGCGTTGAGGCGATCAAACTGGGGGGAGATGGCTTTCAGCAGGTGGCGCAGGCTGTAGGTTTTCAGGATGCCGAGCAGCAGATGGCCACCACGGATCTGCGCAGCACCGAATTTCAGCGAGCCGTAAACCCAGGCCCGCTCCACCGCGCTGTCGATATGTTCGGACAGATCGGAAATTGCGCTGGCACCGCGAGGCAGGCGATCGAGTGCCTCGACGATGTCGCGGGCCAGTTGCCCCTCATCCAGTGCAAAGTGGCGGATCACCTGTTGCAGGTCAGCCTCCGGTGCCTGCATCAGTTGGTGCAGCCAGTGCGCCAGCTCAACGTAGGGGTTACCGCGCAGCTTGCAAAACGCCGTCGCACTTTCCAGAGAGGTGAATAACAGGCTATCGAGTTTGCCAAATAATACCGAGCGGCTGATTTCAGACATGGTTTTCCTCAGGTCGTGACGGAGCGCTGTGTGGCTCCGGCCAAAATAATAGTCAGAACGGGTTTTCCAGCGGTTCGGGGCTGAAGATCAGATCGTCAAGGTCGCGTTGGTGACGGGCATCTTCCAGCCAACTGCTTAATCCCAGGCGCTGGGCACCGCCGAGTTGGGTGCCGCTGAGTTGATCCTTCGCCAGGATCAGCCGCACTTCCCAGACAAACTCGATGCCCAGATATTGGCGCACCCAGTCGCGCAACTGCCGGCACAGTTCGGCTCCGGGCAGGAAGCGTTCATAGTTTTGTTGCGACATTGGCCCCAGTTCGATGCGGAATTTGTGCTGAATATCGCGCACTGCAATCCCAAGGAACGAAGACTCACCGAGCCGGGGAGCACCGCGACCTGCTTTGAGGCGCGCCTGTTCACGTGGTTCTACCCGCAGCCAGTGTGGGACGTTTTCCACGATGCGCACTGGCACCTTGAAGTACTGCTGCAAGATTTTGCTCAGACCTTCCGGGTCACGGCTGTGACGAATCAGATGACCGGCCATAAAATGCTTGGCATGGGCATTGATGCTGTCGCGCTGCTGCTGCGCTGGCTGGCCGATGCCAATCAGGCTGGAAAGGTATTGGTCGAAACGCCGGTTATCCTGACGATCCAGCGATACCGTGGGTTGTGCATCTGCCCAGGCACGGTAAAACAGCAGCGTCAGCCGGTGGTGAAACAGGTTGGCAAAGGCCAGCAGGGTGGTGTCCTGGTGGTGATAGACCCGTTCACGCACATATTCGGTCAGGTGCAGCGGCAGCGGCCCGTTGGGGCCAAACAGACCAAAGCTGAAAATCGAAACGTCGTGTAGCGGGCTTTGCGGCCGTGGGCTGACCTGTGCCAGCGTCGACGGGGCGAACGACAGTGAAGGTTCTTGCCCCAGCCGCAGCATTTCATGGCGCGGCAGGGGGGCACGCCCCAACAGGTAGGCCTGCCCACCCTGGGCGTCCAGGCGGCGCAACAGCTGAAATAAATCGTGCTTGTAAGGCGCATTGACCAGCCGCAGCCAGAAATCCTCCGGCAGGCGGTGCAAGGCATTGATCTGTGGCGGTGCCGTCAGTTCCGCCTCGGTGTGGAGGGCGTTCAAATCAGCGTCCTTTTGCCCATGCGCGCCTGCCAGTGAGCGATCTCACCGCGTTGCTGGCTGGAAAGCGTCATTTCGGTAAAGGTGTTCATCGCTACCAGCCGGGAGAACAAACGCTCCAGTACGCTCCCCAGCAGGTAGGGGCTGCTGCCAGAGAACGACTGTTCATCGACGGTTAGCTCGATGGCGATACCGCGGGCAAACACGATCGGCCCCGGCTCGGGGACCCGGCGGTATACCGGGCGCAGGTTACAGTGGCGTACGCCCTGGATTTGCTTGGTGATCGCCGGCTCGCTCTGGTTGCCGTACAGGCCGAGCAACTGACGCAGGCTGGCAGCCCCCTGTTCCGGGTCGCCGTCCATCATGCTGAGGTAGTTCAATTGCAGCTGGCTGATCAGCCGCCAGGTGATCATGCCTTCGGCCAGCGCCGGACGCGGCGGCGTCGGGCCTTTTTTCAGCGACACCTGTTTGATCGGGATCGAGTCCGGCATCACGAAGTTGCCCTGATCCTGCTGCAACAGCATCAATGGCAGATCGCGGCTGGTACACAGTACGTCGGCAGTGAGGTATTTCAGGTCGCTGTGCCAGGGCGACTGCCGTTCATCCACCAGCGAGACGAATACCTCCGAGCCGACATAGCCGGTGCGGGTGCCGTAACGGCGGGCGTGTTCGGACAACGTGCGCTGCTCGCGCCGCAGTGAAAAGTAGGCGCCGTAGTTGCCGTCATCCGCGCTCAGGGTGCTGTAAAACGGCCGGAATTCCTGCTCATAGCGTTTTTCGCTGGCGCTGCCGCCGAGCCGCTGAACAGAGAACACTTCATAATCAAGTGGACGAATATTATCGACCACCAGATGGTATTCATGGTTTTTTTCGCTGACGGTGATGCGTTCGGCGACTTTCGGGAACAGATTGATCACCGGCGTGCAGTGCAACGCCAAATGGGCGACGTCGATTACCCGTTCCAGCGCCGCATCCTGGCGGTCAAGCAGCACCAGGATCTCAAACTGCCGCAGCGCTTTTTTTCCTTCGCGTACGCTTTGCAACAGCGGGCGTATGCCATTGACGCTGAAGAACTGGAAGCGTGCGGGGAAGGCAAAATATTCCTGCAGCAGGCGATAGCCTTCAAAATTGCGCAGATCGTTCGGCAGCAGCGCCTGATCGGCGGCAAAGCCTTCCTGCCGCAAGCCGTCCAGTGCCAGTACCCGCCGTTGCGGTTGTGCTTCCACCGTCTGGCAAATCAGCCCGACGCTGTGTTGCATCAGCAGTTCCAGTAGTTGCTGTGCCTGCAAGTCCGGGCCGGAGAGATAAAACATCAACTGGTCCAACTGCAGGTTGTTGAGTGTGACGCTGTCATAGCACTCCAGCCGGATGCGCAGCGCGCTGACGCAGCCACTTTGTTGCAACCCCAGGCTGGCCAACGGAATATCGGCCGGAATGCCGCCCAGTTCGACGCTTTTCAGCCGCACCGGTTGCAGCGTGACGTCGTGCGCGGTGGTATAGCTGCAGGTGATACCACTCTTTTTCAGCGACTGACTGTCCATCATGGTGCCGCGTGGCACCACAAAGCCGTTGCTGATATCGCCCTTGTTGCTGTCGGGTTGCAGCTCGGCAATCGCCATTGATGGTGTTGGCGACAGATAGTTGGGGTAGATAATCTCCAGCAGACGCTGGGAGAAACGCGGAAACTCCGCGTCCATCTTCAGTTGTACGCGCGAGGTGAGAAAGGCGAAGCCTTCCATCAAACGCTCGATATAAGGATCCGCGACGTCGATACCGCGCATGCCAAGGCGACCCGCCACTTTGGGATACTGCTCGGCGAACTCTGCGCCCATCTCACGCAGATAGGCCAACTCGCGGTTGTAATAGTCTAAAAGTTTACTGTCCATCGGCTTACCCTATGTCTTTCAGATCGAAGTGGCCGTTCTCCAGGTCCACGTCGGTACGGAACAGAAACTCCAGCGGATAGGGCACGCACCACAGGCGTCCCTTGATTTCGATCGACAAGACGTTGTGCAGCTCCAGCGAGCCGGTGTCCGAAATGCAGCGCACCTGCAGCCCTTCGGGCAGGATGCGCGGTTCGAAATTGAGGATGGATTCAGTCAGCGCCAGCTGAATATCCTGCCACTCGATGTCCGACATGCGTTTGCCGGCCAGCGAGGCGATGCCGTAGTTGAGGGTTGAACGCCGTACCTGCGGAAAATCGCCCAAATCGAGACTGGACTCGCTGTTCACGCAGTTAAACAGCCACTGCAGGTCGCGCAGCACTCGGCGGCGCAGTTCGCTGTGTGAGACCAGGTTGCGTACCTGAGCTTCATTTTTTTTCTGCGGTTCGTCGTCGGTCAGCATGTCGAGCAGCACCGGCTGCATTTTGTCGCGTGACGTCAGGCGTTCGCTGTCCTGACGGGAGCGATAGCCCTGACGGCGCAGGTCACCATCATCATGTTGGGTTGGCCGCTTGCTGTTCATCAATAGGCGCTCGCGTTAAAACTCAGGTGGCGCAGGCTGTGTAGCGGGAACTCATCATTCTCGCTCAGCCAGGTTTTCAGGCCCTGTCCGGTGTAGTGCGGACCTTCGCCAAGCGCTTGCCATTCGGTACGTTTGCCGAGCAACAGCGCATCATCACTGCCTGCGATCAGGGGATAGCGGGCGGGCAGTTGGCAGACCTGCTCGCGACCGTCGTTCAGTCGCACCAGTGCGTGGCTCCACACCAGATCAACGGCACTTTGCGGGGCCTGGAACTGAATTTCCGCGATGTCGGCGAACGGCAGCCAGTAATAAGTGCCGTTCAATGCCAGTTCACAAACCGGGCCGAGACGACCATCACCGTCGGTCAACCAATCAAACGCCACGGACTGTGGCTGTTCAGCCAGGGTCAGTTGCCCGGCACTGGCCGGTGCCGCTTCCAGAGCCTGGTCGCGCAATGCCTGTGCCTGTTCGGCTTCGCCCAAAGCATCGTGACGCAACGCCTGGATCATGGGTTGCAACCAGGGCTGGTTTTGTTGCAGCAATGCGGGGGCTGCCTCACCGGCGAACACCGCCTGACGCTGCAGTTCCGCGTTGACCGACTGCATTAACAGCAACGTGGTGGGCTGGGCGATGGGCTTCAATGCCTGCCAGGATTTCAACTGCGCATTGGCGCGCTGCCAGTTGCCGCTTAGACACAGTAATTGCACCAGCGCGGCACGCAGATCGGCATCCGCCGGTCGCGCTTTGATCTCATTTTCCACTGCGCCGATAGCGGCGCTGACCGAGCCGCCTTGCAACATGTTTGTTAATGATTTCACAGAGCTTCCCTTAATAATCAGTGAGTGGCGTTGTTTACCGACAAGTAGCTGCCACTGGCAGGGTCAAGACGATCGTCGGCCAGCTTTTCCACCAGCTTGAAGTTCAGCGGTGTGGCCGGATTGGTAAGCAGTGGTTGCCAGGCGCGCTGGGCCTGCTCAATACGATGTTTGACTTTGGCGGTGTCTGCGGCTTCTTCACGCGGCATTTCGACAATCACTTCACCGTTAAATGACCAGGCGTGAAGCTGCGGGGCAAAAGGTAACAGCGCGAAACTGCCTGGTGCCTGCGGGTTGGCACCGAGTACCAGCCGCTGCACATTGGCGCTGACAACGTTCAAGGGGCGCTCGCCAACGTTGATCTTCACCAGCGGATAGCCTTGATAGAACGACAATGCCGGCGAGGCGGTTTTGCCATCTTGCTGTAGCGTTACGCTGCTGCTGCCGTTTAACCAGCCATCGTCACCACAACGCAGGGCGTCGCCACTCGGGATAAACAGCGCGCTGCCGTTGGCTTCTTCGCGCCAGTAGGTGCGGAAATGGCAGCCCTGTGGCAGGTCAAACTTTGGTACCGGTGCGCTATCTGCCTGCGGCGAGGTGACTGCCACGGCTGCGGGGATCACCGGTGCTGGGGGGGCAGCCGGTTCGACGGCCTGCTGTTTGTGTACCGGCTTCCAGCCCCGTGCCTTGCTGGCTTCGCCGGACGCCAGTTTTTCACCGCGTTTGTCGGTCAGGATCCAGGGGAGTTGGCTGGCTTTGGCACACTGCTTTGCTAACAGGTTGCCAACGCGTGGCAGGAAGTCGTCCAGGACTGCGGGATCTTTGCTTTGTGCCGAAACGATGCGCAGTGGGATGGTTTTGCCGCACCAGCTTGCCGGTTGGCTGTTTTTGACATCGTCTATAAACACTTCCAGCTTCTGGCTGGGGGAGTAGACCAAGCGATAATTCGCCGCCTGCGCGGCCGGTATCGCCACCAGGGCGATAAATCCGGGCATCCAGTATTTCATAGGTAACCTTGCTGTGAATTTGTACCTGACTCAGTCGCGGGACAGAAACCGCTCCGCATCCGCCAGAGAATGCAGCAGAGTGGTTTCCTGCGGTGAGCCAATCCAGACGGCGATAGCGCTGTAGTTATCGCTGTTATTATTTTTCTTCCATGCCTGCTCCATCAGGGCAATCCATTCGCTGGGGGAGTTGACCATATGCAGCGATTGTTCCAGTTCAGACTGGGTAAAGCTGTGCCAAAAACCGTCGGTACACAGCAGGAAAACGTCGCCGTCTTCCAGTTGCAACACGTCGCTATAGGTGGCGTCGCGTTCTTCATTCAGACCCAGGGCGAAATACAGCAGGTTGCTGTTGATGCCGCTGGTTTGGTAGCCGGCGTCCTGCATTTGCTGGATCAGGCTGTGGTCGGTGGTCACCGAATGCAGATAGCCGCGCCGGAACAGGTACAAACGGCTGTCACCGGCGTGCGCCCAGTAAGCCAGTTGGTAATCGCGATCGATAAACAGACTGACCAGCGTGGTGCCCATCTTGCCGTATTCGTCCGACTGCCGCTGCTGCTGGTGGATGGCGGCATTGGCACTGGCAATGTGTTGGCGAATACTCTGGGCATTCAGATGTTTTTCACCGTCGAAGTTTTGCAGGATGGTGTCGTGTGCCAGTTTGGCGGCAATGTCCCCACCGGGAAAGCCGGCGATGCCGTCACAGACCACGAAACAGGCGGCGCGGTTACCGACCACTTCACCGGTCTGATCCTGATTAGAGGCGCGGCCGCCCTGATTGGAGGTAGAGGCTATAGTGATATTCATTACGCGTCCGGTTGGGTCTGTGAGTCTTTATATTGATTCACTTCAACGTCATAGGCGTGAAGGAAGGCTTCGCCGAACAGGGTGTGAAAGTCGTCTTCGATTTCGCCGGAGGTTTGTTGATAGCTTTTCACGAAGTAATCCCACAGCGCCGCCTTACGGCTGGCCGGCAGGGATAAACGAGGTGCCGCGCCTTCCTGGCGCGCCTCTTCTTCAAGACGATCCGGATTAAACGACTGCAACATGGCGGCGATGATGGCGCGAATACCGGCGATCATGCCTAACTGGTGCGCCTGCAGGTCGATCAGTGCGTCGCGTACCGCCTGTTCCGGCGGCATAAACCCCGGCATCTTGCTGCCGAACATCTGCATTAATACCGTTTTTCCCGAGGGCAGCAGTTTGAACGGGTTATTGGCCTCGTCGAGGATCATGGTCATCTCGGCCTTCACGCCGCGCTTAAGGATTGAGCGTGAAGAGAGCAGGGCGACGGTCCCCTGAGAAAACAGGCTCAGCAGTCGACCGGCCTGACGGAGTTGCTGCTCATCAAAATGCGGCTGTGGCTGCAAGTCATCCAGACCCACCCCCTGTAGTAATGCGGCCAACAGTGGGCCTTCCAAGCGCTCCCCCGCCGGTGCGCTACCGTTTTGGGCTCGCGCTGTCTGATAGGCAATCGGATCGATACCCAAGCGGTTGGCCGGGCGTGGACGCGGTTGCGTTGGGGGCGGCAGGTTTGAAGGAGAAAGCTGTGGCTCTGGTTGCGGCATGGGCTCCGGCTGAGCGACCGGCTGCGGCGCGACTTTGGGTTGTGGTGCTTCCACCGGGGGGGGCATCACCGGTTGCTGTAAGGGGGGCGCTGGTGGTGGCACCGCAGTCGGAGGCTCTGGCTGTGCCAGAGGGACAGCACTGCCCATCAGCAGCCCGAGAGGATCGTTGCTGTTCAACGCGTCCGGTGATGTAGGGGCCGAAGAACCGCCAAACAGCGCCAACGGATCGAGTTCCTGTTCATTTTTTTCCAGCTCAGCGGGTTTGACCGACGCAGCTTGACTGGTCGTCGGGCGCTGTTCGGCCAACAGCGCACTCGGGGTGGTATCGGCCAAAATAGGATCGCGTTCGAAGGTGATGTCGGTGTTGAACAACATTGCCGGATCGGTTTGCTGCGACTGTAGTTGACGCAGTTCAACGTCACCCGCCAATTGTGCCAGCGGATCGGCCGGGTTCATCTCGCGCTCCGCCGTTTCCAGCAGCGGATGGCTGTCATGATTGATAACCGGCGCCGGGGGCGAAGTCTCCGTCGCGGTTGGCGTGAACTCTTCTACCAGGCTGTCCCAGATCTCATTCGGGATGGGGGCTGCCGATTTTTCTTTGGCGGCCGGTGATGAGGGGGCCGGCACCGTGTCGGCGCTTTTCACTGCCGGCTGAGTCTGCGGTGCAGCCGCTTGCTGTAAGGAGGTGACCTGGATCTGGTAATCGTCGATGCCGAGAATGTCACCATCCTGCAGCTCCACCTGACGGCCACGCTCCAGCGGGATATCGTTCAGCAACACGCGGGTGACGTTACCACGGTTGGTTACGCGACATTCGCCATCAGCAGAAATATGTACGATCGCCTGCAACCGGGAGATGGCGCGCTCTTCGTCCGGCAGTACCAGGTTGTTGTCCACGCTACGGCCAATGGTGCCGCCGGGCGGTAAAAAGTCGCAGCTGCTCTGTGGCGGAACCTGGCCACTTTTATTCTTAACAATAGAAAATCGCATAAGGCATTCCTGCTGATTAGGATATATTGCAGTTAATTATTATTTCGGTGTCTGGCTTACCAAAATCGGCGGTTATTTTGGTAAGCAAGTTTATGCTGGGTTTTTTGCAAATATTTAAGGGTTAATTGAGAACGGAGGTCAGTTATAAAAGTCAGCTGTCATCTTTGCCCCGGTGTTTGCTTGAAATATTGCCAGAATTGTTGGAAAGAGGAGTGATTCATCATTACGTCCTATGCAAGGAGATGCCCCATAATCAAGGGGCATCTTTATGGAAAGATTAAGCTTCGCGATTTTCCTTGATATTCCAACCTGCGCTGCTTTCTGCGCCTTTACCACCTTTATCGCTCTGCTCCCAGTATTGCTGTTTCACTTTTGATGCCTGGAAGGAGTAGGTTACGCCCACGGTGTCTTCACCGCCGGCACCGGTATACTGCACGGAAGTGACCAGCACGTCGTCCAGAGTGATTTTGACGTATTCAACCTGGCTGCCACCGGCTTTACAGACTGACAGTTCAATCTTGGTCAGGTGTTTACCGCTGGAGCAGTGTTTCAGCAGTGCCGGGGTTGATTTGTCGACCAGCGCGTTGACATGCAGATCGTTAAAGCAAACCTTACCGGCACCGCCACCACCACCCACACTCATGTTGCCTGGTTGAGAAGCGCCCCAGGAGAAAGAAGTAATGTCGGTCCAGCCTTTGTGATTTGAATCTTTAGATTCACCGCTGGCACCTTCAACTTTCAGAAACATATCAATAGCCATAGTATTTTCACTCTTTATTAAGGGTTAACAGTAGTATTAACGTTGCGTTGAAAAATTCAGGTAATAGCAGCAGGAGTTGAAATTTTGGTGATGCACTACCATTTAATATCCTTGTGCCATGCACCTCATTAAATACCGAATGTTGTCGGTATTAATTACCGAGTCATCATTAAAAAAGACAATGGCCCAATGCTGATTACTGAGGGTTATCCTGGTGACAACTATCACGGGGATTACCGGCAATGATGTCACCAGACCCACTGCCTGACTTTCAGCACATCAGGAGGCGTCGTTCTGCTTCAGTGAAGGCAGTTTCGATACCAGACGCAGGGAGACGGTCAAGCCTTCCAATTGATAGTGCGGGCGCAGGAAGAACTTGGCGCTGTAGTAGCCTGGGTTGTCTTCGATCTCTTCCACCTGTACTTCCGCAGCGGCCAGCGGTTTGCGCGACTTGGTTTCCTGTGAGGAGTTGGCCGGGTCGCCATCCACGTAGTTCATGATCCAGTCGTTTAACCAGCGCTCCATATCGTCGCGCTCGCGGAAAGAACCGATCTTGTCGCGGACGATGCACTTCAGGTAATGCGCGAAGCGGCAGCAGGCGAACAGATAAGGCAGGCGGGCAGAGAGCTGGGCATTGGCAGACGCATCGGCGTCGTAGTATTCCGCCGGCTTTTGCAACGACTGGGCGCCGATAAAGGCGGCAAAGTCGGAGTTTTTGCGGTGCACCAACGGCATGAAGCCGTTCTTGGCCAGCTCGGCCTCGCGACGGTCGCTGATGGCGATCTCGGTCGGGCACTTCATATCCACACCACCGTCGTCGCTCGGGAAGGTGTGGCACGGCAGGTTCTCCACCGCACCGCCAGACTCCACCCCACGGATCGCGGTACACCAGCCGAACTCTTTGAACGAGCGGTTGATGTTGGCGGCCATGGCGTAGGCGGCGTTGGTCCAGGTGTAGTTACCGTGGTTCGCGCCGTCGGTTTCTTCCTCGAAGTCGAACTCGTCAACCGGATTGGTACGGATGCCATACGGCAGGCGTGCCAGGAATCGCGGCATTACCAGGCCCAGATAGCGGGCATCTTCCGATTCACGCAGGCTGCGCCAGGCGGCGTATTCGGTATTTTGGAAGATCTTGGTCAAATCGCGTGGGTTGGACAGCTCCTGCCAGGACTCCATCTGCATCACGCTCGGTGCGGTACCGGCGATGAACGGGCAGTGGGAGGCGGCGCTGATTTTCGCCATCTCGCCCAGCAACTCAACGTCCTGCGGGCTGTGGTCGAAGTAGTAATCGCCCACCAGGCAACCGAAGGGTTCGCCACCGAATTGGCCGTACTCTTCCTCGTACACTTTCTTGAAGATGGGGCTCTGGTCCCAACCCACGCCCTTATGGCGCTTCAGCGTGCGGCCCAGCTCCTGCTTGGAAATGCTCATAAAGCGGATTTTCAGCATTTCGTCGGTTTCGGAGTTGTTAACCAGATAGTGCAGACCGTGCCAGGCGCCTTCCAGTTTCTGGAATTCAGCGTGGTGGATAATCTGGTTAACCTGTTGCGACAGCTTTTCGTCGATTTCGGCGATCAGCGCCTGAATGGTGCGGTAGGCGTCAGAGGAGACAGTCACGGTGTTTTCCAGCGCCTGCTGCGCCAGGGTTTTTACTGCATTTTCCACCGCTTCCTTGGCCTGGTCGGTTTTGGGACGAAACTCTTTGTTCAGCAGCGCGCTGAATTCATCGTTGGAGAAAGCTTCGCTGGTCTGCAGCGCTTTTTGTTGCTGAGGCGAGTTGCTCATCGATTAGTCCTCACGCTGATTGTTGTCGTCCGTGGCGGCCGGTTTCGGCGCATCGGTCAGGGATTGCAGTAAAGCGGGGTTTTGCAAGATCTTGGAGATCAGCTCTTCAGCGCCGTTTTTACCGTCCATATAAGACAACAGGTTGGAAAGCTGGGTGCGGGCGTCCAGCAGGTTGTCCAGCGCGTCGACCTTGCGGGCAATTGCAGCAGGGGAGAAGTCTTCCATGCTTTCAAACGTCAGATCGATATTCAACTTACCTTCACCGGTCAGGGTGTTGTCGACCTGATAGGCAACGCGCGGTTTCAGCGATTTCATGCGCTCATCGAAGTTGTCGATGTCGATCTCCAGGAACTTGCGCTCATCAACGCTCGCCTGTGGATCAACCGATTTCCCCACCAGGTCTGCCATCACGCCCATCACGAACGGCAACTGGATTTTGCGCTCTGCGCCATAAATTTCGACATCGTATTCAATCTGTACGCGCGGTGCGCGGTTGCGGGCGATAAATTTCTGCCCGCTACGGGATTTCGAGTTTGGCATGATTTACTCCATCTAATGGCGATTGGGAACGCGCCTCTTCCGGCTTGGAGAGTCAGGTTCAAATGCGGTTATGAGTATCGTTAAGAGAACAAAGGGGTCGGCGGCTAGTTGTTCTCCTCGTTATCGGGGCGACCTAGAATGGTCTCCAGTTGGTTAAGACCATCGGGTGCCAAATCACGGATTATTTGCATAAAGTCCAGTGCAATCAGCCGCTGTACCCGATCGATCATCAGCGGCGCTGGATGGCTGGGCTCATGAAGACGAAAATAGTGTTTTACCTTGTCCAGCATCAGTTGGGCGTCGTCGCGTGACTGAATTTGCGCACTGCGCCAGTTGAGCGTGGCGGCCGGGGTCGTTGTGGCAGCGCTCGCCGGGGGGGCGGCGATATCATCTGGCTGTTCGGCTGGCTCGCTGACCGGGGCGCTGTCCTGGCCGAACTGAGCGACCAGGGCGAAAATTTTTGTCAGGTTGTGCATTTCCGGCAGGGCACTTTCACCCAAATGGCGAGTGACCGTAGTACGGATGGCTCCGAGGGTTTCGGCGATGCGTATCACCAATTGCGCTTCCGGGCGCTCCGGCTGAGACAATTCATCCTGCAGGCGCGCACGGCCACCAGGAAAGGTAGGGCACTCGAGCTTACTGCCGTCGAGCAGGGCCCCGGCGTCGCGTAACGAGATTTCACCGGTTGCCCCTTTCAGCAACGGCGCCGCGCGCACGCTGGTGGTCAGCGCGGCTTTGTCGCCGAGATCGGCCAGTGCGTTGATGCGAAACAGTGGGTCAGTTTCGCCGTCGAACTCCAGCAACGGCAGCAGTGTGTCCCAGTAGCGCTCCAGCGCCTGGTGGATCAGCATCAGGCCGTCGGCGTAGCCTTGCAACCCGCGCAGCTGTGTCCAGGCGCGGGTCAGGCACAGCATTACCCGTAAATCTTTGGTGCGTGTCAGCAGCGTGGTCGCGAGTCGTTCCACCTGCACCCAGTCCGGCGCTTCTGCCGGAATGATGGTGCTGCCGAACTGCTGCTCGCTCTTGCCGGTCGCAGCCTGCGCCATCGCCAGAAAGTCGGTGTCATATTCCAGGTTTTCACCGCAGGGATTTTCTGCGTCAACCGGGGCTAACAGGGTATCGATAGCCATAAAATTTCCTTTAACAGGCGAGGTTAATCAAACATCTGCGGATATTGACCGCCACGACCGGGGCGCGCCCAGCCATTGGGCTCAAACAGCAGAGAGAACAGTTGCACGGTAAGGTTACCGCTGTGCACATGGGTATAGAGCGGATGTCCATCAGCCTGATTGGTCCACCAGAAACTGGTGTATTGCGCCGGGTCGAAACAGTCGGCCGCCTGTTGCCAGCCCAGGCCGGGCACGTCCGGATGCTGGAAGCCGATAATCGACAGGATCTCGGAATCGGCCTCCGCCGGTGGGGTCGGCAGCGCAGGGATCTCCAGCAGCGAACGGTCGAGTTGCTCGGCGGAAAAACCATTGCGCACGCCATTGAGCAGCCGGTGGCCGAGCTGGTTGTACCATTCCGCCGCCATGTTCAACTGCTGAGTGCGCCAGTCTTGCTGGCAGAACAGGCGCAGGGCGCAGATCGGGTAATGACGACCTACCCGATCACGAGCGGGCAGCAGGCAGCCCATCTGAACATACTGACTGCCGAGCGTGGCCGGAATGACGAAGTTCCATACGGGCGCATTGCTGAAAGGATTTCCGTTCGGGCCCGGTGGATTACGCTGCAGATTCACCAGGCCGTTATGGAACCAGTGGGCCCAATTGTTCACCACCATATCCGGCAGGCGACGCTGCAGGAAGTCACCGGCGGAAGGGATCTTGCCATACCAGCCAATGCTTGTGGTCGGGCTCAGGTCATTGCTCATCATCTTGTCCTTTCGGGGCTACGGGCAGGAGAATGCCGGTAACTGGAACGGATTGCGGATACTGTTGGGAGTGAACTCCAGCGTTACGCGGTGGCCATCCAGGTTAAAGGTTGCCTGGCGGCCGAGGCTGCTGCTGCCGGCAGAAGTCTGCGCCATATCCACCAAACGGTTCAGCGCCCAGGGGCCGCTGGTGACCAGGCTGGCCGTAGAGCCGTTGGCCAGCGCCAGCTGCAGGTGCACCTGATTGGTATTACGGGTACCTGGCCAACTGATCACCAGAGGCACCTGCGGCCCGTGGCTGTATTTGAACAGTTGCCCGTCGATATCCAGCGTCAGGTTGAGGATGTCGTTATCCATCCGTACCGGTCGAACGGTCACGCGGTAAGACGGCGTTGCGGTGCCGTTGGCAAAGAAGGCGTCACGAATGCGTTGCGCCTGCTGAAATGAACGCAGGATACCTTCGCCACCGGGCAGCGTTTTGCCGTCTACGCCGGGAGTGAAACGCCAGTTGGCACGGGTGGTGTCGACCTTGCCCTGCAAATTGTCACGGAAGAAGCTGTCCATCAGCCCGCTGTTGGGCGCAAACATGCGTGCCAAATCGTCCGGCGTGACTTCCTGACGCGCCCTGGCGACCAGAGGATAACGCCCGGCAATCGCCTGACGGCAGAAGCTGCCGACTTCGACGCTGATGCGTTTCTTGACGTTTTCCATCTCTTTGCGTTGGGTGTCGCTGCTGGCACCAATCGCCAGCGACAGCAGCATCTGTTTGAACGGCACCGGCAAACGGCCCGATTCGGCCTGCAAGCGTGGAATGATATCGCTGGGCGGTGCCGACATGCCGCTGTTGGCCGCGCCCTGAACTGCGGTCAGGTAGCTGTACAGCTCATCAACCTGTTTCAGCACGCTGTCGAACGGGATCGCCTTGTTGCCTTCACCCTGACTTTGCGCTAGCTCGAGTAATGCGGCGAAATGCGCCATCACCAGTTGTTCCGGCTGGGCTGAGACATCGCCGTCGGCGTTGGCTGGTCGATTGGTGAATAGCGCTTCCAGTTGGTGGTTAGCGCTCTGGCTCAGCCGGTCTTCGGTTTTATCCAGCAGTGAACGGGAGTCAGCACTACTTTTCTCGTCGCGCAGGGTGACATTCTTGCTGGCGTTAACCAGCAGGTTACGCATCGGCGAAGGGTTGCCGGACAACAAACGTGCGCTGCTGATACGCTGGCTCAGGTTTCCGATATTGGCCAACTGAATATCACCCAGCAGTTCATCCCAGGCGCTGATAAAGTCCTGCATGTACAGTTGGCGAATGGTCTTGATCAAATCGGCGTTTTTCTGATCCGGCGTTTTGCTGTTCAGCACCCAAACATCTTCCTGACGCAGGGTATCGGTCACCGGATCAATATTGTCGTTGAAGGTTTTCCAGTAGCCTCGAGAGGTAAACAGGCCCGGTACCCCGTCGGTCACCGGTTTGCCACTTTTGCGCGAAAACGCCAGTTCGGTTTGTGGGCCGGCCAGGTCAACCAGGCTGACCGGTTTAATCTCGGTTTGCTTTAGTAGCAGACGTTTCAGACGGCCGTACACCCGCTGTGACAGGGGCGCCCGGTTTAGCGCGGCCTGCGCCTGTTCCACCATAGGTTCATCTTTGGCGTAAGGCGAAGCCTGGATCTGCCCGTCGAGCAGTTGGCTCAGGTGCCATTCAATCTGCTGTAGCTGTTTCTGGGTACTGCCCTGCGGCAGGTTGCGTTGCAGGTTGAGCATGACCCAGGCGCGCAGGAATTTGCCGTCGTACTGTTTCGGGAGATACAGCATCTGGTAGGCCTTCAGCGCTTCGTAGCTGAAATCGGCATCGCCATGGTTGTCGTTGCGCAGCGTAGTGGCGATCTGCTGTGCCACCTGCGGCAGCAGCAATTCCTTCAGTGCTTTTTGATACAGCGAGTCGCTGGCATCACTGACCTGCTCGCCACGATACAGCCCCATGCGATAGGTGAATGGGGGATCTTCCAGCGAGAAATTCTGACTGTCCGGCAAATGCAGCACGCTGTTGAGGAACGGCAGCAGCGAAAGCATATCGCCGTTGCCCAACTGCGTCAGACCCAGCCCCTGACGTTCTACGCCGGGCACCTTGGCGGCCACTTCAGCCAGATAAGCCTTGTTGTTGCTGTAGCTGGTGAACCAGAAAATCGCCAGGATCGCCAGGCAAGCCGCCAGCAGGATATAACCCGCCCAATGCACAGCGCGGTTACGGTATTCCCACCAGCGGTTGCTACTCGCCAACCCGGATTCCTGGAAAATCACCGATTCCAGCGTGTCTTTCAGGAAGAAGCTTTGGCCCTTGCCCGCCGGGATTGGCGCGGCCGAGTCCACATGGTTCCAGGCCGGGTTGGCGTGTGGTTGGCTGCTCGCCGTCGGCAATTGCAGGTAACGGTTCAGTTCGCCCATCACCCGGTCGAACGGCAGACCTTCCTGGGTACCGCTGGTAAAGTAAATACCGCGCGGGGTGAAGCGGGTTTCAAAACTGGAGGTGGCAAACACCTGTTCCAGATACTGGCCAAGCAAAGGACGCAGGGCCGCAAACTCCTGTGGGAACAGATAGCTTTCAGCACGCTGACGGCCATCATGTTCAACCAGCAAGGTCTCAGGCAGCGCGGCATCCAACCGCTGCTGAAGCAAGCCATACTGTTGTTCGAAGGTGACATTCAGATTGAAATCTGGCTGACGCGATGTCTCATAGGGGAAGGTGAACCCCCAAATTTGTTCGCGCTGCGCCTTATCAAAGCCGTTGAAATAGGCCATAAAGCCGTTAAGCAGGTCGGTCTTGGTCACCAAGACATAAACCGGGAAATGGATCCCCAACTGTTCATGCAGCTCAATCAGGCGTTTACGCAACGAGCTGGCCTGCGCGGCGCGGGCTTCGCTGCTGTCGCTCAACAGATCGGCGATGCTGATGGTCACCATCACGCCGTTGATCGGCTGACGGGTACGATATTTTTTCAGCAGTCCGACGAAGCTTTTCCACTCGTCGGCGTCTTCTTCGCGCTGGCTTTCCTGAGTGGTATAACGACCGGCGGTATCCAGCAGTACGGCGTCATTGGTGAACCACCAGTCACAGTTGCGGGTACCGCCCACCCCGCGCAGGGCAGACTTGCCGAAGCGGTCCGCCAGCGGGAAATGCAGGCCGGAGTTGACCAGCGCGGTGGTTTTACCGGCTCCTGGCGCACCGATGATCACATACCAGGGTAACTGGTAGAGGTACTGGCTGCTGAAGTGGGTCATCCAGCGGTGTTTGCTGTCCCCCTGACCCGGTGCGAAACGGGCTTTCTTCAACAATTGCGCCGCCTCATCAAAGCGCTGGGCCAACTGCTCATCCTGTTTGGCTAACGGCTTACCATTTTCAGCCGGAACTTCTTCGGCGGCACGCAGGTTACTTAGCAGGCGGCGGTTGAGCCAGGCACTGTAGATGCGTGGAATAATGCGACACAGGAACCAGATCAGATAGATAGCGCCGATGGTTAACTGGCGGTTAAGTTCCGGCTCCAGCGGCCGATAATCGCCGATCGCCACTAACGGGCCGATCATCCAGATGATGAACGCCAGCGCGGTAATGCCGGCAAAGCCCCATAACAGGCGGCTGGTGATGATGGAGAATAACGTACTGAGCATTACTTTCCGTTTCCTTGCGGCAAGCCGTTGATTTCCGCCTGGGTATTTTCTGGCGCAACCAACAGCGTAATTTCTACCCGGCGATTCAGCGCGCGGTTCACTTTGCTATTGTTCGGTGCGACCGGGTTGCTTTCACCGCGGCCTTCCGCCTTCACCCGTTGCGGGTTGTCGAGATGTTTCTGCAGTTGGGCGCTGACCGCGTCGGCGCGTGCCAGTGACAACTCCCAGTTGGAAGCGAAGCGCGCGCTGCGGATCGGCAGATTATCGCTGTAGCCGGTGACCAGGATCTTGCCGCTGACGCCGTTCATCGCTGCGGCAATGCGATCAATGACCGGGATATAGTTGCCGCGTACCGTCGTCGCGGCGGAGTCGAACAGGCCATCCCCTTTCAGGATCACCACGCTCTGTTGCGCTTCGTCACGCACCACTACCAGACCTTCGGCAATTTCTTTGCGCAGGAAGCTTTTCAGGCTCAGCGTCGGCGGAGCCGCCGGTGCCGGATTGCTGATGGCAACCTGTGGCAGGTTGGTCTGATAAATGGCTGCCAGCACCGGGCTGGTGCCATCGCCTAGCCGCCAGTTGAGGGCGATAAACAGCAATGACGCCAGAAAACCGGTCAGTGCTACGCAGGCCCATAATGGCACCAGAGGACGCCACAATTTTTGCTGTACCGGCAGATCCAGTGCGTTGGGGGACAGGGGGGGAGCGTAACCGCCGCGTACCGAGCGGATCAGTTGCAGCAGGCGTTGCTTCATGGTTTCCAACTGCGAGCGGCCATTCTCCATCACTCGATAGCGGCCTTCGAACCCCATCAGCAGGCAGAAGTTAATCAGTTCCAGCAGTTGGATGTGTTCGCGTGGGCTTTGTGACAGCTTGGCCAGCAGTTGGAAGAACTTCTCTCCACCCCAGGTTTCGTTGTGAAAAGTGACCAACAGCCCGCTGCCGGACCAGACGCTGCTGCTGCCCCAGGGCGTCAGCGCGGCGGCTTCGTCCAGCGCGGTGCACAGGCAATAACGTGCGCCAATAATCACTTCATATGGCAGATTGGCGCGTTGACCCTGGAGTTCGAAGTGGCGAATTTTATCGATCAGTTGCTGGCGCAGCTGCGCCGGATTGGCGTGGGTGGCGGATTGGCGGATTTGCGAAATGGCGTTCAGCAAAGGGTTCGCGGCTTCTACCAACGGGTTGCCTGCCGGCGTCATGTTATTTTCCTGAGTCATAGGTTACCGGTCCGTATGGCTGCGAATCGCCCAGAATTCCATATCCAGCCCCGGGAAGTCGCCGGCCAGGTGCAGAGCGAAGGCGCTGGATTTTTCCATCTGCTTCCACAGGTCACTGCCTTTTTCCAATTCAAAATAGGTATAACCCGCGTGATAGGGGATCTGGCGTGGTGCTGCCGGCATGGTACGCAGCCCGATGCCTGGCAGTTGCAACTGCACCAGATCGCGAATACGCGTTACCGGGGCAATCTTCATTTGCGCCGGGAAGTGAGTCAGCAGCACTTCGGCGGCGACATCGGCACGTACCGCCAGCACGAAGCCGAAGTCGCGCATCATTTTGGTGTCTTGTACGGTGGCAATGTTCAGACCATGCGAGCGTTCGACCAGCGTCAGCTGAATGGCGTTGTCTTCCAGCACCACCGACAGCCCCTGGCGTAGCAACAGCATCAACTTGCCGAAGCACAACGCCAGGTTGTCATGGTCATACACCGGCAGCCGGGCTTCCGGTGTGCGCTGTGCCGAAAAGCTGGCCAGCTCGGTGGCGAACTGTAGCCAGTCGGCGAACAGGCGTTCTGGGTGCAGGTGATCGAGATGGTAAGCGTGGCTCACCTGGCCGAGATGGCGATTAATCAGTTGCAGCAGCATGAAATCGACCATCTCGGAACTGCCGCCACGCCCCGGTTGCAGCAGACGCTGACTCATCTGCTGGCTGCGCTGTTGCAGCAGGCCTTGCAGATCGTTGATAAAGGTTTTCAGCACCGGGCTTCCCTGACAGTTCAGCATCGGTGGAATTTGCGTCTGATCGAGACGCAGACTGGCATCACCGCGTTTTTCCAGCACACGGGTTACGCCAAGGGCCGTCCATTCGGCATTGAGTTCGCTTTCCAGCATCAGACGCAGACGCAACTGACCAAACTGCAATGCCGCACTGCCGACCGAAACAGCGTTCAGGTCGTCGACTTCGTTTTCATAGGCCAGATAACGCGCCAGCGCGTCCGGTGCTTCCTGAAAAATCACGTCTTCACGGCCCGCGCGGTAGGTCGGCAACGCCAGAACCACGTTTTCGCCGGTCTTGTTTTCGGCGATATTCAGCGGAGCCGGTGCCTGTTGGGCGCCGGAGAAACGAAAGGGCGTGCCGTCCGGCATGATGCCGCTGGCGGCGTTAAGCGCAATTTTGCCCTGACGCAGCAGGGTTTGATCCAAATCCAGATGGAGGAAGCCCCAAAAATAGCCCTGGTGGGCCTGGCCCCAATTACGCATGTAGCTTTCGAGATAGTTTTCCGCCTGCTGGAAATGATGAGGACGTAAAAACATCCCTTCAGTCCAGACGACCTTATGAGCATCTTTCATGGTCACACCTATGGTTACTTCGCTTGGGCCTGGCGGCGGGTCAGTCGGGATCTTTCACTGAGTGCAGGCCATTAATGCCTGCCACAATGCGGGCTTCCAGCTCATCCGGCGAGAATTGCCACACCTTGTAGAAATTGGTTTCGGTCGGTTCCGGCAGCGGCAGTGAAATGCGCCATGCTTTGCCATCGAGGTTCTGGTATTCGGCGATGATGCCGATATAGCGGGTTTCCAGTGTGCTTTGGCCACCGAGTTTTTTTCCTCTCTGGCCTGGCGTCAGGAAGAACTGGTCGCTGTCCAGCAGGCTGTTGCCAAGCACGCTTTTGGCATCGCTCTGCAGGCTGAAGAAGTCGGCGTCCATAAATTCGGCATCGGAACGTAGCAACAGTACACGAATTTTTATCGGTGCCGGCCGTTGGCCAGCCGCGGCGTTCACCTGGCTGTCGGCCTCGAAGACCAGGCTATAACGCGAAGGCACGCTCTTGGCAGAGGACATGCAGCCGTTGAGCAGCAATGCGCCCATTAGCAGGAACACTATCCCGCACCAGCCGGAGGTGTTGGGTGTTGTTATCATGGTGAGTCTCGTCAACCAGGGAGAAACTACTGGAGGATCCAGGTAGCAGAGCCGCTGTCTTTACAGGCTTTGCTGTCACCGCCGACTTTCACGCAGTCCTGCCGGGTCGCGCGATTACGACGTGGTAAATCTTTACGCAGTGTTGATTTGTAACGTGAAACCGGCACGCCGGCGTTGGTCTGGATGTAGCCCATCAGGTTTCCACCCTTGGCTTCTGTGATCGCCAGCCAATGATTTTCTACTTCCCCCAGCACATAGAAAACGGCGGCATTGTCCAGACTGCCGATGGCGCTGCCGTTGTAACCCGGGCTACTCATGATGCTGGCCGCGTACAGGCTGCGGTATTCCTTGCCGATGGGTTTGAACTGTTGCGGGGCCTGGATGGCTGCGCGGTGCTGAAGCTTGACGCCATCCACTTCGCTGCTGATCAGGGCGTTGATATCAAGAGCCGGCGGCGGTGGTGGCGGGGTGGAACAACCGGCGAGCGTCAGGGCGGCTAGCAGCGTTAGAGTAATCCGTGTTTTCACAATTTCCTCTTGATCTTTTTATGAGCAGAAATGAAGGGCTGTGTAATAAAAACGTCTATTTCAGGGGACAAACAGCAATATCTCTGACCGACTGGGGGGGGCGTGCTCAACGCAGTCGTGGAGTTTTGCAGATGGAGTTTGGCTTTGAGAATGACGAGATGAGGGGGCCACTATTAAGCCGTAGCTCCTCACCGGCGAGGAGCCGTATTTCAGCCTCTGGGCGCAGACGCGGGGAAACTCCCATATCGGTTAGCACCAAAATGGAGACATCCGGGTGATGTTGTTCCTGCCGGTGGCAAAAACGATAAGGTACGCTTGGACGCAATATTTTTATGAGTTTCATTGTGTGTGTCAGGCTTCCTGTAAATATCAGCGAACAGCTGACTGCATCGCTCAAAAACAATCCCGTTTTCCGGTTTAATAGATATCAGGTTACTTCACAATCTTGATGCTGGTGGCTGCTTGTACGTCGTGGTTTTGTCGCGGTGGTGGTCAGGTTTTCAAGACTCAAAAGCGCCAGCGAAATTCTCGTATCAGAAGATGTTTAAACCATTGTTAAACGGATGAGAATAACCAGGCAATGATAAGATAATTTCGTGCTTTTAATGGCTTTAGGCATAGCTACCGCACGAGAATTGACGCGCGATCCCGATAGCGTATCTGTCACGATTTGAGACATGGCCTGACGAAAAAATTAACAAACTTTACATATATTCAGAGAATCTGCAGTCTACAATAGCCCTGAAAATTTGCAAAATAACCTTCCGGATCAATGCTTAATTCGTTAGCTTACTCAGCTTTTTTTATTTAATTCATATAAAACATAGTGTTGCGAATTGATTGTTTTTTCTTTTTAATTTTATGGATCATTGGTAATACCATGAAATAATTTTGTAACACTTTAGCCAATTCACTTAAATAACAACCTTTTTTTAACAAAAACAAAGTGACAGGCTGTTTTATGTACTTACCATTTGAAGGATTAAGATGATTAAATATATAAATGGCGAGAATGTAATTTAGGAGTATTCCTATTTGTCTGGGTGCAAAGCCACCTGCACAAGGGGATTGGCATGGCTGTTAGCGCAGCAGAATGGATGAATAACGGTGAAAAGGGGGAAGATTGAGTTGACCGAGGGTACCGTATAACCACGCGAGCGCAGGGTCGCGTTTAACCTGTTGGTAAAGTGTTCAGTGTTTCATGGTAGGGGCGTCGCATGCTGCGCCCGCGAGCCTAATCAATGGATTAAATCGGGTCGAAGCTATGTTCGACCCTTGCCGATTTTAGTGTTACTCGTCGCCGACGCGGATCACCAGCTTGCCGAAGTTCTTGCCTTGTAATAGGCCGATGAACGCCTGTGGAGCATTCTCCAGTCCGTCGACCAGATCTTCACGGAATTTGATTTTTCCTTGCTCGACCCACTCGCCCATCTGCTGCAGGAATTCGCCAAAGCCTTCTGCATAGTCATCAAAAATAATGAAGCCCTGCATGCGGATGCGTTTACGCAGGATCAACCCCTGCATCATCGGCAGGCGATCCGGGCCGGCAGGCAATGCGGTGGCGTTGTAGTGGGCGATAATGCCGCATACCGGAATTCGTGCCTGGGTATTGAGCAGCGGGATCACCGCATCAAACACTGCACCGCCGACGTTCTCGTAGTAAATGTCGATACCTTGCGGGCAGGCGGCAGCCAGTTGCTGGGCGAAATCAGGGGCCCGGTGATCGACACAGGCGTCGAAGCCCAGCTCTTCTACGGCATAGCGGCATTTTTCTTTACCGCCGGCCACACCGACCACGCGACAACCTTTCAGTTTGGCGACCTGCCCGACGACGGAACCGACAGCGCCACTGGCGGCGGCTACCACCAGGGTTTCACCGGGTTTTGGCTGACCAATATCCAACAGACCCATATAGGCGGTGAAGCCCGGCATGCCCAAGACGCCGAGCAGGCGGGAAGGGTGTTTCTGATCCGGGCCAAGATTACGCAAGCCGCTGCCGTCAGATAAAGCATAATCCTGCCAACCGTCGTAGCCCAACACCCAGTCACCGGGTTTGAAGTCAGGATGCTGTGACGCAACAACACGCGATACCGTGCCGCCAACCATCACGTCACCGATCTCTACAGGTGGCGCGTAAGAAGGGGCATCGCTCATCCGGCCGCGCATGTAGGGATCCAGTGACAGATAGACAGTGCGTAACAGCAACTGGCCTGCAGCAGGTTGCGGTGTCGCTACTTTTTCCAGGCGGAAATTGTCTGCGGTAGGCTCACCATGCGGGCGTGAGGCAAGTAAAAAACGGCGGTTGTGTTGCATAGACTGGGACATCAGACATTCCTTATGAGGATAGGATCCCAAGTCTAGTCAATCATTAACCAGAGCAAATAACCGAATGTGCTCAGCGTTAAAGAGGAATGATCAGTACGTCGATATGGCTGGTATTGATAAAGCGTGCTGCAGAGCAGGAAACCTTGTTCATCATGCTGTCGCTATGATTGCCGCAAACCACCAGATCAAAAGGTTGCTGACGGCTGGCGTAGTTAAGGCTATCCCCCAACTCGCCGTGGACGATCAACGTATCGGCTATTGGATAATCGGCCCGCAGCCGTAATTCTTCCATAAACAGCAGCGTTTCTTCCTCCATTAAGGCACGCAGATCGCCCAACATCGGCCCGGCGAAGTTATTGTACATTTCTGGATTGGCGATCATGCTCAGCAGGGTAATTTTGCCGTTGTAGGGGCGCACGATGGAGACGGCTTTTTCAACCAGGCGATGGCTGTCTGCCGCCACGGCGACGGTAACCAAAACGTTTTGATATCCCATCTTCCGCTCCTGTTTCCTGTCGTTAAGGTAAAAGAGTAGAGCCTGGCGAAACTAATAAATGTGTTTTGTATCACGCGCGTCAATAAATCATGGGGCATTGCCGTTATTTAGCAATAAATGATAAACAGGCACGCGCGTGTAATTAAAGAAAATTATAGCACCTGCGCCCACAGCGTTTTGGGTATCTTGCCCAAATCGAACAGTTTCCCGGCAACCAGCTCTGCCCGACGATGATCGGCAGCACGATACATGTTGCTGATTTCAATATCATTATCAAGGGAGTAGTTAAGCTTGTCGTACACTTTCTCTACGCTGTCCAGGCTGGTGCATTTCCGGAATGTCATCAGGTAATCCAGGGTATCAGTCATGATTAAAATATAACCTGTTAATAGTTGTAGTCGGACGAAGAAACATCACCCTGTCATCATGCCAGTAGCAAAAGAGTGTGATGTGTGACCTGAAAAATTAATTTCAAATAAATAAATTTCAATACGGTAATAAATGGCTGAGTGCAAGGTGGCCCTGCATGGCGAATAATAATATGCCCGTGGATTGTCGGCAATGCCTGGCTGTCATTCGGCATGCAAAATAGGGAAATTTTCAGGGCCGATCAATCCAGGTGGCTCGAAGCTGGGGATTTTCCCTGACCACTGCCTGCTGCGGCGTGGAGGCCCAAGATCCCGAAATCAAGCCTTGGGATCTTGCCTTTACGTAAGCGATTATGTTGCATGCGGTATACCCGACCCAGGGCAAAACGGATGGACTGGCCGTCTGGTGGTCACTTCAAATCCACAGGGCCTAGATGAAACGCGGGTATAAAATAAAACGAAACTGCATTATGATTTATAAGAGTGATAGTGACCTCTATTGATTGATAAATATAAGCCAAGCTTTAGTCATTTTTAATTTTGATAAAAAACAATTAAGTTTTAAATCAATATTGCCGATAAAACGTTCTAAGATAATTTTTACGAAAAAATATCGAAACCTGCCGCTTTCATTTTCTCAGCCTGGAAATATATAGTTACGTCTATTTTATTGTTCACAATTTAAGCGAGTTATTGTTAACCAAATAAGAACAATAGATGAAAATTAAAACAACCAACGACGCCGATTTTAAGTCAAATCCGAAACCTCATAACCATATAGTTTACACACGTTACTTTTCAAGGTGGATAGTTCATGACTTATTTAATGGTTATTTATACTGTCTTTATCGACTACGAGCAGATTTTTGTTCTGTTATTTTAGTTTGGTAATGCTTTTGTTCGAATTGATCTAAAAAAGATGATTTTTTGGCTTGTATGCATTGCTTTTAAGACGTTTTTTTACTTGCGGTTGTTTTTTAGTCAATCTCAAGGTTAAAAAATAGGCGGAGATTGAGATATTTGGCTTAATTATTTTTTATATTTGTGATGTATGTCACATTGTGTTTAAAATTGCCTATCACTTACATTGTGTGTGCTAACGGTTCGGGGGTAGAGTTGCGCTGCATTAGGAATAATCTTATTAACTTTGTAAAAATAGTTTCACAGTGATTACACGCTGCTGAAGCAAAATGCTGTACATCCATACACGTAGGTTTACGCACGTATCAAATACTGAATGACGGTTCGAAATTAGTGATGTTGATAAATTTATAACGGTCGTTATTCAGGGATTCATTTGCCAACGTAGGGAACAAACCCAGGTCACGGGCGATAAAAATTATCACCCAGCGTATGTTTTTAAACATAGTCTGTCGGGATGGGGAATATGGGTACGTCTGAATTACTTAAGCATATTTATGACATCAATTTGTCATATTTACTTTTAGCACAGCGTCTGATTAATGATGAAAAAGCATCGGCAATGTTCCGTCTGGGGATCGACGAGACCATGGCTGATGCGCTTGCTCAACTTACGTTGCCACAAATGGTTAAACTGGCTGAGACCAACCAACTGGTCTGCCATTTCCGTTTTAACGATCACCAGACGATCGAGCGCCTGACGAAAGAATCGCGCGTGGACGATCTGCAGCAAATCCATACCGGCATTTTGCTATCAAGCCACTTACTGCAAGAACTATCGGCTAAAGACGGTAGTGCAACGAAGAAAAGAGCTTGAAGATGACAGAGAAAAGTATTGTTCAGGAAGCCAAGGATATTCAGCTGGCAATGGAGCTGATTACGCTGGGTGCCCGTTTGCAGATGCTGGAAAGCGAAACTCAGCTCAGCCGCGGGCGTTTGATCAAACTGTATAAAGAATTGCGGGGCAGTCCGCCGCCGAAAGGGATGTTGCCGTTCTCGACCGACTGGTTTATGACCTGGGAACAGAACATCCATTCATCGATGTTTTATAACGCTTACAGCTTCCTGATGAAGAGTGGGCACTGCACTGGCGTTGAGGCGGTGATTAAAGCCTATCGTTTGTATTTGGAACAGTGTCCACACCAACCGGGAGAGGCACCGTTATTGGCGCTGACCCGCGCGTGGACGCTGGTGCGTTTCGTCGATAGCAGCATGCTGCAGCTCTCTGCCTGCAACTGCTGCGGCGGCACTTTCATCACCCACGCGCACCAGCCGTTGAACAGTTTTGTATGCAGTTTATGCCAGCCCCCATCCCGCGCAGTAAAAAGACGTAAACTTTCTCCGCAACTGGCCGATATTATTCCTCAATTGCTGGACGAGCAGGTTAAACGCGTGATTTGAGCCGGCGACAGCGCCGGTTTATCCAGACTTAAATCGATTTGTGACACGCAAGGTTCGGCATACCGAACCCATCGACGCAGCCCAGACTGCTGCGTCGGTGCGTCTCAAACACGCGCTTATCCCACCTTCCATCCACATTGTTAATTTAAGGAATGCGTGTGCTAGTTATTTTGGGTTATCTCGTGGTATTGGGTACGGTCTTTGGGGGCTACCTGATTGTGGGGGGCCATCTGGGCGCGCTTTATCAGCCGGCAGAATTTTTGATTATCGGCGGCGCGGGTATCGGCGCTTTTATCGTCGGCAACAATGGTAAGGCGATAAAATCCACGCTGCGTGCCATCCCCAAGCTGATGCGTCGTTCGAAATACAGTAAAGATTTATACATGGACCTGATGGCGCTGCTCTTCCTGCTGCTGGCTAAATCTCGTCAGCAGGGCATGCTGTCCCTCGAATTCGATATTGATAATCCGCAAGAAAGTGAAATTTTCTCTAATTATCCGCGCATTCTTGCCGATAACACCCTCGTAGAGTTTATTACCGATTATTTACGGCTGATGGTGAGCGGCAACATGAATGCGTTTGAGATCGAAGCGTTGATGGACGAAGAGATCGAAACCTTTGAGCAGGAAAGCGAAGTCCCGGCAGGCAGCCTGGCGATGGTCGGTGACTCGTTGCCGGCCTTCGGTATTGTGGCGGCGGTGATGGGGGTAGTACATGCGCTGGCCTCGGCCGATCGCCCGGCAGCCGAGCTGGGGGCACTGATCGCCAACGCCATGGTCGGCACTTTCCTCGGTATTTTACTGGCCTACGGTTTTATCTCGCCGTTGGCCACCCTGCTGCGTCAGAAAAGTGCAGAAAACGTCAAAATGATGCAGTGCATCAAGGTCACTTTACTGTCCAGCCTCAATGGTTACGCACCGCAGATTGCCGTCGAATTCGGCCGTAAAACCTTGTACACCACCGAGCGTCCGTCCTTCGTCGAACTGGAAGAACATGTGCGCAGTGTGAAAGCGCCGGCACAGCAGGCGACGGAAGAAGAACAGGCATGAAGCAGAATCACCCGGTTGTTTTGGTCAGAAAACGCAAGTCGCACCAGGCCGGCCATCACGGCGGCTCCTGGAAGATTGCTTACGCCGATTTTATGACGGCGATGATGGCGTTTTTCCTGGTGATGTGGCTGCTGGCTATCGCCAGCCCGCAGGAGCTCACGCAAATTGCCGAATATTTTCGCACACCGTTAAAAGTGGCACTGACCAGCGGCGACAAGAGCAGCTCTGAAAGCAGCCCGATCCCCGGCGGTGGCGATGACCCGACTCAGCAGGACGGACTGGTGAAAAGGCAGATTGATACGCTGGAGAAACGCGACGAGGAACTGCGGTTGAACAAGCTGCGGGAAAAGCTCGATGAGCTGATTGAGTCCGATCCGCGGTTGAAAGCGCTGCGCCCGCATCTGCTGATCAACATGATGGATGAAGGTCTGCGCATTCAGATCATCGATAGCCAGAATCGCCCAATGTTCAAAACCGGCAGTGCGCAGGTTGAAAGTTATATGCGTGACATCCTGCGGGCGATTGCCCCGATCCTCAATGATCTGCCGAATAAAATTAGCCTGTCCGGCCACACCGACGACATTCCTTATGCCACGGGTGAGCGGGGTTACAGCAACTGGGAGCTTTCGGCCGATCGCGCCAATGCTTCACGGCGTGAGCTGATCGCCGGTGGACTGTCGGAAGGGAAGGTGCTGCGGGTGGTGGGCATGGCTGCCACCATGAGTCTGAAACAACACGGTGCCGATGATGCCATCAACCGCCGCATCACCGTGCTGGTGCTGAACAAGCAAACCCAGCAGGGCATTGAACACGAAAATGGCGAAAGCAATGCGATGGATGTCGCTCAGCCGGCCGAGCTAAAGTCGCTGGTCCCAGCGGCGACGGCTCCGGCCACCCTCATTGCACCGGAGCAGCCGGCGGCTGACCCTGTACCGACTAACAGCGACTCACAGCAGAGGTGATCCCGTGAGCATGGATATTAGTGCGTTTTATCAGACCTTTTTTGATGAAGCAGACGAGTTGCTGGCCGATATGGAGCAACACCTGCTGGAGTTGGATCCGCTGGCGCCGGACATTGAGCCGCTGAACGCCATTTTCCGCGCAGCGCATTCCATCAAAGGTGGTGCGGCTACCTTTGGTTTTACGGTACTGCAGGAAACCACCCATTTGCTGGAGAACCTGCTCGATGGTGCGCGGCGTCAGGAAATGAGCCTGAGCACTGAGATTATCAACCTGTTTCTGGAAACCAAAGACATTATGCAGGAGCAACTGGACGCCTATAAAACGTCGCAAAAACCTGACGCCGACAGCTTTGAATACATCTGCCAGGCGTTGCGGCAGCTGGCGTTGGACGCGCAGCAACAGGATGCCCCCGCAGCGCATCCGGCCACGGAACATGCCGTCGCGGTCCCTGCGGCTATTGAAGGCGGGATGCGAATTTGCCTAAGTGGCCTCAAGCCCAGCGAAGTCCCGCTGATGCTCGAAGAGCTGGGGAATCTGGGTGAGGTGAAAAACCCGCAGCAGACCGAAAACAGCCTGGAAGTGACGCTGCTGACCTCCGCCAGCGAAGATGACATCAGCGCGGTACTCTGTTTTGTGCTGGAGCCGGAGCAAATCAGCTTCGCCACACCGCCGCAGGCCGAAGTCGCTCCAGTCGCACCCGCACCGTCAGCGCCTGCCGCCGCGGTAGCGCCGGTGGTCAAACCGGCCCCTGCGGCTGTCGAAGCTGCCAAACCACGGGCCAAAGCCAGTGAATCCACCAGCATCCGCGTAGCGGTAGAGAAGGTGGACCAATTGATCAACCTGGTCGGTGAACTGGTGATCACCCAATCGATGCTGGCGCAGCGTTCGGACAGCCTGGACCCGGTGAATCATGGTGACCTGCTCAACAGCATGAGCCAGTTGGAACGCAACGCGCGCGACCTGCAAGAGTCGGTGATGTCGATCCGCATGATGCCGATGGAGTACGTGTTCAGCCGCTTCCCGCGGTTGGTGCGCGATCTGGCCGGCAAATTGAATAAACAGGTGGAGTTGCAACTGCAGGGCAGTTCTACCGAACTGGATAAAAGCCTGATCGAACGGATTATCGACCCCTTGACCCACCTGGTGCGCAACAGTCTGGATCACGGCATTGAAGATCCCGATACGCGTGTCGCTGCCGGGAAATCGGCGGTGGGTAATCTGATCCTGTCGGCGGAACATCAGGGCGGCAATATCTGCATCGAGGTGACCGACGACGGCGCCGGTCTGAACCGTGAGAAAATTCTCGCCAAGGCGGCCTCGCAGGGGCTGGCCGTCAGTGACAGCATGAGCGATGAAGACGTCGGCATGTTGATCTTTGCGCCGGGATTCTCCACTGCCGAACAGGTCACCGATGTGTCCGGTCGCGGCGTCGGCATGGACGTGGTGAAGCGAAATATTCAGGAGATGGGTGGGCATGTAGAAATCCATTCGCAGGCAGGCAAGGGTACCGCGATCCGCATTTTGCTGCCGTTGACGCTGGCGATCCTAGACGGTATGTCGGTCAAGGTGAACGACGAAGTGTTTATCCTGCCGCTCAACGCGGTGATGGAATCCTTGCAGCCGCAGGCCGAAGATCTGCATCCATTGGCCGGTGGCGAGCGGGTGTTGCAGGTGCGCGGTGAATATCTGCCGCTGGTGGAGCTGTTCCGGGTGTTCGAAGTGGCCGGCGCCAAAACCGATGCCACCCAGGGCATTGTGGTGATCCTGCAAAGTGCCGGTCGTCGCTATGCGTTGCTGGTCGATCAATTGGTCGGTCAGCATCAGGTAGTGGTAAAGAATTTGGAAAGCAACTATCGCAAAGTGCCGGGTATTTCCGCCGCCACTATTCTCGGTGATGGCAGCGTGGCGCTGATTGTCGATGTCTCGGCGCTGCAAACGCTGAACCGTGAACAGCGTCAGACCGGCGTGGCCGCATAATAATTAATCTATTGATTTGAAGGGTGAATGACATGGCAGGACTGGCAACCGTCAGCAAACTGGCTGGCGAAACGGTAGGGCAAGAATTCCTGATTTTTACCTTGGGCAATGAGGAATATGGCATTGATATCCTCAAGGTGCAGGAGATCCGTGGATACGATCAGGTGACCCGCATCGCCAATACGCCGGCCTTTATCAAGGGCGTCACCAACCTGCGCGGCGTGATTGTGCCGATTATCGACCTGCGGGTGAAGTTTGCTCAGCAGGATGTGTCTTACGATGAAAACACCGTGGTGATCGTGCTGAACTTTGGTCAACGGGTGGTGGGTATCGTGGTTGACGGTGTATCCGACGTGCTGTCGCTGACCACCGAGCAGATCCGTCCGGCACCGGAGTTTGCCGTGACACTGGCGACCGAATACCTGACCGGCTTGGGTTCGCTGGGTGACCGTATGTTGATCCTGGTGGATATCGAAAAGCTGCTGAGCAGCGAAGAGATGTCCCTGGTCGACAGCGTGGCAAAAAGCGCCTGATCTGTCGAACCCTCTGTAGGGGCGCTGCATGCTGCGCCCTGAAACCTACATAAAAATAGTTACCTCCCCACATAAAGTTCTTCCCCACCGCGCCGATAACTCTGTCAATCAACGTAATCAGGGCCTGTCCGCGCGGGCGTCTATCAAGGGAAAAAATGTTTAATCGTATGAAGGTGGTCACCAGCCTGTTACTGGTGCTGGTGTTATTTGGCGCCTTGCAGCTGGTTTCAGGCGGGCTCTTCTTTTCCTCACTGAAGAATGACAAAGAAAACGTCACCGTATTGCAGAGCATTCGTCAGCAACAGTCCGAGCTGAACGAAAGCTGGGTCAACCTGCTGCAGGCGCGCAACACGCTGAACCGTGCCGGTATCCGCCACATGATGGATAGCAATAATATTGGCAGCGGCGCCAGCGTTACTGAACTGTTGGCTGGGGCCAAGAACAACCTGCTGGTGGCGGAACAACATTATGCCGCTTATGACAAAATCCCTCTAAATCCTCGCCAGGACGCGCAGTCTGCCGAAAAACTCAAACAGCAATACGGTATTTTGCACGGCGCGTTGTCCGAGTTGGTTCAACTGCTGGGCGAAGGAAAGATCAACGCCTTCTTTGACCAGCCGACGCAAAGCTATCAGAACGCGTTCGAAGACATCTACACCACCTACCTGGCGCAAAACGACAAGCTTTACCAAAGCGCGGTGGAAGACAGCAACAACTCGTTCAGCTTCGCAATCTGGACGCTGGCGGTGGTGCTGTTGGTGGTGCTGGCGGTGATTGTATTGGTGTGGAGTGGCATTCACCACATTCTGGTACGTCCGCTGAACCGCATGATTGAACACATCAAAATGATTGCCGCCGGCGATTTGACTCAGTCGATCGCCGTGACCAGCCGCAATGAAATGGGCGTACTGGCCGCCAGCCTCAAGCATATGCAAAACGAACTGATCGACACCGTTAGCGGCGTGCGTCAGGGGGCCGACGCTATTTATAGCGGTGCATCTGAAATTGCCGCCGGCAACAACGATCTCTCTTCACGTACCGAACAGCAGGCCGCCTCACTGGAGGAAACCGCTGCCAGCATGGAGCAACTGACCGCCACGGTGAAACAGAACGCCGAAAATGCCCGTCAGGCCAGCCAACTGGCGTTGAGCGCCTCCGAAACCGCACAAAAAGGCGGCAAGGTGGTGGCCAATGTGGTGCAAACCATGCATGACATCGCCGGCAGTTCGCAGAAAATTGCCGACATTACCGGCGTGATCGACGGTATTGCCTTCCAGACCAACATCCTGGCATTGAACGCGGCGGTAGAAGCGGCACGCGCCGGTGAACAGGGGCGTGGTTTTGCGGTGGTCGCTGGCGAAGTGCGCAATCTGGCACAGCGTAGTGCCCAGGCGGCGAAGGAAATCAAAGGATTGATCGAAGATTCCGTCAATCGCGTCGATATGGGCTCGGTACTGGTAGAAAGTGCCGGTGAAACCATGGGCGATATCGTCAATGCCGTCACCCGCGTTACCGACATCATGGGTGAGATCGCCTCGGCGTCCGACGAACAAAGCCGTGGTATCGATCAGGTCGGCCAGGCGGTGGCGGAAATGGACCGCGTCACCCAGCAGAACGCCTCGTTGGTGGAAGAGTCCGCCTCTGCGGCCGCCGCGCTGGAAGAGCAGGCCAGCATGCTGACCCAGTCGGTGGCGGTGTTCCGCTTAAAAGCGGCAGGCCAGGACGAATTCAAAATGTCCGCCAGCAGCAAGGCAACAGTCACTCCGGAACTCAATCATAAAAAAATTAACGCCAGCGATCCGCAGGATAACTGGGAAACGTTCTAACCGGTATTGGGCCTCCTTGCTGTTCGGGAGGAGGCCGAATCCCCGTCTGCTTTGCCAGAAATCTGAGCTGGCCACCGGCCGGCTGCAAGGAGGTTCACAGTGTTTAACCGAATCCGCGTCTCTACCAGTCTGTTTCTGTTGTTGATGACTTTTTGTGTTATGCAGTTGGCCACCAGCGGCTTGTCGTACACCGCTTTTCGTTCCGATAACCACAACCTGAATCTGATCACCCTCGGCAGCCAGCAGCGCGATGCCCTCAGCCTGAGCTGGGTATCGCTGTTACAGGCTCGCAATACGCTCAACCGCGCCGGAACCCGTGCGGCGCTCAAGCTGCCGCAGGATCAAGTCAATGCGCTGATGGGCAACGCGCGTAGTTCGCTGCAAAAAGCCGATCTCTATTTCAACCAGTTCCTGGCGATACCGCGTAACAGCGAACAGGAACAACAGCTGACGGTAACCACCAAGGCCAGCTATGACCGGCTGCGCAACACCTTGCGTGAGCTGATTGGCTTCCTGGAGAACGATAACCTGCAGGCGTTTATGGACCAGCCGACGCAGAAAACCCAGGACCAGTTTGAAGCCGATTTTGTCCAGTACCTGCAACTGGTGAGCGCCAATGTCAGCGAAGCCAATGCGGCGAATCAGCGCTCCTTTACCCTGTCCGGCTGGCTGGTGGCCGGTACGGTACTGATGCTGATTGTGGTCACCGGTAGCGTCTTGTGGTGGTTGCGTAACATGTTGGTAAGACCGCTGGATATCATGCGCAGTCATTTTGACCGCATTGCCGCCGGCGATCTGGCGACGCCGATCCAGGTGTACGGCCGTAACGAAATCGGCCAATTGTTCGCCAGTCTGCAGCGCATGCAGCAGTCGCTGATCGGCACCGTGGGTGCGGTGCGCGACGGGGCGGAGTCGATCCTGATCGGCCTGCAGGACATTTCCGAGGGCAATAACGATCTCTCTTCCCGTACCGAGCAACAGGCCGCCTCGCTGGAGGAAACCGCTGCCAGCATGGAGCAACTGACTGCCACGGTGAAACAGAACGCCGATAACGCACGCCAGGCTTCACAACTAGCGCGTGATGCTTCCACCACGGCGGCCAAAGGCGGCGAGCTGGCGGGCGACGTGGTCACTACCATGCATGACATCGCCAACAGTTCGCAGAAGATTGGCGCCATTACCAGCGTGATCGACGGCATTGCTTTCCAGACCAATATTCTGGCGCTGAATGCAGCGGTAGAAGCGGCGCGCGCCGGTGAGCAGGGCAGAGGTTTTGCGGTGGTGGCCGGTGAAGTACGCAACCTGGCACAGCGCAGCGCACAGGCGGCGAAAGAAATCAAAGGGCTGATCGACGAATCGGTCAGCCGTGTCAAGCAAGGGTCGGTGCTGGTGGAAAACTCCGGTGCCACCATGCAGGACATCGTGCGTTCGGTCACCCGGGTTAACGACATTATGGGGGAGATCGCCTCGGCCTCTGATGAGCAGAGCCGCGGTATTGAACAGGTGACGCAGGCGGTAACCCAGATGGATCAGGTCACACAACAAAACGCCGCATTGGTGGAGGAAGCGGCCTCGGCGGCCGTCGCGCTGGAGGAACAGGCAATTACCCTGGCCGACGCGGTAGCGGTATTCCGCCTCGTGGACGATAACTTCACCGCCCCGGCCAACGCTCAAAACGCACTTTCACCCGTGGAAAAGGAAGCCCCAGATTGTTAAACCGTATAAGCAGCCCGTTTTTTTTGAGTGAGATGGTATGAAGCCGGCACTCTCAGCCCCTAACCGGGACCCAGCGACCTTATTGACGCAGATGGCACAGCGCCTGCCGTTGCTGGATGTACATTTCCGCCGTATCAGCCAGCTTATTTACCAGCGCGCCGGTATCGTGCTGGCAGAGCACAAACGCGAGATGGTTTACAACCGTTTGGTACGACGTCTGCGACTGTTGGGCCTGAACGATTTTGGCGACTATCTGGCGCTATTGGAAAGCGATCCGAACAGCGCTGAATGGCAGGCGTTTATCAATGCGCTGACCACCAACCTGACGGCTTTTTTCCGCGAAGCGCATCACTTCCCGATCCTGGCGGAGCATGCGCGATCGCGGCCTAACGGTTATTGCGTGTGGAGCACTGCGGCATCGACCGGTGAAGAACCTTACTCGATCGCCATCACGCTCAGTGAAGTGCTGGGGCAACGTGCCACTGGTTGCCAGGTATGGGCCAGCGACATCGATACCCAGGTCCTGGAAAAGGCCGAAGCGGGGGTTTATCGCCAGGAAGACTTGCGTACCCTGACGCCGACACAGATGCAGCGTTATTTCCTACGCGGCACCGGGCCGCATCAGGGGTTGGTTCGGGTGCGACCGGAACTGGCGGGGCGGGTGAATTTTCAGTCGCTCAATCTATTGGCACCCGAATGGGCACTGCCGGGGCAATTTGACGCCATTTTCTGCCGCAACGTGATGATCTATTTCGACAAGGCGACACAGGAGCGCATTCTGCGTCGCTTCGTGCCCTTGCTTAAACCTGGGGGGCTGATGTTTGCCGGCCACTCAGAGAACTTCAGCCAGATCAGCCGGGATTTCTACTTGCGTGGGCAGACCGTGTATGGCCTGACCAAGGAGAAGTAATGAATAAAATCAGAGTATTGTGCGTGGACGACTCGGCCCTGATGCGGCAGTTGATGACCGAGATTGTCAACAGTCACCCCGATATGGAAATGGTGGCGAGCGCGCCGGATCCGCTGGTCGCACGCGATCTGATCAAAAAATTTAACCCCCAGGTGCTGACGCTGGACGTCGAAATGCCGCGCATGGATGGCCTCGACTTCCTTGAGAAACTGATGCGTCTGCGGCCGATGCCGGTGGTGATGGTGTCATCACTGACGGGCAAGGGGTCAGAAATTACGCTGCGTGCGCTGGAGCTGGGTGCGGTGGATTTCGTAACCAAACCGCAGTTGGGTATTCGTGAGGGCATGCTGGCTTACAGCGAACTGATTGCCGAGAAAATCCGTACGGCGGCCAAGGCGCGGCTACCGCAGCGTTCCACTAGCCCAGCCCCGGCGATCCTCAGTCATACACCGCTGTTGAGCAGTGAAAAGCTGATCGCCATCGGCGCTTCTACCGGCGGTACCGAAGCGATCCGCCAGGTATTGCAGCCGCTACCGGCGACCAGCCCTGCGTTATTGATCACCCAGCATATGCCGCCGGGCTTTACCCGTTCGTTTGCCGAACGACTGAACAAGCTGTGCCTGATCACGGTGAAAGAGGCCGAAGACGGCGAGCGGGTGCTGCCGGGCCATGCCTATATCGCACCGGGCGATCGCCATCTGGAATTGTCACGCAGCGGGGCGAATTACCAGGTGAAACTGCACGATGGCCCGCCGGTCAACCGTCACCGGCCTTCGGTGGACGTGCTGTTCCGCTCGGTCGCGCAGTACGCCGGACGCAATGCCGTGGGCGTGATCCTGACCGGCATGGGCAATGACGGCGCAATGGGCATGCTGGAAATGCATCGCGCCGGTGCTTATACCTTGGCGCAGAACGAAGCCAGTTGCGTGGTATTCGGTATGCCGCGCGAGGCGATTGCTACCGGTGGCGTCAACGAAGTGGTGGAGTTGGATCGCATGAGCCAACGCATGCTGGCGCAAATTGCCGGTGGTCAGGCATTACGTATTTGATTTAATGCCCTTTTTTACAGGGCTATCGCTAATGGCTGCCGTGAGGTGGCCGTTGTTTTGAATAATTTAAAGGTTGGGAATAAAAATGGCAGACAAGAGCCTCAAGTTTCTGGTGGTCGATGACTTTTCCACTATGCGTCGCATCGTCAGAAACTTGCTGAAAGAGTTGGGATTCAACAACGTTGAAGAGGCCGAGGACGGCGCGGACGCACTGAACAAACTTCGTGCCGGTGATTTCGACTTTGTGGTCTCCGACTGGAACATGCCGAACATGGACGGCCTGGAGCTGTTGCAAACCATTCGTGCCGACGGTGCGTTGGCGAGCATGCCGGTATTGATGGTCACGGCGGAAGCCAAAAAAGAAAACATTATCGCGGCGGCGCAGGCCGGTGCCAGCGGTTACGTGGTGAAACCTTTTACGGCGGCAACGCTGGAAGAAAAACTCAACAAGATCTTTGAAAAACTGGGCATGTAAGGAGAGAGGCGATGAGAGACATTCCAATGCCTGCCAGCGATGCGGCAACCGCGGGAGAAATTATCTCCCGCATTGGCCAACTGACGCGCATGTTGCGCGACAGCATGCGCGAACTGGGGCTTGATCAGGCGATCGCCCAGGCGGCAGAGGCAATCCCGGATGCACGCGATCGTTTGGATTACGTGGTCACCATGACGGCGCAGGCAGCGGAACGGGCGTTGAACTGTGTGGAAGCCGCGCAGCCGCGTCAGGCGTCGCTGGAATCAGAGGCCAAGGCGTTAAAAGGCCGCTGGGACGACTGGTTCGCCGATCCGATCGAACTGGACGATGCGCGCGAACTGGTCACCGACACCCGTCAATATCTGGAGCAGGTGCCGGAGCATACGGCATTCACCAATGCCCAGTTGCTGGAAATCATGATGGCGCAGGACTTCCAGGATCTGACCGGTCAGGTGATCAAACGCATGATGGACGTGGTGCAGGAGATTGAAAAGCAGTTGCTGATGGTGCTGATGGAAAATATTCCTGAACAGCCAGCGAAAGAGAAAAAGCCGAACGACAGCCTGCTCAATGGTCCGCAGCTCGACCAGAACGGTGCCGGTGTGATCGCCGACCAGGCGCAGGTGGACGACCTGCTCGACAGCCTCGGTTTCTGATGTTCTCTGGGGCGCGGCTTTGCTGCGTCCCAGGTATCAGAAAGGGTCTTAACGTTTCACCATTCACTCATCCAGCAAATAACCCGCCTTTTTCCCCGCTGTTCCATCAATGACATCCGTGATTTTTTGGCATGCTGGCGGCAATTTTATTCTCTCCCGGCACAGGAAGCGCATCCGTGGCTGAAGACAGCGATCTGGAAAAGAGCGAGGCCCCCACACCCCACCGGGTGGAAAAGGCGCGCGAAGATGGCCAGATCCCGCGTTCGCGCGAGTTGACGTCGGTGTTGATGTTGGTGACGGGCTTATCGATCATCTGGGTAGCTGGCGGCAATATGTCGCAACAGTTGGCGATGATGCTGACGCAGGGCCTGAATTTCGATCACAGCATGGTCAGCAATGATAAACAGATGCTGCGCCAGCTGGGGATGCTGTTACGCCAGGCGGTATGGGCGCTGTTGCCGGTGATGGCGGGGCTGACGCTGGTGGCCATCACCGCGCCGATGCTGCTCGGTGGCCTGCTGCTCAGCGGCAAATCGCTCAAGTTCGATTTAAAGCGTATGAATCCGCTGTCCGGTCTGAAACGGATCTTTTCCAGCCAGGTACTGGCGGAACTGCTTAAAGGCATCCTGAAGGCGACGCTGGTGGGCTGGGTCACCGGTTTATATCTGTGGCACAACTGGGCGGCGATGCTGCATCTGGTGACGCAACAGCCGCTCGACGCGCTTGCGAATGCGCTGCAGATGATCATCTTTTGCGGTTTGCTGGTGGTGTTGGCGCTAACGCCGATGGTGGCGTTTGACGTGTTTTATCAGCTGTGGAGCCACTTCAAAAAGCTGAAGATGACCAAACAGGACATCCGCGACGAGTTCAAGGACCAGGAAGGCGATCCGCACGTTAAAGGGCGTATTCGCCAACAGCAGCGTGCCATAGCCCGGCGGCGCATGATGGCCGACGTGCCGAAGGCCGATGTTATCGTCACCAACCCAACCCATTACGCCGTCGCACTGCAGTACAACGACAAAAAAATGAGCGCGCCGAAAGTGCTGGCCAAGGGGGCCGGTGAAATTGCGCTGCGAATCCGCGAACTGGGTATGGAACACCGCATCCCGATGTTGGAGGCGCCACCGCTGGCGCGTGCGCTGTATCGACACAGCGAGATTGGACAACATATTCCCGCCACCCTGTATGCCGCCGTGGCCGAAGTTCTGGCCTGGGTTTACCAGCTAAGACGCTGGCGGCGCGAAGGGGGGCTGATCCCGAAAAAACCTGAACGTTTACCGGTGCCGGAAGCACTGGATTTTGCTGGAGAAAGTGACACTAATGGCTAATTTGGCCGCCTTGCTTCGTTTGCCGGGCAGTTTTAAAGATACGCAGTGGCAGGTATTGGCCGGCCCGATACTGATTCTGATGATCCTGTCGATGATGGTACTGCCGTTACCGGCATTTATCCTCGATCTGTTGTTCACCTTCAATATTGCCTTGTCGATCATGGTGCTGCTGGTCGCGATGTTTACCCAGCGTACGCTGGAATTTGCCGCATTCCCCACCATCTTGCTGTTCTCGACCTTACTGCGCCTGTCGCTCAACGTAGCCTCGACGCGCATCATCCTGATGGAAGGGCATACCGGTTCCGCCGCGGCCGGGCGTGTGGTGGAAGCCTTCGGCCATTTCCTGGTGGGCGGGAACTTCGCCATCGGTATTGTGGTGTTTATCATTCTGGTGCTGATCAACTTTATGGTGATCACCAAGGGTGCCGGACGTATCGCCGAAGTAGGTGCGCGTTTTGTGCTGGACGGCATGCCGGGCAAGCAGATGGCGATAGATGCCGATCTCAACGCCGGCTTGATCGGTGAAGAAGAAGCGAAAAAACGCCGTTCTGAAGTCACGCAGGAGGCCGACTTCTACGGCTCGATGGACGGTGCCAGTAAGTTCGTTCGTGGCGACGCGGTCGCCGGCCTGATGATCATGATACTAAACGTGGTCGGTGGTCTGCTGGTCGGGGTGATCCAACACGGGATGGAAATGAGCGCGGCGGCGGAAACCTATACCTTGCTGACTATCGGTGACGGTTTGGTGGCGCAGATCCCGGCATTGGTTATTTCGACCGCGGCCGGCGTTATCGTGACCCGCGTGGCAACCGATCAGGACGTTGGCGAACAAATGGTCGGCCAACTGTTCAATAATCCGCGCGTCATGTTGCTCAGTGCTGCAGTACTCGGCCTGCTTGGCATGGTGCCAGGGATGCCGAACCTGGTCTTCCTGCTGTTCACCGCCGCTTTGTTGGGATTGGCCTGGTGGCTGCGTGGGCGCGATCAGCAAGCCCCCAAAGAGCAGGAAACGCCGATAGCCCAGGACAACCCGCAGGCCGTTGAAGCCAGTTGGTCCGACGTACAGTTGGAAGATCCGCTGGGGATGGAAGTCGGTTACCGATTGATCCCGATGGTGGATTTCCAGCAGAACGGCGAACTGCTCGGCCGCATCCGGGGGATCCGTAAAAAGTTCGCGCAGGAGATGGGTTACCTGCCGCCGGTGGTACACATTCGCGACAACCTGGAATTACCGCCTGCCAGTTACCGTATCCTGATGAAAGGGGTAGAGATCGGCAGCGGCGAAGCGCAGCCTGGACGTTGGCTGGCAATTAACCCCGGCAACGCGGTAGGTGAATTGGCGGGGGATAAAACCACCGACCCGGCATTTGGGCTGGAAGCGGTATGGATCGACAGCGCGCTGCGTGAGCAGGCGCAAATCCAGGGCTTTACCGTGGTAGAAGCCAGTACCGTGGTAGCAACCCACCTGAATCATCTGATTGGTCAATTCGCCAGCGAGCTGTTTGGTCGACAGGAAACGCAGCAGCTGTTGGATCGCGTAGCGCAGGATATGCCGAAACTGATCGAAGATTTCGTGCCGGGCGTGGTGACGCTGACCACACTGCACAAGGTGCTGCAGAACCTACTGACTGAACGGGTTTCGATCCGCGATATGCGCACCATTATTGAAACTCTGGCGGAGCACGCACCGACGCAAACTGACCCCTATGAACTGACGACTGTGGTGCGGGTCGCGTTGGGACGCGCCATCACCCAGCAGTGGTTCCCAGGCAACGGTGAAATTCAGGTTATTGGGCTGGACACCCAACTTGAGCGTCTGTTATTGCAGGCGTTGCAGGGCGGTGGCGGTCTGGAACCGGGGTTGGCGGACCGTCTTCTGGATCAGGCCAAACAGGCGTTGCAGCGTCAGGAAATGCTCAGTGCGCCGCCGGTGTTGCTGGTGAACCATGCGCTGCGGGCCTTGCTGGCACGCTTCCTGCGCCGTAGCCTGCCGCAACTGGTGGTGCTGTCGAATCTGGAAATCAACGACGACCGCCAAATCCGCATGACCTCGACCATTGGGGCCGCATAATGAAATACAGTATGGCGGTAATCTGCCTGTTGGCTCCGTTGAGCTTGCAGGCGGCGTCTGGTTCCTGGGTAGCCGACAGCGTAGGTGCCACGCTGGAACGGGGCGGAGAGCGGGGAGAATCACCGGGGCTGCGTGCACCCAACGAGTTACCGAATGCCAATGCGCGTATTACCAGCGTCAGTTGGCGTTACCGGTTGCTGGCCGCCGAACCGGCCGGTATGCAGGCGCAGCTTTGTACTTTGACCCGTTGTATTGCGCTGAGCGGTGGCAGCGGCAGCAGCACCGGGTTGCAGGGAGAACCGGCGAACGCCGAGCTGCGTTTTGTCTATTACGTGCAGGCGCGCGGCAGCCTGAACCCGCCGCTGCGGGTGATCAGCAATCAGGTGATTGTCAATTATCAGTAACGGTCTAGGCGAGGATCGCCAGACCGTTGCGGTCGACCAGCGAAAGTAGCTTCATTGCGGCGGAGTTGGGAACGGCTTCGCCACGTTCCCATTTTTGCACCGCCTTTTTACTGACGTTCAGATGCAAGGCAAACACCGGCTGGCTGACGTTTTCACGCTCGCGCAGGGCGCGGATGTCCGCTGGCGTATATTTTTTGACCGGGCGTAAGCACAGCATGTCGAAGGTGCGCATGGTGCCAGCATCGATAAATCCGGCCTGATACAGCTCCTGCACTTCCTGGTGGATTTCAGCAAGGATCTTGCTCATAGGTCAGTCTCCTCAACCTCTTGTACAGGGTGGGAGAACGGGATGGGGGAGGACAGATGGAAATACCAGGTATGTGAAGTGTTACGAAAACAAAATCAGCCGGCAGGATAAAGGGGAAATTGAAGTGCGGGTTGTCTCGCAATGGAGGAGAGGCACCCGGCGAAACAGTGACGTGACCGGGTGAGGTTTTGTTGATCTAAACGCCGATTTTTCGGCCTAGCAGGCTGGCGTTACGCGACTGGCCATCCGGGCCGTACAGCGATTTGTTTTGCTTGCTCAGGATCGCCAGAGCCTGGGCGTTGTGGTCGATCTGCTGATTGAGCAGCAGGCCGTTATGCTGGTTTTTTTCCCGCAGCAATTGGCTGAGCGCCTGCACCCGTTGCCAGGCGTCTGCCAGACGTGGGTGAGCGGAATAGGGGGCCTGTTGCCCCAACGCACTTTCCAACTGTAACCGCTGTTGTTCCAGATAGTTTACCGTAGCCAGCAGTTGGCTCTTGGCGTCGGTAGTACGTTGCAATGCCACGCCCGGCAATTGGCCGGAGCACAGCAAATGATGTTCTTCCGTCAGCACCGTATCCAGCGATTGCAGGGTTTCCAGCAGCTTATCAATCAGTTGCGCCAGATTTTCCATTACGATAAATCACCTTTCAAAGAGTTCCAGATGTTTAACCTGGCGGTCAAACCTTTGGCGAGGGGTTGCCGTTCGACATCCACTGGGCATCGGCTTGCGCATCCTGCAGCAGTGCATCGGCAATTTTACCGACATCCATTTTCAGCTCGCCGTTGCGGATCGCCTGTTTAATGGCGTCCACCCGGTTCATATCAATATCCTGTGTCCCCGGTTGCATCAGGCGCGCTTGCGCGTCGCTCAATTTTACCTGGGTACCGCTGACGGCACTTTCCGTCTGGGCGGCTTTACGTGGCTGAAGTTGATTCTCCGCCGGTGTCTCACGCGGTTGCACCGTGGAAACGGGTTGCAGCCGCTGGGTGCGATCGATACTCATGGTCAATCTCCATCAATGCCGTCACTTGACAGGCAATGGCTGATACTTTTTGTGGCCCTGGTGGCCAGTAAAATACGGCAAACTCGCTTATGTTTTTCTTATCGGCAGGTTTTCAGAAACCTTTACTGTTTTATAAGGTGATGCGAATCGCACCGTCGTCACCGACAATACCGTTAACAATTTGCCCGGAGGCCATGCGCACGCGGACGCTATCTTCTGTGGCGGCGTTGTTCATCGCCTTGCCCGATCCGCTGATGTTAAATCCGTCCCCCTGCGCAGTCACCTGCACTGCCTGACCGGCCTTGACCACCCAGGCGCGGCGCAGCATGGCCAGGGTCAGCGGCTGGCCGGGGCTGATATTGCGCAGGCTGACGGCACCCAGAGCCTTGCCGGCTTCAGACAGCGTACGGGGTGGCAGAGTGTCGAGCCGGCCACTTTTCAATTTGATATCCGCCGTCGTCAGCTTACTGCCGGCATTGATCGAGCGAGCCGACACCAGGTATTTGCCGATCACCTGAACCTGCGTCTGGATGAAACGCCGTTCCTGACCACAGCGCGCCGAAATACTGATGTTGCCCCAACGGCGGGCATTGGAGGCGAGAGACAACTGTGGAAACTCGCACGGTGGCCACAGGGCTGCAGGCGTGCGCACCAGCACTTTAACCTGTACCGGACTGCCGCTGAATTGGCTGGTGACGAAGTTTTCAATCTGCGCCGCCAGATCCTCGGCCCGCGCGTTCAGGCTGCACAGCAGCGCTGCCAACAGCAGCATTTTACCTTTCATCTTCGCTTCCACCACAACCATCAGGATACGCGTAAGTGTACCCGGACTGCGTTCAAGCTAAGCAGATAAATAGCGACGCATTTTGCTCTTATTCCCACGATAGGCTGGCGCAAGGGGCGTTTATGCTGTCGGCTCCAAATTCTAACCTCGCGGAGGGAGCATGATCGACAAACTGGACGCTGCTCTGCGCTTTGGTCAAGAGGCGCTGAATCTGCGCGCCCAGCGGCAGGAAATCCTGGCCGCCAACATCGCCAACGCAGACACCCCAGGCTATCAGGCGCGGGACATCGATTTCGCCAGCCAATTGAACAAGGTGATGGAACAGGGGCGCGCCAGCGGCAGTGGCATTGCGCTGAACATGACGTCCGCACGCCACATTCCAGCGCAGAACATGCAGCCGCCACAGCTCGACTTGCTGTTCCGCGTGCCGGATCAACCGTCCATGGACGGTAATACGGTGGATATGGATCGCGAACGTACCAACTTCGCCGATAACAGCCTGAAATATCAGACCGATCTGACGCTGCTCAACGGTCAGATCAAAGGGATGATGTCAGTGTTACAACAAGGATAAGGCGCATGTCGCTACTGAATATTTTTGATATCTCCGGCTCGGCGCTGTCAGCCCAGTCGCAACGCCTGAACGTCAGCGCCAGCAACATGGCCAACGCCGACAGCGTCACCGGCCCAGATGGCCAGCCCTATCGTGCCAAACAGGTGGTGTTTGAAGTTGCCGCCGCGGCCGGGCAGCCAACCGGCGGTGTACGTGTAGCGCAGGTGGTAGACGATCCCGCACCGGAGCGCCTGGTTTACCAACCGGGCAACCCGCTGGCAGACGGCAAAGGCTACGTGCGTATGCCGAACGTGGATGTGGTGGGGGAAATGGTCAATACCATTTCCGCCTCCCGCAGCTATCAGGCCAACGTCGAGGTGCTCAACACCACCAAGTCGATGATGATGAAAACCCTGACGCTGGGTCAATAACCGGAGCTTGCCATGGCCATTGCCGCAACCACCACTGAATCGCTGGATAACAGCGTCATCGGCGCTAACGCCAAAAATAACACCAGCCAGGATCTGAACAACAGCTTCCTGACGCTGCTGGTGGCGCAGTTGAAGAATCAGGATCCGACCAACCCGATGCAGAACAATGAGCTGACCAGTCAATTGGCGCAGATCAACACCGTTCAGGGCATCGAGAAACTCAACACCACGCTGGGCTCGATTTCCGGCCAGATCAACAGCAATCAGTCACTGCAGGCCAGCGCATTGATCGGTCACGGCGTGATGGTCCCCGGCAGCAATATCCTGGCCGGCAGCAAAGACGGCAAGGTCAGCACCACGCCGTTTGGTCTGGAACTGGAGCGTGCGGCCGACTCGGTGACCGCCACCATTACCGACGCCACCGGCAAAGCGGTACGCACTATCGAACTCGGTGGTTTGACCGCCGGTGTGCATTCGTTTAGCTGGGACGGTTCGATGACGGACGGCACCGCTGCACCCGACGGAGCCTATAGCTTCACCATCAACGCCAAGGGTAACGGTGAGCAGTTGGTGGCGCGCAGCCTGCATTTTGGCATGGTCAACGGCGTCATCCGTGACGCGAACGGCGCGAAGCTGGATCTGGGCCTGGCGGGGAGCACCACGCTGGAAGAAGTCCGCCAAATTCTTTAATTCGGTTTTTTATTTCACTCATTCACAGGGCGTTATCGGACGATAGCCTAAATATTATTCGGAGAATGACATGGCCTTTTCTCAGGCAGTAAGCGGCTTGAACGCAGCAGCAACCAATCTGGATGTGATCGGTAACAACATCGCTAACTCCGCCACTTCCGGTTTTAAATCAGGCACCGTTTCCTTTGCCGACATGTTTGCCGATTCGCAGGTAGGGTTGGGCGTCAAGGTTGCGGGCATCACCCAGAACTTTAAGGGTGGCACCACCACCGGGACCAGCCGTGCGCTGGACGTGGCAATTTCCGGCAACGGTTTTTTCCGCATGCAGGACCAGGACGGCGGCGTTTTCTACAGCCGTAACGGCCAGTTCAAACTGGATGAAAACCGCAACCTGACCAACATGCAGGGCCTGCAGTTAACCGGTTATCCGGCTGCCGGCACGCCGCCGACCATTCAGCAGGGCGCCAACCCGGTGCCATTGAGCATTCCTGAAGGCATGATGAACGCCAAGGCGTCTACCTCCGGCACCATGGTAACCAACCTGAAATCGACCCATAAGGTACCGGACAACAAGACCTTCGATCCGACCAAGCAGGATTCTTATAACTACGTCAACACCATCACGGCCTACGACTCGTTGGGTAATGCCCATAACATCAATGCCTACTTCGTGAAGACTGACGAGAACAAGTGGCAGGTGTATACCCAGGATGGCTCCGCAGCACCTGTCGATGCCGGCACCATGACCTTCGATACCAGCGGCAACCTGACCGGTACTACCAGTAAACAAGGCACCGCCGCCGAGTTCAGCATGTTGATCCCGATGTCCGCCAAAGACGGTGCTCCGGCGCAGAACCTTAGTCTGAGTTTTGCCAAGAGCATGCAGCAGAGCGTCAGCGCCGATTCGGTCAGCAAGGTGTCGCAAGACGGCTATGGTGCCGGTGAGTACACCAATTTCCAGATTAACAACGACGGTACGGTGGTGGGCATCTATTCCAATCAGCAGACTCAGGTGCTGGGACAGATTGTGATGGCCAACTTCTCCAACCCGGAAGGCCTGTCCTCACAGGGCGATAACGTCTGGCAGGAAACCGGTGCATCGGGTCAGCCGCGTGTGGGTATTGCGGGCGGCGGTGGCTTCGGCAAACTGACCAGCGGCGCGCTGGAAGCCTCCAACGTCGATCTGAGCCAGGAGTTGGTGAATATGATCGTCGCCCAGCGTAACTACCAGTCGAACGCCCAGACCATCAAAACGCAGGACTCTATCCTGCAAACGCTGGTCAGCCTGCGCTAATAGGATAGATTTATGGATCACGCGATTTATACCGCGATGGGCGCGGCGCGGCAGACGCTGGAGCAGCAATCGGTGACTGCCAACAACCTGGCTAATGCCTCGACGCCGGGTTTCCGTGCTCAGCTTTCGGCACTGCGTGCGGTGCCGGTAGACGGGCCAAGTCTGCCGACGCGCACGCTGGTTACCGCGTCAACGCCGGGTGCCGACATGAGCCAGGGGGCGCTGAACTATACCGCGCGTCCGCTGGACGTGGCGTTGCAGCAGGACGGTTTTCTGGCGGTTAGCCTGCCGGATGGCGGTGAAGCCTACACCCGCAACGGTAATCTTCAGATTTCTTCCACCGGGCAACTGACGGTGCAGGGCATGCCGGTAATGGGTGATGGCGGGCCGATTGAGGTGCCGCCGTCGGCAGAGATCACCATTGCCGCCGACGGTACCATCTCGGCACTGAATGCGGGCGATCCGCCAAATACCCTCGCACAGATTGGTCGGCTGAAACTGGTCAAGGCCGACGCGCGCGAAGTGATGCGCGGTGATGACGGTCTGTTCCGTCTGACGCCGGAAACCCAGCAACAGCGTGGTAATCAGTTACCGAACGATCCTTTGGTGCGAGTCATGCCGGGCGTGCTGGAAGGCAGCAATGTCAAGCCGATGGAAACCATGGTCGACATGATCGCCAACGCCCGCCGTTTCGAAATGCAGATGAAGGTCATCCACAGCGTGGATGAAAATGAACAACGCGCCAACTCGTTATTATCAATGAGTTAAGCCGCAAGGAAATAACCCATGATCCCATCTTTATGGATTGCCAAAACCGGTCTGGATGCGCAGCAGACCAACATGGACGTGATTGCCAACAACCTGGCCAACGTCAGCACCAACGGATTCAAACGCCAACGTGCAGTATTTGAAGATCTGCTGTATCAGACCATGCGCCAACCGGGGGCGCAGTCCTCCGAGCAGACTACGCTGCCATCCGGTTTGCAGATTGGTACCGGTGTGCGTCCGGTGGCCACTGAGCGCTTGCACAGCCAGGGCAATCTGTCGCAGACCAATAACAGCAAAGACATCGCCATCAAGGGGCAAGGCTTTTTCCAGGTGATGATGCCGGACGGCACCCTGGCTTACACCCGCGACGGCTCGTTCCAGAGAGATCAGAACGGCCAACTGGTAACGGCCAGCGGCTTCCAGGTGCAGCCGGCGATCATCATTCCGGCCAATGCTCTGAGCATCACGGTAGGTCGCGACGGCATTGTCAGCGTTACCCAGCAGGGCCAGACTGCGGCCCAGCAGGTGGGCCAGCTGACGCTGACCACCTTTATCAACGACAGCGGCCTGGAAAGCATGGGCGAGAATCTGTATCAGGAGACCGAGAGCTCAGGCGCGCCGAACGAGAGTACGCCAGGGTTAAACGGGGCCGGTCTGCTGTATCAGGGCTATGTGGAAACCTCCAACGTCAACGTGGCGGAAGAGCTGGTCAATATGATCCAGACCCAACGTGCTTATGAGATCAACAGCAAAGCGGTATCGACTTCCGATCAGATGCTGCAAAAACTGACGCAACTGTAATTGACGGGCGCGGTTGCGCCCGTCAGACAGCTAACAAACCTCAAGATTTTGTGAAACAAAGGCGATACCCGTGGTAACCACAACTCTGATGGCAAACGTGCCGCCGCAAGGCAAACGCTGGTTGACGGCGATGGTGATGCTGATGCTGGGCGGCTGCGCATATATTCCGCATAAACCTCTGGTGGACGGCACGACCACGGCGCAACCGGCTCCGGCGGGCGCACCGGTGCCCAACGGCTCGATTTTTCAGACGGTACAACCGATGAACTACGGCTATCAGCCTCTGTTTGAAGACCGCCGCCCGCGTAACGTGGGTGACACCCTGACCATCGCGCTGCAGGAAAACGTCAGCGCCAGCAAAAGTTCTTCCGCCAATGCCAGCCGCAACGGCGCCAGTAAGTTTGGCGTTGCCACTGCGCCGCGCTATCTCGATGGCCTGTTGGGCAATGCGCGTGCCGATATGGAGATGTCCGGCGACAGCACCTTCGGCGGCAAGGGCGGAGCCAATGCCAACAATACCTTTAACGGCACCATTACCGTCACGGTCAATCAGGTGCTGGTTAACGGTAACCTGCACGTGGTGGGCGAAAAACAGATCGCCATCAATCAGGGTACCGAGTTCATTCGTTTCTCCGGGGTGGTGAATCCCCGCACCATCAGCGGCAGTAACTCGGTCACTTCCACTCAGGTGGCAGATGCGCGCATTGAATACGTCGGCAACGGTTATATCAACGAGGCGCAGACCATGGGTTGGTTACAGCGCTTCTTCTTAAATGTCTCACCGTTTTGAGTACAGGCTATTTTACTTGCCATTTTGAGGTTGGGCAGTGCTCGGGGCAGTCACGTACTGCGTGTACGCTCCATTCCCTGTGCGCCGCCCGCCCCCAAACTGCCTGCGACAATAACGCCTTGTGGGTAAGGCGAATGAGGTTCCAATGTTAAAGAAATTTCTAATGGCGCTGGTGATTAGTGCGCTGAGCCTGCCGGCCGCGGCGGAGCGCATTCGCGATCTGGTCACGGTGCAAGGCGTGCGTGATAACGCACTGATCGGTTACGGGCTGGTGGTGGGGCTGGATGGTTCCGGTGACCAAACCATGCAGACGCCGTTCACCACCCAGAGCCTGAGCAATATGCTGTCGCAACTGGGTATCACGGTGCCGCCAGGTACCAATATGCAGCTGAAAAACGTAGCTGCGGTCATGGTCACCGCCAAGCTGCCGCCGTTTTCACGCACCGGGCAAAATATTGACGTGGTGGTGTCCTCAATGGGCAACGCCAAAAGCCTGCGTGGCGGCACCTTGCTGATGACGCCGCTGAAAGGCGTTGATAACCAGGTTTACGCACTGGCACAGGGCAACGTGCTGGTGGGGGGGGCCGGTGCCTCGGCTGGAGGCAGTAGCGTACAGGTCAACCAACTGGCCGGTGGCCGCATCAGTAACGGGGCTACCATTGAACGCGAACTGCCAACCACCTTCGGTGCCGGTGGCGTGATTAATCTGCAACTGAACGATGAAGATTTCACCTTGGCTCAGCAGATCAGCGATGCCATCAACCGCCAGCGCGGTGGCGGCACCGCCTCACCGTTGGACGCCCGCACTATTCAGGTACTGGTGCCGCAGGGCAACAGTTCACAGGTGCGTTTCCTGGCGGAGATCCAGAACATTAACGTCAGCGTCGGGGCGATGGATGCCAAAGTCATCATCAACTCGCGTACCGGGTCGGTGGTGATGAACCGCGACGTGATCCTGGATTCTTGCGCGGTGGCGCAGGGCAATCTGTCGGTGGTGGTCGATCGGCAAAATACCGTCAGCCAACCGACGACGCCGTTTGGTGGCGGGCAGACCGCGGTGACGCCAAATACCCAAATTTCGGTGCAGCAGCAGGGCGGTTCGCTGCAGAAGGTTAATGCCAGCGCCAATCTGAACAACGTGATCCGCGCGCTGAATGCCTTGGGGGCTACGCCGATCGATCTGATGTCGATCCTGCAGGCAATGCAAAGCGCCGGCTGTCTGCGCGCCAAACTGGAAATCATCTGATGGCTGGCGATCTGATGGCGATGTCGGGTGCCGCTTATGATGCGCAGGCGCTAAACGGGCTTAAGCGTGACGCGGCGAGCGATCCGCAGGGCAATCTCAAACAGGTGGCGCAACAGGTTGAAGGCATGTTCGTGCAGATGATGCTGAAAAGTATGCGTGCCGCGCTACCCAAGGACGGGGTGCTGAGCAGCGATCAGTCGCGGCTCTATACCTCAATGTATGACCAGCAGATTGCCCAGCAGATGTCGCAGAAGGGGTTGGGGATGGCCGACATGATGGTCAGGCAAATGAGCAACGCCAATGCGGTGCCGAGTGAGGCGGCGGGCATATCGCCAATGGCGCTGGACAACGAGGTACTGCAAACGCTGCCGAATCAGGCGCTGGAGCAAATGATTCGTCGTGCAGTGCCAAAAGCGCCTGCGGCGTCGGCACTGTCGCTCAATAACGGCAACTTTGTCGCCCGGCTGTCCGTTCCGGCGCGCGTTGCCAGCCAGCAGAGCGGCATTCCGCATCAGTTGATTGTGGCGCAGGCCGCGCTGGAGTCGGGCTGGGGCCAGCGCGAGATCCCGACCGCCAACGGTTCGCCGAGCTACAACCTGTTTGGCATCAAGGCAGGCAGCAGTTGGAGCGGGCCGGTTACCGAGGTCACCACCACCGAGTTTGAGCAGGGGGCCGCGAAGAAGATCAAGGCGAAGTTCCGGGTCTACGGCTCTTACGTTGAAGCGATTGCCGACTACGTCAAGCTGTTGACCAATAACCCTCGCTACGCCGAAGTGGCCAATGCGCGCAGCCCCGAACAGGCGGCACATGCGTTGCAGAAGGCCGGTTACGCAACCGATCCGCAATACGCCAACAAGTTGGTCAGCGTGATCCAGCAGATGAAAAACAGCGGCGAGCAGGTGGTCAAAGCCTATACCCATGACCTGAAGGATCTGTTCTAAATCCCCTCATTCTTGACGCTGCAGCTGTGTTGGCTGCACGTCGTTATTCGGCCCATCCGTGGGCCTTACCCCTTACGGGGCCGCTGCAGGCAGCGTTCAAATCAGCTCCCGGCAGATTTGTCACCCCGGTCACTTGGCAGACCAAGCTTCCGGGGACTCCCTTGCTGGCCGCCGTGCTGCAACGCCAATTATTTTGGGGATTTGCGAATGTCATAAATCATGAATAGGGCTAGCAATTTGCTATCAAGTTTCCCCGCTTTTTGCCGATAACCAACACAGGCTGGGCGAATGGGTTCAGCAGATTAATTGACTTCTGTGGGCCAGCGGCGCCGCAGCAAAAGGAACTTCTATGTCCAATAGCTTAATCAATACCGCGATGAGCGGGCTGAATGCGGCTCAGGTGGCGCTCAGCACCGTCAGTAACAACATCTCCAATTACAACGTGGCGGGCTATAACCGCCAGACGGCGATTTTGGCGCAGAATGGCGGCATGAGCACCATGAACGGCTTTATTGGCAATGGCGTTACCGTCACCAGTGTCAACCGCGAATACAATCAGTTTATTACCAATCAGCTGCGCGGCGCGCAGAGCCAGGCCGGGGCGCAGAACGCCTATTTCGAGAAAATTTCGCAGATCGACAACCTGCTGGCCAGTAAGACCAACACCTTGTCGACCAACATGCAGGACTTCTTCAGTAACCTGGAGAATCTGGTCAGCAACGCCGGTGATGACGCAGCGCGTCAGACGGTGCTGGGCAAAGCCAATGGTCTGGTCAATCAGTTCAATAACACCGATAAATATCTGCGCGATATGGACAGCGGCGTTAATCAGCAGCTCAGCGATAGCGCGACGCAGATCAACAGCTACAGTCAGCAGATTGCCAAACTCAATGATGAAATCACCCGCCTGCGCGGCAGTGGAGGTGAGCCGAATGCCTTACTGGATCAGCGCGACCAGTTGGTCACCGAGCTAAACCAGGTGGTGGGGGTGCAGGTAACCCAGCAGGACGGCGATGCTTATACGGTCTCTTTCGCCAACGGTCTGACTCTGGTGCAGGGCAACAACGCCTACCAGGTTGAAGCCATCCCCTCCAGCGGCGATCCTGCCCGCCTGACCCTGGGTTATAACCGCGGCAACGGCGTCAGCGAAGTGCCAGAAGGGCAAATCACCAGTGGCAGCGTTAGCGGCGTACTGAAATTCCGCAGTGAATCACTGGATGCCACACGCAATCAGCTGGGGCAACTGGCATTGGTGATGGCGGACAGCTTTAACCAACAACACCGCGCCGGGTTCGATCTCAACGGCGACGCCGGGACCGACTTCTTCAACTTTGGCGGCGGACGCGTGGTGGATAACAGCCGCAATACCGGCGATGCGGCGCTGTCGGTGTCCTACACCGATACTGGTAAGGTGAAAGCCAATGATTACCGGGTAGAGTTTGACGGTAGCAACTGGCAGGTGAGCCGCCTGCCGGACAACGTGAAGGTTAACGCCACCGCGGGTACCGATGCCGATGGCAAAGCGACGTTAAGTTTTGACGGCCTGAAGGTTGGCATCGAAGGTAACGCGCAAAAGAATGACAGCTTCACCGTGAAACCGGTCAGCGACGTAGCGGGCAGCCTGAAGGTCGCCATTACCAACTCATCAAACATTGCCGCTGCCGGTAAGGATGACAGCGGTCGTGGTGATAACGAAAACGCCAAAAAGCTTCTCGATCTGCAAACCAAGAAACTGGTCGACGGCAAGGCCACCTTCAGCGGTGCCTACGCCAGCATGGTTAGCAGCGTGGGTAACCAGACGGCATCGGCCAAGGTTTCGGTGACCTCACAGAACAATATCGTCAAGCAGTTGACTATCCAACAGCAGTCGGTTTCAGGCGTTAACCTGGATGAAGAGTACGGTGAACTGCTGCGTTTCCAGCAGTATTACATGGCTAATGCGCAGGTGATCCAGACCGCCAGCTCGATGTTTGATGCGCTGCTGAATATCCGTTGATTTCCTTTTTAACCGGGGCCGCATTGGCTCCGGTCACCGATTTTGAGGAGCCTGCACCATGCGCATGAGCACCAGCATGATGTACCAACAGAACATGTCCGGTATTACCGGCAACCAATCACTGTTTATGAAGGCGGCAGAGCAGCTTTCCACCGGTAAAAAGGTCAGCAATCCGTCCGACGATCCGCTGGCGGCATCACAGGCGGTGATGCTGGCTCAGTCCCAGTCGGAAAACACCCAGTATGCGCTGGCGCGAACCTTTGCCCGCCAAAGTGTGTCGATGGAAGAGACAGTACTGCGCGGGGCAACCGTTACCATCGGCGATATGAAGGCGCTGGTCGTCAGTGCCGGTGGTACCGAAAGCGATAACGACCGTGATTCGCTGGCTACCCAACTGCAGGGGCTGAAAGATCAATTGCTCAACCAGGCCAACAGCACTGACGGCAACGGTCGCTACATGTTTGGCGGCTTCGTCAATGACAAGCCACCGTTTGTCGATAACGGCGGTTCAGTCAGCTACGCCGGCGGTAACAAGGCCGTCGAGCAGAAAGTGGATGCCAACCGCACCATGACCATTGGCCATACCGGCGATACGGTGTTCATGTCATTGACCAGTAACCCGAAGCCGGAGCCGGACGGTAGTGCACCGGTTTCTAACGTGTTTGAAAGCATTGATATCGCGCTGAAGGCGTTGAAAACCCCCTTGAAGGACGCGGACGACGCCACCAAACAGCAGGTGAACGATGCGCTGGCCAAGGCCAACCGTGGCCTGGACAACTCCTACAACAATGTGCTCAGCGTACGTGCCGAACTGGGTAACCAACTGAAGGAAATGGATACGCTGGACAGCATTGGCAAAGAACGCAACATGATCAACCAAACGCAGATGAGTGAGCTAGTGGATGCCGATCTGGTCGAGTCGATATCGAGCTACTTTATGCAGCAGGCGGCCTTGCAGGCGTCGTACAAAACCTTCGGTGATATGCAGGGGATGTCGCTGTTCCAGATGAACCGCTGATCCCCTTCGTCTTTCCAGCTGCCGCGTTGTTACCTGCACTTGCTTACCCCAGTCACTTACTTAAGTAAGCCCCTGGGGATAAGCAAGCCTCTTTGGGTGTGCTTAGAAGGCGCTATCTCTATAGAGCATTCTTGAAACCGGGCGCACTTTTTGCACGTCACTCTTTCCCCCACGAAGGTTTGAGTGACGTGCTTTTTTTTCGCCTTATTTAACGTCGGGAAACGTTTAAATATTCAGGCGGGGAGAGGAATAACACCAGAGGCTATATTTATAGCGTAATGTTATTTTTTCTTTTTCACCAGGATCCATTTTTCACCGTTCGGCGAAGTGGATAATGAAATTTTAATACGGTTGGTTGCCCAGTGCGCCATGCCTAAGGCTCTGCGTGCTCTTCGGTTGGTTTTTGCTTTCATTTCTGTGCTCCTGAGGGTAGAGGTAAACCGCGGAGAATAAACATGCCTGTCCCGCCGGCTGACCCCGGTGGAAAAGTATTTTTATCCCTGCGGATGATGGATGTCAGAGTTTTTATTTAACTTCCCTGTGCGTTATTTAATATTTAAATTCACCCCTTTTTTTTATTCTTCGACGGCTGTTTTTACTGATGGATTTTTATTTAACAAGGCCATTCTAAGGGGGGTATTTTATTATTCAAGGCTATAAAAATAATCGAAGCCAAATCGTGTTAATTTGGTTTTTTCAAATTTTTATAGCGAGAAAGGGGTTTTACTGCCAGTTTGTCCGGCGAGGTGCGGCCGTTAAGCCGCTTGTATGAGGGTAACGCTAGGGGGTCATGCTGCCGATGACATCGGCCAGCCTGTCGAAGAACTCACCGAACAGGTGCTCACAAAACGGTGCCAGCATCGGCATCATCATGCCAATGGTCATAATGCCGATGGTCATAGTGACCGGGAAGCCGATGACAAATACCGACAGTTGCGGCGTCATGCGGTTAAGCAGGCCGAGCGCCATGTTCAGCGTCAGCAACAGGCAAATCAGTGGCAGTGCCAGCATCAGACCATTGATGAAAATCAGCGAACCGGCCTGAGTCAGTGCCAGAAAACCGTTGCCGTTGAGCGGTTCGGCCTGGATGGGCAGAGTATGGAAGCTGTCGACCAGCAGCGAAATCAGCCACAGGTGGCCGTTAAAACTGAGGAACAACAACATTGCCAGCAGGTTGAGCAGCCGCGCCAGCAGCGGGGTGTTCGGCCCGCCGCTGGGGTCAAAGAAGGTGGCGAACGACAGGCCCATCTGCATGCCGATCACTTCGCCGGCCAGGCGGATTGCCGCGAAGGCGAACTGCATGGTCAGGCCGAGCGCCACCCCGATCAGGATCTGCTGTGCGGCCAACCATAGCCCGGCGGCGGAGAAGATAGGGACGGTGCTAATGGGCAACCCAGGGGCGATCAGGATCACGACAAGTCCGCCCAGGCCAATCTTTACCTTCTTGCTGATTTGCTTTTCGCTGAACACCGGCGCAGTGCTGATCAACGCCAGAATGCGCAAAAGCGGCCAGAAATATTGGCTAAGCCAGACGCCGAACTGCGCGCTGTCAAATGTGAGCATGGTTAACCAATCAGATTCGGCAGGTTGGTGAACAGCGTACGCATATAGTCCAGCAGCAGGTTGAGCATCCAGGGGCCGGCAATCACGATGGTGGTGACCACCGCCAGAATTTTGGGGATAAACGACAATGTCATTTCGTTGATCTGGGTGGCGGCCTGCAGCAGGCTGACCACCAGACCGCTGACCAACGCGGCGAGCAGCATAGGGGCCGCCAGCGCCAGGGCCACTTTCATCGCTTCGGTGCCCAGCGCCATTACGGATTCAGGGGTCATTGGCGGCTCCGGTTATGAATAAAAACTTTGTGCCAGCGAACCCAGCAGCAACTGCCAGCCATCCACCAACACAAACAACATCAGTTTGAACGGCAGCGAGATAGTTGCCGGGGGCACCATCATCATCCCCAACGCCATCAGCACGCTGGCCACCACCAGATCGATAATCAGGAACGGAATAAACACCGTGAAGCCGATTTGGAACGCGGTTTTCAGCTCACTGGTGACGTAAGCCGGCAGCAGAATCCGCATCGGCACCGCTTCCGGCCCGGCCAGTGGTGGCAGGTTGGCGAGCTTGGCGTACAGGGCCAAATCGGTTTCACGCGTCTGGCGCAGCATAAATTCGCGCAGCGGCTGCGAGCCCTTATCCATGGCCACGTCCAGGCTGATTTTGTCCTGACTGAACGGTAGGTAGGCGTCCTGATAGACCTTGTCGAATACCGGCGACATGATGAAAAAGGTCAGGAACAGCGCCAGACCCAGCATCACCTGATTCGGTGGTGCGGAAGGGGTACCCAGCGCGTTGCGCAGTAGCCCGAGCACGATGATGATACGGGTGAAACTGGTCATCATCAGCAGCATCGCGGGCAGGAAACTGAGCGAGGTCAGCAGCACCAGAGTTTGCACCGGCAGCGACCAGCTTTGGCCGCCGCCTGCCAACGGCTGGCTGATAAGCCCAGGCAATTGTGCGAAAGCCGCCGGGCTGATTAGCAGCAGGGCAGCGGCCAGGAGGTGTTTTCCCCTCACCCCGGCCCTCTCCCAACAGGAGAGGGGGAAGGCGGCGGTTTTCTGCCAATCCGCGCGGAGAGGAGTCATCGTCGGGGATGCTGATTGTTGAGTGTGAGTCATGCCGATTTTTCCGGACGTTTCAAAACTTTTTGCATCAGTTGGCGAAAATCAGCCGGCGCTGCGCTGTCGGTCGCGCTGTCATCTTGCGCAGGGGCAGGCATGGTATGCAGCGGGGTGATTTGCTGGGCGGTGACGCCCAGCACCAGCAAGGTGTTGTCCACCTCGACCACCACCACGCGCTCACGCTGACCGACCTGGCAGCTGGCCCGCAGGTTTAACAGTTTGCTGTTACGTGCCTGTGGGGCGAACCCCAATCGGCGAAACAGCCAGCCAGCCAGCAGGATCAGCAGCAGGATCCCGCCGAGTGCGGTACTGACCTGTGTCAGCACCGAACCGGCCGGCAGTGCCGGGGTGGCGGGTTGTAAAGTGCCCTGAGCGGGCGCGGTGGCGTTTGGGTTCATTAGCGGCTCAGGCGGCGCATACGTTCGGATGGGGTAATAATATCGGTGATGCGTACGCCGAACTTGTCGGCCACCACCACCACTTCGCCCTGGGCAATCAGATAACCGTTGATCATGATATCCAGGGGTTCACCCGCCAACCCGTCCAACGCCACGACCGAACCCTGCGACAGGCGCAGCAGCTCCTTGATGGTCATTTTGGTGCGGCCCAGTTCGACGGTCAGCTTGACCGGGATATCCAGGATCAGATCGATGTCCTGCAGGCTACCGCCGGCCTCCTGTGGTTCCAGCGATTTGAATACCGCGTCGCTGGCAGAGGTTTTGTCGGTTGCAAGCTGTTCGTTAAACGCATCAGCCCACAGATCGTCCACGGATTCCTTTCCTTCGCCAGACGGTTGCTTAGGATCACTCATTTGGGCTGTTCCTCACTCAGAGCATTCAAAATAGGGTTAATCAAATGTTCAACACGCAGGGCGTACTGCCCGTTTAACGTGCCGTATTGGCTGGTCAGTACCGGTACGCCGTCCACGTGGGCGATCAGGCGATCCGGTTTATCAATCGGTAATACGTCACCCGGCTGCAGTTTCAGGATTTTTGACAGCCGCATCGGGATATCGACGAAGTTGGCAATCAGCTCCAGTTCGGAATGCTGCACCTGTTTCACCAGCGTTTCGCGCCAGTGGCTGTCTTCCTGCCGTGAGTTTTCCAGCGGTGGGTTGGTCAGCAGTTCGCGCAGCGGCTCGATCATCGCGAACGGAATACAGATGTTGAATTCACCGCTCAGCGCACCGATCTCCACCTGGAACGGAGTGGTAACCACAATGTCGTTTGGCGAGGTAGTGATATTGGTGAATTTCACCTGCATTTCGGCGCGCACGTATTCCACGTTGATCTTGTAAATCGCGCTCCAGGCGTCGCCGTAAGCATCCAGCGCCAGACGCAGCATGCGCTTGATCACCCGCTGTTCGGTGGGGGTGAATTCGCGGCCTTCCACTTTGGTCGGAAAGCGGCCGTCGCCACCGAACAGGTTATCGACCGCGATAAACACCAGGCTCGGCGCGAACACGAACAGCGCGGTACCGCGCAGCGGGTTCAGGTGCACCAGGTTGAGGTTGGTGGGCACCGGCAGGTTGCGGGCAAATTCGTGGTACGGCTGAATTTTGATCGGGCCGACGGTAATGTCCGGGCTGCGACGCAGCAGGTTGAATAACCCCATGCGGAACTGCCGGGCAAAACGTTCGTTGATGATTTCCAGTGCGTGCAGGCGCTCACGCACCACGCGACGCTGGGTGGTCGGATCGTACGGCTTGACCTCGCTCTCATTGCTGGTGACCGCGACGGGTTCATCTCCCGCGTTGTCGCCGTTAAGCAAGGCGTCGATCTCTGCTTGTGAAAGAATGCTGTCGCCCATAGTGATTACCGCAGTATGAAGGCGGTGAACAGCACATCGCTGACCACCTGCTTCGGTTGTCCTTTAACCAGCGGCGGGCTAAGTACGTCCTTAATCTGCGCCACCAATTGCTGTTTCCCTTGTTCACTGCTCAACTTACCCGCTTCCTGACGGGACAGCAGCATCAGCAGACGACTACGCACCTCCGGCAGGAAATCGTTAAGTTGGCGGCGGGTGTTCTCGTCCGGCAAGCGTAATGTCAGGCCGATATACAACACGCGATCGGGGTTGTTATCCGGCGTCATCAGATTGACGGTAAAGGTGTCCAGCGGCATAAACACCGGTGCGGCCGGAGGTTGTGGTTTGACTGCGGGCTGTGCGTCGCTCTGGTGCTGTTTGAGCTGCCACCAGCTGTAGCCGGCTGCGCCGCAGGCGAGCAGGGTAATCAACACCAGCAGGTAAGCCAGTAACGGACGTTTATTTTTTGAGGCTGTTGGAAGGGAGTTCTGAGACATTGCTAAGCCAAATTCCTGTTGTTATACCCGTCGTCTTTCAAGTTGCAACCTAAGGTCTCGCGACGATGTGTCGCGTGTAAAAACCGCATGCATGACATAATTTGCCCTAAATAATTGGAGTTGCATCGCGGCGGCCAGTTTGTAAGTCCCCAGGAGCATAGGTAACTATGTGACTGGGGCGCGCAAACGCAACCAACAATGATGCAGCTTCAAGTATGACGGGTAGCGGTATTATCCCGTCTATTCCGGCGTGCAATAGCCAGAATAGGCGGGGAAAAGCGTGCCAGCTTGGGCGTTTGTGGTCAGTCAGGCGAAAATATCAACGCCGCTGACGGCCCGAGCCATCGCCTGCAATGCCTGTGGAGCACTGAGGGCTTCTACGGCCGGTTCGCTGCCGGCGTGGTTATCGCGATAACTTGGTTGGCCCTGTTGCCCGGCGTTTTGTTGTTGCGCCTGTTGCCCCTGCGGCATGGACTCACTGCCGACGCTGCTCTGTCCCAGGTTGATGCCGCTCTCTGCCAGCGCATGACGCAACTGTGGCATGGCGGCTTCCACGGCGGCACGTACCTGACCGTGGGCGGAGGCAATGTGCAACTGTGCCTGGCTGTCATCGAGCTTGAGGGTGATCTGCAATGCCCCCAGTTCCTGCGGATGCAGGCGCAGTTCTGCGCTTTGCTGGCCGTTGCGATGGAACATCAGCACCTGTTGGTTCAACGCCTGTTGCCACTCGGGGCTGCCAAGCTGAGCATTTAGCTGCGGCGTGGGCGGGGCGGTGACCAGCGAAGAGGCTGGAGCTGCTGCCACCGTTGGGCTGGAGACTGGCGGTGCCATCAGGTGATTGACCGGTGCCGGCGTATCGGCGCTGAATTTCAATGCAGCTGCATCCGGCTTATCCTGGGTGGCCGCAGTCTGTTGTGGTGCATCGGCGCGGCTATCCATACTGAGAGGATCTTTGCTCAGGGTCGTCGGGGTTTTCTGTGTGTCCGTTATCGGGCTGCCGGAGGCGTCCGAGGGGCGGCCCAGCGTGGCGCTCAGCACAGCCGTAGGTTGTGTCGTACCGGGTTCACCTTCAACGCTCAGTTCCCCGACGCCCGCAGCGGTGGCCGGTATCACCGGCGTTACGGCGATCGGTAGCATGGCGAACAGCGCCTGTAAGGTGGCCGCGTCGATTTCGCCGGCGGGGCGCAGGGCGGTATTTTCCGCAGTTTGATCTTTCAGCGACTCTTCACCTGGCGCTACGGCCGCCTGCTGACCGCTGGTTAATAGCGAGGGCGCCAAAAGCCCATCACGTTCGCCGAAGGTGGCCAGTAGCTGGGTTAGCTGGTTGCGGCTCAGCGGCGTGGTGTCCTCGTCTGCGCTCAGCGCCATCGGCGACAGCTTGCCTGCAGCCTTATCGGCCGGCAGTACACGTGCACCGAGCAGTTGAGCAAAGGCGGACGAAAGGGAGGACTCATCCAGCGGTAACTGTGCGTCTGGTAGTAATCCGCTGTCGCCTGGGGTCGACAGACCTGGCAATAGGTTGAGGTTCATGGGTGGATATTCCTTTGTGCACTGCGTTGAGCAAACTCATCCATCAGTTTTTGATCCCGTTTATTCTCCAACTGCAGTTCCGCACTTTGGGCGCGGGTATGCAGGGTTTCGAAGGCATTCAGCCGTTGCTGTTTGTCCTGCCAGTGTTTCACCGCGCTCTCGACCTTTTGCACCCACTGCGTCAGTTGCTGGCGATGCTGGGTGATGGCCTGCTCCAGCGTGCCGATAAACTGCTGGTAGTTCTGCCAGTTGGACGATTCCATGCCGCCGATCAGTTGGTTATTCAGCTTTTGGCGGTACTCATCCTGATAATTGAGCAGCATGGAAAGCTGCTGCTCTGCTGCCTGCTGTGCCTTGCGCACCTGGCCCAATTGCTGCGTCGCCTGTTCTACTGCGTCCTGCGCCAAATCGCGCAGGGTAATCAGGGGGGACTGTGGTTTCATCGGGTTTTCGCCTTTGGTGACGTTAAACGATCAACTGCTGTAACTGTTGGCAGGCGTCGTCATAACCGCTGCGTTCAAAAATGCCCTGTTGCAGATAAGCTTCCATCTGCGGGTACAGCGCCATCGCCTTGTCCAGCAAAGGATCGCTGCCTGAGACGTAGGCACCGACGCTGATCAAATCGCGGTTGCGTTGATAGCTGGCCAGCATCTGTTTGAAGTTACGCACCCGGCGGTAGTGTTCCTCATTGATCAGCGAGGTCATGGCACGGCTGATTGAGGCTTCAATGTCGATTGCCGGGTAGTGACCGGCCTCCGCCAGTCGTCGCGACAGCACCACGTGACCATCGAGGATGGCGCGCGCCGAGTCGGCAATCGGATCCTGCTGGTCATCGCCTTCGGTCAGTACGGTATAGAAGGCGGTAATTGAACCGCCACCGCTGATGCCGTTGCCCGCACGTTCCACCAGCGCAGGCAATTTGGCGAACACTGACGGCGGATAGCCTTTGGTGGCCGGTGGCTCGCCGATGGCCAGGGCAATTTCACGCTGCGCCATGGCATAGCGGGTCAGCGAATCCATAATCAGCAGTACGTGCTGACCGCGATCGCGGAAGTCCTCGGCGATACGCGTGGCATAGGCTGCCCCCTGCATGCGCAGCAGCGGCGAGACGTCAGCCGGCGCGGCAATCACCACTGAACGTGCCCGCCCCTCGGGGCCGAGGATGTTTTCGATAAAGTCCTTGACCTCGCGGCCGCGTTCGCCGATCAGCCCGACGACAATAACGTCGGCCTGGGTATAACGCGCCATCATACCCAGCAGCACGCTTTTACCGACGCCGGAACCGGCGAACAGCCCCATGCGCTGGCCGCGACCGACGGTTAACAGACCATTAATGGTGCGGACACCGACATCCAGTACCTGTTCGATAGGCGTACGCTGTAACGGATTGAACGGGGCGGTGATCAGCGGCGCACGATAGCCGGTTTCCGGTGCGGGCAGGCCGTCCAGCGGCTTGGCACTGCCGTCCAGCACCCGACCAAGCAAGGCCGGGCCGAGCGGCAGCTGTTTACCGGCACTTTGCCCTTCCGGCGAGACGCGGGCATAAACCCGTGCGCCGGGCACAATGCCTTCCACTTCTTCCAGCGGCATCAGGAACAGTCGCTGGCCGTTAAAACCGACCACTTCGCTCTCGACTTCCTGAACTTCACCCCCGTCGTGACGTTCGATCAGGCAGGTAGCGCCGATCGGCAGTTGCAGCCCGGTGGCTTCCAGTACCAGCCCGGTTGCGCGCGTCAGGCGGCCGTAACGACGAACCGTCGGGGTGTGTGCGATGCGTTTTTCCAACGTGTCCAGCGAAGTTAGCCAGCGGCCGAGTCGAAGCGTCATTACACTTCTCCCGGAGCCGCCAGGCGGCAGAGTTCGTGCCAGCGGGTCGCCAGGCTGGCGTCGAGGTCGCCTTCATCGGCGCTGACTTTGCAACCGCCAGGGTGCAGTTGGCCATCTGCCAGCAGCCGCCAGCCATGCAGGCTGAGCGTCGCGCCCAGTTGTTGTTCTATACGCTGATAATCATCAGGATGCACACGTAACTGGGGCTTGCCGCTGAACATCGGCTCTTGCTGAATCAACTGCTGTATCTGCGCCAGCAGGGCGGTGCCGTCACACACTGGCGGTTGACCGAGCACCTGTTTGGCGGCGGTCAACGCCAACTGCATCAGGCGCGAGGCGATCACGCTGTCCAGTGCGTCCAGAGTATGCTGGAATTCAGTCACCAGTTGTTGCCAGTGGGCGGTCAGCGGTTGCTGTTGCTGTTGCGCCTCCAGCAAGCCCTGTTGGCGGCCTTCTTCCATGCCGGCCTGGAACCCGGCTTCGTAGCCCTTTTGCTGGCCGTCGGCATAGCCCAACTGCTGGCCTTGCTGCTCTGCCTGCAGGCGCAATTGGGCCAATTGCTGTTCCTGAACTACAGTGTCGTCCAGGGGGGAGCCGAAAGACTCCACTGGCGGCAGCGGCAGTGGCTCCACCACCGCTTTCGGCTCGGTCAGATCGTTAAGCGACCAGGGTTGCCAGGGCAGGGTGTTAATGCGATCAGACATAGGTGTCCTCGCCACCGCCGATAATCATTTCGCCGCTCTCCGCCAAACGACGGACGACCAGCAGGATGGCTTTCTGTTCGTTCTCGACCTGCGACATGCGTACCGGGCCACGGTTGGCCAGGTCGTCGCGCAGAATATCGGCGGCGCGTTGCGACATATTCTTGAGGAACTTCTCGCGCAGCGGCTGTTCCGCCCCTTTGAGCGCCACCAGCAAGGATTCGCCTTCCACTTCCTGCAACAGGCGCTGGATGCTGCGGTCGTCGACTTCCACCAGGTTTTCGAACAGGAACATTTCGTCGATGATCTTCTGTGCCAGCTCGCCGTCGTATTCGCGCATGGCGTCGATAACCGCTTCTTCCTGCTGATTTTTCATCAGGTTGATAATCTCGGCTGCGGTGCGAACCCCGCCCATTTTGCTGCGTTTGAGATTCTGGCCGTCAAGCAAGTTGTTCAGCACTTCGGTCAGTTCCGCCAGCGCTGCCGGTTGCACGCCGCCGAAGGTGGCGATACGCAGCATCACGTCGTTGCGCAAGCGTTCGTCGAACAGCGCCAAAATATCCGCCGCCTGGCCACGCTTCAAGTGAACCAGAATGGTGGCGATGATTTGCGGATGTTCGTCGCGGATCAGATCGGCGGCGCTCATCGGTTCCATAAAGTTGAGCGTTTCCATGCCGGTGGTGGTCTCGCGGGATTCGAGAATATCCTCCAACAGGCTGGAGGCACGCTCTTCGCCCAGCGCTTTAACCAGCACCGAACGCAGGTAGTCACTGGCGTTGACGCTCAGTGCCGCATATTGTTCGGCGTCATCTTCAAATTCGCGCAGTATTTCATTGAGTTGTTTGTGCGATACCTGGCTCATGCTGGCCATGGTGCCGCTCAACTGCTGGACTTCACGCGAGGAGAGGTGTTTGAACACCTCGGCGGCGCGATCTTCACCCAAGGTCATTAGCAGGATGGCGCTTTTTTCGGTTCCGGTCAGACTCATAATTCGTTGCTCATCCATTGGCGGATTACCAGAGCGACCACGCGTGGGTCTTTATCAGCCAGATCGCGGATCCGCTGGCTCTGGACTTCTGCACTGACGCGCTGTTGTGATTTACGGTGCTGCGCCAGCTCCTCATTACTCTGTTTATTGCTCTCTGCCGGTTTGGCCATAGGCGCATTGGCGGCGGCGATAGCGGATTTTTGTACGGCCTGACGGTTTTGCAACTGCGGACGTACCAGTTTGCGCCATAGCAACCAGCCGACCAGCAGGACCAGCAGATAGCGACCGGCGTCGAACAGACGGTCGATAAACGCCTGGCTTTGCCAGAACGGCAACTCACCACCGGTGACTTCGTTATCGGTAAACGGCGTGTTGACCACGTTGAGCGTGTCGCCGCGGGTGCTGGAGAAGCCCATGGACTCGCGCACCAGCGATTCGATCTGCGCCAACTGCTCTTTACTCATCGGCAGCGGTTTGCCGTCTTTATCAGTACCGCGATAGTTAACCACCACCGCCACCGACAACCGCTGTACCGTCCCGGCTTTTTGCTGAGTATGGCGAATGGTGCGATCGACTTCGTAGTTGGTGGTTTCATCCCGGCGAGAATTCTGCGGCCCCGAGGCTGCGCTGCGGGTGGTCGCGGCATTGGGCTGGGTGGCGGCGTTATTGCCGGTGGCCGCCGGTTTGGCGGTTTCAATTGGCGCGGTAGCCGGTGCGGTAGGCTGATTGGACAAGGCACCCGGTACGCCGCCGACCAGTGGCCCGCCAATTTGATCGCTTTGACTCATCTGTTTGGAGCGGACGGCGGCCTTATTCGGCAGTTGGTTCGGTTGGTATTCTTCGTCGGTTTGTTCGCGGGTGGTAAAATCAATCTGCGCGGTGACCTGAGCGCGCGCATTACCGTTACCGACCATTGGTGCCAAAATCGCTTCGATACGGCGCTGGTAGCGGCTTTCCACTTCGTTGGCGTACTTGAGCTGTGCGGCGTTCAGATCGCGCCCGGCACCGTCAGACTGGGTCAGCAGGCGACCGGATTGATCGACCACGGTCACGTTGCCCGGCGGCAGGCCGGCGACGCTGCTCGAGACCATATAAACGATGGCGTTGATCTGGCCGTCATCCAACGCGCGGCCGGGTTGCAGCGTCAGGGTCACCGAGGCGGAAGGGGATTTTTGCTCGCGCACGAACAGCGAGGGTTTTGGCAGAGCCAGATGCACCCGGGCGTTTTGTACCGGCCCCAGTGATTCGATGGTGCGCGACAATTCGCCTTCCAGAGCACGCTGGTAGTTGATTTGCTCACTGAACTGGCTGATGCCGAATTTTTCCTGATCCAGCAGTTCGAAGCCAACGGCACCGCCTTTCGGCAGGCCCAACTGCGCCAGACGCAGGCGGGTTTCGTGCACTTTGTCTGCCGGGATCAGCAGCGCCGCGCCGTTCTCGGCGAAGCGGTAGGGGATATTCATTCGCGTCAGCTGGGTGACGATGGCACCGCCGTCGCGATCGTTAATGTTGCTGTATAGCACCCGGTAATCAGGACTTTTTGCCCATAACAGCAGCGCAACCACAATGGCGATAGCGGCGGAACCGGCGATCAGCAGTGGGATTTTCGGGTTGGCGCGCAGACGGTCCCACATGGCTTGCAGGCCATTATCGCGGCTTTCGGTGGCGGAGATTGAAGCACTCATTTTAGCCAGTGTCCTTCAATGACGCTCAGGATCCGGTTCGGGCCACGGCGTAGCTCCCTGCCAGGCTGATGAACGATGTGGTTAGCGTTGTGTGACAAAACAGACTCCCTGATACACATATAAATACACCCTATGCCTTTCAAGTTGCAGCTAGGCGGCCAGCTCGCTCATCTCCAGGCGCTTACTCGAGTAAGTCACTGGGGTGAGCGACAAATCTGTCAGGAACAGATTTGAACGCTGCTCGCAGCGGCCCCGACGGGGCAAGACCCACGGATGGGTCTTGTAAAGCAGATAACAACGCTGCAACTTGAAAGACGACGGGTATAGCGGCGCTCCCATTTCTGGGCAAGCCATTATTTCCCCTTACTCACTATTTCGATGGCCCGATAAGCCGGGTTTTTTGCAGTTAATTAGCCGCTTTAGGATAAAAACACTGTGTTAGGGTGTGCAGCATCAAAGTAGTGCCTGCCGCCATCATGGCCGGCAGCCGCGTTTTTATTGAGGTCACAATGGCAATTCAGGGTATTGAAGGGGTATTGCAGCAGCTACAAGCCACTGCGATTCAGGCCGGATCGATGGGGCAAGAGGCTGCTGCGCCAGGTGTCAGTTTTGCCAGTGAGCTGAAAGCGGCGATCGGCAAGATCAGCGATACCCAGCAGACCGCACGCAAGCAGGCGCAGAATTTTGAGATAGGTGTGCCGGGTATCAGCCTGAATGATGTGATGGTCGATCTGCAAAAGTCATCGATCTCGCTGCAGATGGGCGTACAGGTGCGTAATAAGCTGGTTTCCGCTTATCAAGAGGTAATGAATATGGCGGTGTGATGGATTGGCCCCGAGATTGAGGCCAGGATCTATCGAGTGTTTGTTTCAGGAGAGCAGTTCAACGATTTGCTTACGAGCTGCTACCAGGCCGCTGTCGCGTCCATGCGGTTTCATATCGAGACCTTCGGCATAAACGAACTGCACTTCACTGATACCCATCAAACTTAAAATGGAGCGCAGGTAGGGCGTGACCACATCGGTATCTTGCCCGACATGTACACCACCGCGAGAACTGATCACCAGAGCTTGCACACCCTCCACCAGACCGACCGGATAAGTCGCGGTGTAATTAAATGTCACGCGCGCACGTGCTACCAAATCAAACCAGTTCTTTAGATGTGTCGGCACGTTATGGTTGTACATAGGTGCGCCAATTATCACCAGATCGCTGGCTTTGAGTTCGGCAATTAATTGGTCGGAAAGCGCGACTCCGTCCTTGATCCGCTGGCTCGATATTTCACCGCCGCGTAGAGCGCTGAATAACTCAGCGTCCAGCACTGGCAGGTTAAGCGCCACCAAATCGCGTACCACGACGTTGTCTTTCATCCCCCTGGCACTACGTTCGCTCAACAGGCTGTCGATAAGCCCATTGGTGTGAGATTGGTCGCCCATGATACTGGATTTGAGTACCAGAATATTGTTCATGATTTTTTCCTGAGAGTGGTTTGGGTAAATGCCCAGGCGTCAACTTTTCCGCCGGTGCATTCGAGAGACCCTATGCTAGCATTGCTTAATATTCACCAGTGGTGATAGTGTTTCACATCATTGGTGCCAAAATGGACGCGATAAGGTGAGAACCGAACTCAATGGGATACCGGTATTTGTTGCCGTGGCGGAAGCCGGCAGCTTTGCCAGCGCCGCAGAAAAGCTGCATCTGACGCGTTCCGCCATCAGTAAAATCATTTCCCGCCTGGAGCAACGGCTTGGGGTGATGCTGTTTCTGCGTACTACCCGCAGCCAAAGCCTGACGGATGAGGGGGTTTTGTTCTACGAGCACTGCCGGCAAGCATTGGCAACCATCAACAGTGTGGAAGATTTGTTGGACAGCGGTAAAGTGCAGGCCAGTGGGCGGCTACGGGTGTCTATGCCGGTGCTGTTCGGTCATTTGTGCATTGCCCCCTTGCTGACAGATTTGGCGCAACAGCATCCGCAATTGACACTTGAACTGTCATTTAGCGATCGAAGGGTAGACCTGATTGATGAGGGTTTCGACATGGCTATTCGCATAGGTGCCTTGCCGGACAGCAGCAGTCTGGTTGTCCGGCAGCTTGGCCAGCACGGCATGGCTTTTTGCGCGTCTCCGGCCTATTTACAACACTATGGCGAGCCGCAATCGCCAGTTGAACTTGGTCAGCATCAGGCAGTGGGGTATTTGCGGGCCGGTATCTTGCAGAAATGGCAACTCAGAGACGCCAGTGGTCACCTGCAGGAAATCAGGCCCCAGGCAAGAATAATGATGGACGATATGCAGGCTATTGCCAATGCCGCCGTCAGCGGTGCCGGCGTAGTTTGGTTGCCTTATTGGCTGGTTCGCGAGCCGCTTGCCGACGGTCGGTTGGTTGCGCTAATGCGTGACTGCCACGGCGTAGATTTCCCGATAAATGCAGTCTGGCCCTACGCCGCTTATCAACCCTTAAAAGTCCGGTTGGCAGTAGATCAATTGTTGGCGCAACTGCCAGCAAGATTGGCGCAGGTAGGGCCTTAGGTTGCGATGACGGGGGGTTGAACACTGGATTGGCGTATTACTCTCGGCATAGCGATTACCAATCGCTGGAGTAACAGGGCAGAAACCCCGGTTTAACTCACATTGCGGTGCTTGTCACGGCGTTATAATTTCCGGATTAAGGCAGTTTTGATTACCGGGAAAGATAATGAGCAGCAAAAGTGAACAAAGATGGCGGCTGTTGAGTATTTTAATTCTGGCCGTTTTGGTCGTATTAATAATCGTTTTAATTAAGCAAAGCTAAAAAACCCGGGCCACTTTTGTGGCCTTGCCAATGCTATCCCACCTGGCTGTTTTCCGCTAACCCGCACTGCATAAACGACGCTCCCGTTGTTCAAGGATTTAACTTATGCCCGTGGCTGTCATTCCCGTGCTTCCATCATGCTGAAATGATCGGGGCGAATTGCGCCGGCCTCCATTGCCCGCTGGTGGCCGCGAATGGCGGTGGGGGCAAAGCCAAACCGTTTGCGAAAACGTTCTGCAAAGCGTGAGGAACTTTCATAACCGACGTGTTGGGCGATGGCGGAGATGGGCCAATCGGTGGATTGCAGCAATGCCAGTGCGCTGCTCATGCGTACGTCGATCATCAGACTCCGTAACGAATTATTTTCTGCCGACAGCTTTCGGCGAAGCATCACTTCACTCATCGACAGGGTGTTCGCTACCTCGGCCGCCGTCCAGATATTATGTGGATCGGTTGCCAGACAGCGGCGCACCTGCTGGGTTAAATTTCTGGCCTCGTTATGAATGAAGCTGATATTGAATTGCTTCAGCCACAGCAGAATTTCCAGCATTTTGTGGCGGATGATGACCGCAGGGAAACGATGTCTCAGTGCCAGCGCCAGGCTGGTGGCTTCAAAACTGTGTATTAGCGCGCAGGGTAGATTACGTAATGCCAACACCGCGTCAAATACAGCAGTGGGCTGGGTTTCAACCTGGGCCGGTGGTGCGGCGAGCAGCAATGGATCGCAGATCAACAACTGACAGCTGAACACCCCTTTCTCTGAGGGCTCATTAACAATATCTACGGTTTGCCCTCCGTCGATAATCAACAATTCCCCGCTATGAGCCACCAATTCACGCTGTTGCCAACGTACGCGTTTGTGGCCTTGCTGTACCAAATACAGATGGGGTTGTTCAAAATAGACTGAAGGGAATAATAATTCAGTATGTTGAATGATATGCGCCGAAGCACCAATTCCAGGGCAAAGATTAATTGTACGTTCCATCGATATTCATTTCGCAGCCAGTATCTGAGAATATCTTTACGCTTTGATCGGCGTTGGAGCAACATTTTTCCATGCGTTGTGAAGCACAACGACGTGTTTTATCTATCAAAAATCAATTTCCTGATGAACAGAAAACGTCCGTGTCGGCCTAATGTTTATCCGTCTCGTAGGGGCATTACATGCCGCGCTCGTGCTAACCGGGCGAATACATTCGTGCCCTACCAGGCCGGGGTGAAAAATATTACAGGTGTATATAATTCAAATGCCATGGATTAATATCCTGACTTAACCGGAGAATAATAGTGCATAGTGCTATTTATTCTGCATTTTCCTTTATTGTTATGAGTTCATCTGATTTGCGGCTCTCCTAACAGCAGTGCGCGGTCGTGAAACTGACCATAGGTGCTGTTGACCACGTTCTGACGCGTTGACTGGCCAATCAATTCTTTTAATTGGTCCATGCGTTGTTGCAGCAGGCGTTTAAGCTCGGTTTCGTTGTCCAGGATCTGCTGCAATTTATTGCGCAGCAACTCCTGTAATGCCATTGACGGCCCGACCTGACCGGTAAAGGCGGCAGTGCTTTCCACTGCAGTTACATAGGCCAGTTCCAGTTCGATCAACTCTTCCCATTTTTCAGTTTGCGCCAGGGCGATCATCTGGCTGCTCAGGTTGTATATTTTTTGATACGCGGCGAGCAATTGCTGTTGACGTTCCATTATACGGCGTCCTGAGAAGGGTGGTAATTGGGGCCAATCTGGCGCCAGGCGTCGGCAATATTTTCCAGCAGCTTGACCACTTCGGTGATCGCCGCCTCGTCATTATGCAGATTGGCCTGCATCAGACGCCTCTTCATATAGTCATATAGCGCCGCCAGATTATCGGCCATTTCGCCGCCCTGTTGGTGGTCGAGACCACTTTTCAGGCCGTTATCGATAATGTTGATGGCCTTTGACAGCGCCAGTCCCTTGCCAGCGATATCGCCCTGTTTCATCAGAATGCGTGCGCGTAACAGGGCGCTAAGCGCCCCGTCGAAAAGCATCACGATTAACTGATGCGGGCTGGCGCTCATTACGCCGCTTTCCAGACTGACCTGGGCGTAGGCTTGAGTTCCGCTTCGGTTATACATGTGATTTATTACCTGGTTAAAAAGTTCTTATTTGAACTGTTGGGTTAAATAATTACCTGTACTGCTCAACTTGGACATCATGGTATCCAGTTGAACGAATTGTTGTTTATAGCGATCTATGGTGTTTTGAATACTGGCGGTCACGGTGGTGATCTGGCTATTCAGGCGGTCGAGGTTGGTATTGATGCTTTTGGTCGAGTTCTCGATGATGCCGCCGGCCTTGATATAGTTCTGGATCTCGTTATGGATCTCGGTCGCCATACCGGTATCCTTACCGTTGCCGGCGAAGAAGTTAGCAACCTGTGCCGGTTTTTCATCGATGGCTTTGTTCAACTTGGTGCTGTCGATTTCCAGTTTTCCGGTTTTGGTGTTAGTCGAGATGCCCAGGTTGCCCAGTCCCTTCAATTCCGGGTTGTCCTGTGCGGCGCTGAGCGCGCTTTTAATCGACGACTGAATGCCACGCAGGGTGTTATCCCCCAACAGTGCGCCGTTTTTGGCATTCTGCGCTTCACCGCTTTTGACCGGGGTAAATTTGCTTAGCGAGTTAAAGGTGTCCAGCAGCGAGTTATAGTTATCTACCCACTCTTTGATCTTATCGGCAGTACCGGCTTTATCGGTGCTGATCACCAGGTTTTGTGGTGTGTCGGCTTTGGTGACGGCTTTCAGGTCAATAGTCACGCCCTGCAACGCATCAACAATAGAGTTGGTGCTGCGTTTGATCGGCGTGCCGTTGACCTCGATCTGGGCATCCTGGCCGGCCACGGTTTGCTTCATCGAACCGCTTTTGGTTGTGTTGTCGTAGTTGAGGATTGCCCCCAACTTATCGTCATTATTGACCTGCACCGAGATGGTACTTTTCTCCCCGGTGGTGCTGGAGCTGAGTGCTAACTGGTAGTCGTCATCCCCTACGCGCATGATGGTGGCGTTGACGCCGGCCTTGGCGTTGTTAATCGCATCACGCATTTCCACCAGCGAAGTTTGTTCATCGCTCAGTGGGATCTTCACGTCTTTTTGCGGATTACCGGCGGTGATAGTGATTGAGCGGTCACTGCTGCCGGGAGTGCCCAACTGTGCGGTCTGATTGGCAATCGGAGTTTGGGTGGTCAGCGTTTGCGGCTGAGCCAGCGCATTCACCTTAACAATGTAGTTACCCGCCACGGCCTTGTCGGTAGTGGTGATGGTGAACTGGTCGTGCTTGCTGGTGGTGGTGTTGTTGAAAAACGCCGGTTTTGCCAGCTCTTTACTCAAGTTATCGAATTTTTCCAACGACCCCTTCAGGGTACCGTAAGCCGTCAGTTGGGCGTTATAGCTGGTCTGCTGGGTGGTATAAGGGGTCAGCCGCTGCTGTTCCGCTTTGGTCAGTTTGTCCAGCAAGCCGTTGAGGTCGAGTCCTGAGCCGATGCCTAATGAGCTGATCGATGCCATTGGTAATTCTCCTTGATTATGACTTTATTCGCTTTATGCGTTTATCGGCGCAGTGGAGAAAAAGTTTACCGAAAAAATAAAAAACTGATGACGCAATAGAAGAAGGAAAAAGCCCGTTATTTCTGCCATTGCCGCCAGGCGAAAAAAAAACAAAAAATTTCTAAAGGTTGCAGGGGGAGGGCCGATACCTGATGGGACGGTGGTTGACGCCGTGGGCAAAGTAGCCCGAACCTTTTAACCACATTGCGAAGCTCGCAACTGATTCGTAAGGAAAGCATACAATGGCACAAGTAATTAACACCAACAGCCTGTCTCTGATGGCGCAGAACAACCTGAACAAATCACAGTCTTCTCTGGGTACTGCGATTGAGCGTCTGTCTTCTGGCCTGCGTATCAACAGCGCCAAGGATGACGCCGCGGGTCAGGCAATCTCTAACCGTTTCACCGCTAACATCAAAGGCCTGACTCAGGCTTCCCGTAACGCCAACGACGGTATCTCTCTGGCGCAGACCACTGAAGGCGCACTGAACGAAGTGAACGACAACCTGCAGAACGTCCGTCGTCTGACCGTACAGTCTCAGAACGGTTCTAACTCAGAAAGTGATCTGAAATCTATCCAGGACGAAATCACCCAGCGCCTGTCTGAAATTAACCGTATTTCTGACCAAACTGACTTCAACGGCGTGAAGGTGTTGAGTAAAGATCAGAACCTGACCATCCAGGTAGGTGCTAACGATGGTGAAACGATTGATATTAATCTGAGCCAAATTAACTCTAGTACCCTGAACTTAGATGATTTCGACGTAAGCAAAAGAACGGGTGTTCGTCTTGGTGGTGCAGTCGCTAACGGTGCAGTAATTGGTAAAACTGCCGAATCAGCCGCTGGTGCTAATGATGGTAAAGACATCGTTTTCGATAAAAGTAAAATGGGCGCCGGTGAGACGCTGGTAACGGGTACTGATAAAGATGGTAAAGCCGGTTACTATATCCAGAAAGTTGATGCAACCACTGGTGAAAAAACCGTCAGCGAAGCTACTATTGCTGATGATGGTGCAGTGACAGCAGGTGCTGCAATTGAGAAAAAAGATATCGAAGATCCATTGGCTACCCTGGACAAAGCACTGTCTCAGGTTGACGGTCTGCGTTCTTCTCTGGGTGCGGTACAGAACCGTTTCGATTCTGTTATCAACAACCTGAACAGCACTGTGAACAACCTGTCTGCTTCCCAGTCTCGTATTCAGGATGCTGACTACGCGACCGAAGTGTCCAACATGAGCCGTGCCAACATCCTGCAACAGGCTGGCACCTCTGTTCTGGCACAGGCTAACCAGTCTACTCAGAACGTGTTGTCCCTGCTGCGTTAATCGACTCTCCTCGATTAACCTGTCGCAAAAAACCCCGCCTCGGCGGGGTTTTTTTATGGCCGCTTTCCGCCGGGAGAGTGCATGGCGCAAATAAGGCCTGTTTTGTACGACTGTTCAGTCGATTGGCATTTTGCCCCCTACGGATAATAGCTCTGACTCTCTTATCCGCAGGTTTTAGACATAGTGAGCGATTTGTATACCGCCGAAGGCGTGATGGACAAAAATTCTCTCTGGCTACGCTACGTTCCATTAGTGCGCCACGAGGCGTTGCGCCTGCAGGTCAGGCTGCCCGCCAGTGTGGAGCTCGACGATCTGCTACAGGCCGGAGGAATCGGCCTGTTGAACGCCGTGGAGCGTTATGACGCCATGCAGGGCACAGCCTTTACTACCTACGCGGTACAACGTATCCGTGGTGCCATGCTTGATGAGCTGCGCAGCCGCGACTGGGTGCCGCGCAGTGTGCGTCGCCACGCGCGTGAAGTGGCGCAGGTCATGCGGCAATTGGAACAGCAACTCGGCCGCCCGGCCAGCGAAGTGGAAGTTGCACAGGCGCTGAACCTGTCACTGGATGAGTACCGTCAAATTCTGTTGGACACCAATAACAGCCAACTTTTCTCCTACGACGAATGGCGGGAAGAGCATGGTGAAAGCGCGGAACCGCTGCTGGAAGGGCACGAAGAGGCCAATCCGTTACATCATCTGCTGGAGGGTAATCTGCGCCAACGGGTGATCGACGCCATCGAGGCGTTGCCGGAACGCGAGAAAATGGTGCTGACGCTGTATTACCAGGAAGAGTTGAACCTGAAGGAGATCGGTGCCGTGCTGGACGTGGGGGAGTCGCGTGTCAGTCAACTGCACAGTCAGGCGATCAAGCGCCTGCGCGCCCGTTTGGCGAGCGAGAACTGACATGCATTCAACTCTGAACCTTCAACCTTGCCACCCTTGCGAAAACCGGACTGCCTAATGCCAGCAATATTGTTGAAAAAACGGCCACTGAGCCGTTATTTAAAAGATTACAAACACAGCCAGACTCATTGCTCCCAGTGCGGCAAATTGTTGGATCGCATGGCGTTGGTGTTTCGTGGCAAGATCATCAATAAAGACGCCATTGCGCGGATGGATCAGCCGATTGACGATCACGTCTGGTTGAACGTGCAAAATGAGCTGACCGCACTGTGCCGTTTCTGCAGTGAAATTTCCTGCAACAGCCATCCGAGCTATTTCGACATCATGGCCTTCAAGCAGTATCTGTTTGAACAGACTGAAATGAGCCACAGTACCATTCGCGAGTACGTGGTGCGCCTGCGTCGACTGGACGAAATGCTGGTGGAACGCAACTACCCGGCCGACAAGTTTGCCAGCAACGCTAACCATCAACGTATCATTGAAGACTTGCCTTCTGCGGCACACAACAATTACCGCATTGCCCTGCGTAAATACGACCAATATCTTGCCTGGCAGAAAAGCTACTGATCTTGCCTCCCCGGCACGGCGGCCGGGGTTTCCACCGCTCTCCCATCACTAATAAAGAGTGATTATTAAGTTCACATCTGCTAAATCTATCCTTTGGCTATTGATACCTTATTCCCCGGGGGAAGTTGTGAATCTGCAACAAAAATTGGCGCAGTTCCCGCGTCTCGATTTAGTCGGCTCTGCCACACCGCTCGAAAAGCTGTCTCGCCTCTCAGACTACCTTGGCCGTGAAATTTACATCAAACGTGATGATGTCACGCCGATGGCGATGGGTGGTAACAAACTGAGAAAGCTTGAGTTTTTTGCCGCCGATGCGCTGCGTCAGGGAGCCGATACGCTGGTTACCGCCGGTGCTATTCAATCCAACCATGTGCGCCAAACGGCGGCGGTGGCGGCCAAGTTGGGCCTGCACTGCGTGGCGTTGCTGGAAAATCCGATTGACACCCAGGAAGAAAATTATCTGACCAACGGCAACCGCTTATTGCTCGGGCTGTTCAACGCGCAGGTGGAAATGTGCGAAGCGCTGCACGATCCGCAGCAGCAGTTGGCCGATCTGGCTACGCGCCTCGAAGCACAAGGCTTTCGACCTTATGTGGTGCCGGTAGGTGGCTCTAATGCGCTGGGTGCATTGGGTTACGTACAGTGTGCGCTGGAAATTGCCGAGCAGAGTCGGCGCAGTAAGGTCGCTTTCAGCTCGGTAGTGGTGGCGTCGGGCAGTGCCGGTACCCATGCCGGGTTGGCGGTTGGTCTGCAGCAATTGCTGCCGGAGACTGAACTTGTCGGTGTGACCGTTTCACGCAAAGTCATCGACCAATTGCCCAAGGTGGAACTGATCCAAAAAGCGCTGGCCAGCAGTTTGGATATCGACGAACTGGCCCCCATCACACTGTGGGATGATTACTTCGCACCGCAGTACGGCATGCCAAATGAAGAAGGGCTGGCGGCGATACAGTTGCTGGCACAGCAGGAAGGGGTGTTACTGGATCCGGTGTATAGCGGCAAGGCAATGGCTGGACTGATAGACGGCGTAGTCCAGCAGCGTTTCCGTGATGACGGCCCGATTCTGTTCATCCACACCGGTGGTGCTCCGGCGTTATTTGCCTACCATCCACAGGTGTGAGTGCGCTTGGTTATTCCATTTTGAACTATATTTATAATGTTATATTCCTATGTTCAGATGTTGTGGCTGTTAAAGTGCTGATATCACAAAAGATAAACAACAGATGGGGTGTTTATGATGTTTTCTAAAGTTCGTCGTCAATTGCTGCTGGGTGTGATGGGCGTGGCGCTGACCGCCGGTTTGAGCACGCAAACCTATGCCGCCGATAACCTGCTGGAGCAGGTGAAACATCACGGGACCCTGGTCGTAGGGCTGGAGGGCACTTACCCGCCGTTCAGCTTCCAGGGGGAAGACGGCAAACTGACCGGCTTTGAAGTGGATTTCGCCAATGCGTTGGCGCAGCATCTTGGCGTAAAAGCCAAGCTGAACCCGACCAAGTGGGATGGCATGCTGGCCTCGCTGGATTCAAAGCGTATCGATGTGGTGATCAACCAGGTGACCATTTCGCCAGAGCGCCAGAAGAAATATGATTTCTCCACGCCTTATACCGTCTCCGGTATTCAGGCGCTGGTGAAGAAGGGCAATGAAGGCACCATCACCAAGCCGGACGATCTGAAAGGCAAGAAGGTTGGTGTCGGCCTGGGCACCAACTATGAACAGTGGTTGCGTGACAATGTGCAGGGCGTGGACGTGCGCACCTATGATGATGACCCGACCAAATACCAGGATCTGCGCGTAGGTCGTATCAATGCCATTCTGGTTGACCGTTTGGCCGCACTGGATCTGGTGAAAAAAACCGGCGATACGCTGGCGGTAGCAGGCCCGGCGTTCTCTCGCCAGGAGTCTGGCGTTGCGGTACGTAAAAACAACCCGGAACTGCTGGCCGCGATTAATCAGGCGATTGCCGACATGCAAAAAGACGGCACGCTGGCGAAGATCTCTGACAAATGGTTTGGCGCGGACGTAACTAAATAATGCACGAAAGTATTCAACTGGCGCTGGATTCAGCGCCATTTTTATTGAGGGGCGCGCTACTCACTCTCCAGCTCAGTCTGGGGGGCATGGCGCTCGGTTTATTGCTCGGTTTTCTGCTGGCGCTGATGCGCCTTTCGTCGTTATGGCCGCTGTCATGGCTGTCGCGTTTCTACGTGTCGCTGTTCCGTGGCACGCCGTTGATTGCCCAGCTGTTCATGATTTACTACGGCCTGCCGCAGTTCGGTATCGAGTTTGATCCCTTCCCGGCGGCGCTGATTGGCCTGTCGCTCAATACCGCGGCTTATACCTCCGAAACCCTGCGTGCGGCGATTTCGTCGATCGAAAAAGGGCAGTGGGAAGCCGCAGCCAGCATCGGTATGACCCGTTGGCAAACGCTGCGCCGGGTTATCTTGCCGCAGGCGGCGCGTACCGCATTGCCTCCGTTGGGTAACAGCTTTATCGGCCTGGTGAAAGACACCTCGCTGGCGGCGACCATTCAGGTACCGGAACTATTCCGTCAGGCACAGTTGATTACCTCGCGCACCCTGGAAGTGTTCACCATGTATCTGGCGGCCTCGCTGATTTACTGGGTGATGGCGACTCTGCTTTCTGCGCTGCAAAATCGTCTGGAAGCCCACGTCAACCGCCAGGATCAGGAGTAACGCATGAGTGCCATCGAAGTAAAACAGCTGATCAAGCAGTTCAAAGGTCAAACGGTGCTGCATGGGATTGATCTGGAGGTTAGGACGGGCGAAGTGGTGGCGATTATCGGGCCCAGCGGTTCGGGTAAAACCACCTTGCTGCGCTGCATCAACCTGCTGGAAGTGCCGGATTCAGGTACCATTCGCGTCGGTGATATTCAGATCGACAGCGCCAAATCGCTGAGCAAACAGAAAAATTTGGTGCGGGCGTTACGCCAGCAAGTCGGGTTCGTGTTCCAGAGCTTCAATCTGTTCCCACACCGTTCGGTACTGGAGAACATTATTGAAGGCCCGGTTATCGTAAAAGGTGAGTCAAAAGTCAGTGCTGAACAGCGGGCGCAGGCATTGTTGGCTAAAGTGGGTTTGAACGGTAAAGAGTCCGCCTATCCACGTCGCCTTTCCGGCGGCCAACAGCAACGGGTAGCGATTGCCCGCGCGCTGGCGATGCAACCGGAAGTGATCCTGTTTGATGAGCCCACTTCTGCGCTGGATCCGGAACTGGTAGGCGAGGTGCTCAATACCATCCGTTCGCTGGCGGAAGAAAAGCGCACCATGGTGATCGTGACGCACGAAATGAGCTTTGCCCGTGATGTGGCCGACCGCGCCATTTTTATGGACCACGGCCGTATCGTCGAGCAGGGCCCGGCGAAAGCGCTGTTCGCTAATCCGCAACACCAGCGCACCCAACAATTCCTCGATAAATTCCTGAATCAGTCGTAACCGCCAGGGGGCCTGGCCCCCTGATCCGGTCACTAAATGGATTTTAATAACTCATTGCGTGCAGCCGTGGCGAGAAAGGCACTGCGGCTACTGTAAGCCGGATGCTGTTGAACCAGAGAATCAATGCGATTCAACAGGCGGTGCGGCAGCGTGATATTAATGCGTTCAGCCCGTCCATCAAATTTATCCATATTGATATCAACCAGCAGCCATTGTCCGCCGACCAGGGTAAATAGCAGCCCGGTACGTCGGGAAAGAAGTCGCTGGCGCTGCCATCTGGATCTGAGTGTATTAAGAGGGGTAGAACATAGTTTCTTCTGCTAACGCTTGGCACGAGTCAAAAAAAAACCTGCACTTGTGCAGGGTTTTAGGGTGCTGACAAAGCAGGAAAAAGCGTGGTTTTTCCTGCTTTGTGGTGAGCAGCCGAAAATCAATAAATTGATTTTCCTGATTTTTGTTTATCGGCCTCTACTCGCACTAGGCAGGAATGAGGTTTGTCATCAGTCGGAAACCCTGCACTTGTGCAGGGTTTGTGTGAAGCCTCACATGGCGGGTTACCTTTTTCGGTAACCCGCTGTCAGAGGTTAACCAATGGTCATCAGGCTGGCGTTACCGCCGGCGGCGGCGGTGTTGACGCTCAGCGAGCGTTCGATCAGCAGACGTTCCAACAGGATATTGGTCTCGCCGTGGGCAAAGCCCTGCACCGAAACGATCGCGCCACTGCGCTGGGCAATTTGCTCGCACAGGCTACGCAACTGATCGGCGTCGCCGTGGTAAATGGCAGCGTCAAACTCCACCTTGTCCTGCTGCCAGTCCTTGCTGAAACTGATGCTGGCCTGAACCACAGCTGGCAGGCGGCGATATAAGGCGCGTTGCAGCTCGACTTCCGGCCACAGCACGCTGCTGCCAACCGCCAGTACTGCAGCCAGTTGCGCCAGAGCATCGGCTTCGTTATCGGCCAGGCACAGTACTCGCTCACGCGGCAGCAGGGCATAGGTATTGCGCTCACCGGTTGGGCCTGGCAGAGGGCGCAGGGTGCCGCCCTGGCCCAGTTCGGCGTAGCGTTGTGCCAGCGTCACTAACTCAGATTGTTTTTCGGCAACGGCCCATTGCTCCAGAGCCTGATGGGCTTTGAGCAGTTGTGGGCGTGCAGTAGCTTCCAGCGGGCGCTCGCCGTCCTGACGGTTCAGAGTACGCAACACTGCGTCATCCGGACGGTTGGCCAGTAAGCGGTACAGGTACAGTGGGCCACCGGCTTTCGGGCCGGTGCCGGACAGGCCTTCGCCACCAAACGGCTGCACGCCGACCACGGCACCGACCATGTTGCGGTTAACGTACAGGTTACCGACCTTGGCGCGTTCGGTGACGCGGGCGATGGTCTCGTCGATACGAGTGTGGATACCCAGCGTCAGGCCATAACCGGCGGCGTTGATCTGATCGACCAGCGCTTCCATATTGGAGCGCTGGAAGCGCACCACATGCAGTACCGGGCCGAAGATCTCTTTTTGCAGCTCGTCGAAGCTGTCCAGCTCGATCAGCGTTGGCTTGATAAAGGTGCCGCGTGACCACTCTTTTTCATCCTGCGCATTACCTTTCGCCGCCTGATAGACCTTGCGGCCCTTGGCGCGCATTGCCTGAATATGGCGTTCGATACCGGTTTTGGCATCGGCGTCGATCACCGGGCCAATATCGGTAGACAGGCGCTCCGGGTTACCCATGCGGCACTCGGCCATCGCGCCGCGCAGCATTTGCAGCGTATGGTCCGCCACGTCTTCCTGAATGCACAGGATACGCAGGGCAGAACAACGCTGGCCAGCACTGTCGAAGGCGGAGGCGACCACGTCAGTCACCACCTGTTCGGTCAGGGCGGAAGAGTCGACGATCATCGCGTTCAGTCCGCCGGTTTCGGCGATCAGCGGCGTTGGGCGACCCTGCGGATCCAGACGACCGGCGATATTGCGTTGCAGAATACCGGCAACGTCGGTAGAGCCGGTAAACATCACGCCACGCACGCGGGCATCATTGACCAGCACTGAGCCGACGCTTTCACCCTGGCCCGGCAGCAGTTGCAGCACGCCTTGCGGGATGCCGGCTTCCAGCAGAATACGCACCGCCTGTGTGGCGATCAGCGGGGTTTGCTCGGCCGGTTTGGCCAGCACGCTGTTGCCTGCTGCCAGCGCAGCGGCAATCTGGCCGGTAAAGATCGCCAGCGGGAAGTTCCACGGGCTGATACAAACCACCGGGCCCAGTGGGCGGTGGCTGTCATTGGCGAAGTCATCGCGTACCTGACCGGCGTAGTAATGCAGGAAATCGACCGCTTCACGCACTTCGGCAATGGCGTTGTTAAAGGTTTTACCCGCTTCGCGTACCAGGATCCCCAGCAGGCTTTGCAGTTGGCCTTCCATCAATTCGGCGGCGCGCTCAAGAATGGCGGCGCGCTCGGACGGCGGAGTGGCAAACCAGATTGGACCGGCAGCGGCAGCGGCGTCGAGCGCCCGGCTGACTTCACCTTCGGTGGCTTCACGCACGTAACCGACGATATCGCCCGGTTCGGCAGGGTTAATTACCGGCTGTTCCACGCCCTGATCCAGTTCGGCATCGATAATCGGTTCGGCGCGCCATGGCTGTGTGGCGCTGGTCAGCAATGCGCTGGACAGTGATGCCAAACGCTGTTCGTTGGACAGGTCCAGGCCGCTGGAGTTGGTTCGTTTCTCGCCATACAGCTCACGCGGCAGCGGGATGCGTGGGTGCGGCAGGCCAATTTGCCCTTCGGTGGCAGCCATGGCTTCAACTGCGCTGACCGGATCGGCAACCAGTTCCTCGAGCGGCAGAGTCGCGTCGGCGATGCGGTTAACGAATGAAGTGTTGGCGCCGTTTTCCAGCAGGCGACGCACCAGGTATGCCAGCAGCGTTTCATGGGTACCGACTGGAGCATAGATGCGGCAAGGGCGGTTCAGCTTACCCTCGGCCACTTTCCCCACCACCTGCTCATACAGCGGTTCACCCATGCCGTGCAGACACTGGAACTCATACTGGCCTGGGTAGTAGTTGTTGCCCGCCATGTGGTAAATCGCGCTCAGGGTGTGGGCGTTATGGGTAGCAAACTGCGGATAAATCAGGTTTGGTACCGCCAGCAGTTTGCGGGCGCAGGCCAGGTAGGAAACGTCGGTGTAAACCTTGCGGGTGTAAACCGGATAGCCTTCCAGCCCGTCCATTTGGGCGCGTTTGATCTCGCTGTCCCAGTAGGCACCTTTCACCAGACGGATCATCAGGCGACGACGGCTGCGCTGCGCCATGTCGATCACGGCGTCGATGGCGAACGGGCAGCGCTTTTGATAGGCCTGGATCACGAAGCCGATACCGTTCCAGCCGGCCAACTGTGGTTCAAAGCACAGCTTCTCCAGCAGGTCGAGTGAGATTTCCAGACGGTCGGCTTCTTCGGCGTCGATATTGATGCCGATATCATATTGGCGCGCTTGCAAGGTTAATGACAGCAGGCGAGGGTAAAGCTCTTCCATGACGCGTTCGTACTGCGCACGGCTGTAGCGCGGGTGCAGGGCGGAAAGCTTGATCGAAATGCCCGGTCCTTCATAGATACCGCGGCCGTTAGAAGCCTTGCCGATGGCGTGAATCGCCTGCTGGTAGGACACCAGGTAGGCCTGTGCGTCGGCTTCGGTCAGTGCGGCTTCACCCAGCATGTCGTAGGAGTAGCGGAAGCCTTTGTCTTCCAGCTTGCGTGCGTTGGCCAGCGCTTCGGCGATGGTTTCGCCGGTCACGAACTGTTCGCCCATCAGGCGCATCGCCATGTCCACGCCTTTACGGATCAGCGGTTCACCGCTCTTGCCGATAATACGGTTCAGTGAGCGTGACAGGTTGGCTTCGTTATGGGTCGCGACCAGTTTGCCGGTAAATAGCAGGCCCCAGGTGGCGGCGTTAACGAACAGCGACGGGCTACGGCCAAGGTGAGAATGCCAGTTGCCGTTGCTGATTTTATCGCGGATCAGCGCATCACGGGTTGGTTTGTCTGGAATACGCAGCAGGGCTTCCGCCAGGCACATCAGTGCCACGCCTTCCTGTGAGGAAAGGGAGAACTCCTGCAGCAGGCCTTGCACCATACCGGCGCGGCCGTTTGCACTCTTTTGGTTACGCAGCTTCTCGGCAATATCGTAAGCCATCTTATGGGTGGCTTTGGCAAGATCGGCTGGTAATCGCGCCTGTTCGAGCAACATCGGCACCGCTTCGGTCTCAGGACGGCGATAGGCTGCGGTGATCGCCGCGCGGTTGACCGACTGCGGCAGAATTTGTTCAGCAAATTCAAGGAATGGCTGGTGGGACTCTTCCTGCAGTTGCGGCATAATGTCGTCCGCTTCGGCCTGGCCAGCAGCGGCAATGGCCGGGATTTCAGGAATGTCGGAACCGTTCTCGAGACGTTCGAGATAATTAAAAATGGCCTGCTTGATCAGCCAGTGCGGCGTGCGATCGATACGCTGTGCTGCGCTTTTGATGCGATCGCGAGTTGCCTCGTCGAGCTTTACGCCCATGGTGGTAGTGCCCATGCCAATCCAACTCCTGTGTTTAAGAACCTATATACAATCGGCGGGCCAGATAGGCTGCTGGGATAGGTTCGTGCGTTGTGTGCTGTGATGAATGCTGACAATATCCAGCATGTTGCAACTTTGTGCAACCGTGTTAAATCAGGCGGATGAACGAAGTGTGAGTTCCATCGATTTTTTAACATCAATAATCGGCATGGTTCTTGCTCTGTCTGTGGGGGGGGGCGTTGAGGATCGGCCGTCCGCACGCGTTAACCCCAGCAATATCAGGGGTAACGTTGAGTTAGTATGAGGTGCAACTCTGTTTTTGAATGCGGGGTGTAACCTTGCAGGTGGTTAAATGTGACGCAGGGTAAACTTTGTGTAACTTTGTTGTTAAATGTCTTGTTGGATAATCAACAGGTCAACTAGGATAGCCAGCAGTCAGAAAATTGCGGGGGGAAACTATTTTCACCTGCGGGAGCCCGCAATTTCGCCACGTTCCGGCGGATTGGCAAGCAGTAGCTATCGCAATACAGCGCGAAATAATAATGAGAGTGGAGAATTTCATGACAATGAGCACACCGATGCTGGTGACCTTCCTGGTGTATATCTTCGGGATGGTGTTAATCGGCTTACTTGCCTATCGGGCAACCAATAACTTTGACGACTACATTCTGGGCGGTCGTAGCCTGGGTAGCGTAGTGACCGCGCTTTCTGCCGGCGCATCAGACATGAGCGGCTGGCTGTTGATGGGCCTGCCGGGCGCTATCTTCCTGTCCGGCATTTCCGAAAGCTGGATTGCGATAGGCCTGACCATCGGCGCTTACCTTAACTGGAAACTGGTGGCGGGGCGGCTGCGTGTTCATACCGAAGCCAACAATAACGCCCTGACGTTACCGGATTATTTCACCAGCCGTTTTGAAGACAACAGCAAGCTGCTGCGGGTGATCTCCGCCATTGTCATTCTGGTGTTCTTCACTATCTATTGTGCTTCCGGCATCGTCGCCGGTGCGCGTCTATTCGAAAGCACCTTTGGCATGAGCTACGAAACGGCGCTGTGGGCCGGTGCTGCTGCTACTATCCTTTATACCTTTATCGGTGGGTTCCTGGCGGTGAGTTGGACCGATACCGTGCAGGCCAGCCTGATGATTTTCGCGCTGATCCTGACGCCGGTGATTGTTATTTTCGCGGTTGGCGGCATTGATACCTCGATGATGGTGATTGAGACCAAGAACCCGGCTAATATCGATATGTTCAAAGGCCTGAACTTTGTAGCGATCCTCTCGCTGCTGGGTTGGGGGCTGGGTTATTTCGGTCAGCCACATATTCTGGCGCGCTTTATGGCGGCGGACTCTCACCGCACCATTCGCAGCGCACGCCGTATCAGCATGGCCTGGATGATCCTGTGTCTGGCCGGCACTATTGCCGTTGGTTTCTTCGGCATTGCCTACTTCGCCAACAACCCGGAATTGGCGGGTAATGTATCGCAGAACGGTGAGCGCGTGTTTATCGAATTGGCGATGATCCTGTTCAACCCTTGGGTTGCGGGCATTCTGCTGTCGGCCATCTTGGCTGCGGTAATGAGTACCCTGAGTTGCCAACTGTTGGTGTGTTCAAGCGCGATTACCGAAGACCTGTACAAAGCTTTCCTGCGTAAGGGCGCCAGCCAGCGTGAGCTGGTGTGGGTCGGGCGCTTCATGGTGTTGCTGGTGGCGCTGATTGCCATCGCGCTGGCGGCAAACCCTGAAAACCGCGTACTGGGTCTGGTGAGCTACGCCTGGGCCGGCTTCGGGGCAGCCTTTGGTCCGGTGGTGTTGATCTCGGTAATGTGGTCACGCATGACGCGTAACGGTGCATTGGCCGGTATGTTGGTGGGGGCGGTAACGGTGATCGTCTGGAAACAGTTTGCCTGGTTGGATCTGTATGAAATTATCCCAGGCTTCCTGTTCGCTTGTATCGCCATCGTGGTGGTGAGCCTGATGGGCCGTCAGCCTTCGGCAACCATCACTGAACGTTTTGATCAGGCAGAAGCCGAGTTCAAAACCGTTTAATCCTCTCGCACCGCGAGTCTGAAAGGGCGCTTAATACGCCCTTTCAGACTGATGACAAACTTCATTCCTGCCCAGAGCGAGTAGAGGCCGATAAATAAAAATCAGGAAAATCAATTTATTGATTTTCGGCTGCTCACCACCAAGCAGGAAAAACCACGCTTTTTCCTGCTTTGTCATTTTCTATTCCGTCGTTTTCTGTCATCTGCCTGAAACACCTGGCGACATTTGATTAGAAAAAATCACCCTTGCGGCTCTTGTATTTCTCCCAGCCAGAATGATAATCACTATCGTTGTGTTTTACTTTTCTTTACATTAGCGTTGCCGCCATTTCTGGCGTGCGGACGCTTCGCAGCAGATGCCTTTTTAGGGGTTATTAACTATGTTTGTTCCCTTCCTTATCATGTTCCGTGAGGGGCTGGAGGCGGCGTTGATCGTCAGCCTGATTGCCAGTTACCTCAAACGCACGCAGCGCGGTCAATGGCTAGGCGTGGTATGGATAGGGGTGATAGTTGCCGCTGCCCTGTGCCTGGCGCTCGGTATTTTCATCAATGAAACCACCGGCGAATTCCCGCAAAAGCAGCAAGAGCTGTTTGAAGGCATTGTTGCTGTGGTGGCGGTGCTGATCCTCACCTATATGGTGTTCTGGATGCGCAAAGTGTCCAAATCGGTCAAGGTGCATCTGGAAGGCGCTATCGATAACGCGCTTAACTCCGGTAAAGGTCAGGGCTGGGCGCTGGTGGCGATGGTGTTTTTTGCCGTGGCCCGAGAAGGGCTGGAGTCGGTGTTTTTCCTGCTGGCAGCCTTCCAGCAAGACGTTGGCATTGCGGCGCCTATCGGTGCGGTACTCGGCCTGGTGGCGGCCATCGTGCTGGGCATGGCTATTTACTGGGGCGGTGTAAAGTTGCACCTGGCCAAGTTCTTCAAGTGGACCAGCCTGTTTATCCTGTTCGTGGCCGCCGGTCTGGCTGCAGGGGCGATCCGCGCTTTCCATGAAGCCGGGTTGTGGAATCACTTCCAGGATATCGCGTTCGACTTCAGCAACCATCTGTCGACCCATTCGCTGTTTGGCACCCTGCTCGAAGGTATCTTCGGCTATCAGGAAGCGCCAACGGCAAGCGAAGTGGCGGTCTATTTCCTGTATCTGATCCCTACACTGATTTTCTTTTTCCTGCCGCAGCGAGCGGAACTGGCAGCAGTTTCGGCGCAACGTAAAATCAATCATTAATTTTAATAGGGAATTTGTATGTCTACTCCATTATTCCGCCGCAAGGCGTTGCATGCAGCATTACTGGCTCTGCCGGCGTTCGCGCTAAGCATCAACGCTCAGGCGGCGGACGTGCCGCAGGTGAAAATTACCGTTAACGACAAACAGTGTGAGCCGATGCAGTTGACGGTAGCGGCCGGTAAAACCCAGTTTGTGGTGCACAACACCAGCCAGAAAAACGTCGAATGGGAAATCCTCAAAGGGGTGATGGTGGTGGAAGAGCGTGAGAATATCGCGCCGGGCTTCACCCAGAAGATGACCGCCAACCTGGAAGCGGGCGAATACGACATGACCTGCGGACTGCTCAGCAATCCGAAGGGCAAGCTGATCGTGACCGCTGCCGCAGGCGCCGCCACCGACGGCAAACCGAATGCGATGGATTTGGTCGGGCCGATAGCTGAATACAAGGTTTACGTGACCAAAGAAGTGGAAGGTTTGGTCAAGCAGACCAAGCTGTTCACCGACGCTATCAAAGCCGGCAACGTGGAACAGGCGCGTAAACTCTATGCGCCGACACGCCAGCACTACGAGCGCATTGAACCGATCGCCGAACTGTTCTCCGACCTGGACGGCAGTATCGACGCCCGTGAAGATGATTACGAGAAGAAAGCGGAAGATCCGAATTTCACCGGTTTCCACCGCCTGGAAAAAGCGCTGTTTGCCGATAACACCACCAAAGACATGAGCAAATACGCCGATCAACTGTACAACGACACCCTCGAGCTGCAAAAACGCGTCACCGATTTGACCTTCCCACCAAGCAAAGTGGTGGGCGGGGCGGCCGGTTTGATTGAAGAAGTGGCGGCGAGCAAAATCAGCGGTGAAGAAGACCGTTACAGCCGTACCGACCTGTGGGACTTCCAGGCTAACGTCGACGGTGCGCAGAAAATCGTTAACCTGCTGCGCCCATTGTTGGTCAAGGCCAACAAACCGTTGCTGGACAAGATCGACGCCAACTTTAAAACCGTTGATACCATTTTGGCGAAGTACAAAACCAAAGATGGCTATGAGTCTTACGAGAAGCTGACCGATGCCGATCGCAATGCCATGAAAGGGCCGATCACTACCCTGGCGGAAGACTTGTCACAATTGCGTGGCGTTCTGGGTCTGGATTGAGGCAAAGCATGATGAGTAACAAGATCGGCCCGGAAAACGGGCCGTATCCACAGGGTGCGGCGTCACCGTCGCGCCGTCGCTTGCTGCAGGGGTTGGGGCTAGGCGTGCTGGCGCTGGGGGGCAGCCGTTTGACCCAGGCGGCTGATAAAGCCGCCGATCCGCTGGCAGTACCGCAGGATGAACGTTGGCAGAAGCAGCCCTTCTATGGCGTGCATCAGGCCGGGATCCTCACGTCGCAGCAGGCCGCGATGATGCTGGTGGCGTTCGACGTGCTGGCGAGTAACAAGCAGGATTTGGAGCGTTTGTTCCGGCTGCTGACCACCCGTATTGCTTTCCTGACTACGGGTGGCAGGGCACCGGAGGTGGATCCCAAGCTGCCACCGCTCGATTCGGGTATCATGGGGCCGGAGATTTATCCGGACAACCTGACGGTTACTGTCTCGGTCGGCAGCTCGCTGTTTGACGAACGTTTCGGGCTGCAGGCGCAAAAACCTCTGCGGCTGCAGAAAATGACGCGCTTCCCTAACGACTCGCTGGATGCCAGCCTGTGCCACGGTGATTTGGTGTTGCAGATTTGCGCCAATACCAATGAAACGGTAATCCACGCGCTGCGCGACATTATCAAGCATTCGCCGGATCTGCTCAGCGTGCGCTGGAAGCGGGAAGGGTTTATTTCTGCCCACGCCGCGCGTAGCAAAGGCAAAGAAACGCCGATCAACTTGCTGGGCTTTAAAGACGGCACCGCCAACCCGAAAACCAGCGATAAACCCTTGATGGATCAGGTGGTGTGGACAGCAGACAATGCCGGTGAACCGGCATGGGCGGTAGGCGGCAGCTATCAGGCGCTGCGGATTATCCGTTTCCACGTCGAGTTCTGGGACCGTACGCCGTTGCAGGAACAGCAAACCATCTTTGGCCGCGACAAGCACAGCGGTGCGCCACTTGGCATGAAGCATGAGCACGACGAGCCGGACTACGCGCAAGATCCCGAGGGGAAGATGATCCCGATGGATGCGCATATCCGCCTGGCAAACCCGCGCACCCCGCAAACCCAGAGTAATTTGTTGCTGCGCCGTGGTTACAGCTATTCACTTGGTGTGTCCAATTCCGGCCAACTGGAGATGGGGCTGCTGTTTGTTTGTTATCAGGCCGATCTGGAGAAAGGCTTCCTGACGGTGCAAAAACGCCTTAACGGTGAAGCGCTGGAAGAGTACGTCAAACCGATCGGCGGCGGCTATTTCTTTGTGCTACCGGGGGTAAAAGACGCCAATGATTACCTGGGCAGCGGTCTGTTGAAAGCCTAAGCCACTTCTAAAAAGGCGGGGGATCTCCGCCTTAGGTTGCTGACCAAGCAGGAAAAAGCGTGGTTTTTCCTGCTTGGTGGTGAGCAGCCGAAAATCAATAAATTGATTTTCCTGATTTTTATTTATCGGCCTCTATTCGCTCTGGGCAGGAATGAGGTTTGTCATCAGTCTGAGGCGGGGGATCCCCGCCTGAATTTTCAGCCATCCACGACAAACCACAGCTAATTAAAATCAATAGTGACCTTGAGCAATTGCGGGGCCGGGCTTTAATTAGGCTAACTATTTTCATTTTTTGTTAAAAGCATTAACATGCTGGCCATAATGTTCCAAATGGTTCACACCCTTCGATCCCTTTAACGGCATTTTCCTGATGAAAAGTACTCATAAAAACCGGTTGGCAGTTTCAGCGCTGTTTATTCCAGCCCTACTGCCTGTTTCTGCCAGCTTTGCGCAGGACAAGGATAGCGAACAGACCATGGTGGTCACCGCCAAGCGCAGCGGTCTTTCTGAACTCTCAACCCCGGCAGCCGTCAGCGTGGTCACGGGCGATCAAATCCGTGAGGCACGGCCGCAGATTAACCTGTCGGAAAATCTGGGCAGCGTGCCCGGTTTACAAATTCAGAACCGCCAAAACTATGCGCAGGATTTGCAGCTCTCGGTGCGGGGTTTCGGTGCGCGCTCAATGTATGGTGTGCGCGGCGTGCGTATTTATGTCGATGGTATTCCGGCCACCATGCCCGATGGGCAGGGGCAGACCTCGAACATTGACCTTAACTCGGTCGAGAAGGTGGAAGTGTTGCGCGGCCCATTTTCCGCGCTCTACGGGAATGCCTCCGGCGGTATGGTGAATGTGGAAACCGAAACCGGCCAACAGCCGCCCCGCATTGAGGCCAGTTCGTATTTCGGTAGCTACGGTACCTGGCGCTATGGCGTCAAGGCCACCGGGGCGACTGGTGACGGTACCCACGCCGGTGATGTTAACTACACCATTTCCGGTACTCGTTTCACCACTCAGGGGTTCCGTGACCACAGTGGCGCGCGGAAAAATCTTGGTAATGCCAAGCTGGGTGTTCGCATCGACGATGTCAGTACGCTCACGCTGCTGTTTAACAGTGTTGATATCAACGCCAATGATCCGGGCGGCCTGACCTCCGCCGAATGGCACGATAATCCGCGCCAGGCACCGCGAGCCGAACAGTACAATACGCGCAAAACCACGTCACAAACTCAGGCCGGGTTGCACTACCAGCGCGAGATGGGTGTTGATGACGATCTCAGCATCATGATGTATGCCGGTGAGCGTGAAACCACCCAGTACCAGTCGATCCCGGCCGCGGTGCAACAGCGCAGCGCGCAGCATCCGGGCGGGGTGATTGACCTGACGCGCCATTATCAGGGGATCGATACCCGCTGGACGCACCGTGGCGAGCTGGGTGTGCCATACACCCTGACCGGCGGGCTGGATTATGAAACCATGACCGAGCAGCGCAAAGGGTATGAAAACTTTACCCAAGTCAACGGTGTCACCGAGCTGGGTACCGAGGGAGCGTTGCGCCGCAACGAACGCAACCTGATGTGGAATGTGGATCCTTACCTGCAAACCTCATGGCAGTTGACACAACAACTGACGCTGGATGTCGGCATGCGTTACAGCACCGTCAATTTCGACTCTAACGATCACTACGTCACCGGTGCCAATGGCGATGACAGCGGTAGCGCCAGTTACCATCAGTGGCTGCCTGCCGGTTCCCTCAACTATGCGGTGATGAGCGGCTGGAATCTGTATCTTTCCGCCGGTCGCGGGTTTGAGACGCCGACCATTAACGAACTGTCTTACCGTTCAGGCGATCAGGCCGGGCTGAACTTCGGGCTAAATCCCTCAACCAGCGACACGGTGGAGTTGGGCAGTAAAACCCGCATTGGCAATGGCCTGCTGACCGCTGCCGTTTTCCAGACCGACACCCGCAACGAAATCGTGGTGGATGAAAGCAGCAACGGCCGCACCAGCTACAAAAACACTGGGCAAACCCGCAGGCGTGGCCTGGAGTTGGCGCTGGATCAGCAATTCGCTTATGACTGGCGGGTACAGCTGGCCTGGACGCTGCTGGATGCACGCTATCGCGATGATGTGTGCGGCGACAGCCAGTGTTCGGCGGCCAATATGGTACCCAACGGCAACCGCATGCCGGGCATTGCACGTAATATGGGCTATGCTTCGCTAGCCTGGTCACCGCCGGAAGGTTGGTATGCCGGTGCAGAGGTGCGCTATATGAGCGATATCGCGGTTAACGAGGCCAACACGGAGCAGGCTCCGGCTTATACCACCGTCGGCTTGAATACGGGCTATCGCTATCCGCTGGGCAATTGGATGCTTAACGTTTTCGGTCGGGTAGATAATCTGTTTGACCGACAATATGTGGGTTCGGTGATCGTTAATGAAGGCAATGGCCGTTACTACGAACCGGCTCCGGGCCGAAACTGGGGCGGCGGATTGAGCGTTTCTTATACCTTTGAGTAACGGTAGGGATCGCCCGGCGACATAATCACTCAGCATCAGGGCGGGAGCATTCCCGCCTTTTTTATTTATAAATTTCGGGGGATTGACAGATTCTGGGGGGTTGAAATTTAATCGGGAAACCAAAATGTCATCGATACTATTTAATGATAAATATTTGATATTATGGATATTAAAAATTTTATTGAATGACGTAATCGGCGTAATATAGAGTTATTGCGCTACATGAAAACAAAAAGTATTAAATTTTTTTACATTTTAGTAACGCGGCAGGGGTGAATGTCATTATACTGTAATCATCTGGCGGTAGTTTTCACAAGGTGCACAGCTCGAAGCTGTAAATAACACTGCGGGGATCGCTAATGGTAAAGTCCTTGGTTGGGCTAGAAAGAACAAATGACAGACCTTCCCTGATTTCTCGTTGTAACGAGGGCATTGCCTCCGACTCTCTTTTCCTGACTACTCCGCACTCTTGTCATTCCAAATTCTTGTCACTTTTTACTCAGGTTTTAATTACGCAATCGCGTTATCCCGTGAAACATCGGCGTGCCGTCACGCCCGCCGTATATTCACTTTTTCAATTGGCTGTTGTTGGCTCGAAAGGAAGCCGAAACCTAATCTGTGTGTGAAACATAATCGCGCGGCCTGGCCGTTGCGGTAGGTGAAACAAACTGTAAGGTGCCACTATGAGACAAAAAGCAGTGATCAAAGCACGTCGTGAAGCGAAACGCGTTATTCGTCGTGACGCTCGTAGTCATCGCCAGCTTGAAGAAGAGTCCGTAACCTCGCTGGTACAAATGGGTGGTGTTGAGTCTATCGGCATGGCACGTGACAAGCGCGATAGCTCTCCCATAGAGGCACGAACCGAAGCTCAGGGTCATTACTTAATCGCCATAGATAAGAAGCAGTTGATTTTTGCCACCGGTGAAGCCGGCTGCGGCAAAACTTTCATCAGCGCTGCGAAAGCGGCAGAAGCCCTTATACATAAAGAAGTGGATCGGATTATCGTTACTCGTCCGGTTCTGCAGGCGGATGAAGACCTCGGTTTCTTACCCGGGGATATTTCTGAGAAGTTCGCCCCTTATTTCCGCCCGGTGTATGACATTCTGGTGCGCCGTTTAGGATCGTCCTTTATGCAATACTGCCTGCGTCCGGAAATCGGCAAGGTAGAGATCGCGCCTTTCGCCTACATGCGCGGGCGTACCTTCGAAAATGCGGTCGTTATCCTGGATGAAGCCCAGAACGTGACCGCCAGCCAGATGAAGATGTTCCTGACCCGTTTGGGAGAGAACGTAACGGTAATCGTTAATGGTGACGTCACCCAATGCGACTTGCCACGCGGCGTGAAGTCTGGCCTCAGCGATGCGATGGAACGTTTCGAGGAGGATGAAATGATCGGCATCATCCGCTTTGATAAACAAGACTGCGTCCGCTCCGCCCTATGCCAGCGTACGCTCAACGCCTACAGTTAAAACCTGCCCGCTAATTCAAGGCCGCCTCGGCGGCCTTTTTCTTGTCTTGAATATCAGTGCTGTCTATATAAAACAGAAGGTTAAGTTACACTACAGACAACTACAATCACCAGAAAACCATCTAGCCCCTCACCGGCGACCCTATTTGCTACAACTTCCGGCGAACCGTTCGTCGGTGTCCATTCATGGAATGCCCCAAAAGCCGCTATCGGCAAAGAAATACCGCTTACATGGCTGGGTAGGGGGGCGCAAACGGTGCAGACTGTTCGAGTTGCGCGCAAGGTTGCTGATGAGCGTCACGCTTATGTCGAAGAGGTGCAAAAAGTTGTGGTATGTATGCCCCACACCCTGGCGCAGGTCATGTCCACGAAACCCGGTCAACAGAATGACGCGTCCTTCGCAAGGACATTGACGTTAATCCTTTGACTTTATAAAGCACCTCGGAGTCTTGTTAATAACTGTGGGGAGGTTCAGCGAGAACCTGATCTAGATATGCAGATAGCAACGCCTGCGTATGTCACGGCGGTGATGAATTTGATTGAAAGCGTTGACACGTGAGGCAATGGTAAGTTTTGACGGAAAAGTATTTTCATCTCCTCCTCTTGATGACTGGAAGGGACTCAATGATGAAGTATATTAGTTGAGAATTTATCTGACTATGTTAAATCTAACCAGTCATTCATCTCAGTGATGCGCTGTAGTGGTGGCGTTAGCTGATTGCAAGCCTTAGTCTTATTATCCACCGACCCAACATTTTCCGGCTTATCGCCCATCAAATGGTAAGGCCAAGGGTTGGATTTTCTGCCAAAAGCTTTATTATTGACCCCTTCTAGGATGGAGGAACATCAGGATAGTTATGGATGTTTATGGTGTAGGTAGGGCAATATTTGACGGTGTTATCTCAATACCCGGAGATGCATGGTCGGGGCTGGAAAGAACCCTTCAAGATCTGAATCTGAGTGCCGATGGCCGTTACTACCAAAGTCGCAATTTTGCAGATGATGCCCGCTTTGGTCGCGCGCTGCGCAAACTGGTTAGTAATCCGCGTACAACCTGGGATATCGCAACGATCATTATTAATGATTGCTTCGGTAAACTTCCCAATCCAATCGTTTAAAAAATCTATGAGAACATCGCGACTGGCGGCAGCATGCTTGCTTCTCGACAGGCCACTCAATTTTTTGTTGTCGGTTACATTACAAAAAAAGTGGTTACTGACGCCGTGATATCTGTGGTTATCTCTCGCATGACCCGGATTTCTATTGGTACCATTGCCGGCGGCCTTGTTGTTCAAGGGATGATTGCAAGGGCGGCAGAAGCCTCACGCAAATTGCTCAATGGAAATCCGGAACTTTACTGGAAGCTGAGAAAACAAGATTTTGATATGTTGTACTTTGTTTTCGAAGGGCCTTTAGCGAAGTATATTCAGTTAAGTCGCCTGCATCGTGCGGGTGATAAGCGATTCGAACAGGTGATAAATGAAATTGAACGTATGGACTAAGGTGAAATCCCTTTTCTTTAGCCTCATTCATACGCTCGTCCCTGTGCTGACTGGCGGTCTGGCCGTGCTGGCTTGGGTGATGTTTATTGATGACAGTTTTTGGAAGTACGTGGCACCTATTAGCATTCTTATCCTAGGTACGCTGGTAGCATTTTTCACTCCTGATAGTAAATCTCAAAAGAAAAATGACAGATAAAAGCCGCTAGCCAAGCGGCCGATTTATCTTTCGTCTCCGTGGCAGAGACTCAGTTTTTTAACCTGATAACCGTATGTCAATTCAGCCATCAGATCAATAATTCTTTCCGCGATCAAAACCACGGATACTGGCTCATCACGCCAGAGTAAAACAGCATCCGGCCACTCACCGAGGCGCAGAGCAGGGCCAGCATCAGCATGCTGGCGGTTCCTGCAGACAACACCGGTTGGCGATAAAGATAGGTTGTCAGTCCGGTCGCGATAATCAGCCCGGCAAAAATCAGCCAACTCGCTTTTGTGTAAAATATTGTGGTTTTTTGTATGGATTTTCGTTGAGTTAGCGTTAATGATTAGTGAGGTTCCAGACGGGCGCAGGGGTTCATCCGCCAAAAGGGAATACCTGGGAGTATGTCGGGTTGGCGTACTGGGCATTGGGATCTTCAAGACGGTTCAATCATGAAATATATTATTTTATTGCTATTTATTTTGTGCGTTGTGTATGTCCATTACCGTGGCAGGGTGCGTTACACCTTCTGGCGGCAGCTTTCCGATCATTCGACCTTCACCGCGCCGTTGAACGTTTTTATGTATTTATTCTCACGCGTGCCGACCACCGCTTATTTGCAGCCGGAGCAATTCGCTGAGCTGCAGGTGCTGCGGGAGAATTGGCAAACCATTCGTGATGAAGGGCAGCAGCTGATGGCAATTCAGCAGATCAAAGCCTCGGATCAATTTAACGACGCCGGATTCAATTCGTTTTTCAAAACCGGCTGGAAGCGCTTTTATTTAAAATGGTATGAAGACAGCCACCCGTCGGCGATGAGCCTGTGTCCGCAGACCACGGCTTTGTTACGCAGCTTGCCTTCGGTCAAGGCGGCGATGTTTGCCGAACTGCCGGATGGCAGCCGTCTGCCGCGTCACCGGGATCCTTACGCTGGTTCGCTGCGTTATCACCTGGGGCTGATTACCCCGAATGACGACCGCTGCTTTATCGAAGTGGACGGTGAGCGTTACAGCTGGCGCGATGGTGAGGGGGTGATGTTTGACGAAACCTATCTGCATTTTGCCGAAAACCAAAGTGGGAAAAATCGGCTGATTCTGTTTTGTGATATCGAAAGGCCAATGCGTTTCCGCTGGGCGCAGGGCATCAACCACTGGTTGGGGCGTAACCTGATGAGCGCGGCTACCGCACCCAATGAAGAGGGCGATCGCACCGGTGGCGTCAACAAGCTGTTCAAGTACATTTATGCGGTACGCAAAGTGGGGAAACGGCTGAAGGCGTGGAACCGTACCGGGTATTACATCATTAAATGGATTTTGTTTGGTGGTATTGCTGCGGGCATTTTCTTCGCGGTATAAATCCTGGCGGTGCAAGGCGGTATAAGAAGAGGGGCGCAGCGTGCGCCCCTCGGTCATTCAGGAAAAGATGGTCATCATGTAAGCGGCAAACAGCGCCAGGTGCGCGGTACCGTTTAACACGTTGGTGCGGCCGGTGGAGAACGACAACTGGCACAACAGCAACACCGTCAGCATCACCACGATATGCGGGGTTTGCAGGCCGAAGATCAGTGTCTGGCCGGTGAGGGTAGCGATGATGGTTACCGCCGGCACCGTCAGGGAAATGGTCGCCAATACCGAGCCGAAGAACAGGTTCATGGCGCGCTGTACCTGATTATTCAATACTGCTCGCAGTGCCCCCAGACCTTCAGGCGACAGGATCAACAGGGCAACCAGGAAGCCAGTGAATTGCGCCGGGGCATTCACTTTGGTCAGCAAACCTTCCAGTGGGTTGGCGTTAAACTTGGTCACCGCGATAACGGCAACCAGATGCACGATCAGCCAGGCCGCATGCCAGGCGCTGCTGTGTGAGGAAGGCTTGCCGTGGTGCGGGTCGCCGTCGTCATCTTCATGCTCGTATACGAACAGACTCTGGTGGGTTTTGGTTTGGATCACCAGGAACACGCCGTACATGGCGGCAGAAATCACCGCGACCAACAATGCCTGACCGGTGCTGAAGTTACCGCCCGGCAATGCGCTCGGGAATACCAGAACGATTATCGCCAGCGGAAAAATGGCCATCAGGTACTGTTTGATACCGCCAAGGTTGACGTACTGGGTGGCGAACTTGCGCCCACCGAGCAGCAACGCGACACCCACCAACCCGGCGGTAACGATCATGATGATGGAATAAAGCGTATCGCGCATTAACGCCGGGGCCGCGTCGCCGGTCGCCATCAGCGCTGAAATCAGGCTGACTTCCAGGATCACCACCGACAGGCTGAGGATCAGTGAGCCATAGGGTTCACCCAGGCGGTGAGCCAAAACGTCGGCGTGGCGTACTACGCTGAAAGCACTGCTGAGAATACCGATCAAGGCAATGAGGTTAATACCGACGATCAGCGGAAAGTTGGTGGTACTGCCCCACAGATTTAGCACCACCAGGGCGGCGATGGGGAACAGCAGGGAATACTCAGTGTGGCGGGATTTGGATCGGCCAGGATCGTTTTGCGACTTCATTTTGGTGGTACTCCTTCTCAAACAGCGTGGTCCCGTCATCGCTGACTGCCGTTAAAGGCAACTCTGCGCATCCAGAATGTAATTATATTTAATAATAATAGGATACACCTGGTGGTACGTGCCGGGGAATGATGTGATGTTGTTTTAGTTGCGAACGCAAATGTTTGCAAACTGTGACTAGATTAACAAAAAAACCGCACGGGATGCGGTTTTCTTTACTTACTTTTACGCGGTGAGGTTGATTTAATTCATTAACGTCACATAAATTGCATTTTTTGCATGTATGACACCGTTAATAAAGGAAAAAATCCACATCAGTCATCAATATTGTCCATAATTTCATGCCGTTTATTATGATAACCCTCTTCGTTTAACCCCTCACGCCAGTAAGGTACGGCATAAAGCCGATTACGCTCACATTGACGATCGCGGCGCAGGAAGCGGCGCAGTTCAACCACCAGACGATCTTCACCGGCCAGCCAGTATTGGGTCTCGGCTTGCGGCTGCGGCAAGGCGCAAAACTGGGTAATCAACTCAGCGGTTTTCTCGGTGCCGCCAATGATCCAGCTCAACTCAAGGCCAGCAGGTTTTTTCAGCTCGATCACGTCGGCTGCGCTATCTACGCGGATAAAGGCATTGCCTTCGCTGTGTGCCGGTAGCCTTTCCAGCAAAGCCGCCAGCGCGGGTAAAGAAGCAGGATCACCGGCCAGGCAGTAGAAATCGGCCTCTGGCAGCATGGGTTTCGGGCCACCGGGGTTACTGATGCCAATTTTATCGCCTGCTTTTGCCGCGCGTGCAAAATCAACCGCCGGCCCACTGTGGTCATGAATGGCAAATTCAATGTCGACCTCCGCCAGCTCTGGACGCACTGCACGGATGGAATAGGTGCGAACAATGGGGCGTACCGCGTCAACTGCCCAGCGCGGGCCGTTTTCGGTCAGCGTCGGCAGATCCGGTTGTGTCTGGCCTGCAAGCGGTAGAAAAATCTTAATGTGTGCGGCGGCGGCGTTGGCCGGGTAATAGCGCAGGTCCGGCGCGGTGAAGGTGATACGGCGCAGGTGCGGGGTAATATCGCGAATGGCACTGACTGCAATCAGGTAGGGTGCGCGTGAGCGTGGGGCTTCGGTAGTCACGGGGTTCTCCTTATGTTCGTTTGGCGCTGAGTATATCATGCCATTTGATAATGAGAATTGTTTGCTGGTGGCGGTGATGACAACGGCAGCTACGTGCAAAAGCAGGCATTTTTACGACGGGATAACCTAATTGAGCGGCATTATCTCGTTATGCTTAGGTGCGGCATTTTACCTTTCGATATTATTGCTGCCGAGTACAAATACTTTTTCACTTTAAACCACGTGTGAAACTTGATTGCTCCATGAGAAAAGAATAAGGTCATTATTATCGCGGAAAGGGTTATAGAATTAATAAAATTCCGCACTCAATAATAAAGATGAACAGTGGTTAGGGAGTATGAGCAATCTTATTCCCGGGAGGTTGTTAAGGTGTTAACGCGAGATTTTCTGCAAAATGCGGATTGCAAAACAGCATTCGGTACCATTGAGGAGTCGCTGTTACTGACATCAGAGCAGCGTGCGGCCTCACTGGATTGTACTTTATCCCGCCGACCGGGTAACAGCCCGGTGTGGGTTTTCGGCTACGGTTCATTGATGTGGAACCCGGTGTTTGAACCCGAAGAGGTGCGACCGGCCACGCTGCAAGGTTGGCACCGTGCCTTCTGTTTGCGGTTGACTGCCGGACGTGGCACCTTGCATCAGCCGGGGCGTATGTTGGCGCTGAAAGAGGGGGGCGATACCACCGGTCTGGCATTTCGCCTGCCGGAGGCCAAGCTGCGCGAAGAGCTGGAACTGCTGTGGAAACGTGAAATGCTGACCGGCTGTTATTTGCCGACCTGGTGTGACCTCACCCTGTCCGATGGCCAGGTGGTGACCGCGTTGGTGTTTGTGATGAACCCGCAGCACCCGCTGTTTGAAGAAGATACTAGCCACCAGGTGATTGCCCCGTTGATCGCCAGCGCCAGCGGGCCATTGGGCACCAACGCCCAGTATCTGTTCTCACTCGATACCGAGCTGAAAAACCATGGCATGAAGGACGACGGCATTGGCGATTTGGTCAGCTATGTGCAGCAGTGGTTGCAACAGAATACCTCCGGCCCTGTTGCTGGAGAGGCGACGGCCTAATCCCTACACCCCGTTTTTAAAAGGCTCAACATGTTGAGCCTTTAGGTTGCTGACAAAGCAGGAAAAAGCGTGGTTTTTCCTGCTTTGTGGTGAGCAGCCAAAAATCAATAAATTGATTTTCCTGATTTTTGTTTATCGGCCTCTACTCGCTCTGGGCAGGAATGAGGTTTATCATCAGTCTGAGGCTCAACATGTTGAGCCTTTTGCGTTTCATATATCTAATACCTATATTTAATAACTTTATTCTGCATAAGCATTTAAGCCACAATTTTAAGATGGATATTTATCTCTTTGCTTTTAAAGAAATTGGTTATTTACAGACTAGAAAAAATGCTAACTCACAGCGCTGAAAAATTCACTTAGCATCAAAATGCATAACTAAAGGTTATTTCTTATTTGTCCCCTCACGGCAGACTCCGTATCACTGTGTTAACAATAATTGTTCGACCGGGGGAGTGGATGAACTTTCAACAATTAAAAATTATTCGGGAATCGGCGCGCTGTAACTACAACCTGACTGAGGTGGCCAACACTTTATTTACCTCACAATCAGGGGTCAGCCGTCATATTCGGGAACTGGAAGAAGAGCTGGGCATTGAGATATTTATTCGCCGCGGCAAGCGTTTATTAGGCATGACCGAGCCGGGCAAAGAGCTGCTGGTGGTGGCGGAGCGCATCCTGAATGATGCTAATAACATCCGCCGTTTGGCGGACGTCTTCAGCAGTAACGATTCTGGCCAGTTGCATATCGCCACTACCCATACCCAGGCGCGCTATAGCCTGCCGGGGGTGATTAAAGAGTTCCGGGCGCTGTATCCACGAGTGAGAGTGGTGTTGAATCAGGGCAGTCCCGAGGAAATCGTCGGCATGCTGGCTTCCGGCGAAGCCGATATCGGTATTGCCAGTGAGCGGCTAATGAGTGATGAGTCTCTGGCGGCGTTTCCTTATTACCGCTGGCATCACACCATTCTGGTGCCGGAGGGGCATGAACTGACCCGCCAGCCGCAGGTGACGCTGGAAATGCTCAGCACCTTGCCGCTGATTACCTACCGACAGGGCATAACTGGTCGTTCACGGCTGGATAGCGCGTTCAAAGCCGCTGGGTTAACGCCGGATATTGCCTTGAGCGCACAGGATTCAGATGTGATTAAAACTTATGTTGAACTAGGTTTGGGGGTTGGCGTTCTGGCGGATATGTCATACGAGAAGGAACGCGACCATGGGTTGGTCAGCCTTAACGCCGAGCATCTGTTCGAACCTAATACCGTTTGGTTAGGCTTGAAACGCAGTCAGTTACAACGTAACTATGCCTGGCGATTTATCCAGCTGTGTAACCCGACGCTGTCGCTAACCGAAATCAAAGACAAAGTATTTTCCTCACAGCTCGATACGGTGATCGATTACCAGATTTAATCGGAGGGAAGGTGACGGGGCAAAACGCGCCGCCCACTATGCCAGCTTACAGCGTGAATTACAGACCCGTTCACCTTACGTGGTGGCATTGCAGGGGCAAACGCTGGTGGCGCTGCGCGATAACATCAAAGACGCCAAAGTGGATATCGCCAACAGCATGCTGTCTCTGGATCGCGTGAGTAAATAGCCCGCTACGGCACGGCTTTTGCAGGATCGGTTTATTTAGCGAATCGGGGATCCTGTTATGAGCCGTAATCACGCCTTCCCGCCCAGCGCCAGTGAATTTTTGCTGGCCTCCAAGCGCTGTGAGATCACCGTGCTACAACAATTGTTGCAAATGGGGCAGTTGGTCGGCCGGGTTTGCCAACTGATCCACGTACTCCAACGGGAACGCGGTACCGTCAATATTTACCTGTGTTCACAGGGGGCACTGTTCGGTGAACGCCTGGCCGGAAGGGCGCAGGAAGTTGAGCAGGCCGAGCTGGCGGTGCAGCGCCAACTGATGCAGTTGGATGACAGCACCGCACCTCTGGCCAGCGCTAGCCGCCTGTTCAGCCGCATTGCATGCGCGTTGCATAAGCTTGCCGGCTTGCCCGTGCTGCGTTGCCAGGTGCAGCAACGCCAAATTCTACAGCCTGACGCCATGGGCACCTTTAATGAAGTTATTCATAGCCTGCTGGCGCTGGTGTTTGAAGCGGCGGATGCCTGTGCGGAACCCACCACGGCACGTGCGTTGATCGCCATGTTCAGTTTTATGCAGGGCAAGGAACTGGCCGGGCAGGAACGGGCAATCGGTGCGGCCGGTTTTGCCTCCATGCATTTCGATGAGTCGGCGCATCAGCAGCTACTGGTGCTCATCGAAGGACAAGAACGCTGTTTTACTACCTTCAACGAGTTTGCCGATGAGCCATCGTTGGCCCAGTGGCGGCGTATGCAGCAACAAGATGACCGTGAGTTTGAGCGTCTGCGCCGTATCGCCTGTACCCAATTTCAACTGAGTAATAAAGCTGACACCAGTCTGCGCTGGTTTGAGATCACCAGTGCTCGTATCGATTTGATGAAACAGATTGAGGACCGGCTCGAGGAGGCGCTGATGGTCAGTTGCCGCCACAATCTGACGCAGGCTCAGCGCGCACTGGCTGCAGACGGTGCAGATTACGCGCCACAGCCGATGCGAGAAAGTTACGCGGTTTTTGTGGCTGCACCCTTGAGGGATGCATCGCCACTGGAGGGGGACGGCCTCCATCCGCGTCTGGGGCGCTCGATGCTGGAATTGATTCAGCAGCAGTCACAACGACTGCATGCGCTGTCGGAAGAACTGGCAACGGCGCGCGCGACCTTGAGTGAACGCAAGCAGATAGAACGCGCTAAGGCTCTGTTGATTCAGCATCGCGGCTTAACCGAGGAGGCGGCCCATCGACTGTTGCTGAAGATGGCGATGAACCAGAACCAACGGCTGATTGATATCGCCAACGCCATGCTGGCGGTGGCGGATATTCTGCCGCCTAGCGGGAATGCTCCCTAAGGAGTATATGCACACCATCAGTGCAGTTACTGCCTTTTAATTGTGCAAAACGCTACCTATAAGGTGTAGAGGTTAGCCCCGAATCACGCGAGAGCAGTATAGGGTGCATCTATCATCTCGGATGTGGCATGCCGTTTCTCTGTCAGCATCCGATATTAAAACCCTAAATAATTGGAGTTGCATCAAGGCGTGCAGCCAACACAGAGGCTGCTTCAAGTATGACGGGTGTGCATTATTGGCACGTAAGCTGCATTACTAAAACGTAACCCGGCCAATGGCGGTCGGGTTGCCAACAAGATTATGGATAAAGGCGTCCTTTCAGCATGTTCACCCCAACGGTGGAATGTGCTGATGGGACGCCTTTTTTATTTTATCGCCTGATTGAAGGACTTGCCGATGACGCACACCAAACCCTCCGGGTTTAACCTGACGCGCCGCCGATTTTTGGCCGGTAGCGCGGCACTGGGCGGCAGCATGATGTTGCCTGGCCTGATGAACGCCGCCTGGGCGGCAGGCTCTGACGCCCCGGAGAAAAAAGAGATCCGCGTGGGCTTTATTCCACTTACCGACTGCGCTTCGGTGGTGATGGCGGCAGTTAAACAGTTCGATCTGAAGTACGGCATCAAAATTATCCCCAGCAAGGAGGCCAGTTGGGCGGCGGTGCGCGACAAACTTTTGTCCGGTGAACTGGATGCGGCGCACGTGCTGTACGGCATGGTGTATGGCCTGCAGCTAGGCGTCGCCGGGCCACAGCAGGATATGGCGGTGTTGATGACGCTCAACAACAACGGCCAGGCGATCACGCTCTCCAACCAGTTAAAGCAGGCCGGCGTCAGCGATGCGGCCAGCTTGAAAAAAACCGTCGATGCCAGCGCCAAAGGCACCTATACCTTCGCCCAAACCTTCCCGACCGGCACCCACGCCATGTGGTTGTATTACTGGCTGGCCAACGCCGGAATTCACCCGTTTGACGACGTGCGTAATGTGGTGGTACCGCCGCCGCAGATGGTGATGAACATGAAAATCGGCAACATGAGCGGCTTTTGTGTGGGTGAGCCGTGGAACCAACGCGCAATTGCCGAGGACATTGGCTTTACCGCCGTGACCAGCCAGGAGATTTGGCCTGATCACCCGGAAAAGGTGCTGGGCACCACCGGCGACTGGGTGACGGCCAACCCCAATAGCGCTCGTGCGCTGACCGCTGCGGTACTTGACGCCGCACGCTGGATCGACAGTTCGGACGCCAACCGACAGGAAACTGCTCAGGTGGTGGCGGGGCGCGCCTACATCAATACCAAACCGGAGATCATTACCGGTCGCATGCTTGGCCAATACCAGAATGGGCTGGGCAAGTCGTGGCAGGACGCGCATGCGATGCGTTTTTTCCACGATGGCGAGGTGAGCTATCCCTATCTGTCTGACGGCATGTGGTTCCTGACCCAGCATCGCCGCTGGGGCCTGTTGAATGCCGAACCGGACTATCTGGCCGTAGCGAAGAAAATCAATCGCATAGAAAACTATAAGCAGGCAGCCAGCGCGGTGGGTGGGGTGAACCTGCCCACCGGGGATATGCGTACCAGCACGTTGTTAGACGGCAAGCGCTGGGACGGTAGCAATCCGGCGGAATACGCCAACAGTTTCACTTTAAAGCGTTGAGGCGACCAATGAAAAATCTTGCTGAACGAATCGATATTCCTGCGTCATCCCGTGCAGAAATCAGTGCGGAAATTGTGCCGCTAAAGCGCCAGGTCAAGTCACCGCTGCCTCGTAAAACCCGCAGGGGGTTGCTGTTACAACAGGCTTTCCGCCGGGGCGTTCCCGCGGTATTCGGATTGGTGTTGACCCTTGTGGTCTGGCAGGTTGCGGCGCTTAACAGCAAGGGGTTCCCGACGCCTTGGGCCACCTGGCAGGCGGCACTGGTGCTGTTTGCCGACCCATTCTATTCCACCGGGCCGAACGATCAGGGCATTGGCTGGAACGTACTGGCTTCGCTGCAGCGTGTGGCGACCGGTTTTGGGCTAGCGGCCCTGGTCGGTATTCCGGCCGGTTTTCTGCTGGGGCGTTTTGCGTTTCTGGCCAACATGCTCAACCCGATCATTTCACTGCTGCGCCCGGTCAGTCCGCTGGCCTGGTTGCCGATTGGCCTGCTGCTGTTCCAGCGGGCGGAGCCGGCTTCAACCTGGACCATTTTCATCTGCTCCATCTGGCCGATGATTCTCAACACCGCCGAGGGTGTCACGCGTATTCCGCAGGATTACCTCAACGTGGCGCGGGTGCTCAAGCTGTCGGAGTGGACGGTGATGCGCAAAATCCTGTTCCCTGCGGTGCTACCTTACGTGCTGACTGGCGTGCGTCTGTCTATCGGCATCGCCTGGCTGGTGATTGTGGCGGCGGAAATGCTGACCGGCGGTATCGGCATTGGTTTTTGGATCTGGAATGAGTGGAACAACCTCAACGTCGAAAACATCATTATTGCCATTATCGTGATCGGTGTGGTCGGGCTGTTGCTCGAACAGGGACTGATGTTATTGGCAAAACGTTTTAGTTATCCGAACCGCTAGGAGTACGTCATGAAACCGATTATTCAGGTCCAGAACGTCAGCCAGCGTTTTGCCACCCCGCAGGGGGAGTTTATTGCGCTGGAGCGGGTGAGCTTTGATATTCAGGTTGGGGAAACTCTCAGCCTGATCGGCCACTCCGGCTGCGGTAAATCAACGCTGCTGAATTTGATCGCCGGGCTGACCTTGCCCAGCGACGGCGTGTTGCTGTGTGACAACCGGCAAATCACCGGGCCTGGCCCGGAGCGCGGTGTGGTGTTTCAGAACCATTCGCTGCTGCCGTGGCTGACGACTTACGAGAATGTGGCGCTGGCGGTGCATCAGGTGTTTCGTCATGAGATGACGCGCAGTGAAATGCGCGACTGGATTGAACACAACCTGGCGCTGGTGCATATGAGCCATGCGCTGGAAAAACGTCCGCATGAAATCTCCGGTGGTATGAAGCAGCGCGTTGGCATAGCTCGCGCATTGGCGATGAAACCCAAAGTGCTGTTGATGGATGAACCCTTTGGCGCCCTGGACGCGCTGACGCGTGCACATCTGCAGGACGCGGTGATGGAAATCCAGCAGCGGCTGCACACGACCATAGTGCTGATCACTCACGACGTTGACGAAGCGGTGCTGCTGTCAGACCGGGTACTAATGATGACCAATGGCCCGTCGGCCACCGTCGGTGAAATCTTGCCGGTGGCGCTGCCGCGCCCACGTTCACGGGTAGCGCTGGCGGATGATCCGCAATATCACCATTACCGTCGGCAGGTGCTGAAATTCCTTTACGAAAAGCACGCGAAAGCGGCATGAGAGCCAGACGATGGATAAACCCAGACTGGTGGTGATTGGTAACGGCATGGCGGGTATGCGGCTGGTGGAAACCCTTTGCCGGCTGCGGCCTGCGCACTATGCCATCACAGTGATTGGCGAAGAGCCGCGGGGTAACTACAACCGCATTCTGCTGTCGCCGGTGTTGGCGGGGGACAAAACGTTCAGCGACACCCTGCTGCATGACTATGACTGGTATCGGCAGCAGGGGGTGCAACTGCTGGCCGGAGACCCGGTATTGACGGTGGATCGGCAGCAAAAGTGGGTGAGTACTGCCCGGCATCGGTTGCCTTATGACCTGCTGGTGTTGGCGACGGGTTCACGCCCCTTGCGGCCACCGCTGCCGGGTGGGGCATTAAACGGCGTTTATGGTTTTCGCACCTTGGATGATGTTGAAGCGATGCTTAGCCGTTGCCGTCCGGGCCGGTCGGCGTTGGTGATGGGCGGCGGCGTATTGGGGATTGAGGCGGCAGCGGCACTGGCGCAGCGAGGCATGCGCGTCACCGTGGTACACCGGGGCGAGCACCTGATGGAACGCCAGTTGGACGCTCAGGCGGGGCGGATGTTGCAACATAACCTGCTGCAGCGTGGTATCGAATGCCGGTTGAACTGCGAAGTCAGCCGGTTTCAGGGAAACGAACAGGTGAATTCGGCTAGCCTGAGTAACGGCGAAATAGTGGCCTGCGAACTGGTGGTGATCGCCATCGGGGTGCAGCCGGAAATTAGCCTGGCGCAGGCCGCCGGACTGGCCTGTCGGCGTGGCATCGTGATCGACGACCAGATGCAAACGGCAGATCCGGCGGTGTTTGCCATCGGTGAATGTGCTCAGTTTGGCGAGGGCACTTTGGGCCTGGTGGCTCCCTGCTGGCAGCAGGCTGAACTGTTGGCGCGACGGCTGAGCGGGGAGTCGGTGGCGGGCTACCGACCAACGCCGTTGCATACCCGCCTGAAAGTCAGTGGCGTCGAGGTCTTTAGCGCTGGCGAAATGGTTGTCAACGGGCTCACCGAGGTTCATCACGCCGAAGATCCGCAGGCGCAGCATTACCGCCGCCTGTTGGTGCGTGACGGCAAATTACAGGGCGTGGTGTTGTATGGCGACGCTCAGGACAGCCCTTTTTATCTGCAGCAGCTTGGCCTGCCGGTGCAACACCCGGATGACTTACTGTTTGGCAGCAGCGAACCCCTGACGCCTGCGGCGTCTGACGAGAGGATATCTGATATGCACAAGCCCGTCTTGTTGGTTGCCGGTCACGGCATGGTCGGTCATCACTTCCTGGAACAACTGGTCACTCGCGAGCTGCATTTGCAGTACCACATTGTGGTGTTTGGCGAAGAGTCGGTGGCAGCTTATGACCGGGTACACCTGTCCGAGTTTTTCTCCGGCCGCAGTGCGGACTCGCTGTCGATGGTCGAGGCGGACTTCTTCGAACGTAATGGTATAGAGCTGCGCTTGGGGCAGGAGGTGTGCGCCATCGACAGACAACGTAAATGCGTGATGGATGCCGAGGGCCGTGAGACGGCTTATGACCGGTTGGTGCTGGCGACCGGCTCCTATCCGTTTGTGCCACCGATCCCCGGCAATGATCGCCCTGGCTGCCTGGTTTACCGCACGCTCGACGATCTGGCCGCAATCGCAGACTGCGCCAAAACCGCGCGCGTCGGGGTGGTGGTCGGTGGCGGCTTGCTGGGGTTGGAGGCTGCCAACGCGTTGCGCCAGCTTGGGCTTAACACCCATGTGGTGGAGTTTGCGCCGCGCCTGATGGGGGTACAGTTAGATGACGGTGGCGCGACCATGCTGCGCAACAAAATCGAGGCATTGGGCGTCAGCGTGCATACTGGCAAGCAAACTCAGGCGATTAGTGACGGTTCGTTACACCGTCACTGCATGAACTTTGCCGATGGTGAGCGCTTAGAGGCTGATTTAATCCTGTTTTCTGCCGGCATTCGTCCTCGTGACCAGCTTGCCCGTGCTGCCGAACTGGAAGTGGGGGCACGCGGCGGCATTGTGATCGATAGCCAGTGCCGCACCAGCGATGAGGCGATTTATGCTATCGGTGAGTGCGCCTTGTGGAACGGGCAAATTTTCGGCCTGGTGGCACCGGGCTACCAAATGGCACGCATCCTGGCCGATCGGCTGGCTGGCGGCGAAAACGTGTTCTGTGGCGCGGACATGAGCACCAAACTGAAATTGTTGGGTGTGGAAGTCGCGTCGATCGGTGATGCTCATGGTCACACTCCCGGCAGCCAGAGTTACACTTGGGTCGACGGCCCGGAGCAAGTGTATAAAAAATTGGTGATTGACGCGGACGGCAAGCGATTGCTGGGGGCGGTACTGGTGGGCGACAGTGCGCAATACAGTACGCTGCAGCAGATGATGCTAAATGACCTGCCGTTACCTGCCGTGCCGGAAAGCCTGATTTTACCCGCAACGGCAGGGGCTGCACCGAAAGCGCTGGGCGTTTCCGCCTTGCCGGCCACGGCGCAGATCTGTTCTTGTCATAACGTCAGCAAGGGCGATATCAGTGCCGCGGTGGAACAAGGTTGCGGCGATTTGGCGGCGGTCAAAGCCTGTACCAAAGCGGGCACCGGCTGTGGTGGCTGCGCGGCCTTGGTCAAACAGCTGATGGAGCACGAATTGCAGCAGCGCGGCGTGAACGTGAAGAAAGACATTTGCGAGCATTTCGCCTATTCGCGCCAGGAGCTGTATCACCTGGTCCGCGTCGGCAACATCCGCACCTTTGACGAGTTGCTGGCCCGGCATGGTCATGGGTATGGCTGTGAGGTGTGCAAACCGCTGGCGGGGTCGATTTTGGCTTCGTGCTGGAACGAATATCTGCTCAAGCCGCAGCACCTGCCGCTGCAGGATACCAACGATCGTTTTTTTGCCAATATCCAGAAAGACGGCACCTATTCGGTGGTCCCACGGGTACCGGCCGGGGAAATCACTCCGCAAGGGTTGATCGCCATCGGCCAAATTGCCCAGCGCTATCAGCTCTACACCAAGATTACCGGTGGCCAGCGGGTTGACCTGTTCGGCGCCCGGCTGGAGCAATTGCCGGAGATTTGGCAGCAATTGGTCGACGCCGGATTTGAAACCGGGCATGCCTACGGCAAGTCACTGCGCACGGTGAAATCTTGCGTCGGTTCCAGTTGGTGCCGCTATGGCGTGCAGGATTCCACCGCGCTGGCTATCGAACTGGAGCATCGTTACAAGGGGGTGAGGTCGCCACATAAAATCAAGATGGCGGTTTCCGGCTGTACCCGAGAGTGCGCAGAGGCGCAGAGCAAAGACGTCGGGGTCATTGCCACTGATAAAGGCTGGAACCTGTACCTGTGCGGCAACGGCGGCATGAAACCACGCCATGCAGATTTGTTTGCCAGCGATCTTGATACCGCAACGCTGATCCGTACGGTCGACCGTTTCCTGATGTTCTACATTCGTACCGCCGATCGCCTGCAGCGCACCAGCACCTGGATGGACAATCTGGAAGGCGGGCTGGACTACCTGCGTGAAGTGGTCTTGCAAGACAGCCTGGGGATCGGTAGCGAATTGGACGCCGAAATGGAAACTGTGGTCAGTCATTACCAATGTGAATGGCAAACCACGCTCGCCAGCCCGGATCGCCTCAAACTGTTCCGTCCGTTTGTTAACAGCGAGCAGCCGGATGAGGCCATAGTCTGGCAGGCGGAGCGCGGACAACGTCGCCCGGCGACAGCTGTGGAACGTGGGCAGATGATTGAGGTGCAACCGGCTGCGGCCGCCCAGGAACAGTGGCAGGATGTCTGTGCGCTGGCGGAAATCCCGGCCAACGCCGGTATTGCCGCCCGGCTGGGGCAGCGACAGATTGCGCTATTCCATCTGCCGGACAAGGGGGTTTATGCGTTGGCCAATCTGGAGCCGGACAGCGACGCCAACGTACTGGCACGCGGGCTGCTGGGTGACGTAGCCGGCGAACCCGTGGTGATTTCCCCGTTGTACAAACAGCGTTTTCGCCTGAGTGACGGCATCTGCGTGGATAATACCGGGCGTGCTGTCACCGTCTGGCCGGTGCGGGTCGAGGCTGGCCGCGTGTGGGTAGGCAGTACACCACTGTCGGTACAGGCCAAACGACCAGAAACGGCGGAAGTGACGTCATGAACGCCGTACATTGCACCACTTGCCCATACTGTGGCGTGGGTTGTGGGGTCGCCATTGAACAGCAGAACAATGGTGAGCTGGCGGTCCGCGGCGATGTGGCGCACCCGGCCAATCAGGGGCGACTGTGCGTCAAAGGTAGCGCGCTGGGTGAAACACTGAGCTTGACGGGCCGCTTGTTACAGCCGCAGGTTGATGGCCTGCCGGTTAGCTGGGATCAGGCGCTTGAGCAGGTGGCACAGCGTTTTAGCCAGATTATTGAGCAATATGGCCCGCAGGCGGTGGCGTTTTATGCCTCCGGCCAACTGCTGACCGAAGATTATTACGTGGCAAACAAACTGATGAAGGGATTCATCGGTGCGGCCAATATCGATACTAACTCCCGACTGTGTATGGCGTCGGCGGTGGTCGGCTACAAGCGGGCATTCGGCGGTGATGTGGTGCCCTGCAGCTATGAAGATATCGAACAGGCGGATCTGGTGATATTGACCGGTTCCAACACCGCCTGGGCGCATCCGGTGGTCTATCAACGGCTGGTGAAAGCCCGTAAGCTGCGCCCGCAGATGCGGGTGGTGGTGATTGACCCGCGTGAGACGGCGACCTGCGATATTGCCGACTTGCATTTGCCGCTGCGCCCCGGCAGCGACGCGGCTTTGTTTACCGGGGGGCTGCGCTGGCTGGCAGAACAGCAGAAGCTGGATACCGCCTTTTTGCAACGGCATGCCAACGGCACCGAGGCTACGTTGGCTGCGGCGGTGGATTGGACCCCGCAGCGGGTGGCCGAGTTTTGCGAGCTGCCACTGAGTGCCGTGCTGGCGTTTTTCCACCTGCTTACCGCGTCCCATAACTGGGTCACGCTCTATTCGATGGGTATTAACCAATCGACCAGCGGTGCGGATAAATGCAATGCGATTATCAATCTGCACCTGGCGGGGGGGCGCATTGGCCGCGTGGGCAGCGGCCCGTTTTCAATCACCGGTCAACCCAATGCCATGGGCGGGCGGGAAGTCGGCGGATTAGCCAATCAGCTGGCGGCACATATGGCGTTCACCCCCGAGGATATCGACCGGGTACGGCGTTTTTGGCAGTCGCCGCGCATTGCTCAACAACCGGGGCTGAATGCGGTGGATCTATTCCAGGCGATTGCTGCCGGGCAGGTAAAGGCGGTGTGGATTATGGGCACTAACCCGGTGGTCTCCCTGCCGGATGCCGATGCAGTAAGGCAGGCGCTAAAACACTGCCCATTGGTGGTGGTGTCCGAAGTGATGGCGATGACCGATACCGCTGAGTTGGCGCATATCCGCCTGCCTGCACTGGCCTGGGGAGAAAAGGAGGGCAGCGTGACCAATTCCGAACGCTGTATTTCACGCCAGCGCGCATTTTTGCCGGTACCGGGGCAAGCCCGTGCCGACTGGTGGATCCTTAGCCAGGTTGCGCAGCGGATGGGGTATGGTGCGGCGTTTGGTTATCAACATCCTTCGGAGGTATTCAGTGAGCACGCGGCGCTGTCAGGTTTTGAAAATAACGGCACCCGTGCGTTCGATATCAGTCAGTTGGCGGGATGGGATCTACAGCAATGGTTGCAGATGGCACCGGTACAGTGGCCGGTCAATGCACAGCATCCTGATGGTTGTCGACGAATGTTTGGCGATGGGCGCTTTTTCCATGCCGACGGCAAGGCGCGACTGCTGCCGGTGACGCCACGCTTGCCGCACAATGCAGTATCAGCCGGTTATCCGCTGGTGTTGAACACCGGTCGCATACGCGATCAGTGGCACACCATGACGCGCACCGGCAAGGCATCGCGGCTGATGCGCCATTTGAGTGAACCCTTCTGCGAAATACACCCGCAGGATGCGGACAAACTGGGCATTGCCGATAGCAGTCTGGTTCGACTGAGCTCGCCCCACGGCTGGATGCTGGCGCGCGCGCAGTACAATCCGGGACAGCGGCGCGGTAGCCTGTTTGCTCCTATGCACTGGAACAATCAATTCACAGCACAGGGGCGGGTCGACAGCCTGATCCCACCGCTGGTGGATGCCGACTCCGGCCAGCCGGAAAGCAAACATGCGCCAGTGCGGGTCAGTCATTGGCCCACGAGCTGGCAGGCTGAGATTTTTATTCGTGCCGAGGTTGCCGCCCCCAAGGGGATCTACTGGAGCCGTGTCGCGCAGGATGATTTGACTCACTACATTATGGCCGGGCAGCAGCCGGTTGAAGACTGGCAAGCCTGGCTACGGCGGCATTTCTCGCTGGAGGGGCTGACGCTGCAAACGGCTCAGTTGGCCCAGCGTGGTCTGCACCTGATTGGCTGGCGGCAGGGCGAGGTGCAATTGGCGTTTTATGTCCGCCAACATGCCCCGGTGCTGGATCGTCCGGCGATCCTCCACGCCTTTGAGCAGGCTCCCAGCACCGGGGCGGAACGGCTGGCACTGCTGGCGGGGCGGGGGGCACCGGGTCAGTCAGCGGCGGGCTCCACGATTTGTAGCTGTTTTGGCGTAGGCGAGAATCGCATCATTGTGGCAATCGAGCAGGGTTGCCACAGCACTGAGGCATTGGGTGCCAGCCTGCAATGCGGCACTAACTGTGGTTCCTGCCTGCCCGAGCTGAAAAAACTGATTCAACAGCATACAGCCCAACGGGTGGCCTAGCGGAGGTGGTGAGATGAACAATATAGATAAACTGATGCTGGCCGGCGATCTGCGGCAGCCGGTATGCCGTGGTGAAGTGTGGCTGGTGGGGGCTGGTCCGGGTGACGCTGAGCTGCTGACGTTAAAGGCGCTACGGGTGATCCGACAGGCGGACGTGGTGGTGTTCGATCGTTTGGTTTCCCCGGCGGTGATGGCCCTGCTGCCGCCGGAGGCACTGCGTATTGACGTGGGAAAATCGATGGGTTGCCACACGCTGTCACAAAAGCAGATCGATCACCTGCTGGTCGAGTTAGCCCTGTCCGGTAATCGGGTCGTGCGACTCAAGGGCGGTGACCCTTTTATTTTTGGTCGCGGTGGGGAGGAGATGGTTGAGTTGCAGCGTCATGGCGTGGTTTGCCATGTGGTACCGGGTATCACCGCTGCCAGTGGTTGTGCGGCAGCAAGCGGTATCCCACTGACACACCGTGATTACGCGCAATCGGTGCGTTTTGTCACCGGCCATTGCCGCAATGGCGAGGTGAACCTGGACTGGCGCGCCTTGGTCACTGCAGGTCAGACGCTGGTGTTTTATATGGGGCTGACATTAAGCGAAACCATAGCTACGCAACTGGTGCAGCATGGCATGGCGGCACAGACACCTTTGGCAATTATTGAACGTGGCACGCTACCGCAGCAGCGGGTATTGATTGGGACTTTGGCCGAGTTACCGCTGTTAATTGCCCGTCAGCGGCCGGTGTCACCCAGCCTGCTGGTGATTGGCGAGGTGGTCAGTCTGTACGGCGCGCCGGCTGTTGTCACTGAGATACCGGTAAAAGTACCGACTTTCCAGGTCAGCCTGGTGTCAGGGTGAAGGGCCGATATCAGCGTTTGCCAACAGAACCAGCCAGCCGGCAAGCGCCAGATAAAGACCAAATGGCAGCGTATCCTGCCTGCCGGGTTTGCGCAGTAAACCGGTTAGCGCCGTCGCGCACAGCCCGACCGCTGCGGCACCGGTGACCAGCATCGGCAGGGTGGCCCAGCCGGTCCAGGCACCCAGTGCCGCCAACAGTTTAAAATCTCCCTGACCGATACCGTCCGTTTTCCGCCTGCGGCGATAGGCCGCATTGAGCAACCACAGTGAAAGATAACCGATGCTGGCCCCGGTTACCGCCTCGGTCAGCGAAACAAAATAGCCTTGCTGATTGACTAACAGCCCGGCCCATAGCAGCGGTTGGGTCAGGCGATCGGGTAATAGTCGGTGTTGCCAGTCAATGAGAGCCAGCGCCAGCAATATCGTTGCTACCGGCAGCAGCAATAACCGTTGCAGCAGTGGAATAGAGAAAGGCAGGGCTGCCAGCCCGGCACTGACGGCTATCAACATCACCCTGCGCACCCTCGGTATGCGGTACTGCGTCAAGCCTGGCGGCAGGGTGCTTATCAGCCGAGGGGCGAGGGTGGCGGGCAGTAACATGGCCGGGATAAACAGGCCACGAAACCAGAAATCGAGCTGAGGATTATCGAACATAAAAGCGTCCTTGCCGGTCTGAAATTAGCGTTCAAAATAGCGGCAAAAAGGGTTTCATGCAGAGCAAATGACTTACCGATTATCGGTATTGCGCAGGGGGTCGCAAGATGTTGTTAAATACCAGGTGAAATACACTGAAATTGCGAATTACTAAGCATAATCAATAGATTGATTTATTTTCGAATGTTAATGTGCGGTTTTTTTCGCCAAAATCAGCGATGAAATAAAGTGAATTTTCGATTTCAGCCGCAAGAGTTTCAGCGTTTTTCTGGCCATCACATCACTGGCTAAAATTATTGAGCTATGTATGACGTTGTCACCTGGTTGAATGAGGTTTATCTGATTGTTTCTGATGAGGAACCCACTAGACTTTAGGGTTCATGATGCAGTTTGGCCGTCCGGTGCCCGTTAGGGGGAAATATCGAGTAGCAAACTGCTCAACGTTTGGGTTGTCTGTCGTCTGGAGTGACGGCAGCAAAAAAAGGTTTATCTGCCTACCCCTCGGGATGAAGGGGCGGCGACGGTGTAATGACAGACGTTATCCATAAAGCGCGTTACCGATTGAGAAAAGTCGTTCAATTGTTCTTCTCACCCGCCAGCGGTTTACCAGCGGTGGGGCTGGCGTGGCTGGTTGGCGCGTTGCCCGCCTACGCCGAATCACCACCCGCACCGGACTCTGTGGCTCAGCAACCGGCCAACGATTTGCCGGAACTGGGCGGCAGTGCGTCGAGTGACGCGGAGCGTGAAAAAGAGTGGGCCACCATGGCCAAACAGCTGGGTGAACGTAACCTGAATAACGTTTCCAGCCAACAGGTGCGCACCCGCGCCGAGAGCTATGCCGTGGGGCAAGCCAGCAGCGTGTTGCAACAGCAGGCCCAGGAGCTGCTTTCACCACTGGGTAACGCCAAACTGTCGCTGGTGATGTCCGACCAGGGGGATTTTTCCGGCAGTAACGGCCAGTTGTTCAGCCCGCTGTATGATGTTAACGGCTTGCTGACCTACAGCCAACTCGGCCTGTTGCAGCAAACCCAGGGTTCGCTGGGCAACTTTGGTCTCGGCCAGCGCTGGGTCGCCGGTGATTGGTTATTGGGGTATAACACGGTGCTCGACAGCGATTTTGCACGTCAGCATAACCGCGCCAGCCTGGGGGCCGAAGCCTGGGGCGATTATCTGCGTTTTTCCGCTAACTATTACTATCCGCTGTCGGCGCTGGCGCAACAGAAGGATAACGCCCAGTTCCTCAGTCGTCCGGCGAGCGGGTATGACATCACCACTCAGGGCTACCTGCCGTTTTACCGCCAGATTGGCGGCTCGCTCAGCTATGAACAGTACTGGGGTGAGAACGTCGATCTGTTTGGCAGCGGCAAAAAGCAAAATGACCCGCGTGCCATGCAACTGGGGGTGAATTACACACCGGTCCCGTTGGTGACGGTGAAAGCGCTGCACAAAATGGGGGAAGGTGGGGTCAGTCAGGATCAGGTCGAGCTGGCGTTGAGTTATCGGCTTGGCGTACCGCTGGTGAAGCAGATTTCGCCGGAATATGTCGCTCAGGCCAAGTCGCTGCGTGGCAGCCGTTATGACAACATCGAACGGAAAAATGTGCCGGTGATGGCGTTTAAGCAACGCAAAACTCTGCAAGTGTTTCTGGCAACGCCACCCTGGCGTCTGCAACCGGGGGAAACCTTGCCGCTGGTGCTGGAAATCAAAACCACCAACAAAATTACCCGGGTCAGTTGGCAGGGGGATACGCAGGCACTAAGCCTGACGCCGTCGCAAAACAGTAACGATCCGCACGGCTGGAGCCTGATTGTACCGCAATGGGACGACTCACCGGATGCCACCAACCGATACCGCCTGTCGGTGACGCTGGAAGACGACAAGCAGCAGTTGGTGACCTCTAACTGGATCCAACTGCAGGTGACGCCACCGCTGACGGCCTCTGCTGAAGCTGATCACGGACTGCCACCGGCGAAAATACTGCAACCGCCCACTATTCCGGCGGAAACCGGGCCGTTGAACGGCAGTGATTAACCGTTTTTTCCCTGCAGCACCCAGACGGCGGCTTCAACGCGAGATTTCAGCTTCATTTTTTTCAACAGGTGTTTGACGTGCACCTTAACGGTGCTTTCGGTGATGGTCAGCTTGCGGGCGATCATCTTGTTCGGCAGGCCTTGGGCGATCAGCTTGAGAATGTCGCGCTCACGTGGCGTCAACTGCTGGATATCGCGTTCGGCACTGGGGCGGTTCTCACGCAGGCTGGCCGCCAGGATCGGCGTCAACGCCTCGCTTAACACCATCTGACCGGCGGCAGCCTGATGCAGCGCTTTCAGCAGTTCTTCCGGCTCCATATCTTTCAGCAGATAGCCGTCGGCACCGCGTTTTAGCGCACTGACTACGTCATCTTCTTGATTTGACACGCTAAACACCACAATGCGCCCGGAGAGCGCGATCATGCGCAGGCGATCCAGCGTTTCCAGACCATTGATGCCCGGCATGTTCAGATCGAGCAGGATCAGATCCGGATCATGCTCTTCGGCCAACGAGACACCCTGTTCGCCGTTGCCTGCTTCAGCGATTACCTGCAGGCGCGAATCCATGCCGATGAGCTGTTTTACGCCATTGCGCAGCATCGGGTGGTCATCAATCAGTAAAATAGTAGCGGCAGTTTCGGTGGTCATGGTTTCTCCCATTAGTCGATGGCGTGGTTGTCCGGTTTAAATACCACCCGGACTTCAGTGCCGCCGGTGCTGCGGGGTAAAATCTCGCAGTGGCCGTGCAGGCTTTTGGCGCGATCGCGCATGATTATCAGGCCGTAGTGATCGGGGCGATCGGTATCTGGCGGCAATCCGCAGCCGTTATCGCAGACGCTCAGAGTGACCTCGCCTCGTTGATTGACGACCTGAATACTCACCTGGCTGGCCTGAGCATGTTTGTTGATGTTGCTTAATGCCTCACGGGCAATCTGCAACAGGTGGATGGCCTGATAAGCGGGCACCGTACGCGGCGTTAACTGATAGTCGAGCTGGATGGCGATGCCGAGCCGTTGGCTAAACTCCTGCACCGTCGACTGCAAGGCGGCCAGCAGCCCCGGTTCCGTCAGCCGCAGGCGGAAGGTGGTCAAGAGTTCACGCAGCTGGCGGTAGGCGATGTTTAACTCTTCGCGCATCTGTTGTACCAGCGCCAGGTTGGCGGGTGAGAGTTCGGCACCCTGCATTTGCAGGCAACTGGTTTGCATCTTCAGGCATGACAATGACTGGGCGATGGAGTCATGCAGCTCACGGGCTATCGCTGCGCGCTCTTCCATCAGCATCAACTGCTGTTGATGATCCACCTGACGTTCAATCGCCAGCACGCTGGTCAACTGTTCGACCAAGGTACTCATCAATTGTCGATGCTCGTCATTCAGCGGGCGCTGTGGCGCATGTTGCGCGACAATCACCCCGTAATCCCCCAGCTTGTCACTCAGGCTCCAGCTTAACGAAGGGTGATCGGCTTGTTGCTGCTCGTCGTCGCTCAGGCAGGCGCTGCACACCGGGTTATTGCAATATTCCGGCCGCAGCGGCTGGTTGCCGCACAACTGGACAAACTGTTCCTGACTGTTGTTTTCGTACAGCCGAACCTGGATGGCGCGCAGTGGCGTCAGGGTTTGCAACTGATTGAGGATCGGCGTCAGGCGGCTGCATAAAGGCTCATTGGCGTGTAACTGACGGCTGGCGTGATACAAAAAGCTCAGCACCTGATTCTTTTGCTGCAAATCGGCGGTTTTTTCTGCCACCCGCTGCTCCAGCCCGTTGTACATGGTGGCCAGTTCGTCGGACATGGTGTTTAACGCGCCGCCGAGTGAAGCCATTTCATCCTGATGGCCACGCTGGGCAAAACGGCGGCTGAAATCGCCGCGACCCGCTGACTGCGCCATCGCCACCAATTGACGCCATGGATGCAGCAGACGACGGCGCAGGTAACAGATAGTCCCGACCAGCAGCAACAGCGTCAGCGCGATAAACACCGCCTGCACCAGCATCACCGTCAGCAGCCGACGTTCGGTATGGTGGTCGATATCCGAGACCAGCGTATCGAGCAGGGAAACAAAATGTATCACCTGCGGGGTTGCCTCCGCCGGTTGTCGGGCCGCCCGCAGCCTTGGCAGCAGGGTTTCTTGCCAGTAATTATCCAACGCCTGAAACTGTTCGGTCAGTTGCTCTTGCGTCACTGAACGCTGAAGATCGGGGCTGTTGGCATCCTGATCCAGCTCGCGGATCAGCGCTTCGCTGTGTGCATTCAACGGCACCTGAGCCAGCAGGCGATAACTTTGCATTCGCAGCGAACCGGCTTTGTTGATGGCATGTGCATTGCCCTGAATGCTTTGCGACATCCAGGCTGAAATGCTCATACCGGCCACGCCCAGTATCCCCAGCAGCAACATCAGGACGGCCACCTGGTTCACGATGGAAAGCGGTGCTAACAGGCGTTTCATAGGTTTTGGATCTCCGACGGCAGAGCAAGATATGGCTGGTAACCAGGGAACAAACGCAGGTGGTAATCAGCGGGTGTGGTAACGATCCAGCGTTATTTTTCATCATACCCGGCGATAACCCCATACCTCTAACGAATTACTCACTAGTTTCCTGTCTGCCTTGTCAGCCGCTGCCAGTGGCGCTGTGTAATCGCCAATGTATTGATTTTCAAGATTTTAAATATATGCGGAGAGTTACTCATAAAGGGATGGCGGGGCTTTTCTGGCGGTAGGCTACCTGCATCCGGGTTGATTTACATCAACTTTGCCGTAGGGGGGGCCGCCTAGGGTGGGCGAAGTTATCATCCTGTGTCCGAGGTTTTTATGTCGCAATCTGCAACGTCATTATCAAAACAAACAGGCGCGGTTATTCAGGACTGGCAACCTGAGGATACCGCATTCTGGCAACAACGCGGCCAACGCATTGCCAACCGCAACCTGTGGATCTCCATTCCCTGCCTGCTATTGGCTTTCTGCGTCTGGATGCTGTTTAGCGCAGTCGCGGTCAATTTGAATAAGGTTGGCTTTAATTTCACCACCGATCAGCTGTTTATGCTCACCGCATTACCTTCCGTTTCCGGCGCTATCCTGCGCGTGCCTTATTCCTTTGTGATCCCGATGTTCGGCGGCCGTCGCTGGACGGCGATCAGCACCGGCCTGCTGCTGGTACCCTGCCTGTGGCTGGGGTTTGCGGTGCAGGACGCTACCACGCCCTATAGCGTGTTTGTGATTATCTCTTTACTGTGTGGTTTTGCCGGGGCCAACTTTGCTTCCAGCATGGCCAATATCAGCTTCTTCTTTCCAAAGGCCAGGCAGGGCGGCGCGCTGGGTCTGAATGGCGGCCTGGGCAACCTGGGCGTTAGTGTGATGCAGTTGGTGGCCCCACTGGCCATCTCTGTTGCCATCTTTGGCGCCTTTGGGGGGACCGGCCAGGTACAGGCTGATGGCAGCTCATTATGGCTGGAGAACGCCGCCTGGATTTGGGTGCCTTTCCTGCTGGTCGGTACGCTGGCAGCCTGGTTCGGTATGAACGATCTGGCGGCCTCTAAAGCGTCGCTGCGTCAGCAACTGCCGGTACTCAAACGCGGTCACCTATGGGTGTTGAGCCTGCTGTATCTCGCCACCTTTGGTTCCTTTATCGGTTTTTCCGCCGGCTTTGCCATGTTGTCCAAAACCCAGTTCCCGGACGTGGTGATTTTGCATTATGCCTTCTTCGGTCCGTTCCTTGGCGCTTTGGCACGGCCGGTGGGCGGGGCGCTGTCCGATCGCTTCGGTGGTATTCGCGTCACGCTGATTAACTTTGTGTTGATGGCCGTGTTTGCTGCCTTGCTGTTCCTGACTTTACCGGGGCCAGGGCATACGGGGTCGTTTATCGCATTTTATAGCGTCTTTATGCTGCTGTTCCTCACTGCTGGATTGGGCAGTGGTTCCACCTTCCAGATGATAGCCGTGATCTTCCGTAAAATTACCGTAGATCGGGTTAAGGCCAGCGGCGGCAGTGACGAAAGCGCTCAACGCGAAGCGGTTACCGATTCCGCGGCAGCCCTGGGTTTCATCTCGGCGATCGGGGCCGCAGGCGGCTTCTTTATCCCAAAAGCCTTTGGCACCTCCCTGGCGTTGACCGGCTCACCGGTGGAGGCGATGAAAATCTTCCTGGCGTTCTACGTAGTCTGTGTGCTGGTCACCTGGGTCGTCTACGGCCGTAAAAAATAGTTCACATATCCCCAGTTCCTCCCCGGCAGGGGAGGAACTATTTCCTGCCTTTGCCAGGTGAAGTTTTACTCCCTCAGTGAAATCCCTCTCGCTTTAGGTAATATTCTTATTATCGCACGCCATTTTTCCCTTTGTTTATATACCCGTCATCTTTCAAGTTGCAGCGTTCAAATCTGTTCCTGACAGATTTGCCGCTCACCCCAGGGACTTACTTGAGTAAGCGCCTGGGGATGAGCGAGTTGGCCGCCTAACTGCAACTTGGAAACTATAGGGTATAGGCCTCTCTCTCAACTGTGCTTTTCACTTTAGGTAGACGGATTTTTTTCTGTTGGTTATTTTTCATTTTTCAGTCGAATTCATTACGAAAATAAAACACTGTGTATGACCCATGGCGTGGTAATGAATTTTGGTTTTTTCGTTATTAAAAAATCATCCCATAAAGTTAACAATGATCCTTTGTATTTTGGTTCTATATTTTAACCTGGTGTCCCGTGAAGGATTAAATCAGACAACTCTCATTCTGTTTTGGCAGGCTTTTTGTAGGCTGTCTGGCAATCGGATTAGGTGGAAAAACAGGTGATATCCTTCGCTGACAAGATGAGATTTTACAATTTCACTTAAATAACAAATTTATAACATGGCTGTATTTTTATTTAAAAACAGCGAGTTGGCTGTATTTTATTGCCGGTAAACATGATAAGAAACCATGTTGCCAACAGGGAAATAATGTCATTCAAAGAATCATAACCTCCATTTGAGGAGGGATGTAAAAAATGAAATCAGCAAATTTTTATAAAAATAAATATCTGATGAATGCAACCTGTTGAGTTTACATTTAATTTCTTGAACATTTTTTCATATTTCTATACAAAGTGTGCAGGACAGGCACGCAAAGGAAATTAAAAGTGAATCTTGATAAAAGAATAAAGATTAGGAATCTAGATGTTCTGACACCGTCCAGGGAAAAGTTTCGCCTACGTTGGAAGGAGTATCAGATACTTTCACTTCTTGTCGCCAGGTCCCCAGAACTGGTTAGCCGTACAGAAATTATAGAAAACATATGGAAAGGAACTTATTGCTCAGATTCAACGATAAATCAAACAATTAAATCCATTCGCCAAAAAATAGGTGATGCTGAGCATACACTTATCAGAACCATTCCTCGTCTGGGTTATAAGGTGGAAAACAAGGCGGTTTTTCACTTTATTTCTGAAGAGGATGAATATGTCGCCGATGAAATATGGAATATCGAAAGTGATAACAATAAAGATATTCAAGCGGAACTTTCTGAAAGTGACAATAAAGATGATGGAGTTCTTACTGAAGAAATAGAACGGCCGGAGGAAGTTGCTGCTCCGGTTTCTTCGTCTGTCACGCCCGCAATGCTTAAAAATACGGCAATAAAAAACAAAGCTCCGGCTTCAGCGGGTTTTTTCTCATTTTCTGCCATTCGCGTGGTGAAATACCTGTCGGTATTCGTGTCATTGCTGGTTATTTCACATTTTTCATATGTGCTGGGTAACCAAACTCGCCCGCCAATTATCAATGATATTCAAAACAATACCCGCGTGGTACTCACTTTGACGCTGAACAATCCTTTGACCAAGGAGCCGCAAAGTTTGCTTTGTCTGTATCAGGGTGAAAATCTGGAGCAGGCGACCATTGAGTGTGTTGATCCCAAGCAGGGGAAGTTTAAACAGCCAGTGAAATACGATACTTCAGACGTAAAAGGCGTGGGTAAGATTAATCTTATATTTCCGGGAAAAACCATGGAGTATCAAGTTGCTTACGATGTTAAAAATTAGCTCCAGATGATATTTCACCTTTATCGATAATTTTACATTCGGCTAATATTTTTATTTCATTATTTGTTATTTGAAAGCTCGTTCTGTTTTGTCCAGTCTGGATTCCATGTTCTAACGCCAATTAGCGTCCTGCCTCATGGTGCGGTAGGGAATAATGGGAAACCGGATTGAGTGACAAATTATGGATAAGCGTAAAGTAGCTATCATCGGGGGTTCCGGCTTTATTGGGACGCGTTTGGTTAAGCGTCTGAGTGCGCGTAACGACCTGGTGCTGACCATCGTAGATAAAAAGCCGAGTGAGCATTTTCCTGAACTCTCTCAGTTTGGCGATGTAACCCAGCCCGAAACTCTGCGGCAGGCGCTGGTAGGTTGTGACGCCGTGATTAACCTTGCGGCCGAGCATCAGGATAACGTCGATCCTGTCTCACTGTATTATCAGGTTAACGTTGATGGTGCGCGCAATGTTTGCATGACGGCTTCGGCGCTGAATATCAAACAAATCATCTTTACCTCCTCGGTGGCGGTTTACGGCTTCGTGACTCAGGAAACCGGCGAGGAAGGGCTTTTCGAACCCTTTAACCATTACGGCAAATCAAAGCTGGAGGCCGAGTATGTTTACGAAGCCTGGCGCAAAGCCGATGGCAGCAACAAATTAACCATCATCCGCCCAACGGTGGTGTTTGGTGAAAATAATCGTGGCAACGTTTATAACCTGTTCCGGCAAATCGCCAGCGGCCGTTTTGTGATGATCGGCAGCGGTAATAATATGAAGTCTATGGCTTACGTAGAAAATATTGCCGCCAGACTGGAGCATGCGTTGGATCAGCAGGCAATCTATCAGGTCAGCAATTATGTTGATAAGCCCGACTTCACCATGAATCAACTGGTCGACGTTATTTCTTCTTCATTAGGAAAAAGTAATAAGACTATTCGCATTCCCTATTTATTTGGTCTCTGTGGCGCAACGGCCTTGGATGTGGTGAGCAAAATAAGTCGCCGTAAATTTCCAATTAGCCGAGTGCGGGTGCAAAAATTCTGCGCCAGAACGCAATTTAAAAGCAATGTGCAAAATGATTTCGTGGCGCCGGTCGATCTTGATTTGGCGATCGAAAAAACGATTAAGCACGAGTTTTCCTAGAGATACCTTTATTCAACGCTAAGGTTTTTATTCTTTCTGCTGGCAAGCGGATAAATCTGTATTTAACAGGATTAACTCATGCTGACTTATATCCTGACAATATAAATATTGTTTTTGTTAATAGCGCATTGGGAGCTGTAACTCAAGGGCGGTAGCGTGCTTATTCGCTGGAGGAACCATGTTATATCAACTGAGTGTGATATTTATTTTGGCGCTGATGCTGGTAGTTATTGCCCGCCGCGCTGCACTGGCGGTGGGGTTAGTGGATAAACCCAATGCCCGTAAGCGCCATCAGGGGCATGTACCGCTGGTCGGTGGCATTGCTATCTACCTTATCATGGCTCTGGTGACTTTCTGGCAACCGGACTGGTTGCCGCACAGCACCACCTATCTGTTGTGCGTCACCGCATTAGTGATGCTGGGGGTGCTTGATGACCGTTTTGATCTGCCGGTGGCGCCGCGCGTCATTGTGCAGGGAGGGATCGCGCTGGCGATGATGCTGGCGGCAGGGATGCAACTCTCTTCATTGGGGTTCCTGTGGGGCCACCAGGAGTTGCTGCTGGGCTATGCGGCGTTGCTAATCACGCCGTTGGCGGTCTGGGGGGCGATCAACGCCTATAACATGGTTGACGGTATCGACGGTCAGCTTGGCGCGCTGTCCTGTGTCACCTTTATGGCGTTGGCCATTTTGTTCGGGCTGGCCGGGCATGAGGCTCAGGCCTGGTGGTGTCTGAGCCTGATAGCGGCCCTGGCGGCCTACCTGCTGTTCAACCTCAGCGCATTCGGTGCGCGTAACAAGATTTTCATGGGTGATGCCGGCAGCATGGTGATTGGTTTCAGCGTGCTGTGGTTGTTGATTGTCGCCACCCAGGGTGAGGACGCGGTAATACGACCAGTGACCGCACTGTGGTTAATCGCCATCCCGCTGATGGACATGGTGACCGTGATGGTGCGCCGTTTGATGCGTCGCCAGAGCCCGTTCAAGGCCGGACGCGATCATCTGCATCATATTCTGATGCGCCGTGGCCTCAATGCGCGTCAGGCACTGGGGATGAGCTGCATGTTGGCGGTCACTCTGGCCTGTGTCGGCATCTGTAGTGAAGTGCTGCAGTCACCGGATCACCTGATGCTGCTGGCCTTTGTATTTTGTTTCTTCGGTTATTTTGCCCTGTTGCACGAACCGCGCCAGGCAAGAATCTTTACTGATAATCCTACCGCCGATCGTTAATCCCCAACGGGCTGCAAAGGCGGCCCGTTTTCTCACGGTACCGTTATGAACCTTCATTTGCCTCATTGGATGCCACTGGTGCTGTCCAGCGTTTTGCTCAGCGGTTGCACTGCCTTTCCGGGTTCTCACCTGCCGACCCATGGCAAAGACGTCGTGACTCAGCAGGACGAAGACTTCGATTTGAACAAGCAGGTCCAGGTGTATCGCGTTACGCCGCTGCTATTGCAAAAAATGCGCCGGGTAGAGCCGGTGGCGCGGCCAAATCTGGCGCTGGACCAGCGTCTGCAAAGCTATCAATACCGTATTGGTATCGGTGATGTGCTTAACGTTACCGTCTGGGACCACCCGGAACTGACCACCCCGGCAGGGCAGTACCGCAGCGCCAGCGACACCGGCAACTGGGTACATGCCGATGGCTCGATCTTCTACCCCTACATCGGCCGGGTGAAGGTAGCAGGTAAAACCGTTAGCGAAGTGCGTAACCAGATCGCCGGACGATTGGCGACCTATGTGGAAAGCCCACAGGTCGACGTCAGCATTGCCGCATTCCGCTCGCAGAAAGTCTATGTGACCGGCGAAGTGAAAACCTCCGGGCAGCAGGCGGTGACCAACGTGCCGCTGACCATTCTTGACGCAATCAACGCTGCCGGCGGGCTGACCGATAATGCCGACTGGCGCAACGTGGTGCTGACGCATCAGGGCAAAGAGCAGCCGATTTCCCTGCAGGCGCTGATGCAGCGCGGCGATATCAGCCAGAACCATCTGCTGGAGCCGGGCGACATCCTGTATGTGCCGCGTAACGACGAACTGAAAGTATTTGTGATGGGAGAGGTTGGCAAGCAGTCGACGCTGAAAATGGACCGCAGCGGTATGACGCTGACCGAGGCACTGGGCAGTTCCGAAGGGATCAGTCAAACGGTGGCCGACGCCACCGGCGTGTTCGTGATCCGCCCGAATGGCGGCAAACAGCCGCAGCGGCTGGCGTCGCTGTACCAGTTTGACCTGTCTGATGCCTCCGCGCTGGCAATGGGCACCGAATTCCAGTTGGAACCTTACGACGTGGTGTACGTCACTGCGGCACCGATCGCGCGCTGGAACCGTTTGATCAGCCAGTTGGCACCCACCATTTCCAGCTTTAACGACCTCAGCGAGGCCACGTTGCGGGTCCGTAATTGGTAATCCCGTAACGGTGACTTAAGGAATACTGATGATGAAGAACAACGCATTGCCGATTGTGATGGCTGAACAGGACGACAAACTGGAATGGGAGCGCCTGATTGGCCCACTGTGGGATAACCGCTGGCGCATTCTGCTGGTTACCGGCGTGGCCGGTATTCTGGGCTGCGCTTATGCGCTGATGGCGACGCCAATCTATCAGGCCACGGCTCTGGTGCAGGTGGAAAAGCAGCTCTCGGGTGATTCACTGCTGCGTGAAACGCTGGACAGCTCTATTGGAGGCTCCATCGGGCAGAACTCGGCGACTCAGGACGAAGTTTCGCTGGCGAAATCGCGCTACGTGATTGGCAAAACCGTCGACGATCTTGGTCTGACTGTGCGTATCAGCCCGCACTACTTCCCGCTGTTTGGCAAGGGTATCGCCCGTCTGAGCGGTGAAACGCCGCCGGTGCTGAACATCTCCGGCATGAAGGTGCCGGCTGTCATGCAGGGCCAGGAACTGACCCTGACCGCAGAGGATCAACAGCGCTACAGCCTGAGCCATGACGGCAAAAAATTGTTCAGCGGCAGCGTTGGGCAAGCCCTGCAGCAGGGCGGTTGGGCACTAAATGTGACCGCGCTGGAAGCCCTGCCTGGCACAACCTTCACCCTAGTTAACGTTCCGCGCCAGAAAGCGGTGGATGAGCTGCGCAACATGCTCGACGTCGCCCCCGGTGGCAAGGAAAGCGGCATCATGACCTTTAGCCTGGCGGGGGAGGATCCGCAGCGTGCGGAGGCGGTGCTAAAAAGCATCACCGACAACTACCTGCAACAGAACGTGGATCGCAAAACCGAGGAAGCCCAGCGTATGCTTGCCTTCCTGCACGAGCAGTTGCCGCGTACTCAAAGCTCGCTGAACAAGGCCGAAAATCAACTTAATCAGTTCCGTCAGCAAAACGACTCGGTGGATTTGTCGCTTGAGGCCAAATCGGTACTGGATACCCAGGTTCAGCTTGAAGGCCAGTTAAATGAGCTGACCTTCAAAGAGGCGGAAATCTCCAAGCTGTATACCCGCGTGCATCCAGCCTATCGGGCACTGTTGGAAAAACGCGCCACGCTGAACGCGGAAAAGAGCCGCCTGGGCAAGCAGGTACAAAACTTGCCGAAAACCCAACAGGAAATTCTGCGCTTAACCCGCGACGTGCAGGTGGATCAGCAGGTCTATATGCAACTGATGAACAAACAGCAGGAATTAAGCATCAGCAAGGCCGGCACGGTGGGCAACATCCGTATTATTGATGAGGCGGAAACCGGTCTGCGTCCGGTGCAACCGCAAAAAATGATGATCGTTTTATTCGCTCTGTTGATGGGGGGCGTGCTGTCAGCCTCTTGGGTGGTGTTGCGTGCCGCGCTTCACCGTGGCATCAGTGACACCGATACGCTGGAAAAGCGCGGCATCAGCGTGTATGCCACGGTGCCGCTGTCGCCATGGCAGCAAAAGCGTAATCGCACCCAGCAGCAGTTGTTGACCAAAAGCAGCAGCGGCAAGCTGCCAATCCTGGCGCAAGAGCAACCGGAGGATTTATCCGTCGAGGCTATCCGCAGCCTGCGGACCAGTTTGCACTTCGCCATGATGGAGGCCAAAAACAATATTCTGATGGTTTCCGGTGCCAGCCCCGCCAGTGGCAAAAGCTTTACCAGCACCAACCTGGCGGTGGTGATCGCCCAGGCAGGGCAGCGGGTGTTGTTGATCGACGCCGACATGCGCAAAGGCTTTTTGCACCGCTGGCTGAACAACAACGCCAAAGACGGGCTGTCAGACATGCTGTCCGGGCTGATCGCACCTGCTCAGGCGGTGAAGAAAACCGATATCGCCAATCTGAACTTTGTGCCGCGCGGTCAGGTGCCACCGAATCCGTCTGAACTGCTGATGCATCAGCGCTTTGCCGACTTCCTGCGCTGGGCAGGGCAAAACTACGATCTGGTACTGATCGATACGCCGCCGGTACTGGCGGTGACCGACGCCGCCATTGTGGGTCATCATGCCGGTACGGCGCTGATGGTGGTGCGTTTTGAGGCCAACACCGTCAGACAGATTGAGACCAGTATCCGTCGTTTCGAACAGAACGGCGTGACGATTAAAGGGGTGATCCTCAACGGCATAGTGAAGAAAACCGCCACCGATGCCGATTACTATGCCTTTGCTTACCCCAGCTACCAGGAAAAGGTTCAGTAACCGCATGAAAGCGATGCTGATGAACTCCCTGTGGTTGATGTTGGAACGGGTATCGCTGAGCCTGTCAGGCATTTTTGTTTCGGTGTACGTGGCGCGCTACCTGGGGCCGGCGCAATACGGGCTGATTAACTACCTGCTGTCGGTGATCGCCATTGCCGTACCGCTGGTACAGCTGGGGGCCGACGCGGTGTTGTTTAACCGTGTCGCCCGGCGACGGCACAGCGGTATCCGGCTGATGCTGGCCTCAATGCGCCTACGTCGACAGTTGTTTGCGCTGATCGCCGTGCCGCTGATGGCCTGGGCGCTGCTGACGCAGGATCGTACCAGCCAGATCATGATGGCGTTAATGCTGCTCAGCGCTTATTTCTCGGTGCAGGACGTTTATAAAATCTATTACGACGCCCTGCTTAAATCGAAGTTGAACACGATGATCAACAACCTGGCGCTGTTGCTGTCGATCGTGGTTCGGCTGGCGCTGGTGCATGTCAAATTGCCGCTGGAGTGGTTTGCCGTGCCTTATGTGTTGAGCAGCCTGATCCCTTACGCGGTGCGCTGGGTGCTGTTTCGCCGAGAGCGCAGTGGGCTGCGGCCTATCGGCAGGCGTCATCAACGGCGTTACGGATGCTACCTGTTAAAAGTGGGGTTGCCGCTGGCGGTTTCGGGCTTGTCGATAGTTATCTACACCCGTATCGATCAGATCATGATCGGTAATTATCTGGGCGAGCATAGCGTCGGGTTGTACAGCGCCGCCATCACCCTAAGTCAGGGCTGGATCTTCGTGCCGATTGCGCTGATCACCTCGATGATGCCGGGAGTGGCGAATGCCCGCACCCAGGTCGAAAAGGAAGCTCGCATCCGGCTGTTGTATCTGGTGGTGCTGCTGCTTTCGATGCCGGTGATTTTGCTGCTTTCGCTGCTTCCCGGGCCAATAGTGGCGCTGATGTTTGGTGACAGCTACCGTGAAACCGCCACTATCCTGGCGTTGTGTTCGGTGACTTCGTTGTTCTCGGTCATGGGCACCGTGTCCTATCGGGCGATTGTGCTGTTTGGCGGTTACCGATTTATCGCGATAAAAATGCCGCTGGCCGCCTTGGCCAATGTGTTGATGAATCTGGTGTTGATCCCGCGTTACGGCATTGCGGGCGCGGCGGTTGCAACGCTGATCACCGAGTTTATTTCATTTTTTGTACTTAATGGTTTTTTCAGAAGAGGACAAATTACCCGGCTGCAGGTCACCTGCTACCGTTGTTTACCTCAACTAATAGGGAAGGTGCGAGAACTTTATGCTAAATAATCTGGTGGAGGGTTTTTACCGTAATATACCCGATGCACTATATCATCAGTTAAAGTACGCATTATTTTTTCGCAAGATGCCGCATTTGGCCAGGCCGGTGGGGTATAGCGAAAAACTGATGCGTAGAAAAGTCTATCCCCTGGCAATGTACACGCAATTGTCCGATAAGTATCAGGTGCGGGAGTATATTAAAAAACTGTGGGGGGAAGAGTACCTGATTGAACTTTACGCACAGGGAAAAGAATTGACTGAGGAGATGTATGAGGCATTGCCTGATGCATTCGTTATTAAGGCCAACCACGGCAGTGGTTATAATAAACTGGTGTTTGATAAAAGCCAGACCAGCTTTAATGAATTAAGAGTTCTGACCAACAGTTGGTTGCGACAGAATTTTTATCAGGTTTACCGAGAGCGCCACTATAAAGATATCCCCCCCCGTGTGATGGTGGAAAAAATGTTGCTGGAAGACGGCAAGACGCCGAATGACATCAAGATCCACTGCTTTAACCGCGGCGGCGAAGTGCGCTTTTTCATCCAGATTGATTACCAGCGTTTTATCGATCACCGGCGTGATTTTTTTGACGCCGACTGGAACCGCACCGAAATCCGCCTAGGCGTGCCCAACAGCGAGGTGCCGATGGATAAACCCTGCCGGCTGGAACAGATGCTGGCACTGGCACACCAGGTTGCCGAGCAATTCTCTTATGTACGTGTCGATTTTTATCAGGTGCAGCAACGTATCTATTTTGGCGAGCTGACATTCACCCCAGGGGCCGGTCTGCAAAGGCTGACGCCAGAAACCATTGAACAGGAGTGGGGAGGTTATTTCCAGGAGTAGTTGAATAACCGGTAGGCTGCGCGGATTTTACCCGCGTCAGAACGGGGGGTAATAACCGGACAAGGATATTCTGGGATAACAAACTATTCCGTTGGCAATAATGCTGTTTTGCCAAATGATAATATATTGTTGAGGTAATAAATGGACTTATCGATTGTCATGCCCGTTTTTAATAACTCAGCCAGCTTGGCCGCTACATTAGTCAGGATGACTAATGCCTGCCTGGGGTTCGATTATGAAATTATCGTGGTTGATAATGCTTCCGACCAACCAGAGCTGGATAATATGCGCGGCTTATTGGCCGCCAACAGCCGAGCACGATTACATGAAAATAAAGTTCGCAGTAATACGGCTTTTTCCTGTAATACCGGTTTTCGTCTGGCGCGTGCGGAAGTGGTTTTCTTTCTGGAGCCGGAGGACTCTTTTAGTACCAACTATATTATCCGTCGCCTGGAACGCCATCAGGACACCCGGCTGGACATTATTTTTGGTAATTACGCCACGGTGAGTGACAAAAATATTCGCAGCTATCGATTTGATTACAAGGAGGGGGTGGCGGGGGCAGATTTTTTATTTCTCGACATGGGTGATATTCGTACCTCCACCATCAGCCTGCGTAAAAAAGCGGACCGACGGTTTTTATTCCCGGAGTTCCTCTACAAGTACCAGGACTGGGGGTTTTTGGTCAACGCCACCAATCTGGGAGCCAAAGTGGCCTTTGACGAAGGGCTTGGGGTGTTCATCCGCTGCGGGGATGTCGATACGGATCGTTGCCGGATGAACCTCGACGACAGCGAACAGTTTATTGATGCCTATCTGAACGCCAGTGGCCGTTACATCAGCGGGTTTGCCTGCAAACACCTGCTGGCCTCGCTGTACAGCGAAAACCTGCAGGCTTTCAACTATTACTCATCGCGTACGGAACGCCAGGCTCTGAGCAGCAAGTTCAGGGCGATCAAACTGTACGGCGACTGCCTGGCCAGATTGGGGCTGTTTCCGTTGGGGGGGCGTCTGTTGCGCAGCGCCCGCGAGGGATTTCGGAGATGACATGCAGCAAAGAAAAGTAGCGATTGTGATTGAGAACATCGCCGAAAAAGGCGGTACCGAGCGGGTCGCCAGCAGCCTGGCCAATGCGCTGGCTACGCGTCTGGGGCATCAGGTGGATCTGGTGTCGATCAGCGGTGACCGGGCGTTTTACCCGCTGGACTCTGCGGTGAAGCTGCGCTTTATGCCCGGCAGAACGCTGCTGTGGCCCTGGCGGTTGGCGTGGTTTCTGCGGCGTGGCCGTTATGACGTGATAGTCACCGTTTCGATGGGGAAACTCTCGGCGCTGATGGTGCCCTACCTGCGTTTACTCTGTCCGCATAGCCGTCTGCTGCTGAGTGAACACGTCAGCTTCCATCAATATGCCTGGCCGATGAAGTGGCTGAAGGTGCTGGTTTATCGGTTAGGCGACCGCACGGTACTGCTGACGAAAAAAGATCTGGCCACCATCAGCCGCTGGGTGCCGGAACGCAAATGTCAGGTGATCGAAAACGTTTCACCTTTCCCGGTGCAATCGCCGCAGCCAAAGTTGCAACAGCCGGTGGCGCTGGCGGTCGGTCGGCTGTGCCATCAGAAAGGTTTTGATCGCCTGATTGCCGCCTGGCAACGGGTGGCACGGCAAACGGCGGGGTGGCAACTGCATATTGTCGGTGATGGCCCGGATCGCGTCGCGCTACAGCAGCAGATTGACGCCGCCGGATTGACTGAACAGGTGAAGTTGCTACCGGCGACCGCGGATATTGCCAGCCACTATCGTCAGGCGGCAATGCTGTTGATGACTTCGCGTTACGAAGGGCTACCGATGGTGTTGATTGAAGCCATGAGCTTCGGTCTGCCGCTGGTGGCGTTTGACTGCCTGACCGGGCCAGCCGAGCTGATCGTTGACGCGAGGAATGGCTATCTGGTGGCAGAAGGCGATATCGAGGCTTTCAGCCAACGCACGCTGGCGCTGATCGACGATGGTGAATTACGGCAGCGCTTTTCTATGCACTCGCTGGAGCGGGCGCAGCAGTTCATCCCTGAGCGGATTTATCCCCAATGGCAACAGCTTATCGCTGGAGGTTAAGATGGAAAAAGTTTCAGTTATCATGCCGGCCTACAACGCCGCAGGCTTTATCAAACAGTCGATCCTCGGGGTACTGAACCAGACCTATCAGGATTATCACCTGTATGTGATCGACGATGCCTCCACCGATCAGACCGCTGAGGTGGTGAAACCCTTTATTCACGATCGTCTGACCTACATTCGCAATAACACCAACCAGGGCGTGGCCGAAACCCGCAATATCGCGATTGAAGCGGCGCGCGGCGATTATATTGCCTTTTGCGACAGCGATGATGTCTGGCACCCCAACAAGCTGGCGCGTCAGGTCGGCATCCTGAAAACCGACCGTTATGACGTGGTGTGCTCACACTATTACACCTTTGAAGATGACCCAACGCGGGTGAAAAATTACCGAGGTTCCGGGGAGATCATCGCCTACCGGGACATGCTGAAAAGCAACTGGATCGGTAACCTGACCGGGATGTACAACCAGCGCCAGGTTGGCAAGGTGTACCAAAGCAAGGTCGGGCACGAGGACTATGTGATGTGGCTGTCGGTGCTGGAAAAAGCGCGCAACCATTTGGCGTATTGCATACCCGAGCCGCTGGCCTTTTACCGTCTCTCTGCGCAGTCACTATCCGGCAATAAAATTCAGGCGGCCGACTGGCAATGGCAGATTTATCGCCGTCATCTGGGGCTTTCCTACCAGAAGTCCTGTTACCTGTTCTTCTCTTATCTGTACAACGCGGTGATGAAAAGACAATGAAACTCAGCAAGTTAACCACCGCCTGCCTGCTGCTCGGTTCCGGTCTGGTCAATGCTGCCCCCTGCAGCAACAACCTGGTACAGGATCCTGGGTTCGAGCAGGGAGGCTCTGGCTGGTCACTGGCCTCGTCACAGGTGGTGGCGGGCGGTCACGGCGGCCAGAGCAGCCTGTTCTATCAAAATCACAACCCCGCCAGTTACCACAACATGCTGCAGACGCTGTCGGTTAAACCGGGCCAGCAGCTGGCTTTTGGCACCTGGGTGCGCGGTGAGAACCTGAAGGGCAAGGGGGAGGATCAGGGAGCCGGGGTATTTATCGAAAGTTATGACAGTCAGGGGCGTTTTTTGGCTGGCAGCTATCCGCAGGGCCTGCTGGGCACCAGCGGCTGGCAACCGGTCACGGGCGGTTTTCGGGTACCGCCGCGCGCGGTAAAGGTGGTGCTGGGCGTCTATCTACGCCGAGGGACCACCGGCAGCGCCTGGTTTGATGATGTCTATGCCTGTCAGCAGCCGGTCGCGCCGGAGCTATACCAGATGCGCAGCGGCCAGGGGACGGCATCGAGCCTGATTGAAGTGGTTGAGCCGCAGCAGGTGCAGGTGGACAGCACGCTGGTCGACGACAAAAACACCGCCGTGAAGTACGACAGCCGCCGTTATCGCATTAGCGGGCAACAGCAGGTGGAGTTCCCGCTGCCTACCGGTCTTGCCGCCGGGGAGTATCGCCTGCAGCAGCAGGTGACGGACGTGGCTTCCCAGCAGAGCCAGCGCAGTGAAATGCCGATCAGTGTCGGTCGCGAACAGCCCAAAGTGGCATTGGACGCGCAGGGTTATACCCTGAAACAGGGCGAGCGTTTCTTCCCGCTCGGTATTTATATGTACGGCGAGATGGTGACGGATGAGCATCTGGCGCGCATCCGCGATGCCGGTTTCAACACCTTGCTCAATTACAACTACGGTACCGGTCGCGATCCCGATAACTATTTCCGCAAAACCCGGCAGTACGGCTTGCAGGTGATTTTCTCGCTCAAGGACATGTATGTCGGTACCCGGTTCGCGCCGGAAACCAAATTGAGCTATCCGCAACTGACGGCGAACTATGTGGAAAGGTTCAAACACCAGCCGAACCTGCTGGCCTGGTATATCAATGATGAACTGGGGCCGGAATACGTGCCGCAGATCGAGCAAAAGCATCTGCAGGTAAAACGCCTGGATCCGGATCACCTGACGTTCCAGGTGCTGGACAAGACCGGCACGCTCAACGCCTATTTCAACAGTTCGGATGTGCTGGCCAGCGATCCTTACCCGGTCGGCAGAGACGCCGATCTGACGCGGACGCTGGAGTACAGCCGCATTACCAGCCAGGTCGCGCGGCAGGTCAAAGGGGCCTGGCTGGTGATGCAGATTATGGATCACGCCGCTTATGCGCCGGGGCGTAAACCGCGCCAACCGACGGAGGCGGAGATGCGCAATCAGGCCTGGTTGGGGCTGATTGGCGGCGCGAAGGGCATCCTGTTTTATTCCTACACCGACTTGTTCTACAAGCGTCAGCGTGGCGGTTTTAGCCAGCAGGAGTTTGATGCTATCTGGCACGGTGTGGCCAGCGTGGCGCAGCAGATTGTCAGCTTTAACCCTTACCTGCTTTCCGGCGAAAGCACCCTGTTGCAGGGCAACAATACTGCCATTCCGGCCAGGCTGTTTATCAACGGCGAGCAGGGTCTGGTGCTGATCGCCAACCCTTACTATCGGCCAATGTCGGCGCGCTTTGACCTGCCGACCGGCTGGAAGGTGCAGGGGCAACGGCAGATTGAGGCCCAATTGCCGTCGATGGGCAGTCGGGCGGTGTGGGTACAACGTCAAAAAGAAAACCGAGGATAACCGATGATGAATACCACTCTGAGCCTGATTATTCCGGTGTATAAGGTTGAGGCTTATATTGAGGCCTGCCTGTGCTCAGTGCTGCAACAGCTGCCGGACTGGGCGGAAGTGATCATCGTGGATGACGGCAGCCCGGATGACGCTATCACCATTGCCGAAGAGGTGCTGTGCCGCTATCCGCAGCACAAACTGCAGGTCAGTATTCTGCGTCAGCAAAATCAGGGGCTGAGCGAGGCGCGTAACAGAGGCATTGCCCATGCGCAGGGCAGCTATGTTGGCTTTCTTGACTCCGACGATGTGCTGCTGGAAGGGTATTTCAGCATTTTGGGGCGCTTGCTGGCCGATAACCCGCGGGCAGACATCGTGGCCTTCAACGCCCAGCGTTTCTCGACGGTCAACAACGGCAAAATCCAGTCGGACGGCACTATGGCTATCGTGCCCGGCAATGCCGCCCCGCAGCAGCGTGATGCTCACATGGCGCTGCTGGCGGACAGCTTCAACCGCAGTATGTGGTTTGCCTGGGCGCGTATTTACCGCAAGACGCTGTTCGATCAGGCGCGTTTCCCGGCGGGACGCAATTTCGAAGATATTCAGTTGGTCCCGCAACTGTACCTGAAGGCGGAACGTATTGTGGTCTGCGACACGCCGCTGGTGGGTTACCGGGCCAACCCCAATGGCATCACGCGTGCGCCCAAACGACGCGATCTGGATGACCTGGATTACGCACTCGACGGTGCCGACACGGCACGCCGGGAGGGGATGGGGCACGGGCTGTACTCGGTACTCTTCGTAACCACGCTGAAGGCGCGTTTGCTGGTCGGGCTGGACTTTTTCGGGCTGCGTGATGCGCTGCGCGAAACCCGCGAGCTGAAACGTCGCTACTCCGGCCTGCGAGCGGAGGAGCGCAAAATGCTGAGCCGCAAGAACCGGCTGTTCTACCGCAGCCCGCTGGCTTACTACCTGATGGCGCGGCTGTATAACCTGCGCGGATAGCGGCGCATCTATGTCAATTGGGGCAAATCTATACCCAAGATAATTGGAGTGGCATCGCGGCGGCAACCAAACGCATCCCCGGGAGCGTACAAGTAGTACGTGACCGGGGTAAGTGCGGGCGGCCAACAAAGATGCAGCTTCAAGTATGCAGGGTGTATTCGCCCCCTACAGGCAGAATCAAATTATGAGTACTACCGTTAGCGTCATCATACCCACCTATGGCCGCAGTGAACTGTTGGTACGCGCCATCGAGAGCGTGCTGGCGCAAACCCATCGTCCGCTGGAAATTATCGTGGTGGATGACAATGCGCAGGGCGATGCGCATCGCCTGGCGACCCGTGAACGCCTGGCTGCTTATATCGAGCAGGGGCAGATCATTTACTCCCCACGTCGCCACAACGGCGGCGGCGCGCAGGCGCGTAACAGCGGGATCCTGCGCTCTAGTGGCGAATACATTACCTTTCTGGATGATGACGACTACTACCATCCGCAGAAAATCGCCCGGCAATTGGCGTTTATGCAGCAGGGCAGTTACGACGTCAGCCTGTGCGACATGGATATTCTCAAGGACGGGCAGATCAGCACCGAGCATTATTACCGGGCGCGTTGCGCAGGGCTGGAAGACTTTATGCTGGCCGGCGTGGCCTACACGCCGATGATCATGCTGCGGCGTAGCATGGCCATTGCGGTGCGCGGATTCTTTAATACCCCGCGCTATCAGGACCATATCTTCCTGTACCGGCTGTTGGCAGCCGGGGCGAACATCGGCACGTTGCATGAACGCCTGGCAGTGCACAACGATCATGACGGCGAACGCATCACCTCCAGCCCGAAAGGCATCCTGGGTTACCGCAATAAAATGCAGTTTGAAAAGCGATTGATGCCGCAGATTTCGCCCCGGGCGCGCAACATCATGCGTCTGCGCCACACCTGCATTAACTCGCGCATCATTGCCGACGGCAGGAGCCGTCTGGCCGGGGTGTTATACGGGCTGAAGGGGATTGTCTACGTTAATAGCGGGCTGATGGCAGGGGTGTATATGAAAAATATCATCCGCAATGTGTTTTTCCGTGGCGTGCCATTCTGAATTACGAAATTAGTCAGGTAAACATCTCCCTCTCTCCGGCCCTCTCCCACATGAGAGGGGATTATTTAGCCAGAGGATGATTATGCGCTTTGAACGTTCTACGCTGATTGGCGGCGTGCTGCTGCTGACGGTACCGTTGTTTGCCTTGCTGCACAGCATTGGTACGCTGCGGGCGGGAAAGAAAAATACGGTGGCTTATCTGCTGATTGCGCTGTGTTTTTTCTTCTTCTTTATTAAAATCCCACCATTGGCCGATCTCTACCGTCACTTTGCCAACTATGATGCGATTAACTCGGCCACCAGCCTGGGTGATGTTATTCAGGGCAAGGTGGACGTGGTACTGTACGCCAACTTTTATATTTTCAAAAAGCTGACTATCCCTTTTTACGTCATTCCGGGGCTGTACGTTGGCCTGTCGGTTTACTGCTATCTCGCTGCGCTCAATATTGTCATGCTGCACGCCGGCAAGGCGTTTTCACCTCGGCAGTTTGTCTTGCTGCATCTGGCGGTGCTGTTTCTGATCAACCCGTTTATCATCGGTATGGGGCTGCGTTTTGGCTTCTCGATGGCGGTGATGACGTTGGCTATGGTGCTGTTTTGCCATAAACAGAATCGGCCGCTGGCCGCCGGCCTGATGTTATTCGCCATGCTGACCCACTTTTCCAGCATGCTGTTGGTCGGGGTGTTTTTGTGCAGCCGGGTAATGCGGCTAAACCGTTTGCTGACGGTAGTGTTTAGCGCCATTGCGTTGCTGACCGCCAAGTTCGCACTGCCGTTTATCCTTTCTCATATTACGATTTCTGGCATTAACAGTTACTCCGACGTCTATACATCCGGTATGTATGCCAGCGATTACCTGACCTCCGGCAATGCCAATGGGATGATTAACTTCCTGATCGTGCTGTTCCCAGCGCTGTTTCTCGGGGTCTTCATGTTGGCGAACCCGATGCGTAACCAGGTGGGGGACATCAAAAACACCGCAGCCTGGCTGGTGGTATTTGTGTTCCTGTGTTCCAGTTCGTTGCAGGCGGCCAGCCGCTATGCCAGCGTGGCGTCGGTATTCCTGCTGTTTTACTACGTGGCTCATCAGGGCTCGTTCATTCGCGGCAGGTTTAACTACTTCTTCTTGTGCTTTATGCTGATGGCCACTGGCTATAACCTGATCGAAAACATCTATGTCCCACGTCGGCCGATCATGCTGGGCCAAATGTGGCAGTCATTCTATAAAACCCCGTTGTTGAACCTGTTCTACGGCGAACAGGAGTATGAGCAATATCTGCGGTTTATTAATCGCGACAGCGGCGAGTGGATCGGTCATGAAATGGATGCAGGCTAACGCACTTCTGCCTCCACTAACATCAACATAGCAGCCAGGGATGCGGGCGCGATCCGCATCCTACCCCCAAATACCCCGGCTGACTTCGCAGTACATCCCGCCGAATATCTAAGTCATAATTTCTATCCTATTTTCAATTAATTAACGCCATTTTTTGCTCTGACACTTTAGGGGTAGGTGCGTCGCTGTCGCCGTTATTCTCTCTTCGTTCTCTTGATCGCAATCAATTTGCCCCAGTTCTGGCCTCAGTAGGCTGGCGGCAGATTGAGCAATGTCACTTCATATAACAATGAAAGTCTTCAGGAGAATTCCGGATGAGCAAGTTTCTAGACCGATTCCGCTATTTTAAGCAGTTGGCGGAACCCTTTTCTGGCGAACATGGCCAGACGCTGAACACCAACCGCGACTGGGAAGACGGCTACCGCAGCCGCTGGCAGCACGACAAGATTGTGCGATCCACCCATGGGGTGAACTGCACCGGCTCCTGTAGCTGGAAGATATATGTGAAAAACGGCCTGGTGACCTGGGAAACCCAGCAAACCGATTATCCGCGTACCCGCCCGGACTTACCCAACCATGAACCTCGCGGTTGCCCACGTGGCGCCAGCTACTCCTGGTATCTGTACAGCGCCAACCGACTGAAATACCCATTGATGCGCAAACGCCTGATCAAGCTGTGGCGTGAGGCCAAGGCGTTGCACAGTGACCCGGTCGATGCCTGGGGCTCGATCGTCAACGATGCCGAAAAATCCAAAAGCTACAAGGTCGCGCGCGGACGCGGCGGCTTTGTTCGCTCCAGCTGGCAGGAGGTAAACGAACTAATAGCCGCTTCCAACGTCTACACCGCCAAAACCTTCGGCCCGGATCGCATTATCGGCTTCTCACCGATCCCGGCGATGTCGATGGTGTCCTACGCCGCCGGTGCCCGCTATCTGTCGCTGATTGGCGGCACCTGCCTGAGCTTCTACGACTGGTACTGCGATTTGCCGCCGGCCTCGCCAATGACCTGGGGCGAGCAGACCGACGTGCCGGAGTCCGCCGACTGGTACAACTCCTCCTATATCATCGCCTGGGGCTCTAACGTGCCGCAGACGCGTACCCCGGACGCCCACTTCTTCACCGAAGTGCGCTACAAAGGCACCAAAACCGTGGCGGTGACGCCGGACTATGCCGAAGTCGCCAAACTGTGCGACCAGTGGCTTAATCCGAAGCAGGGCACCGACAGCGCCATGGCGCTGGCAATGGGCCACGTGATGCTTAAAGAGTTCCATCTGGATCGTGAGGTGGGCTACTTCCGTGACTACGTGCGTCGCTACACTGATATGCCGATGCTGGTGATGCTCGAACCGCGCGAAGCAGGCTATTACGCCGCCGGGCGTCTGCTGCGTGCCGCCGATCTGGTGGATGGCCTGGGGCAGGAAAACAACCCTGAGTGGAAAACCGTCGCCATCGATCAGCGCAACGGTGAGCTGGTGGCGCCGCAGGGGTCGATTGGCTTCCGCTGGGGCGAGCAGGGCAAATGGAACCTGGAACAGCGCGCCGGTGAAGACGGGCAGGAAGTCGAGTTGCAACTCAGCCTGCTGGGCGCACATGACGAAGTGGCCGAAGTCGGCTTCCCTTACTTTGGCAGTACCGAGAGCGAGCATTTCAACAGCGTGGCACTGGACGAGATCCTGCTGCACAAGCTGCCGGTCAAACGCCTGCGTCTGGCGGACGGCAGCGAAGCGTTAGTGACCAGCGTTTACGATTTGACCCTGGCCAACTACGGCCTCGATCGTGGTCTGAACGATGCCAACTGCGCCACCGACTATGACGACGTCAAAGCCTATACCCCGGCCTGGGCCGAGCAGATCACCGGCGTCTCACGCCATAACATTATCCGGATCGCCCGTGAGTTTGCCGACAACGCCGAGAAAACTCATGGCCGTTCGATGATTATCGTCGGTGCTGGTGTCAACCACTGGTACCACATGGACATGACCTATCGTGGCCTGATCAATATGCTGATCTTCTGCGGCTGCGTTGGTCAGAGCGGCGGCGGCTGGGCGCACTACGTCGGCCAGGAAAAACTGCGGCCGCAAACCGGTTGGCTACCGCTGGCGTTTGGCCTCGACTGGCAACGTCCGCCGCGCCATATGAACGGCACCTCGTTCTTCTATAACCACTCCAGCCAGTGGCGTTATGAAACCGTGGGCACCGAAGAGCTGCTGTCGCCGTTGGCGGACAAGACCCGCTTTAGCGGTAGCCTGATTGACCTCAACGTGCGCGCCGAGCGCATGGGCTGGCTGCCGTCGGCACCCCAATTGGGCACCAACCCGCTGCATTTGGCGGCGCAGGCGAAAGCCGCCGGACAGTCGCCACTGGACTTCACCGTCGAAGGGCTGAAAAAAGGCAGCCTGAACTTTGCTGCCGAGCAGCCGGACAACCCGCAGAACTTCCCGCGTAATCTGTTCGTCTGGCGTTCCAACCTGCTGGGCTCATCCGGCAAGGGCCACGAGTACATGCTCAAGTACCTGCTGGGCACCGAAAACGGCATTCAGGGCAAAGATCTGGGCCAGCAGGGCGGCACCAAACCCGAGGAAGTGGAATGGCTGGATAACGGCGGCGAGGGCAAGCTGGATCTGGTGGTGACGCTCGATTTCCGCATGTCCAGCACCTGCCTTTATTCCGACATCGTGCTGCCGACTGCCACTTGGTACGAAAAGGACGACATGAATACCTCGGACATGCATCCGTTTATTCACCCGCTGTCGGCGGCGGTCGATCCAGCCTGGGATTCGAAAAGCGACTGGGAGATTTATAAGGGCATCGCCAAAGCCTTCTCCGAGGTGTGTGTCGGGCATTTGGGGCAGGAAACCGACGTGGTGACGTTGCCTATTCAGCATGACTCGGCCGCCGAGCTGGCGCAGCCTTACGGCGTCAAAGACTGGAAAAAAGGCGAGTGCGATCTGATCCCCGGTATTACCGCGCCGCATATCTTAGTGGTAGAGCGTGATTATCCGGCCACCTACGAGCGTTTCACTTCGCTGGGGCCGTTGCTGGATAAGCTGGGCAACGGCGGCAAGGGCATTAGCTGGAACACCCAGACCGAAGTCGACTTCCTGAAAAAACTTAACTACGTGAAGGCTGATGGTCCGGCTGCGGGGCGGCCGAAGATTGAAACCGCCATCGATGCCGCTGAGGTGATCCTGACGCTGGCACCGGAAACCAACGGACAGGTAGCGGTCAAGGCGTGGGACGCGCTGGGCAAGATGACCGGCCGCGATCACCGCCATTTGGCGCTGAACAAGGAAGACGAAAAAATCCGCTTCCGCGATATTCAGGCCCAGCCGCGCAAAATCATTTCCAGTCCGACCTGGTCAGGCCTGGAAGATGAACATGTGTCGTATAACGCCTGTTATACCAACGTGCATGAGCTGATCCCATGGCGCACCCTCAGCGGCCGCCAGCAGCTGTATCAGGATCATGAATGGATGCGTGCCTTTGGCGAAAGCCTGCTGGTGTACCGCCCGCCGATCGACACCCGTGCCGCACAGCCGTTGCTGAACCAGAAGCCGAACGGCAACAAAGAGAAGGCGCTGAACTTCCTGACGCCGCACCAAAAATGGGGCATTCACTCCACTTACAGCGACAACCTGCTGATGCTGACCCTGTCGCGCGGTGGGCCGATCGTCTGGATGAGTGAAGAAGATGCCAAAGACTTGGGGATTGAGGACAACGACTGGATCGAAGCCTTTAACGCCAACGGTGCGTTGACGGCGCGGGCGGTGGTTAGCCAGCGCGTTCCGGCCGGTATGACCATGATGTACCACGCGCAGGAACGCATCGTGAATATTCCCGGTTCGGAAATCACCAGCCAGCGCGGCGGCATCCATAACTCGGTGACCCGCGTCTGCCCGAAACCGACCCATATGATCGGCGGTTACGCGCAGTTGGCCTACGGCTTTAACTATTACGGCACCGTCGGCTCCAACCGCGATGAGTTTGTGGTGGTACGCAAGATGAACCGCATCGACTGGTTAGACGGTGAAGGCAACGACGACTCGCAGGGTAGCCAGCAGGAGAAAGCAAAATGAAAATTCGTTCACAAGTTGGCATGGTGCTGAACCTGGACAAATGCATCGGTTGCCACACCTGTTCGGTGACCTGTAAAAATGTCTGGACCAGCCGTGAGGGCATGGAATATGCCTGGTTCAATAACGTGGAAAGCAAGCCAGGCGTGGGTTATCCGCACGCCTGGGAAGATCAGGAAAAATGGAAGGGCGGTTGGATCCGTAAAATCAACGGCAAGCTGGAACCGCGCATGGGCGGCCGCGTCGGTCTGCTGTCGAAGATTTTTGCCAACCCGGACGTTCCGGCGCTGGACGACTATTACGAGCCGTTCGACTACGACTACCAGAACCTGCATACCGCGCCGCAGGGCAAGCAACAGCCGATCGCCCGACCGCGTTCGCTGATCACCGGCCAGCGCATGAAGAAGATTGAAAATGGCCCGAACTGGGAAGAGATCCTCGGTGGTGAATTCTCCAAGCGCTCGAAGGACAAAAACTTCGACAATATGCAAAAGGAGATGTACGGCCAGTTCGAAAACACCTTCATGATGTACCTGCCGCGCCTGTGCGAACACTGCCTTAACCCGGCCTGTGTCGCGACCTGTCCGAGTGGCGCTATCTACAAGCGTGGCGAAGACGGCATTGTGCTGATCGATCAGGATAAATGCCGCGGCTGGCGCATGTGCCTGACTGGCTGCCCGTACAAAAAGATCTATTTCAACTGGAAAAGCGGCAAGTCCGAGAAGTGCATCTTCTGCTATCCACGCATTGAATCCGGCCAGCCGACGGTGTGTTCGGAAACCTGCGTGGGGCGTATCCGTTATCTGGGAGTGCTGCTGTATGACGCGGACCGCATCGAGCAGGCGGCAGCGGTCGAAAATGACAAGGATCTGTACCAGAGCCAACTGGATATCTTCCTCGACCCGCATGATCCGGCGGTGATTGCCCAGGCGTTGGCCGACGGCATTCCACAAGGGGTGATCGAGTCCGCCCAGCAGTCGCCGGTATACAAAATGGCGATGGACTGGAGGCTGGCGCTGCCTCTGCATCCGGAATATCGCACGTTACCGATGGTGTGGTACGTGCCGCCATTGTCACCGATTCAATCCGCCGCCGATGCCGGTGAGCTGGCGCACAGCGGCGTACTGCCGGACGTGGAAAGTCTGCGGATCCCGGTGCAGTACCTGGCCAACCTGCTGACCGCCGGTGATACCGCGCCGGTGCTGTTGGCGCTCAAGCGAATGCTGGCGATGCGCCATTACAAACGGGCAGAAACCGTTGACGGCGTGCTGGACACCAGTGCACTGGAACAGGTGGGGCTGACCGAAGCGCAGGCGCAGGAGATGTATCGCTATCTGGCGATCGCCAACTACGAAGATCGCTTTGTGATCCCGTCCAGCCACCGTGAACTGGCGCGTGAAGCCTTTCCGGAAAGCAAAGGCTGTGGCTTTAGCTTTGGCGACGGCTGCCACGGCAGCGACGGTAAATTCAACCTGTTCAACAGCCGCCGCATTGACGCTATTGATGTGAGCCAAAAAACGCCGCGTCAGGAGGATGCCTCATGATCAGTCTGAAAGTGATTGCCCGCCTGCTGGATTACCCGGAGCAGGCGCTGTTTGACCATCAGCAGGCATTGGTCGAAGCACTGGAGCCGGCCAGCGAGCTGGATTTGCACCACAGTGCGCAACTGATCCTGTTTATTCGCCGTTTTTGCGCTCGCCCGTTGCTGGATGTGCAGGCCGAATACTGCGAGCTGTTCGATCGGGGGCGCGCCAGCTCACTGTTGTTGTTTGAGCATGTGCACGGCGAGTCGCGCGATCGCGGCCAGGCGATGGTCGATTTGATGGCGCAATACCGCGAAGCCGGGCTGGAGATCGACAGCCGCGAACTGCCGGATTTCCTGCCGCTGTATCTGGAGTATCTCGCCAGCCGCAGCAAGGATCAGGCCGTCGAGGGGCTGCAGGACATCGCGCCGATCCTGGCGCTGTTGGGTGCAAGATTACAACAGCGGGAAAGCCCGTATGCGGTGCTGTTTGATCTGCTGCTGGCGCTATCTGGCAGTGGGGTTAAAAGCGGGAGCCTGGAGAGTCAGGTTGCAGGTGAGGCCAGAGACGATACTCCACAGGCGCTGGATGCGGTATGGGAAGAGGAACAGGTGCGATTTATTTCACAGGGCAGTCTGGGTGAGCAGGGCTGTGCCTCGGCGCAGCAGACGGCGCACCAACGCCGCTTTGCCGGCGCGGTGGCCCCACAATACCTTGACCTGACGGATGCGCTAACTGGAACCAAAGGAAGCTAATCATGCAATTTTTAAATCAGTTCTTTTTCGATATTTACCCTTATCTGGCGGGGGCGATATTCCTGATCGGCAGTTGGTTGCGTTACGATTACGGCCAATACAGCTGGCGTGCCGGATCCAGCCAGATGCTGGATAAAAAGGGCATGCGGCTGGCCTCCAACCTGTTCCACATCGGCATTCTGGGGATCTTCGGCGGGCATTTCCTCGGCCTGCTGACGCCACACTGGATGTATGAACCCTTCTTGTCGATTGAAGTGAAGCAGAAGCTGGCGATGATCGTCGGTGGTGTCTGCGGCGTGATGACACTGATCGGTGGGGCGATGTTGCTAAAACGCCGTCTGACCAACCCACGGGTACGGGCGACCAGCAGCTTTGCCGATATCATGATCCTGACGCTGTTGGTGGTGCAGGTGTGTCTGGGTCTGCTGACCATTCCGTTCTCCGCCCAGCATATGGACGGCAGCGAGATGATGAAGTTGGTGGGCTGGGCACAGGCGGTGGTGACCTTCCACGCTGGTGCATCAGAACATCTGGTGGGGGTTGCACCTATCTTTAAACTACATATGGTGCTGGGCATGACGCTGTTCGTGCTGTTCCCGTTCTGCCGCCTGGTGCATATCTGGAGCGTACCGGTGGAATACCTGACCCGTCGCTACCAACTGGTGCGTAACCGCCGCTGATTGACAGGCCGCCACTTTGCGGGTGGCGGCCCGATTAAAGGTTAAATGTCATTATTTTTTATCTATTGCATTTTGACGTCCTCTTCAAAAATAATTAAAACGTAAATAATTTTAATTAAAATCATATCAATTTGTTGTTTTATTGCATTTCTTCCATTTTATGCATAATTAACTCTTATGTTTAATTGTGGGGTTTCATTAATGAACTGCATCTTTTTTACCCGGCAGATAGAAATAACACCGAATTTACGCGTTAGCGATTTGCAAAGGCACGCCAACCAATATCTGCGTTACAACAATATTAATGATATGGCGCATTCTGGTCCTGCAACCATCGAGTGGTTCTTGAATCGGGCAAATGCGTTGTTCAAACGAAACTGTGCTGACGGGGGGGAGGACAGAAAGTTGCGGGTGTTTTATTACTCGCTGCTCTGCAAAACGACAGGGGAATCGGATGAGCAGGCGTTGCCGGTTTATGATTTTCTCAATGTTGAAGTACAGCCCGGCGGGCAACAGTGCTATGGCGTGATGTTCTCCTCGCAGATGCGTGAGTATTATCGCGATCGTTTGGAGAATGGTCTGGATACGTCGAAAATTCCGGTCGATCAGGCGTTCTTCAAGTCTATTTTCCGTAAAGATTCGCCGACGACCGGCATTCTCGACAGCTATCCGGTAATAATGATCCCACGCAGTCAGGATGAGAGTAAGCCCTCTCTGACTCACATTTATCTCAGCAGTCTGGGATTGAACTCGCAGCATGTTCAGCCGGCCGGCAGTGATTACCCATTCCGTTTTTATTATAAAGATCAATTAGCAACATTGGATCCCGTCGCCTTGGCGGCAATCGCTGCGTGTGGGCAGGCGATGTTTGAAATTATACGTCCAACGTTGTATCCATTGGCGCAGGCAGATAAACCGCAATTTGATATGAAACATTTAATCGATGTTAAGTGGGAACAACATAAAACGGCGCGTAAATGGGTTGCGGAACATCAATCGATGGTCAACGAGTTGATGGCGTTGCACGGTATCAAATCAGTGCCTGAATAGAACGTGTCTGGCATTTGGGATGATCCTGCTCAGACGCTTGAGTGACTGAAAAACGGCATATTGCCGCTTGACGATGCCGCCGGCAAATAACGCCGGCGGCATACTATGGCTTGGCAGCTCAATGCGACTTCATGCCTGCCGCGGTCATCAGCAGGCGGAACAGCGAGGCGACCAGGAACAACCCCAGCACGCTGGCGCTCCAGATGATCACCAGCCAGACGACGCGTTTCCACCAGGGAGTGGATGCGGTTGCGGTTTTATCGTGCATGTTCTCCTCCCTCATCAGTGATAGCCATGCTCATGGCTGACCTTGCCGCGGAACACGTAGTAACTCCAGAAGGTGTAAACCAAAATAATCGGGATGATAAACAGCGCGCCCACCAGCATAAAGCCAAGGCTTTGCGGCGGAGCGGCGGCGTCCCACAGGCTGATGGATGGCGGGATCAACAGTGGCCAGATGCTGATGCCCAATCCGCTCAGGCCGAGGAACACCAGCAGCAGGGTCAGCATAAACGGCGAATAGTGTGCACCGCGTGTTACCCCGCGCTGGATGCCCCAGGCGCTGAGCAGCACCAGTACCGGCACCGGCAGCAGTACGAACAGATTTGGCAGCGTAAACCAGCGGCCGGCGATCTCCGGGTGAGCGAACGGCGTCCAGATACTGACTGCCGCCAACACCAGCAGCAGCGTCGCTAGCAACGGCGTCACCAGCCGGTACATGCGCGCCTGCAGGTCACCGGCGGTTTTCATCACCAGCCAGGTGCAGCCGAGCAACGCATAGGTCACCACCAGCCCCAACCCGCAAAACAGCGCGAACGGGGTCAACCAGTCGAGAGTGCCACCGGCATAGCTGCGGCCATTGACCGGGAAACCGTTGATGATGGCACCCACCACCACCCCCTGGCTAAAGGTGGCGAAAATGGAGCCCCAGATAAACGCCTTGTCCCAAATGTGGCGTTTTTCTGCCGTGGCCTTAAAGCGAAATTCAAAGGCCACGCCGCGGAAAATCAGGCCAAACAACATCAGGGTAAGTGGAATGGCCAGCGCGTCGAGGATCACCGCGTAAGCCAATGGGAAGGCGCCAAATAGCGCCGCTCCCCCCAGTACCAGCCAGGTTTCATTGCCGTCCCACACCGGGGCGACAGTGTTCATCATCACATCACGGTCACCGCTGCCCTTAACCCAGGGGAACAGGATGCCGATCCCCAAATCAAAGCCGTCCATTACCACGTACATCATGGTGCTGAATACGATGATCACAAACCAAATCAGCGGAAGATCAATGCCCATGTTCAGCTCCTGTCATCCAGAGTTTCTTTCACCGCAGACAGCGGACGTGCCGGTCGGCCTTCGGTGTCATCTTCATGTATTTCATGCTGCTGCGGTCCTTTGCGGATCAGCCGCATCATGTAGGAGTAACCCACGCCGAACACCGAACAGTAGACGATGATAAACGCCAGCAGGCTGATGCTCATGTGCAGGTCTCCGTGTGCGGAGACCGCATCCCTGGTGCGCAGCAGGCCATAGACTACCCATGGCTGACGCCCAATCTCGGTAGTGAACCAACCCGCCAGCAGTGCCAGCAGCCCGGAAGGGCCCATCCACAAAATAAAGTAGAGGAATGGCCGGGACTGATACAGGCCACCACGCCAGCGCAGCCACAGGCTCCAGACCCCGGCGAGGATCATCAGCATGCCCAGCGCCACCATAATGCGGAACGACCAGAACACCACGGTGGAGTTCGGCCGATCCTCCGGTGGGAAGGATTTCAGCGCTGGTACCTGCTCGGTCAGGCTGTGGGTCAGGATCAGGCTGCCCAGGTAAGGTACCCCCAGCTTGAAGCGGGTTTCCTCACGTTCCATATCCGGCCAACCAAACAGGATCAGCGGAGTGGCTTCACCCGGCGGGTTTTCCCAGTGTCCTTCGATGGCGGCGATTTTCGCCGGCTGATATTTCAGCGTATTCAGGCCGTGCGCATCGCCGATCATCGCCTGTATCGGCGCGACAATCAGCGCCATCCACATTGCCATCGACAGCATTTTGCGCATCGCCGGAGTGTCGCGCCCGCGCAGCAAATGCCAAGCGGCGGAGGCACTGACAAAGAACGCAGAAGACAGGAAGGCGGCGGTGGACATATGCAACAGCCGGTACGGGAATGACGGGTTGAAAATCACTTTCAGCCAGTCGACCGGCACCACCTGGCCGTTGATGATTTCGTGGCCCTGTGGGGTCTGCATCCAGCTGTTGGAGGCCAGGATCCAGAAGGTGGAAATCAGCGTCCCCAGCGCCACCATGCAGGTAGCGAAGAAGTGCAGGCCAGGGCCGACACGGTTCCAGCCGAACAGCATCACCCCGAGGAAACCGGCCTCCAGGAAGAAGGCGGTCAGTACTTCGTAGGTCAGTAACGGGCCGGTAATGCTGCCGGCAAACTCGGAGAAGAAGCTCCAGTTGGTGCCGAACTGATAGGCCATCACCAGGCCGGACACCACGCCCATGCCGAAGTTGACGGCGAAAATTTTTGACCAGAAGTGATAGAGATCGCGGTAGGTTTCATTCCGCGTTTTCAGCCACAACCCTTCCAGCACCGCCAGGTAACTGGCCAGGCCAATGGTAATTGCAGGGAAAATGATATGGAAAGAAACGGTGAAGGCGAACTGTATTCTGGCAAGTTCCAGTGCATCAAGACCCAGCATGGCGCCTCCTTGGATTGTACATAAAATGGCCTCTTCAGTATGGCGGTAATTTTTGTATTGAAAGCTTGGCGTCAAGTTAAGCACGGAGTACATTAACTATAATAGTGACAGTTATTTAACTTTTTCATATAACAGTTAAGGCTTATGACCAGATACGAGCAGCTTGCACAACAGATTCGTGAACAGATCCAGAACCGGGTATGGCGGGCGGGGGACAAGCTGCCGTCGCTACGCGAGAGCGGCAAACGTGCCGGACTGAGCCTGATGACGGTGGTGCAGTCGTATCAATTGCTGGAGAGTCAGGGGTGGATCGTCGCACGGCCGCAATCCGGTTATTACGTGGCGGCGCGTCCGCAGCCATTGCCGCAGCCGGCACACGGCGCAAAGCTGTTGCTGAGTGAGCAGGTCGATATCAACACCTTTATTTTCGATGTGTTGCAGGCGTGCCAGGAGCCGGAGATTGTGCCCTTTGGTTCGGCGTTTCCCGACGCCACCTTATTTGCTCAATCCAAGCTGGCGCGGGCGCTGAGCAGTGTGGCACGCAAGTTTACGCCGCACAGCTCACTGGCCAATCTGCCGCCCGGCAATGAAGCACTGCGCCGCCACATCGCCCAGCGTTATGCGCTGAGCGGTATGCAGGTGGCACCGGACGAAATCGTGATTACCGCCGGGGCGATGGAATCATTGAGCCTCAGCCTGCAGGCGGTGACCCAGCCGGGGGACTACGTGGCGATTGAATCACCGGCGTTTTATGGTGCGTTGCAGGCGCTGGAGCGGCTGCGTTTGAAGGCGGTGGCGATTGCCACTCACCCACAGGACGGCATAGATCTGGATGCGCTCGAGCAGGCGCTGGAGCAGTACCCGATCAAGGCCTGCTGGCTGATGACCCACTTCCAGAACCCGCTGGGGGCCAGCCTGTCGGACGACAACAAGCAGCGGCTGGTGAGTTTGCTGCGTGAGAGGCAGATTTCCCTGATTGAGGACGACGTTTACGGCGAGCTGTATTTCAGTGCCGAGCGGCCGCAGCCGGCTAAGGCATGGGACAGCGGTGGGCAAGTCCTGCATTGTTCGTCGTTCTCCAAATGTCTGGCACCGGGGTTCCGCGTCGGTTGGGTGGCGGCGGGGCGCTACGCACAGCAGATCCAACGGCTGCAGTTGATGAGCACCGTCTCGACCAGCGTGCCGACCCAGTTGGCGATTGCCGACTATCTGCTGCACGGTGGCTATGATACTCACCTGCGGCGTCTGCGCCGCTTGCTGGCGCAGCGCCAAAGCATGATGCGCCAGGCGATCGCCCACCATTTCCCGCCTACCGTCAAAGTCAGCCAGCCGGACGGCGGCTACTTCCTGTGGCTGGAGCTGGATCCGGCTCTGTCGTCGATGGAACTCTACCAGCGAGCGCTGGCATTGGGAGTGAGTATCGCGCCGGGCCGCATGTTCACCACCGGCAACCATTTCAACCACTGCTTCCGTTTGAACGCCTCTTTTGACTGGAGCGACAAACACGAGGCGGCAATCAAAACCTTGGCCAAACTTATCCGTCAGCTCGAACCCGCAGGCTGAACACCCGGATCGGTTGGTATCGCAATAGAAAAACTCATATTGCTTTTTCCGGCAAAGGAATGCCGGTTTCGTTGTTAGACAGCCCTCCGGCTGCCCATTACTCTGCGATAAATTTTGTCACATTTTATCAACGGGTAGACAAGGGGCAGTGGGTGAGCAAAAAAAATAATATAAACAAACTGTTGCAAAAACGGCTGGTGCCTTTGGCGCTGGCTAGTGCGATAGGCATTTCATTGGGTGCGCAGGCGGAAGCGTTGACGGAAGGGATCACACCGGCCACCGATGCCAGCCTGGTACCGAACGCCGCCAAGATGCGTAAAGACACCGTAGTGGCCGGTATACTTGAACCACAGGGCAACTTTAACCCTTATCTGTTCACCAACGGCTGGGATGAGAACGTCACCGATGTGATTTTTACCCGGCTCATTGGCTTGGACAGTGCAGGTAAACCGGTGGCGCGATTGGCTGAATCCTGGCAGGTCAGCCCGGATAATCGCGTATATACCATCAAGCTACGCCCGAACCTGCTCTACAGCGACGGTTCGCCCATCAAAGCCGAAGACATCGCTTTTACGCTGACGCTTCTGCATGACCCGGCCTATGACGGTGAAACCGACATTACCCCGGCGCACATTCAGGGCGGTGCGGAATACAAAAACGGCACCGCACCCAGCGTCAGCGGGCTGAAGGTGATTGACGAGCGCACAATTGAGATCACCACCACCCAGCCGGGTGCGACCACGCTGCAACTGATCGGCGGGCCGGTGTTGTCGAAAGCCTATTACGGCAAGGATTATCAATGCGGCAAGTTGGAAAGCGTGCGCGCGTTGAATGGTAAGCCGTTGGGCAACGGCCCCTATATTTACGACAAATACATTCCGGGGCAGGAGATCCGCTTCCACGCCAACCCGAACTTCTATCTCGGCCAGCCTGCGGTGGCGCGCTTTATTTACCGCGTGACCAACCCGGCCACCAACTTCCAGCTGTTCCAAACCGGTGAAACCGACTACGACGCTTTTACCGCCAAGCCCGATGATATTGAGCAGTTGAAGCTGCTCGGCTTTGCCAATATCAACCTGTACAGCTCAAGCGACTACAGTCGTATCGATTTCAACTTTAAGCGGCCGGTGTTGCAGGATGCGCGTGTCCGTCAGGCCCTGATCTACGGCCTGGACCGCCAAAAGCTGATTACTGTGGTGTATCAGGGATACGGCACGGTGGCTAACCAGCCGATCTCACCCGTTTCTTGGGCTTATGATGCGAATGGTATCAATCCATACGCCTATGACGTCAATAAAGCGAAACAATTGCTCGAGCAGGCCGGGTGGAAACCGGGTGCAGACGGTATTCGCCAGAAAGACGGCAAGAAACTGGAACTGACGCTGCTGGTGACCAAAAAACTGCTTAACGATGCGCTGGTGCCGATCGCCAAAGACAACTATCGGCAGATAGGCGTGCTACTGAAGCCGCAGGTATTGGATTTCAATGCGTTGCTGGCACAGCGCAAGGCCGGGAATTATGACCTGGCGTCGCTCAGTACCAGTGGGTTGAATGACCCGCATGACGGGGTGCGCGATTTCATCAGTCAGGTGAGTGAAACCGGCTATCACAACCCGCAGGCAGACCAGCTGATCACTCAGGCTAACGCCACGCTGGATATCGGGCAGCGCAAACCGCTGTATCACCGGCTGTATCAGGTGCTGGCGGAAGACCCACCGGTGATCCTGCTGGGTAACCGGAAGATCCTCAGTGCCAGTAGCGCCCGCGTCACCGGCTTTAAACCGGATGTCTACAATGGCCTGACCGGCAGCCTGCCGGACGTCAAACTGGCTCAGTAACGGCAAGGTACCGCCGCGCTCCTCCGCGCGGCGGTAATGGAAAACACCATGAAAAATTTTATCCTGCGCCGCCTGCTACAAACCCTGCCGATGTTGCTGCTGGCATCACTGCTGATTTTCTTTATATTCGCGCTGACGCCCGGCGATTTTATTGACGGCAACATTAACCTGACGCCGCAGCGCGCCGCCGAATTACGCGGGCTGTACGGGCTGGACCAACCGCTGCTGATCCGCTATTGGCACTGGCTCGGCCAGTTACTGCAAGGCAACCTCGGCTATTCGCTGCAATACCAAATCCCGGTCAGTACCTTGTTGAACCAGTACATCTGGAACTCATTCCTGCTGGCTTCGGTCGCCCTGGTGTTGTACTGGGGGATTGCGCTGGCGGTGGGCGTGGCGTCGGCGATGAAACCCTATTCGCTGTTCGATCATCTGGTCACCGTGGCGGTGTTCGGCGCCATGTCATTTCCGACCTTTTTCCTCTGCCTGCTGTTGATTAAATGGTTCGCCGTTGATCTGCATTGGTTGCCGGCGGGCGGCATGCTGCGCACCGGCAGTGAGGCCACTGGACTGGCGTGGGTATTGGAAGTGGCGGCGCACCTGCTATTGCCGGTACTGGCGCTGGTGATGTTGCAGGCCGGCACCCTGACGCGCTATTTCCGCGCCAGCATGCTGGATGTGATCCGCATGGACTACATCCGCACCGCTCGCGCCAAAGGCCTGAAGGAGAAAACGGTGATCGTCAAACACGCGTTGCGTAATGCCTTGCTGCCGATCATCACACTGCTGGGATTTGAATTACCGGCGCTGTTTTCCGGCGCGCTGATCACCGAAAAAATCTTCAATTGGCCTGGCGCGGGGCACATCCACATCGACTCGCTGGCCGCCCGTGACTATCCGGTATTGATGGGTTTTACGCTGTTTCTGGCGGTGCTGACCATTTTGGGCAATCTGCTGGCGGACATTTTGTACGCCTATGCCGACCCACGAATTCGTTTGAGGTGAAGATGTTGGCAACGCTGTTTTTTGGACGCCGTCGCCGCTGGCGGCAGGCGCAACTTCCGGCGCTGGCGCAACTGTCGCCACCCCCGACCGCTCAGGCCTGGCAACGTCTGCGGCGTCACCGGCTGGCGATGGCCTCGATGCTGTTGCTGCTGATACTGGCGGTGCTGTGCATTTTCGGGCCGATGCTGTCGCCCTGGCTGGACGATGCCGGTGATGCGCTGAATATCAACCAGGCGCCTAATGCGGCACACTGGCTCGGCACCGATTTTCTCGGTCGCGATATTTATACTCGCCTGCTGCTTGCGGGGCGTATCTCTCTGACCATCGGCCTGGTGTCGATGCTGTTGTCCGTCACGCTTGGATACCTGCTGGGGGCGCTGTCCGGCTATCTGGGCGGTATGGTGGACAAGCTGATTATGCGCTTTGCCGATCTGTTGATGACCATCCCCAGCCTGCCGCTGCTGATCATTATGGGCGTGATGCTGTCTGAGCTGGACGTCTCGCCGGATTACCGTATCTACATGGTAATGATCATGCTCAGCCTGCTGGGCTGGCCTTCACTGGCGCGGCTGGTGCGCGGCCAGATCCTGTCGCTGCGCGAACGCGATTTTATGCTGGCGACCGAAGTGCTCGGGCTGTCCACCCGGCGGCGCTTGTTTGGCCATCTGTTGCCGAACACCATTCCCATCCTGGTGGTAGTGGCGACCATGGGCGTTGCCAACGCTATTCTCAGTGAGTCGGCGCTCAGCTACCTGGGGCTGGGTGTGGTACCGCCGACGCCGTCGTGGGGCAACATGATGGATGCCGCCAACAGTCTGATCGATTTTCAGCGTCGCCCCTGGCTGTGGATGCCGCCGGGCCTGGCGATTTTTATCACTGTAATGGCGATAAATATTCTGGGTGACGGCCTGCGGGACGCGCTCGATCCGAAAATGAACGGAGCAAGACCATGAGCAGACCCCTGCTGGCTTTTAATCAACTGTCGGTGACTTTCAATGGCGAACAGGGCCGGGTGCAGGCGGTGCAGCAACTGAGTTTTGAACTGCATGCCGGACAGACGCTGGGGGTGGTCGGCGAATCCGGCTGTGGTAAAAGCGTCACCGCCATGGCGCTGATGGGGCTGTTGCCGCAGCCGCTGGCGCAAATTGACGGCGGCGAAATCCATTTCGATGGGCAAGATTTATTGGAGCTGCGGCCGCAGCAGATGGCCGATCTGCGCGGTAATCGGTTGGCGATGATTTTCCAGGAGCCGATGAGCGCCCTGAACCCGGTGCTGACCATCGGCGAACAGCTGGTGGAACCGCTGACTCGTCATCGCGGCGCTTCGCCGAAGGCGGCCTGGCGCGAGGCGACGGCGCTGATTACCGAGGTCGGGCTGGCGCGTGCGGAGCAGTTGATGACCAGCTACCCGCACCAGCTTTCCGGCGGCATGCTGCAGCGCATTATGATCGCCATGGCCATCAGCTGCCGTCCGGCACTGTTGATTGCCGATGAGCCGACCACCGCGCTGGATGTCACCGTACAGGCGCAGATCCTGGCACTGCTGCGTGAACAGACCCGCAAAAATAATATGGCGATGATGCTGATCACCCACGACCTTGGCGTGATTGCCCAGATGGCCGACCGACTGGTGGTGATGTACGCCGGACGGATAGTGGAGCAGGGGGCAGCGCGAGAAGTGCTGGCTAACCCGCTGCATCCCTATACTCAGGGGCTGATGGCTTCGCGGCCGGTGGCCGGGGAGCGGCTGCGCAGGCTGTATTCGATCCCCGGCCAGGTTCCTGATTTGGCCAAACTGCCTGAGTATTGCGCCTTCGCCGATCGTTGCGCTCAGGCCAGTGCGCGCTGCCGCGACGGCATTCCACCCTTGTATGGCCCATTGCGGCGCCAGTCGGCCTGTTTTCTGAATGCGGGAGGGCGTGTTGATGTCGGCTGAGTGGTTAGTGGAAGTCAAAGGCTTGAAGAAGCATTTTCCGCTGCGGGAAGGCCTGTTCGGCCGCACTACCGGGCAGCTGCGGGCGGTGGATGACGTCAGTTTCGGCATTCGAAAAGGCACGATTTTCGGCCTGGTGGGCGAATCCGGCAGTGGGAAAACCACCGTGGGGCGCACGCTGCTTGGGCTGCATGACAAAACCGCCGGCGAGGTGCTGTTCAAGGGGCAGGCGCTGGATGCGCTCAGCCCACGACGGCTGCGTGAGATGCGTCCGAAGATGCAGTTGGTGTTTCAGGATCCCTACAGTTCGCTGAACCCGAGGATGCGCATTGGCGATGCGATTGGCGAAGCTCTGTTGCAACATGGGCTGGCGCAGAAAAACGAGCTGCGCGATCGGGTGATCGACACCATGGAGATCTGTGGGCTGTCGGCGCAGCACTATGGCCGTTTTCCGCATGAGTTTTCTGGTGGTCAGCGGCAGCGCATCGGTATTGCGCGCGCGCTGATCTTGCAGCCGGAGTTTATCGTCGCCGACGAGCCTATTTCGGCGCTCGACGTCTCAATCCAGGCGCAGATCATCAACCTGTTTTCCGATCTTCAGGAGCAGCAGGGGGTGACCTTTCTGTTTATTTCGCACGATCTCGGGGTAGTGGAGCACCTGTGTCAGGACGTGGCGGTGATGTACCTCGGCCAGATTGTCGAGAGCGCAGACCGCGACAGCCTGTTTGGTCAACCGCGCCATCCCTATACCCAGGCGTTGTTGGCGGCGGTGCCAAGTCTGGATCCGCAGCGCCAGCCGCAGGCGATGGCGCGGGGCGAATTGCCTAACCCGGCGCAACCGCCTCAGGGTTGTCGCTTTCACACCCGCTGTCCGCAGGCCAACGAACAGTGCCGGGAACAGGCCCCGGTATTACGTACGGTGGCCGCGGGGCATCGGGTGGCCTGCCATTACGTCGAGTGATCTAGGCCAGATAATGCTTGAGCGCTCGTCCGGCCTGATGGATGGCGGAATGCACCGCTGGCACATGGGCGATGGGGTTTAGCAGACCGTAATCGTGGATCAATCCATTGTAGCGAGTGGAAGTGACCTCTACCCCGGCGGCATTGAGCAGCCGGGCATAGGCTTCGCCCTCGTCACGCAGCACGTCCAGTTCAGCGGTCTGCACCAGTGCCGGCGGCAGGCCTTTTAGCTGCTCCAGCGTGGCATTGAGTGGTGAGGCGTAAATCTCCTTACGCTGCGCTTTATCGGTGGTGTAGTTGTCCCAGAACCACTTCATCATGTTGCGGGTCAGGAAGTGGCCTTCGGCAAACTGGTGATAAGAGCCGGTATCAAAGCTGGCGTGCGTTACCGGCCACAGCAGGATCTGCGTGCGCAGCGCCGGGGTGCCTTTTTCTTTGGCCATCAGGCTGACCACCGCCGCCATATTACCGCCGACGCTGTTGCCGACCACCGCCAGCCGTGAGCCGTCAACGTTGATTTTGTCGCCGTACTCGGCCACCCATTCGGTGGCGGCATAGGCCTGATTGATGGCGGTCGGGTAATGGGCCTCCGGTGACGGGGTATAGTTGACGAACACCGCTGCCGCCCCTGAACTGTAAACCAAATCACGCACCAGCCGCTCATGGGTAGGGAAGTCGCCCAGCACCCAGCCGCCGCCGTGGAAGAACATAAACACCGGCAGTGCTTCCTTGACCTTGGCCGGCCGCACAATGTGCAGCAGGATATCCTGCCCTTCGACATGAAGGGTTTTCTCGCTGATTTCGACCTCGCGCAGCGGCACTTCGACGCTACGCTGCGCGCCCTCCAGCACCTTGCGCGCCTCCTTCGGTTTCATTTGTTCCATCGGCTTGCCACCACCGGCATTCAACGCATCCAGAAAGGTGCGAATATCATGCTGTGCGGCCGGTTGGGTGGGATCTACAGTTTTCTTGGACATCATGGCTCCTCAAGCGTTTTTCGGTCGAGATCACAGTGTAGTTGAATGACTGCCGTTTGCTGGTTGTACAGCACGTTGAGAAAAGGCGTGCCACGCCACGCTTTCGGCCGTCTGAGTTTGACTTTTCTACGGGGCGAAGATACTTTTTAAGCACCAATGGAACACGTGTTCCATTGGTGCCGATCACCGGATAACCCGGTGCTTCTTTTGGGCGCTTAACGCCGTGCGGGAAACAGAACCCTATGATTGTGATTGCAAACTCTGAAGGACATCCGGGCATCGGTCTGTCGGCCAAACGGCTGCAGCAGGGGCACAATGGCCTGCGCGCCATCGTTGATGGCATCAAGCTGGTGGAGTTGGATCCGAGCGTGCGCACCGTGGGCTATGGCGGCTGGCCCAATGTGTTGGGTGAGATGGAACTGGATGCTTCGGTGATGGACGGCGACAGCTTGCGCACTGGTGCAGTAGGGGCATTGCAAGGCTATTTGCATCCGGTGGAGGTGGCGTACCGGGTGATGGAAGATCTTAACCACGAGATCCTGGTCGGAGCCGGGGCAGCGCGTTTTGCTGCCGAAATTGGCGCACTGGCCGGTGACAATCTGATTGCCGACTCCAAACGCGTCTGGTGGGAAAAGCTGGAGCAGGCGATGAGTGCCGAACAGCGTCGTGACTGGCCAAATATTCCGCTGGCCGGGCTGTCGAACAACGCCACCGATCCGGAGCGAGTGCGTGATACCACGGTGTTTTTAGCGCAGGATGGCGGGAGGAGCCTCAGTGCCGCTACTTCTACCTCGGGCTGGGCGTGGAAATACCCGGGAAGGTTGGGAGACAGCCCGATCATTGGCAGCGGCTCCTATGCCGACAGCCGCTATGGCGCCTGTGCCTGCACTCACACTGGGGAAATGACCATCCGCTGCGGTACCAGCCGCGCCGTGGTGTTATACATGAAGATGGGCATGACGCTGGATCAGGCGGTGTATGAAGCGATAGAGGATTTGAACTACCTGAAGGACGGTTATACCGAAGGGGTGACGATCCATGCCGTCGATAAGCAGGGCAACCACAAGGTGGTCAGCCTCAATTGCCCCGGCCCGATCCAATACTGGCTGTGGCAAACCGGCATGGCAGCACCGGAATTACGCGATGCCGAGATGATGACTACCCGCTGAAAGGTGGGGTTAGCAGGAGGCGCGCACCACCAGTTCGGTGGGAATGGTCACCTGTTGCGGCGCAGCCTTCGGGCTGCTGCTGCGTAGTTCGATCAGTTGCACAATGGCGGCGATCATCGCACTGATATCCCGCCGTACCGAGGTCAGTTGGTAGCTCGGCCAAGCGGCCATCGGGATATCGTCGAAGCCGTAGACCGCGACGTCCTGCGGGATGCGCAGCGAGGTATGCAAACGAATATAATCCATCACCCCCATCGCCATGGAATCTGCGGTGCAGAAGATCGCCTGTGGAGCCGGCTGTGCCGCCAGCAGCTGTGGCGCCAGTTTGAAACCGCTCAGATAGCTGTAATCCCCGCTGAGCTGGGCCACGATCTGCAATTGCTGCTGCGCCGCCTGGGCTAAAAAGGTCTGTTGGCGCAGTTGTTCTCCTTTGGCGCTGCTACGCCCGCCAAGCACTGCCACCCGTTGTTGACCCTTTTGCGCCATCAGTGCCGCCAATTGTTGCAGGCTGGGGGCCTCATCGGCGTTGAGCGCATCGCACAGGGCATCGGCCGCCAGGCCGTTGAGCATAATCGGCGTGGCGACGCGAAACAGATCCTTGGCGGCGCGTGCGCTGATATGGTCGGCGAACACCACGGCAGAATCCACGTGATAGGAAATGGTTTGCTTCAGGTAACCGGCCGGATCTTCGATGCCTTCCAGCCGAATCATCACCGCCTGCCGGTTGCTGTTTTGCAACTGCTCCACTAAACGGTCGAAAAACTCCAGGTCGGACAGGTCATGAAAGTGGTTTACCACCACCGCGACAAAGCCGGTTTTGCCGGTGTGCAGGCTCTGGGCGATGGCATCCGGGGCATAGCCCAATTGGCTGGCGACACGCATTACCAGTTCGCGGTTTTTCTGCGATACCCGGCCCTGATTGGAAAAGGCGCGGGAAACCACGGTGCGTGAAACGCCAGCCACGCGGGCGACATCGTGAGAGGTGACTTTTTTAATCGGCATGGTGCGCATACTCAAGGGTAAACAGGGCGCTGCGGTAGGGTCGCGCAGCGGACATAGGGTCTCACAGAATACCGCTCGGTAATACAGTTTCCCCCTGCGTAGCCAGCCGTTCGCCGGTTTGTGAGTCAAAAAAGTGCAGCGCGCTGGTATCCAGCGTCACCGCCAGCGGTTGCCCTTGAGATTGCTGCAACGGGGAATGCTGTTTCACGATGTATTGCGCGCCGTTGTCGCCCTGCACGAACAGATTGCTTTCTGCCCCCAGATTTTCACTGTATACCAGCGTCCCGGTCAGATGCGGTTCTGCCAGAGGTTCGCTGATACGACAGGCTTCCGGACGACAGCCCAGCGTCAGCCAGGCTCCCTGTTGCTGAGTCAACGCTGGGAAATCGGCGGCGGCCAGCGGCAGCACCAGGCCCGAATCGCCTTGCAGCATAATCCTTCTCCCCTGAACCTGTACCTGCACTTCAAACAGATTCATCTGCGGTGAGCCGATAAACTCGGCGACAAAACGATTAACCGGACGGTGGTAGAGATCCAGCGGCGTGCCGATTTGCTGGACTTTGCCCTGGTTCATGATCACCACTTTGTCCGCCATGGTCATTGCCTCCACCTGATCGTGGGTGACGTAGATAATGGTGGCACCAATAGCCTTGTGCAGCGCCGACAGTTCCTGACGCATGCGGTTGCGCAGTTTGGCATCGAGGTTGGACAGCGGTTCATCAAACAGGAATACCTTCGGCCGTCGGACTATCGCCCGGCCGAGCGCCACCCGTTGGCGTTGGCCACCGGAAAGCTGACCGGGTTTGACCTGCAGAAATTCGCTCAGGTGCAGCATTTCGGCGACGGCGGCAATCTGGCCGGCGATCTCCGTTTTGCTCATGCCTTTGATTTTCAGCGACAGCGCCATATTGTCGTACACCGTCATGTGCGGATACAGCGCATAACTCTGGAACACCATGGCGATATCACGGTATTTCGGCAGCACTTCGTTCATGCGTTCGCCGTCGATGCGCAATTCGCCGGAGGACAGGGTTTCCAGCCCGGCGATCATCCGCAGGGTGGTGGACTTGCCGCAGCCCGATGGGCCGAGCAGCACCACAAATTCGCCTTTTTCCACCTGCAGATTCACGTTGCTGGCGGCCTGATAGCCGTTGTCATAACGTTTGTTGATATCAAGCAATTCTACGTAAGCCATCAGTGCTCCGTTTCGGCAAGCAGGGAACTCAGCCGCGCCAGCAGCAGCACGCCGAATGAGGACGCGCCGTTGGCATACAGCTTGCGGTGCGGCATATCGGTCGACATGGCGGCGATGTCCAGATGCGCCCAGCGTTGGCCCGGTTGTACGAACTCGCTGATAAAGGTCGCCGCCACGCACGGGCTGCCGTGCGGATCTTCACCGCCGTGGCGGTAGTCGGCAAATTCAGACTTCAGCACGCCGCGATACCAGCCGCCGTGCGGCATCGGCCACACCGGTTCTGCGCTGATCTGGCCCGCCTGGGTGACCTGCGCCAGAAATGCCGGGTCGTTGCCCATCATGGCGGCATATTCCTTGCCCAGTGCCACGCCGGCGCCGCCGGTCAGGGTGGCGATATCCAGCAGATAATCCGGCTGGAAGCGTTGCTGGGCATAGCTGATCACGTCCGCCAGCACCATGCGGCCCTCGGCGTCGGTGGAAATGATCTCCACCGATTTGCCGTTGTGCATAGTGACAACGTCACCAGGGCGCTGGGCGCGGGAGGAGGGCATGTTTTCCACCAGCCCGCATAGGCCAATGACGCGGATCGGCAGTTGCAGCGCGTCGATAATGCGCATTGCGCCCACCACCGCGGCGGCACCGCCCATATCGAACTTCATGGTGCTCATGCGTGCCGCGCCTTTGATGCTGATGCCGCCGCTGTCGAAGGTGACGCCTTTGCCGACCAGCGCCAGCGTATGGCGGGCGTTGGCCGGATGGTGATCGAGGAGCAGCAACTGCGACGCACGGGCGCTGCCCTGGCCAACCCCGAGCAGGCCGCCAAAGCCCAACGCCGCCATTTGTTCATCCCCCAATACCTCTTGGCGCAGATGGCGGAAGGGTAACTGTGCTACCGCTTCAACAAAGCTTTCCGGGTAGAGAATGTTGGCCGGTTTATTCATCAGTTCGCGACCGGCGATCACGCCCTCGGCGTGCAGGTTAGCCCAGTCACACAGAGCCTGGGTGGCCGCGTCTCGGCTGTTCAGTGGCAGCGTGGGATCGGCAAGCCGGGCGTTGGTGTGATGTTGATAATGATAGGCGCCCAGGCGCAGGCCGAACAGTAACCAGCGCCAGTTCTCGGCATCCGTCGGCAACTCTGGGGCCAACGTCAGGCGCAGTTGTTGCAGCCCGTAGTCTTTTTGCCCGGCTGCGATCGTCGCCCCGGCATCCTGCAGTGCGGCAGGGGTCAGCGGCGTGCCGATGTTGAGCGCAAAACGGCCGTCACCCAGTGGATAAAGCGTGCTTACCCCTGCCCGTTGCAGACCGGCATTTTGCAAGGTGGCAGGCAGTTGGTCTTCTGCGGCAGCAAACAGGATCACTTGTTGACGCTCGCTCGCGCCGTTAACGCGGTAAATATCGATTGATTGCATAAGTTACCCTTTGACCGCCCCACGGGTGAGGCTCTCCATCATTTGTTTGGACGAGAAGATAAAGGCGATCAGCAGCGGTACGATCGCCAGGAAGCTGCCGGTCATCACCAGGTTCCACGGCGTGGCAGTGGCACCGCTCAGGCTGCGCAACACCAACTGAAGAATTTGTTTGTCCGGCGACTGCAACGCCACCAGCGGCAGCATAAAGTTGTTCCAGGTATCGACCACCACTACGATCGCCACCGTCAGCAGCGCCGGGCGCATCAGCGGCAGGCCGATACGCAGGAATATTTGCAGTTCGTTCAGGCCATCCATACGCGCACTGTCGAGAATTTCACTGGGCAGCGAGGAACTGACGTACTGACGTACCAGGAAAATGCCGAAGATGTTGACCCCGGCGGGCAGCCAGACGGCGGCGAACTGATCCAGCAGGCCGACGCTTTTGATCACGAAGAAATAGGGCACCAGGTTGACCACGCTGGGCACCATCATGGTCAGCATCAGGGTGGTGAACAGCACCTTTTTGCCCTTGAACTGATAAACGCTGAAGGCGTAGCCCGCAGCGGCGGACACCAGCACGCTGGTCAGCGTCGCCATGGCGGTGACATACAGGGTATTGAGCAGCGCGCGGGTGAAAGGTACCTGCTGTTCCAGCCCTTGGTAGTTTTCCAGCAGATGGCTGCCAAAGCGCAGCGACATGCCCATGATGCTGCGGGTATCCTGCGTCGCCAGCAAGGCCGACCAATAGAACGGGAATAATGACAGCGAAGCAAACAGTGAGACCAGCAGGTAAATCACCAGCTTGCCGGTGTCAAAACGGCGGCCGTTAGCGGTCATCGTTCAATCCTCCACGCTTGCCAAAGCCCCAGAACACCAGGGCGCTGACCACGGCAATCAACAGGAACAGGATCCAGGAGATCGCCGAAGCGGTACCCATGTCCAGATAGGACCAACCGGTTTTGTACACGTACATCGATACCGTCAGGCCGCTGTTGTCGACCCCGCCGGTGCCTTGCGTCAGGATCATCGGTTCATTGAACAATTGCATATTGCCAATCAGCGTCATCAAGGTGGCGAAGAAGATAAAGGGTGCCAACAGCGGCAGGGCGATATAGCGAAATTTTTGCCAGCGGCCGGCGCCGTCCAGCTCTATCGCTTCGTACAGGTCCGGTGAGATCGACGCCAGGCCGGTCATGTAGATCACCGCATTGATGCCGGTAAACTTCCAGGTCACCTGATTGGCGATGGTGAAGCGGATCCAGTCACTGTCAAAGAAGTTGATCGGCAAGGCAGCCGCCAGCGCACCGAGGTGCAGTCGGGTGGCTAACCCGCTGAGCAGTTCGTTAACCATGCCGACCGGGGAGAACAGGTTGAACACAATCAGGCTGACGGCGACGGAAGAGGTAATGTAGGGCAGGAAGATCGCCGCCTTCAAAAAGCGTCTGCCGCGCATGATGATGTGCAGCAATGAGTAGGCCAGGGTGATGGCGAACAGGTGCTGGCAGAGGCCGGACACCAGCGTAATTTTGATGGTGTTGACCAGCGATACCCAGAAGGCATCGTCGGTGAAGGCATAGTAAAAGTTGTCCAGCCCGACAAACTTCATCGAGCTGAGGCCTTTGACCGGGTTCCACGACTGAAATGACAGAAACGCCGAGAAAAAGATCGGGAAGGCGTTGAACACCGCGAACAGCAGCATAAATGGCAGCAGCAGCAGGTAGGCAGTGCGGTGATCGTGCAGTAGCCCTTTGAAAAATCGCTTACGCATAGACTCCCCGAACCGACGGAAAACATAAAGTCGGCGGCCGACTGACCGCCGTATCTGATGATTACAAAGCGCGCATCCGCCGCTCGAGCAGCTTGTTGGCATCGCGCAGGGTGCTGTCGATGTCCTGATGCTGCACCAGAATTTTCTTCGCCGCTTCGTTAAGAATTTCGTTGGCGATATTGTCTTCCGGTGATGAGGCGACCGGTTTCAAATCCGGCACCAGGCTGGCGTAGTAGCGCATCGAATGCTGACCGCCGAGAATGCTGCTCGGTGTGTCAAAGTAGGGCGCGTTATACACGTCGAGGCGGGCAGGTAAGGTGCCGGCGGTTTTCGCCGCGTCTATCACTACGTCACGCTGCATAAAGTATTGAATGAACTGCCAGGCCGCCTGGGCGTTTTTGCTCTGTTTCGGGATCACCAGCGTGGTGCCGCCGGCATTGACCTTGATATTGCCCGGCACGCCGGTTACGCGCCACAGCCCGGCTTTGGCACCGTCCGGATCCAGTTCCTGCTCGATGCGGCCTTCGTCCCAGGGGCCGTCGATATCGGCGAACAGTTTCCCCTGGCGGTACAGTTTGATGTATTCCTGCGAGTTGGTTGAACCGTCGAGCGAGGCCGCCAGCCCTTTGTCATACAGCGTTTTAATCACCGTCATCAGCTGTTTGATTTGCGGCGAATCAAGATTGGGTTTGCCGTCTTTGGTGTAGACCGGCTTGCCCGGTTCACTGTTCATGCCGACCACCAGCGGGTTGATCAGGCTGGTAGCGGCTGGGAGCAGGTAGGCGCCTTGCTCTTTTTTCAATTTTTCACCGAAGGCGATAAAGCTGTCCCAGCTTTTGGTGATGTCTTCAATCTTCACGCCGGCTTTGTGCACCATGTCGTTACGGTAGATCATGATCACCGGGCCGGTGTCGTAGGGCACACCATAGATGTTGCCATCGTTGCCCTTTGCCAGGCTGATCATCGAAGGATCAAACTGCCAACCCTGACTATCGATGCTGAATGGCGGGGCGCTCAGGTTGTTCAGGCCACCGGAGTTGGCAAAACTGCCCAGCTTGATGGTACTGACGCTGAAAATATCGGCGGCGCCCTGGCCGACGGCCAGCGCGGTCGTCAGCTTTTGATGGCAGTCGGCGAAGCCGCATTTGATCGACTGCACCTGGATATCCGGATGTGCCGTCTCAAAGTCTTTAATCACCTTGTTGATGTAATCATTCGGCAAATAGTTGGCGAAGGTAATGCTGGTGTTGGCGCTGGCGGAAATGGGCTGGGCCAGCAGCACGGCCAGTGCGGCCCCGGTGATCCTATGGTTAGTACGCAAGCAGAAATGAGCCATGATAACTCCGATGCTGTGCAGTCGATGCGGTGTGTGTTTTTTCATCATGGAACACGTGTTCCATTGAAATTAACCTATTATCGCGTTCCCAGACTGTCAACAATTTGTTCGGTAAGTTAACAAATATGAGATCTGGCGCGGAAGTTGCCCATAGATACGCCCGATGATGGTTCACACCCCGCCACGCAGAGCCTGATCTGACGCGGGTTTGCCCGTGTTTGGTGCGTTTTTTGCACCGAAGTGGCGCGAAAGTGTGATCGGGCGCAGATCGGGCCAAATTATTTTTGCGAGCGCGATCAGAATTATTGAAGTTTTTTGTAATTGAATAGGATTTCGCGGCCAATGATGATTTTTGGCCTTATTTTTCCAATTATTCATTACCAATGCATATTTATTGAATAAGTATGCATTGTAACCCGTTGTTTTAGCGTAAAAAAACGAAAAATCCACCAAAAATCCCAGTTTGGCACGATAGCTGCTCTACACTCTTTATCAAACGGCATGTATTTTAACTGCTCGTTAACATTTATTCCCCGTTCCAGGAGCCGATACCCGGCATAAATAGCGAAAAACGCGTTTGATGTAACAGATTTGTTTCTGAATAGGCGGTGAAAGGCAGAGTTATCACCGGTCGAAAAGTCGAACTTGTGGCGCAGTTTTTGTTGTTTTGTTGCGGAACATCCGGGCTGGAGCGGCCCTTACAGTCAAAATTCAGTCTTTGCTGAGGTTATGAGGTCATTATGGAACAGCCAATCGCAGTTACCCGCCAGTCTTTCGATGACTGGATGGTTCCGGTTTACGCCCCCGCTGATTTTATTCTGGTACGGGGAGAAGGTTCGCAGGTCTGGGATCAACAGGGTAAGTCTTACATCGATTTTGCCGGCGGCATCGCGGTCAACGCGTTGGGCCATGCTCACCCGGTGGTGACGGCAGCATTGGTGGAGCAGGCGGGCAAACTGTGGCATTTGGGCAACGGCTACACCAACGAGCCAGTGCTGCGTTTGGCCAAACAGTTGATTGACGCCACCTTTGCCGACAAGGTGTTTTTCTGTAACTCCGGGGCGGAAGCCAACGAAGCGGCACTGAAGCTGGCACGTAAACGTGCGCTGGACCAGGGCAACAGCAGCAAGAATCAGATTGTGGCATTTAACAACGCCTTCCACGGCCGCACGCTGTTTACCGTCTCTGCCGGTGGCCAGCCGAAATATTCCAAAGACTTTGCTCCATTGCCGGGCGGCATCACCCACACGCCGTTTAACGATCTGGCGGCCGCCGCTGAAGTGATAGGCGATCACACCTGCGCGGTGATCGTCGAGCCGATTCAGGGTGAAGGCGGTGTGTTGCCGGCCGATCCAGCCTTCCTGCAGGGGCTGCGCGAGCTGTGCGACCGTCACGACGCGGTGCTGATTTTCGATGAAGTGCAAACCGGCATGGGCCGTACCGGCGAGCTGTACGCCTATACTCAATACGGCGTGGTGCCGGACGTGCTGACTACGGCGAAGGCGCTGGGTTGCGGCTTCCCTATCGGCGCGATGCTGACCACGGACGAACTGGCTAAAACTCTGGGCGTCGGTACCCATGGCACCACCTACGGCGGCAACCCGCTGGCGACGGCGGTAGCGGGGGCGGTGTTCTCAATCATCAACACGCCGGAGGTGCTGGATGGGGTTAAGCAACGCCACCAGTGGTTCCTTGATGGCCTGAACAAGATTAACCAGCAATACCCGATTTTCTCTGAAATACGCGGTGGCGGCCTGTTGATTGGCTGCCAGTTGACCCAGGATTATGCCGGCAAAGCGAAACAGATCACCCAACTGGCCAACGAAGAGGGTGTGATTGCCCTGATCGCCGGCCCGGATGTGGTGCGTTTCACTCCTTCGCTGATCATTCCTGAGCAGGATGTGAAAGAGGGGCTGGCGCGATTCGCGCGAGCCGTGGCACGGATTTGCAGCTAACACACGGGCTGCGCCAACACCTGCGCAGCCTGATTAAGAAGAGGTTCGCATTATGATGATTATTCGCCCTATAGAGCGTCGCGATTTGGCTGATTTACTGACGCTCGCCGGTAAGTCCGGCATCGGTCTCACTTCACTGCCGCAAGACGAAGATACCTTGCTGGCACGCATTGAGCGGGCGTTAAAAACCTGGCAAGGCGAACTTCCGCGTGGTGAGCAGTGTTATCTGTTTGTGCTGGAAGACACGGAGCGTCAACAGGCGGTCGGGGTCTGCGCCATTGAAGTGGCGGTTGGCCTGACCGAACCCTGGTATAGCTTCCGCGTTGGCACTCAGGTGCATGCCTCCAAGCAGTTGAATGTGTATAAATCGGTTCCGACGCTGTTCCTCAGCAACGATCACACCGGCCATTCCGAACTGTGCACGCTGTTCCTCGATCCGGACTACCGTCACGGCGAAAACGGCAAGCTGCTGTCAAAGGTGCGTTTTCTGTTTATTGCCGCTTTCCGTGAACGTTTCTCTGAGCGCCTGATTGCCGAAATGCGTGGCTTCTCCGATGAAGAGGGCCGTTCCCCATTCTGGGAGAGCGTTGGCAATCATTTCTTTTCCATCGAGTTCGCCAAGGCGGACTACCTGAGCGGCACCGGTCAGAAGGCGTTTATTGCCGAACTGATGCCAAAGCACCCGCTGTATGTCGATTTCCTGGCCGAAGACGCGCAAAAAGTGATTGGTGAAGTGCACCCGCAAACGGTACCGGCACGCCGGGTACTGGAGTCGGAAGGCCTGCGTTATCAGGGCTATGTCGATATCTTCGACGGTGGCCCGACGCTGGAAGCGGAAATCGACCATATCCGCGCGGTCAAGCAAAGCCGCCTGGTGAAAGTGGTGCTGGATGAAACGCCGATGCGCGCCGATGTGCCGGTTCATCTGGTGGCTAACGATCATTATCAAAATTACCGCGCACTGTTGGTCAATGCCGAATTGTATGACGACCGTCTGCACCTCAATGCGGCCACCGCTGCGGCGCTGGGCGTTGAGCAAGGCAGCCCGGTGCGGGTTATCCCCCTTATTGCACAGGAGAAAGCGTAATGTCACATCCTGCACTGTTTATTAATGGCGCCTGGCAGCAGGGCCGTGGCGCTGAGTTCAGCAAAACCGATCCGGTCGACAATCAGCCGCTGTGGCAGGCTAAGGCCGCCGACGGCAGCGATGTAGCCGCCGCTTGCGAAGCGGCTCGTGCGGCGTTCCCTGCCTGGGCGCGCACTCCGTTTGAACAACGCGAACAACGGGTGAAACGTTTTGCCGCGCTGTTGGAAGAGCACAAGTCGCATTTGGCGGCCACCATCAGCCGTGAAACCAGCAAACCGCGCTGGGAAACGCTGACCGAAGTCCAGGCGATGATCGGCAAAGTGGCGATTTCCCTGCAGGCTTATCAGGCGCGTACCGGCGTTAGCCAGACCGCGATGGCGGACGGTGCTTCGGTGCTGCGCCACCGGCCACACGGCGTGCTGGCGGTGTTTGGGCCTTATAACTTCCCCGGCCATCTACCCAATGGGCACATTGTGCCGGCCTTGTTGGCGGGCAACACGGTGGTATTCAAGCCGAGTGAACTGACCCCCCAGACCGCCGAGGAAACCCTGAAGCTGTGGCAGCAGGCCGGTTTGCCTGCCGGGGTGCTCAATATGGTGCAGGGCGGACGTGAAACCGGCGAAGCACTGGCCGCCAGCAGCGATATCGACGGTCTGCTGTTTACCGGCAGCGCCGGCACTGGTTATCACCTGCATCGTCAGTTGGCGGGGCAGCCTGAAAAAATCCTGGCATTGGAAATGGGTGGCAACAACGCGCTGATTGTTGACCAGATTGAAGACTGCGATGCGGCGGTCAACCTGGCGATCCAGTCGGCGTTTATTTCCGCCGGTCAGCGCTGCACCTGTTCACGCCGCATTCTGGTGAAACGCGGTAATGAGGGCGATGCCTTTATCGAGCGTTTGGTGCAGGTGGCGAGTGCGTTGCGTATTGGGCGTTGGGACGCTGAACCTCAGCCGTTTATGGGCGGGGTGATCTCTTCAGCGGCGGCAGAAAAAATGCTGGCGGCACAACATCACCTGCTGTCACTGGGCGGCAAAGCCTTGCTGACCATGCAGCGCCTGGAAAGCGGCAGCGCATTGCTCAGCCCCGGCATTATTGACGTGACCGGCGTGCGTGACGTGCCGGACGAAGAGTACTTTGGCCCACTGACAACCATCATTCGCTATAACGACTTTGATGAAGCCGTGCGTATCGCCAACCAGACGCGTTATGGACTGTCGGTCGGTCTGGTATCGCCGCAGCGTGAGCGCTTTGATCACCTACTGCTGGAAGCGCGCGCCGGTATCGTCAACTGGAACAAACCGTTAACCGGTGCTTCCAGTGCGGCACCGTTCGGCGGCGTGGGGGCTTCCGGCAACCATCGACCAAGCGCCTACTACGCAGCGGATTATTGCGCTTGGCCAATGGCGTCGCTGGAAAGCGAAAGTTTGACGTTGCCGACCAGCCTGTCGCCGGGGCTGTCATTTAATTAAGTTTTACCCGCCGCTTTTCAAGGCACAGCGTTGTTTCTGCAGGGGCGCAGCATGCAGCGCCCCTGCAATATCAGGAGAACAGCATGTCAGGATATGAAGTCAATTTTGATGGTCTGGTGGGCCTGACGCATCACTACGCCGGATTGTCGTTTGGTAATGAGGCTTCGACCCAGCACCAAAATAGCGTGTCGAACCCGAAGCTGGCGGCCAAGCAAGGCTTGCTGAAGATGAAGGCGTTGGCCGATCTCGGTTTCCAGCAGGGGGTTTTACCGCCGCAGGAACGCCCGCATGTGCCAATGTTACGTAAACTGGGCTTTGGCGGCAGCGATGAAAGCGTGTTGGCGCAGGCGATGCAGCAATCCCCACGCCTGCTGTCCGCGCTCAGTTCCGCTTCCTGCATGTGGACCGCCAATGCGGCCACGGTATCGCCTTCCGCGGACAGTGCTGATGGCAAGGTGCATTTCACAGCCGCCAATCTGAACAATAAATTCCATCGCGCGATAGAGGCTGAAACCACCTCTGGCGTACTGCGAGCGATGTTTAACGACCCCCGCCATTTCGCCCACCATGAGGCTTTGCCGCAGGTGGCGCTGTTTGGTGACGAAGGGGCGGCTAACCACAACCGGTTGGGTGGCGACTACGCTAAACGCAGCGTGCAGATGTTTGTTTACGGCCGTCAGGAGTTTGGTGGCGAAATTGCACCAACGCGTTATCCGGCGCGTCAGACGCGTGAAGCCGGGGAGGCGATTGCCCGTCTGCACCAGTTGGACGAGCAGCATACGGTGTTTGTGCAGCAGAATCCGGAGGTGATCGATCAGGGCGTGTTCCATAACGACGTGATTGCCGTTAGCAACCAGAACGTGCTGTTCCATCATCAGCAGGCTTTTTATCGGCAGCAACAGGCGCTGGATGAAGTGCGCCGCAAGATGGCGACGCTGGACAGCGAACTGGTAGCGATTGAGGTGCCGACGACGCGGGTTTCCGTGGCGGATGCGGTGGCAACCTACCTGTTTAACAGCCAGATCCTGACCAAGCCCAACGGCAAGATGATGATCGTGGTACCTGAAGAGTCGCGCCAGCACAGCGGCGTCTGGAGTTACCTGAGCGAGATGGCGGCCAGCGGCGGGCCTATTGATGAAATCAAGGTATTCGATCTGCGTGAGAGCATGCGCAACGGCGGTGGGCCTGCCTGTTTGCGGCTGCGTGTGGCGCTCAATGAGCAGGAGCTGCGGGCGGTTAATCCGCGCGTAATGATGAACGATAGTCTGTTCGTCACGCTCAATGAATGGGTCGATCGCTATTACCGCGATCGCCTGACGCAAAATGACCTTGCCGATCCGCAACTGCTGCGTGAAGGGCGTGAAGCGCTGGATTCCCTGACCACCATCCTCGGGCTGGGTTCGGTTTATCCTTTCCAACAATAGACGGAGCCACCATGTTTGATTTGTTGGCCCTGACGCTGGCGGGGCAGGTTCCCGCTGAGCAACAGGGCGAAAATGCGCATTTGCACTGGCGTTGGCTAACGGAAGGCCTGCTGGAAATCACTCCTAAGCAGGGTTACCGCCAGGCGGTAGTGCTTTCTGCAGGTATCCACGGTAATGAAACCGCCCCGATTGAGTTGTTGAATCAGTTGGTCAAAGACCTGCTCAACGGCGATCGCTCCCTGGCGGTTCGCCTGCTGGTGGTGCTGGGTAACCCGGCGGCGATGCGCGCCGGAAAGCGTTATCTGCACAGTGATATGAACCGGATGTTTGGCGGCCGCTATCGCGATTTTGACCATAGCGGTGAAACCGCGCGGGCACAGCAGCTGGAGCAGGTTATCACGGCGTTTTTCGCCGATGAGAGCGCTGCACGTTTCCATTATGATTTGCATACGGCCATCCGTGATTCGCGCCTGCCGCGCTTTGGCATTCTGCCGTTCCAGACGCGGCCTTATAGTGTAGAGATGCTGGCCTTGCTGGACGCCGCCGATCTGGATGCATTGGTGCTCCACAGTGCACCGGGTGGTACCTTCAGCCATTTCACCAGCGAACATGCCAGCGCCGCCAGCTGCACGCTGGAGCTGGGCAAGGCGCGGCCGTTCGGCGTGAACGATCTGCAGCAGTTTGCCGCCATTAACCGTGCTTTGCAGACGGCGGTGAGTGATGAGCCTTTGCCGCAACGAGCGGGGGATGCTTTGCGGCTATTCCGCGTAGAGCGTTCGCTGATCAAGCGTAGTGAAGACTTCAGGCTGCATCTCAGTGATGATACTGCCAACTTTACCGAGCTGAAGCGGGGAACGCTGCTGTGTGAGCAACCGGGCGAAGAGTACCGGGTTCAGCATGCCAGCGAGTGGATATTGTTTCCTAACCCTGGGGTTGCGCTTGGGTTGCGTGCCGGTATGGTGCTGGTTGAGGCACCGCGCAGCACGCTGTATTGAACGAACGTTTTGTCAGGCGGGTTTATTCTTTTAATGTTTTAGGTTGTAGCGATGTTGGCTGCAACCTTAAATAACCTCGGTATATAATGCTGCTCATTCCTCTTATTTTCCCTCTGATTTATATTCTGCGATTTCTTTTTTGCTTTTTATCTTTTTCCTTCTCATGTGGGCATTTTTGGTGATTTGAATCGAATTAATTATTCGAATCGGTAAAAGCTCGTCTTAAAATCGGGGGGCGGCCCTAAATCAGCTCAATGACTTTACTCAGATAAAAATGTGAAATAAGTAACGTTATTCATAACCATGCTAACTTTCATGGTATTTATGAATCGCATGGAAAGTATGCAAAAAGAAACCAAATTGCACCAAACTAGTGCAACTCAACAAGTTGGTTATAATTTATGTGGTAAATTTCAATGGTAATCAATGGGTTAATTTATACTTAATTGTAATATTTATTTACAAATAAACATGCTTTATCCACGGTGTTTTATGAACTTTTTTATTTGAAGTTGGGATTCATGATGCTAATGTCACATGGCTCCTTTATTAGGGGCGCTCATAAAACGCTAAATGATAAAGTTCACAGCCCAAATCATAAATTGGGCGTGATGGGCAGAAATTAAAATTATAATATCTAGGAAAATAAATGATGAAACGCAGTGTATTAGCCTTAGCTATTGCCCTCGGGGCAATCACCTCCTTTGCCAACGCGGCTGAAATTTATAATAAAGATGGCAATAAACTCGACCTCTATGGTCGTGTATCGGCCAAGCATGTTTTCAGCGATGATAAATCCGAAGACGGCGACAAGACTTATGTCCGTTTGGGTTTTAAAGGCGAAACGCAAATCAATGATCAACTGACCGGTTACGGTCAGTGGGAATACAACGTTCAGGCCAACCACGACGAAGCGCAGGGTACTTCGGGCACCAAAACCCGTCTGGGTTTTGCCGGTCTGAAGTTTGCTGACTACGGTTCATTCGATTACGGCCGCAACTACGGCGTAGTGTACGACGCAGAAGCTTACACCGACATGCTGCCGGAATTCGGCGGGGATACTTACAGCTACACCGATAACTTTATGACCGCACGTTCCAATGGTCTGGCAACCTACCGTAACCGTGATTTCTTCGGTCTGGTAGAAGGCTTGAACCTGGCGTTGCAGTACCAGGGTAAAAACGACGGTGACGGCCGTGACGTGATCAAACAGAACGGCGACGGTTACGGCATGTCCCTGGATTATCAGGACATCGGCGGTTCTGGCATTGGCGTGGCGGCAGCGTTCTCTGACTCCAACCGCACCAGTGCGCAAAAAGAACTGGCTTACGGCAAAGGTGACAGCGCTACAGCCTGGACCACGGCCGTTAAATATGATGCCAACCAGGTTTATCTGGCTGCCATGTATGCTGAAACACGCAACATGACGCCAATCAGCGGCAACGGCGTGTCTGGCTTCGCCAACAAAACGCAGAACTTCGAAATGGTGGCTCAGTACCAATTTGAGAACGGTCTGCGTCCTTCTCTGGCCTACGTGCAATCCAAAGGCAAGGATATCGAAGGGATTGGTGATGTCGATCTGGTGAAATACGTGGAAGTGGGTGCGACTTACTACTTCAACAAAAACATGTACACCTACGTTGACTACAAAATCAACCAGTTGAACGACGATAACAAGCTGAAACTGAGCACTGACGATATCGTGGCAGTGAACCTGACCTATCGCTTCTAAGTTTCAAGACTATTACCTTCTTCCTGTGTCGGGAATCAAAAGGTAAACAGGCAGAGCGTGAGCTCTGCCTTTAAGTTGCTGACAAAGCAGGAAAAAGCGTGGTTTTTCCTGCTTTGTGGTGAGCAGCCGAAAATCAATGAATTGATTTTCCTGATTTTTATTTATCGGCTTCTACTCGCTCTGGGCAGGAATGAGGTTTGTCATCAGTCTGAGGCAGAGCGTGAGCTCTGCCTTTTCTATTATTGAGCGATTATCCTTTGGGTGCTTGTCCCATCACTTCAATTGCCGAGCGTAATGTGGCAAAGCGCTCTTGATTGGTCTCATGCTCAATCTCGTTAACCAAATGGGCCAAAATAGTATTGCCGGAAATTTTTTTATTGAGATTGATCAGCTGGATCACCGCACCGCCCACGACCAGGCTGACGTCGCGTAACAGGGCTTCATAATGTTCGTTTGAGGGGGTAGATCCGGGCATGACGCCGTCTCCATATCGTTCGGGTGAAGCAATTTAGCAAACTGGTGCTATAAAGCATCGCCGGTATGGCACTTTTCCGGTGAATTCAGAAATTCCTCAAAGGAAAATAGCGGAAAAGTTGTCCGAGATCTTACATCGGGGCATATTCGTTGGCAGGCAGCCAAAAACCATCGATAAAATCTTCAAACGGAAAACAACCGGCATGGCGCAGGTTCTGTTCTTTCATGCTGATCAGGCACTGGCGTTCATCGCGCAGAACGTCAACCACGATATCGGCGCAGCCACCATCCAGATAACAGACAAACATCACCAAGGCGTACATCGCGTCTCAAGTCCTTCACCGATCCTTCCATAACCCTATTGTAGGTAAAGTCGGTGATTGTTTCATCCTGGGTTCGCTGCAACCGGACAGATCGGCAACCAAAGAGGACACTTTCGGATTACTCTAACCGCTTAATACCTCAGGGCCCATGGAATATCCTTCTTGCAGTGCTAAGCTTAACTAGCCTTAAGTCAATGCAACATTGTAACCATCGAAAGGAGTGAATATGGGTTTGTTTAACTTCGTCAAAGAAGCGGGCGAAAAACTGTGGGACACAGTGACCGGCAATGCCACTGCCGAAGATCAAAGCGCCAAGCTGAAGGATCACCTCAATAAAACCGGCTTGCCGGGTATCGACAAGGTTGATGTGCAGGTGGTTGACGGTAAAGCGGTGGTGACTGGGGACGCAGTCAGCCAGGAGCTTAAAGAGAAGATCTTGGTGGCCGTAGGTAATGTGGCCGGTATCAGCGGTGTGGAAGACAAGGTGTCGGTTGAACAGGCTGCGGCAGAAAGCCGCTTCTATACCGTGAAAAAGGGCGACACCCTGAGCGCAGTTTCGAAAGAAGTGTATGGCAACGCCAATCTGTACAACAAGATTTTCGAAGCGAACAAGCCAATGTTGTCCAGCCCGGACAAAATCTATCCAGGGCAGGTTCTGCGTATTCCGCAGTAACGCCGGAGAATGATTACCAGCCCGATCTTTGGTCGGGCTTTTTTATTTCATTTGGTATAAGTTAGGTTAATTATTTTATTCTGGTAATAAGAATTTCGAATGTTATAGGTTCTACGCTATCTCAGTTCTGGGCCAATGTTGACCCTCGGCAGGAAAATTGATAGCGTCTTGCCACTCTTGAGGTCTGAGCGGTATTGGCGCGGAATCTGAAAAACCCGCAATAGCGGGCGTTTATCAATCACCCCTCACAAAAACGTTAACGCGTGATGAGTTAAGATAGATTCTGTGAAACAACAACGTAATCCCTCACAAGATAAAAACTACCGTGAAACTTTGGGAGATGCGCAATTTGCTGTCATTGTGCTGGCGATAGCGTCCTGCTCCCTGATCATCTTTACGTTGTCAGTCACGCTGTGGCTGACATGACGTCTTTCAATACAGGGGATAAAATGGAGCACAATCTCCACGATGAAACCAAGCTGTTGGCCGTTATCGGCCTGCTGGTTTCCGTGTTGTTAGTAGTATCAATACTCTTTGGTGTGACTTACTTCTCCGATTTGAAGCATGCTCGCGATGAAGTCGATATCAAGGGCTGCTATATCAAGTCGTCCTAGCGCCGGGGCCTCACAGATTGCGTTCTGGATGCCGGCTCATGCTAAGCTGGCTTCTAGCTGTTCACTCACCTGTGTGACGTTCTGGAGCGTTTTATCATGAGCAATTCCCGCCCAACTCATTCTTCATCTTCCCGCGATTGTCCCGTGGTTGACGGCGTCCGTCAGATCCAGCGTATTGCCGTACGCAACGCCGAAGTCGGCGGCATAGGGATTAATCGTGCCTTGCCTACCCGTGAACGGCGCACCGTGGGAGCTTGGTGCTTTCTCGACCATGCCGGTCCCTCGGTTTTCAGCGGCTCTTCGCAGGGGATGGATGTTGGCCCGCACCCGCATATTGGTCTGCAGACCTTTACCTGGATGATTGAAGGGGAAGTGCTGCACCGTGACAGCTTGGGCAGCGAGCAGATTATACGGCCCGGGCAGGTCAATCTGATGACCGCAGGGCAGGGTATCACGCATACCGAGCAATCAACGGGAGAACAGCGGCGTTTGCATGCCGCGCAGTTATGGATCGCCTTGCCTGCCGAACATGCCGATATGGCACCGCGTTTTGATCATTATCCTGATTTGCCATGTTGGGTAGGTGATGGGGTCAAACAGACTTTGTTGGTGGGGGAGTTTGAACAATATCACTCCCCGGTGATTGCTTTTTCACCATTAATAGCCATTGACCTGGAATGGCAGGCCGATAGTTATTTGCAGTTGCCCCTGCGGGAAGATTTTGAAATAGGCTTTTTGCCCCTTATTGGTGCATTTGAGCTTAATGATGAAAATTTTTCACCCAATGAGTTTGCCTATTTAGGTAAGAATCTTAACCGTATCGGGTTACATGCCAAGAAAGGAAGTCGGGGATTATTAATCGGCGGAGTTCCATTAAGCGAAGAGATTCTCATTTGGTGGAATTTTGTTGGGCACAACAAGCAGGAGATTGCCCGTGCGCAGCATGACTGGGAGCAGGGGAATAGGCGTTTTCCCGATGTTGTTGGCTATTGTGGTCCGCGTATGGCCGCGCCCCGCCTGCCCTGGAGCGATGTTTGATATCGTCAGGCTATAACAAACTAATGGCTTTATTCATTTCGCTCTATTAACGTTAAATTAATGTGATCGAAATTACATGTTTGGGTGTAAATATAGTTTATCTGGTAAATAGTGATCTGGCGCAAATAAAAGGTCGGAGCAGTGGATTAAGATAAATCTCAAGAAGTGATGTTGTCCACCGCTAGTCAGAAGCCTGTGAGGTCATTATGAGCCAAGTACTCTATCGTGCAAGATTATCCCATGTTGTTATTGCAACGGCGGCTTTTTGGATCTCGATCGCAGCGATGCTGGTTGTTGTTCTTAACTAACTCTGAATGATTATGCAATAAACCCGCCCAGGCGGGTTTTTTTATGTCTGTATATTCGAAATATTCAGAGTGTGGTTATACTTGTTAAACCTGATACCTGATTAACCCTGTAAAATAAAATGATAATTATTTCTAATATAATAGTGCTGCTAATCGCCGCGATTCATCTGTATATCCTGATCCTGGAAATGTTCCTTTGGCAGAAGCCCACCGGCAGACGAGTGTTCGCCACTACCGCCGAGTTTGCCGCGGCAACGCGGGTGTTGGCGGCCAATCAGGGGCTGTATAACGGCTTTCTGGCGGCAGGACTGGCATGGGGCGTCTGGCGAGACGAACCTGCAATACAGCTATTTTTCCTCGGCTGCGTGCTGGTAGCGGGCATATTTGGCGGGCTGACGGCCAGTCGTAAAATTCTAAGGGTACAGGCATTACCCGCTTTGATTGGCCTGGTGGCAGTACTGTGGACGCATTAACCCGCCGTTAGCGGCGGCGGGAAAGTCGGTCAGGCAGTTTTTTGATGAATGACGTGCAGCGGTGGGGTGATATGCAGATCCACGCTTAAATCCTGACGAAAATCATAAGGCGTAATATCGAAGCGCTTTCTGAACATATAAGTGAAGTGTGACTGTGAGCCGAAACCGAAATCGAGGGCGATGTCGAAAATAGAGGCGTCACTGCTTCGCAACTGGTATACCGCGCCGGCCAGCCTGCGTTCACGGATGTACTTGCCCAGCGAAATCCCGGTCGCTTCTTTGAACAACTTCTGCATGTGCCACAGAGAGTAGCCGGAATACTTGGCCAGCTCTTCGAGATGGATCACTCTTCCAAGGTGAGTTTCGACCCATTTACTGAGGGCGCAGACTAATGAGAGGTGGTGTTCTTGTATCATCAGTGCGTCTGTGTGAGATCTACATAGCGCTGAAGTATACACAACTTGCCGCCCTGGACAAAAAAGCCGCCGACATCAGGGGGAAATTATTCGGAAAAACCATCGTCAGGTGGCTTGTCATTCGAAACGAAAAACGGCTAATCTGGGATTGCCCGCTGCCACTGCTACCGAAGTGGGTCAGGTCGCAAAAAATAACAGCCTAAGCAGAATCAGCCGTGACAATTCAGCGTTGATGGGGTGATCGCATGTTAATGACAGTGATTATTACTCTGGTTGTAATTGTAGGTGTAGCCGCTTTTATGGTGACACCGGTGATGAGAATGAATAATGCGGAAGGTATGGGAGGTGAAGAGCCGTGAAGTCAGAGCAGAATATGGCCCCAAAAGGGGTTTGACAGACTACCGAAAAAGCCTGGGCAATCAATGACCCGGGCTTTTTATTGGTGAGCGTTTGCCGATCAGACGTTTTTCCGCTCCACGGTTTCTTCGCCCCAGTACAACTGGTCGGCGCTGGTTTTGGCAAACGCCATTTGCAACGCTTCGTCGCTACCTTCTTCCCAGATTTTTTGTGCCAAAACCTCGTCATTTTTTGCCAGTTCAAAAATAGCCTCGGCGATCTCAACCGAGGTCTCACGCACGGTAGCCCAGGATTTCACATTGTGGTTTGCCATAACTTTCTCCTGTTGGGGTGTGGCTGAGGGATACGCCTAAATGCGCGCCGCTCAAGCCCCAAGTATAGGTCAATTCAACCGGGTGTTTTGACGGCCAATGCGTAATAACGTTGAAAATTCAGCGGCAAACGGCCAGGGGGCAGCAAAGCGCCAGTCGGCATGCTATTGTGTGCGGCGTCTGAATCAAGAAGGAAAGGTATTATGTCCGACATGCTGAGCAACGATCAGGAATTGGCTTCCGATCTGGTAGCCTGCCAATTGGTGATCAAACAGATCCTGGATGTTATCGATGTAATTGCACCCACCGAGGTGCGGGACAAGATGGCCAGCCAGTTGAAAAGCATCGATTTTACCACTCACCCAGCCGGTGCCGATCCCGTGACCCGGCGGGCGATTGAAAAAGCGATCGCGCTGATTGAAATGAAGTTTACCCGCAACTGATGGGGAACCGCCGCTGAGCGACGGTTTGAGCGGTGGTGATTAATCCACCACCGTTTCGATTTTCTTGAACAGCGGACAGTCGGCAACGCCAATCAGGCCGTTGTCACCATGCAGATACTGAGCTATCACCATGTTACGTGCCGTCATGTACTTACACTGCAATCCCAACCCCCCGACGTTTTTATTGCTGCCGACCAATACGCCATATCCCGAGAACAAAAACGCGCCATAAACTACCGCCAGCAGAACCGCCCATTTAATCAGCTTACCCATTGTGACTCCTTGTTATTTATCTTCATTGCGATATAGCCACGCGGCAGAACGGGCCGCAATGGTAACAATCTGAAAAGTGGTTCTGGCGCTGGCTTCTAAACGACAGGTTAAAGTTCGTTTAGGTTGGCTGTGATACATTCGGAACAAATTATCAAGATAACAGTGAGATTGCTAAATTTGTTGCGGAAAAAAATCCTCGTGATAATTGCCTTCCTTGCTGCCTGCCTGTTCTTTTATCTGTTGGCGCTGGATAGTTATTGCGATGCGGGGGGGACATTTGCGTTGGGAGTTTGCTCCGTCACCCGTTTCGTTCCCTGGTGAGTTGCGTAGCGGTGCGTGACAATTTTCTATCGGGATGTTCGAGCTGGCGTCCGGAGTGCTAAGATGTCCGCCTGTTTTTAGCAGTAGATAGGGTTGTCCATGTACGATTTAGGTTTTGGTCCGAATAGCCTGGTGTCGCTGGTTGTCGCCGTGTTGGCAGTGCTGGTGGGATTATGGATCTGGTTCCTGGTGAATCGCGCCAGTGTGCGAGCCAATGAGCAGATCCGCCTGCTGCAGGAAATTGCCGAGCAGCAGCGTCAACAAACCGCATTATTGAAAAGCCTGGCGCAAAGCGCGCGCGGTGATAGTGTGACGGACGATGACGATCTCAGCCCGGCGCTGGATTTCAAAGGTTTTATCCCCGAGCGTTAAGCAAACTTCCTACCGGGTGGCCTTGCCACCCGCGTTGTGCTGAAAACATTAGTATAGATAATATGAAAAGCCATCCCATTGTCATAAATCTGTCGTCTTGACGTCGTAATGTAGCGCCAACTCTACGAAAGATGGATAAAGCCGATGATTAAATGGTATGAAGAAAGCGACGCCGAAGTGAACCGCAGCATTGCGCTGATCACCGGAGAAAATCCGGACAAGTGGTATCCTTACGGCGGCGTGAAAGGTAAAGATTATTGTAAGAACCCCTCCGATGCCTGGCCGATTATCTGTGCCAATAAAATCAGTCTGAATGCCGATACCCAAAGCGATAGCTCGCAGTGGCAGGCACGCATGAGCACCCAGTGTGGCGAGTGGCAGGCGGACTGCAGCAGCCCACTGCGCGCGGCAATGATCTGTTTCCTGTTGAGCCAGCAAACTAACGAAATGGTACGTTGAAACACCAGAATTACTGATGACTTTCCCTTTTTATGACAACAGAACTTGTCTCTGGCGGAGCCTGTTTATGAAGCGCATTATTAAAGGTGATAAAAACTTGTCACATCTGGTGGTTGCCCATGCGGCAATCGATCGTCATGCCGAAAGCTTTGGTCAGCGCCGACAGGGCTGGCCGTCAACCTATCTGATAAAATATCAAAACGATCGCGTGGCGGTCGAAGTGGTCACGCGCCGTCAATCCTACGTCGCAACGCTGATGATTGGCGCGCGCAATCTGACCAAGTTGTGCGGCCTGTCCGGCTAAAGGCCTCCTCTCTATAGGGTTATTTCCAGTCTAAAATATCGCCCTGGCCATCTTTGCCGGGGCGCTATTCCTTGATGCTCACGGGGTTAAGTGTTAAAAAGCCGCCCGCAGATACATTTATTGATTGGCGAAATCTTGTGCAAAAGCGGCAGGATCCCACGCCATATGAGGATAATATGGGCGGTCAGCAGCAGGATACCCCGCTAAAACGCGGTTTAAAAAACAGACATATACAACTTATCGCCCTGGGTGGCGCCATTGGCACCGGCCTGTTTCTCGGCATTGCACAGACCATAAAAATGGCTGGCCCTTCGGTGCTGCTGGGCTATGCCATCGGCGGCTTTATCGCTTTTCTGATCATGCGGCAATTGGGTGAGATGGTGGTTGAAGAGCCGGTTGCGGGTTCGTTCAGCCACTTTGCCTATAAATACTGGGGTGATTTTGCCGGTTTTCTTTCCGGCTGGAACTACTGGGCGATGTTCATTTTGGTCGGCATGGCCGAACTGACCGCAGTTGGCATCTATATTCAATATTGGTGGCCGGACATCCCTACCTGGGTTTCCGCCGCAGTATTCTTTGTCCTGATAAATCTGATCAACCTGGTTAATGTGCGGCTGTACGGCGAAACCGAGTTTTGGTTTGCCATTATCAAAGTGGTAGCCATTGTCGGCATGATTGTTTTCGGTGCCTGGCTATTGGCCAGCGGCAACGGCGGTCCGCAAGCCAGTATCAGCAACCTGTGGGAGCAGGGCGGTTTTATGCCGCACGGCATCGAAGGGTTGGTGATGGCGATGGCGGTGATCATGTTTTCCTTCGGTGGGCTGGAGATGGTGGGTATTACCGCCGCCGAAGCGGCCGATCCGCGTCGCAGTATTCCTAAAGCCACCAACCAGGTGGTATACCGTATCCTGATTTTTTATATCGGTTCGTTGACGGTGCTGCTTTCACTCTATCCTTGGCACAAAGTGGTGGAAGGCGGCAGCCCGTTCGTGATGATATTCCATGCGCTGAACAGCAACCTGGTGGCGACCCTGCTTAACGTGGTGGTGCTGACTGCAGCGCTGTCGGTGTACAATAGCGGGGTCTATGCCAATAGCCGGATGCTGTTCGGCCTGGCGACACAGGGGAATGCTCCCAAGGCATTGACCCGGGTGAATAAGCGTGGCGTTCCGGTATTGTCGATCGCGCTGTCGGCGCTGGTGACTTCGGTCGGTGTACTGATCAACTATGTCATGCCCGGTAAGGCGTTTGAGTTGCTGATGGCGTTGGTGGTGTCCACCCTGGTGATTAACTGGGTTATGATTTGTCTGGCACACCTGCGATTCCGCGCGGCGAAGAACCGCCAGGGCGTGATCCCGGTCTTCAAGGCCTTGTGGTATCCCTTCGGCAACTATTTGTGCCTGGTGTTCCTGAGCCTGATTCTGGTGATTATGTATTTCAGCGAGGGGATCCGTATATCGGTATTACTGATGCCGGTGTGGATCTTGCTGTTGTGGGTTGGTTTTCTGCTGACGCGCCGCAAAGGCGCTAAAGTACGGCGGTAATTTTTAACGGAGGCGCTATCTGGCGCCTCCGTTCCATTCATTAGCTGCGTGGCATAAAGGCATTGCCTGGGGTGGCGCGACCCAATCCCAACAGCTTCCTGCACAGCAGGAACAGGGTGGTGATGACATCGATAGCCACCACGCTTAGCATCAGTACGCTCAGCATGAAGAAACTCACCAGCGCACCAAACAATAGCACCAGCGGTACCGGTACGCGTACCCGGCGCAGTTTCATTGCGGCATACATTTTCCAATACTGCATCTGTGCCAGCATCGCGCTGCGGATACGGCCCAGTCGAACACCTGACTTGCGTGATGTAGAACGGCTCATAACTTCTCCTTTTCTGAATGTCCTATAAGTAAATCACAAGGATCTTAAGAGATGCTTAACAGGCTCTAGTCGGCCCTGGCATTCTCACAAGGACTGTGACAACACAATAGCCGAAAAGGTCACTCAAGGCTGTGTCCCTTAATTGGATGTGGTGCCGTCGCAGACCCAAAAGTCTGTAATCAAGACCGGGCCTACGCTCAAGCCCGACAACGCGGAGTCCGGGTTTTTGGGGCGCGCTCAAATGACCGCCAGCGGTACTCACGTACAATTAAGGGAAACAGCCTAAGGTGAGCACGGTTCACAAAGCACGCTGCTCGAGTATCTTGTTATGTTATCCACCTGCCCGTGTTGGGTGTCCGCAGTGGTCGGGAGAGCAATTTGAAGATAACCAATCGTTACTATGATGCCGGCAAAACGCACCATACCCCGCAGGGGTTTCGTAACCCGGAGCCTTCGCAGCGTCAGGATGGGGATTTGAAACGCTGGCAGAACGAGCGTAAAAAGCAGGGGTTGCCCAAACCTCCGCAAATGGGCTATCAGCAGTTTACCCAGCGCTGGTGGCAGCGTGCCGACCTTGGCGGCGGTGAAAACAGCATTTGGTGGCTGGGGCACGCCTCAATGCTGCTGCGCCTGGATGGCCGATATATCCTGATCGACCCGGTATTGTCTGAACGTGCATCGCCGCTGAGTTTTTATGGCCCGAAGCGCAAAACACCGCCGCCGTTGACGGTGCAACAGTTGCCGGCAGTGGACGTGGTTTTAATCTCCCACAATCACTATGACCATCTCGATCGGCGCACCGTGCGGCAGTTGGCTCGGCGTTTTCCGCACGCGACCTTTATTGTGCCCCTGGGGCTGAAAAACTGGTTCCGACGTTACCGGCTGCAGCGGGTAGAAGAGTTGGACTGGTGGGATAGCTTGCAATTGGGCGATTTGACTTTCCATTGCACACCGGCTCGTCACTGGAGTATGCGCACCCTGTGGGACCGCAATCGTTCCCTCTGGTGCGGCTGGGTGATCCATCACCCAGCGCTGCGTTTCTATTTTTCCGGAGACAGCGGCTATTCGGATCGCCTGGCCGATATTGGAGCTCGTTTAGGGCCGTTTGACGTGGCGGCATTACCGATTGGCGCCTACGCACCACGTTGGTTCATGCAGGAACAGCATATGGATCCGCAGCAGTCGGTGACGCTGTATCAACAATTAAATGCGCCGCGGGTCATTCCGATCCATTGGGGCGTTTTTGAGTTGGCCGATGAGTCATTGGATGAACCGCCGCAGCAATTAAATCTGGCTCTGAGTGCAGCGGGAATAGAGCAGCACCGGTTCCGACCCATCAAAATTGGTGAGCACATTGCGCTTGAAGCTAACTCTTAAGCGTTATTTCTGGCCCTGTATGGCGGGGGCGGTTGTCGCCACCGTCTGCAGGCCAGTCCTGATGCGGGTTGTAGCCATTGGCTAGTGTAGGGCCTTGCTTATCTCGGGTCTGATCCAGCCTGTTGGCATGAATAGAGACAACGCGTAGAAAAAGATAAAATAAATACGTCCGCATGGCATTGTTATTGATGACGTAAATACCTGTACCGATTTTAAGATTTAATTCAGCTATAGATTCCCGCTATGCTCAAGATTATTGCCGTTATTTAACCCCTGTAAACAGTGATGTATTTCTCGGCCACTGCACGGCAATAGTGCGTAAATTCTGATTTTGCATGCTTATGCACCCTAAAGTGGCACGTTATTTGATTTTTGTCGCGAGATCTCCGCTGCACAAATTGTGCGCACCCTCACTGAGGGCAATAATGATCTTCAGTATTATTTCGTTGTCACAGGCGGGTGAGGTCACAGATGTGAGGCGGTTCCAGCGTTGGGCCGTCCGGATGGTGACTCAATGGTCGGATCATCCGATATCAAATGTACCCGTTCATCGATATTCAAAAGTTTTATAAGAAATTTCATAAAGATTCAAAATTTTTAACGTTCTAAGCGTTCGTCAGGGGTTATATGTTGCCACATACATTGTTCAATTGGATGAAAGAATTGTTAAAATTCAGTCTGGGTGCGGAGTGTAGCGGGGTGACACTGTTAAGCAGAAAATAGCTAAGGCTTCAACATCTTTTAGCCTATTTAAGCTTATGTTGCTCTCGACCGTTTCAAATATGTGCGACAGCTCCACCAGTGATTAAAAATGGCTTGCCATCGAATACAGAGTATGTGATAACGCATCTGGGTAAAACGAGGTACAGTTCTGTATATGTGTGGCATTTTCAGTAAAGAAGTTCTGAGTAAAAACGTTAGCGTTGAATACCGCTTCTCTGCCGATCCTTATCTTAGTGCCTCAAGCAGTAACGACTCTAGTTTGTCTATGTAACGCCTCCGGGCGGTTTAAACAATCCAAAGGAAATACTCAAGATGGCAAAGATCAAAGGTCAAGTTAAGTGGTTCAACGAATCTAAAGGTTTCGGTTTCATCACTCCAGCTGACGGCAGCAAAGACGTGTTCGTACACTTCTCTGCAATCCAGGGTAACGGCTTCAAAACCCTGGCTGAAGGCCAGAACGTTGAGTTCGAAATCCAAGATGGCCAGAAAGGCCCATCTGCAGTAAACGTTACTGCAATCTAATCAGCGTCAGCTGTACAAAAAACCCGCCTTGGTGCGGGTTTTTTCGTTTTTGTTATCTGCCGGTAATGATAATCCCTGCGTACTGATTCCGACCGGTAATGCCTGGATGCGAGGGATCTTGCTCGCGTCGGTGACTGTTGCGACGATAGCTGGTGTATTTAAAACGCTGTGGCTGCTGCGGGTTCGTATTGGGGGTGCAGATGGTGCAGCTTCCGGCATGGTCAACGGCGGCAAACCCCAGTTCACACAGTTTGGATTCGGCGATGGCGGCCAGGTCCAGGTGGCGATAGCGAGGGCTGATTAAGGCCGCGGGCAGTGGCAGCTGTTGCTTGAAGCGGGTGACCAGCTCTTCGTTGACCTCGTAACAGCAGGGGCCGGCGGCAGGGCCGATGGAAGCCACCCAGTTAGCCGTTGAGTCATCACGGCTGATACGTAATGCCAATTGCTCCAGTATGCCATCCAGCAGGCCACGCCAACCGGCATGGACGGCAGCAATCGCAGAGCCGTCGTTGCGGCTGAAAATCACCGGCAGGCAGTCTGCCGTTAACACACTCAGCAGAATGCCGGGCTCAGTGGTATAAAAGCCATCGGCTTCACCGCACTGTTGCGTCGCCTGCGTCACGTCAACAATACGTGTGCCATGCACCTGTTTTTTTTCCGGTAGGGTGGATTGGTAGGCCAACAGATGGCCGGGCAGCAGTGCACTTTTGTTGCCGAAACCGTGCTGAATGGCTGGGATGGCGTTGAGCAGTGGGGAAAAATCGGTCATATCACGTCTTTACCTGCGTCAGAAAAGTTAACGTCAGTGTAGCCAGTTTTTTTCCTCGCTGACTAGGGGCTTGCGGCATCTGCCTTGCATCGTACAGAAGGCTTCTTTAGACTAGCCGCGCCGTATCTCTCTGGAATCCAAGCCATGTCTTATCAGTGCCCTCTGTGTCATCAGCCGCTTCACTTTTCTCATCTGCAATGGCGTTGCGACGCTAACCATCAGTTTGACTGCGCCAAAGAAGGCTATGTCAACCTGATGCCGGTACAGCATAAGCGCTCAAAGCAGCCGGGAGACAGCGTGGAAATGATGCAGGCGCGACGTGCGTTCCTTGATGCGGGTTTCTATCAACCCTTGCAGCAGCGGGTGGCAGAGCTGTTGGCTCAGGCGTTGGCGAGCGATGCACGGGCGTTACTGGATATCGGCTGTGGCGAAGGCTATTACACGGCGGAAGTGGCCGCCCGGATGACGCAGCAGCGTAATATCACCGTTTACGGCCTGGACGTCGCCAAGGTGGCGATCCGCTATGCGGCCAAGCGTTACCCGGCCGTCTCATTTTGCGTGGCGTCGAGCCATCGACTGCCGTTTGCGGATGCTGCTCTGGACGCCATACTGCGTATTTACGCTCCTTGCAAAGCTGAAGAACTGGCTCGGGTAGTAAAACCCGGTGGGGTGGTGGTAACGGTGTCGCCTGGCCCACGTCACCTGTATCAATTGAAAGAGCAGGTGTATCAGCAGGTGCAACTGCATGTCGAACAGGATGAGCAGTTTGCCGGTTTTGACTGCGAACGGGTTGAGTCATTGGCGTACCCGATGACGCTGCCGGGCGAGCAGGCGGCCAACCTGCTGCAGATGACACCTTTCGCCTGGCGCGCTTCGCCTGGGGTTCAGCAGTACCTGAGCGGTTGCGAAACTTTTTCCTGTGAAACCGATTTTGTCATAGCGCTGTATCGCCGCCAGCCTGATTAATACTGAGTGGCGGGTCACAAACAAAAAAACCTGCCATTGGCAGGTTTTAGGTTGCTGACAAAGCAGGAAAAAGCGTGGTTTTTCCTGCTTTGTGGTGAGCAGCCGAAAATCAATAAATTGATTTTCCTTATTTTTATTTATCGGCCTCTACTCGCTCTGGGCAGGAATGAGGTTTGTCATCAGTCTGAAACCTGCCATTGGCAGGTTTTTCTTTGGGTTCAGCGCTATCAGGCCAGATAGCCCAAATGCTCCAGCAGGATATTGAAGCCGATACCGATTAACACCACGCCGCCGAGGATCTCCGCGCGCTTGCCGAGCAACGGCCCGATAAAGCGGCCAATCATCATCCCCAGAGTGGCCATAATCATGGTAGCGCAGCCAATGGCCATGGCGGTATGGACAATATTCACCTGCAGGAAGGCCAGGCCGACACCGATAGCCATGGCGTCGAGGCTGGTAGCGATGGCGGTGGCGACTAATAGCCAGAAGCCGTGACGCTTCACTTTTTCCACTTCGTCAGGCCGGTTCCTGATGCCTTCGACAATCATGCGCATACCGAGAATAAACAGCAGCGAGAAGGCGACCCAGTGATCCCATTCCATAATGTATTGGCTGGCGAACAGGCCGATGCCCCAACCGATAATCGGCGTAATGGCTTCTACCACGCCGAAGATAAGTCCGGTGCGTAGCGCTTCGCGAAAACGGGGTTGATGCAGGCTGGCACCTTTGCCAATCGATGCGGCGAATGCATCCATAGACATGCCAAAAGCGAGAATGAGTGTAGCTGACAAGTTCATGTTGAATAACCTCGGCCGGGCGGCTCCATATACACGTAACCCACCCCCCAACCATACGACGGAGTTACGTGTCTATGGTCTCGCCAACCTGACCTGGCTGCCCGTACCACGTTTTAATGTATAAAACGAGTATGTTGATACGGGCGTTTCTGGTGTTTTATTGCCCAGAAACCGGCTACTCCCCAATGACGGCGCAACCATAGCATATTAATTCCGTTACCAACAACTCTTATTCCCCATGGGTATTTTTTTTAAATTGATAATAGCTTTCATTAATGAATTGTATAAGAAGGAATATAATGTAGGCGAGTGCAACAATATTGCGTGAATAACCATCAGGTAGCCATGTGTGCTGATGATTATTTATCCGCATGCAGCGCAGGGCTATCAGAGGTTGGGGCTGATTTTTTCATTACTCACTGATTTTCAACAAAAAAGTGGTAAATTTTTTCAAGGTCGTCTAATTGAGTGACCTGAATCAATAATCGACGCTGCTCAAGATCTATCACCAGAATGCCATCCTCGGATAAATTCATGGCCTTAATCCGGTTATAATCAATAAAGGCATTGGCATAAAAGAAACCTTGCGCTTTAAACAACATCTTGGGCCAGCGGATATAAGAAATATAAATTGCGAACAGTGCTAAAGAAATAAGCAGCCAGGTGGTTAATACCGCACCTTGGGTAGCGACATTTCGGTAGAGCAAAATGGCGAGCAGGCCGACAAAAATCAGGCAATCAATCCGATTCCGGCGCTTCAACTGCACCTTGAGCAAGGTTTTGCCCTTCAGCAGGTTCATGCCGAACTCGTCGTAAATCGCATACAGCAGCATCAGCACGGTGAAAATCAGTAATACGCCATCGGTCAGCGACATCTTTCAACTCCACAAATAAAAAAACCGGGGGTTTCCCTGATGCCAGTCTTAAGCGAGCGTTTCCCTCTCCTGGGGGGAGAGGGACAATATCGCCTTAACTGACCGGCAGTAAGGGGGCCCCCGGCGGTTAAAACGCTTACAGACCCAGCAGACCTACCCAATAGCCGAAGATACCGATGACGAAGAAGCCGATGATGATCAACAACGCATTCACTTTCCTGCGCAACAACCACATACAGCCGAAGGTCAGCAGCAGCGGCACCAGGCCCGGCATCAACTGATCGAGGATGGTTTGCACCGTAGTCACCGTGGTATGACCGGTCTGGTCGGTGATCTTCGACACCACCAGCGGGATATTCACGTGCGTCCACTTGTTGACCAAAGCCCCCATAACAAACAGGCCAAGAATGGACGCTCCTTCCGTCAGTTTTTGCAGGAATCCGCCGCCCATATCATTAACGATATCCACCCCTTTGCGATAACCGTAGGCCACGCCGTAATAGCGGGTCAACAGGCGTACCAGGTTGAACAGGACGAAGAATAAAATCGGGCCCAGCAGGCTGCCACTCATGGCAATACCAGCCCCGAGTGCGGCAAATACCGGACGTACGGTACCCCAGAAAATTGGGTCGCCGACACCGGCCAAAGGCCCCATCAAACCGACTTTGATACCGTTGATGGCCGCATCGTCGATAGGCGCGCCGTTAGCGCGTTGTTCTTCCATCGCCATGGTAACGCCAAGCACCGGCGCCGCCACGTAAGGGTGGGTGTTAAAGAACTCCAGATGGCGCTTGATCGCCTGCTTGCGCTCGTCGTTATTTTCCGGATACAGGCGACGGATCACCGGCACCATTGAGAAGCAAAAACCCAGCGCCTGCATACGTTCGAAGTTCCATGAACCCTGGAACAGATTCGAGCGCATAAACACACCGCGAATATCGGCCGGCGTGAGTTTCTTTTGAGCTGTTGTATCAACCATTTCTCTCACCTATTCCTAGTCGAGTTCGTTATCGAGGTCGTTGGCATTTGCCGGGCCAGCCTGGACTACCTGAGACTTGTTGTATTTCGGGCTGAGCTGGATATACAGCACGGCCATCACCACGCCGATCACGCCGAGGGCGACCAGGTTAAAGTTGGTGAAGGCGGCAGTAACGAAGCCGAGGTAGAAGAATGGCATCAGGTAGCCGGCACGCATCATGTTGATTACCATGGCGTAACCTACCACCACGATCATCCCGCCGGCGATGTTCAGGCCGCTGGTGACGACTTCCGGGATCGAGTTAAGCAGCGCGTGAACGCCAGAGGTGCCCACCGAGATAGCGACAATAACCGCCGGGATGGCAATACGCATCGCCTGCAGCAGCAGGGCAGAGATATGCAGCCAGGTAATGGCCCGCAAACTGCCTCGCTCCGCCGCGCTGTCTGCCGCGTGCTGGAAAGCCACGGTCAGGGTACGTACGATGATGGTCAGCACTTGCCCGGCCGCCGCCAGCGGAATGGCCAGGGCGATACCGGCACCGACGCTTTGTCCGCCGGCAATAACCAGAATGGTGGAAATGATTGACGCTAATGCCGCATCTGGCGCTACCGCCGCACCGATGTTCATCCAGCCCAGGGCGATCATCTCCAGCGTACCGCCGATGATGATACCGGTTTTCATGTCACCGAGAATTAAACCGATCAGGGTACAGGCGACCAGCGGACGGTGGAACTGAAACTCGTCGAGAACGGAACCCATCCCGGCGATACAGGCAACGATAAATATCAGTACAATCTGAAGAGTGGTAATCTCCATTGCACTTCTCCTATGACCAAAGATCTCTGAGTAAAATAATTATTGGCTGTCGCCATTAATTGAGTTTGTTAATCAGGTCCATCATTTTTAACCGACTGTCGGACGAGACTTTACGAACTTCCAATTCAATACCGCGCTCGTTTAATTTCTTAAACGCTTCGATATCTTTTTCGTCAACCGAGACGGCATTGTTCACCTGGGTTTTACCCTGGCGGAACGCCATACCGCCGATATTCACCGACTTGATATCCACGCCGGCTTCCACCAAACGCCAGACATCGGTCGGGTTGGTGAACAGCAGCATCACGCGATCGCTGGCATATTTCGGGTTGTTCCATACCCGGATGGCTTTCGCCACGTCGACCACGTGTGCGGTGACGCCCGGAGGGGCAACCTGAGTCAGCAAGGTTTTGCGAACGTGGTCGGCGGCGACTTCGTCACTGATCACGATGATGCGGCTAACGTTGGTTTCCTTGGTCCAGCGGGTCGCGACCTGACCGTGGATCAGACGGTCATCGATACGGGCCAGACCGATTTTCATATGATCATTGGGACCCAGCGGCACCTGAGGGGCGGTGGGTTTTGCGGTGGGAGTACTTTGTGGTGCCGCGGGCTTAACACTCTCTTCGGCCGGTTTTTTCAGCGCTTTCACGCCTTCACGGCCGGTTTCCAACGCCAGCGCGACCAGTTCGTCAAAGCCAGGGTTATCGTCTCGTGCCATGAAGGTTTCAACCAGCATCGGAATGTTAACCCCGGTGACGACCTCATAGTTTTCTTTATCGACGGCGATGCGGCTGGCCGCGTTGAACGGGCTGCCGCCCCAGGTATCCACCAGGAACAGGACGCCACCACTGGTGTCTAGTCCGCTGATTTTACCCTTGTATTTCTCGATTAACGTTTCGGCATTTTCACCGGGGACGAAATCTATAAAAGCGACGTTATCCTGTTCGCCTAATAGCATTTCCGTAGTCTTCAGCAATTGTTCTGCTGCGGTCCCGTGTGTGCCGATGATAATAGCTATTGCCACTCGCTACCTCCTCATTGAACTTCATGCACGGATGGTGTGTAGGTTCAGTTCATTTTATTGCTGGCGGTCACTTCCGTGGTATCAGATAAATTATGGTAGAAATTTGGAAACCCGCCGTTAACATTTCTCGCGCAGTTTCAAAAGCCTGTGTGCGTGAGTCCACGTCAGCGCCATTTATTTTAGTGAGTGAAAAAATAAATTTTGTGACATTGCTCTGCTATTGATCGCTAGGATTACTCCTAGCCCGGTGTTTGCGGAATTAAACAACAGAGCTGTTACAAGACGGTGCAGAAGGTAAAAAAGCTTCTTTGCCGGCCCAAAAATTCCTGCTAGAGTATTTCTTCTTTCATATTCAGGAGTGAAGGGCCTCAGCCCACCCTATGGACTGTCACCGAAGTTACTGTTTTTCAAGGTTCCACCCGCCACCTGCTGGCGTAGTACAAATCATACGGCCGCTCGGCCACTCCCCGGTACTGCAATCCCGATATCTTGCTATTTCTGTCCGCGCCTTTGCTGCGTCGGCATCGTCACGCCTGAGCACCGCTCGGCCATCCTGTCTTTTTTTCGGAGTCTGATATGGAATTTTTAATGGACCCCTCAATTTGGGCTGGGTTACTGACACTGGTGGTATTGGAAATCGTACTGGGTATCGACAACCTGGTGTTTATCGCCATTCTGGCCGATAAACTGCCGCCGAAGCAGCGTGATAAAGCACGCATACTCGGTCTGTCGCTGGCGCTGTTTATGCGTTTGGGCCTGTTGTCGGTGATTTCCTGGATGGTGACGCTGACCACGCCGCTGTTTAGCGTTGGGGAGTTCAGCTTCTCCGGCCGTGACTTGATCCTGCTGTTCGGCGGTGTGTTCCTGTTGTTCAAAGCCACCATGGAGCTGCACGAACGGCTGGAAGGGCAAACGCATCAGGATGGTGCCAACCGAGGCTATGCCAAATTCTGGGCGGTGGTGGTACAGATTGTGATCCTTGACGCCGTGTTCTCACTCGACGCGGTAATTACCGCGGTGGGCATGGTGAACGACCTGCCGGTCATGATGACCGCCGTTGTCATAGCCATGGTAGTGATGCTGGTGGCTTCCAAACCGCTGACCAACTTCGTTAATGCGCATCCTACTATTGTGGTGCTGTGCCTGAGCTTCCTGTTGATGATCGGCCTTAGCCTGATCGCCGAAGGCTTTGGTTTGCATATTCCTAAAGGTTACCTGTATGCCGCGATTGGTTTCTCGATTTTGATCGAGCTGTTTAACCAAATTGCCCGCCGTAACTTTATCAAACATCAGGCTCATCGCCCGATGCGTGAACGCACCGCAGAGGCGATCATGCGCCTGATGGGGCAGCAGCGCGCGCAGCAAATGGACGAAGCGGCACCGTTACCGGTGAATGAAACCTTCGCCGAGGAAGAACGTTATATGATCAGTGGCGTGTTGACACTGGCCTCGCGTTCACTGCGTAGCGTGATGACGCCACGTACCGATATTTCATGGGTGGATTGCGATCGTTCCCGTGAAGAGGTGCGTGAACAACTGCTGGATACGCCGCATAGCCTGTTCCCGGTGTGCCGCGACTCGCTGGATGACATTATCGGCGTGGTGCGTGCCAAGGATCTGCTGGTGGCAGTCGAGCGGGGCGAAGATATCGCCGAGTTTGCTGCGCGTACGCCACCGATTGTGGTGCCGGACACCATGGACGTGATTAACCTGCTGGCGGTATTGCGCCGTGCCAAGGGACGCCTGGTGGTGGTCACCAATGAATTTGGTGTTGTGCAGGGGCTGGTCACGCCACTGGACGTGCTGGAAGCCATTGCCGGTGAATTCCCGGACGAGGATGAAACGCCGGATATCGTGGTGGAAGACGCCAGTTGGCTGGTGAAGGGCGGCGCCGATCTGCACTCACTGGAGCAGGCGCTGAACTGCGACGATCTGGTCAGTCCGACGGCGGACTTCGCCACTTTGGCGGGCCTCCTGCTGTCCCACTACGGCCAAATGCCGGCTGTGGGCGAAACGGTGGAGCTTAACCACCTGCGTTTCGAAGTCGTTGCCCTGTCCGAGTACCGCATTGAACTGGTGCGTATTACCAAAGTTGAACCTCACGACGAGGAGCATCAGTAACCTACGGGCCGGAGGCATCACGCCTCCGGCTTGCTTTCCTGCTCCTTCTGCTGTTCTTCCCGCTGATTTGCCGCCCGCAACCGAGACTCATACTGCTGTAACCACAATGGAAAGACATTGATGGGCATTGGCTTGGCGAAATAGAATCCCTGCAATGAATTGACCTCGCGCGAGCGCAGATAATCGGCCTGCTCAGCGGTTTCTACCCCTTCAGCCACCAGTTTCAGCTTAAGCCGTTGTGCCAGAGTAATGATGGTATCGGTGACGGTGGCGTTAATCGCATCGGTACCTATGGCGGCGGTGAAACCCCGGTCGATTTTCAATACGTCAGGGCTGAGTTTTTTCAGGTAGCTGAGTGAACTGTGCCCGGTGCCAAAGTCGTCAATCGCCAGCATGATGCCCATTTCCTTCAGCGTTTTGATCTGCTCGTAGTGAATTTCCGACAGGGCGGTGCGCTCGGTCAACTCGAGCATCAGCGAAGGCATCGGATGGGCGGGAAGCCACAGGCGGCGGATATCATCGATAATGGCCACCTCGTTGAAATGCTCAGCCGCGACGTTGATGCTGATATAAAACGACGGGCGTGGTGGGAACAACTGCAGGTTTTCCACCACGGTATTCATCAGGTATCGGGTCAGGGCGATGATCAAGCCATGCTGTTCCGCCAGCGGGATAAACACGTCGGGGGAGATCCAGCCCTGGCGCTTGTTTTTCCAGCGCAGCAGAATCTCGACCCCGACACAGCGGCCGGTTTCAGCATTGATGATGGGCTGACAGTAAACGCGGAATTCGCGGTGGGAAATGGCGTGGCCAATGTGATACGACAGGCTCATGCGATTAGCGGTGAGCAGATACACCACATAGGCCGCCAGCAGGCTGATCAGCAACGAGAGAGGGATATGACGTGGCAGCGCCGCCAGCGCCAGCATGCTGGCCTGCGGGCCGAACAGTGAAATAGAGAACGGATACTTGGTAGATTTTGCGGTATAGCGCAGGTCAGTGGTCAGGGTATCGCTACGCAAGATTTCCCGGCGACCGTATTCCAGGCTGTAGTTGCCGACGTTCAGCACCACCCGCTGCGCGTAGGGTTCTTGAGGTTCTAACAGGAAGTTCGCCAATAGCTCAATATTGAACACGTGCAACACGCCGTTACTGTGGTTATCAGGCTGCGCGGGAGTCCACATGATCAGGGTCGGCACGCCTTTGGTGACAGCGAGTGAAGGTCGTAACACCAGCTTCGTGCCAGCGTTTGCTACGCTGGGCAAAATAGCGCTGAAAACGTACTGACGGGTGCCAAACAGGCTGGAACAGTAAATAACTCCGTCCTTAACCAGCAGCATTGCCCTCAGGGCCTGGTTTTGTGCGGCGCGAAAACGCAGCGTTGGCATCACCTCTTCACAGGTGGAGCCCAGCAGGGGCATAGAGCGCTCGGCCTGTTGTTTTGCCGGTGTCAGCAGATCGTTAATCTTGGCGACGGTACGGGTGGCGAGCACCTGCCGGTTTTGTTCAATAGTGCCAATTTCTTGATAATAACGGGTGTAGAGCGATAACAGCAGAATAGCCAACCCGACCGCACCGGCCAGTAGCCAACGGTAATAGCGGTATTTGGTCACGGCAAGTTGGGTCATCAACATCGCTAAATCCTTGTTCGGTAAGCCAGTCCAGAATCACCGTCAGGCCAAACTGCCCTAAATGATACTTGGCTAATTCTAGCCTGTCGTTATACAAGAGTGATGTTAACCCAATAAATTATTTAAATTTAGTGAAACAGAGGGCTAAATTGCCGGTTAACTGTGGGATAGGGTTTTGAATCTCAATGTGACGTTGTCACTAAAAGGGGCAATGATTTGACTGACTCAAGGGCAGAAAGAAAAACCCCGCCGGAAAGGCGGGGTTAGAGGGTCAGTCACACTGCACTTTGATCGCCAGACCGCCGCGAGAAGTTTCGCGGTATTTGGCGTTCATGTCTTTACCGGTTTCATACATCGTTTCGATCACCTTATCCAGCGAGACACGTGGCTCACTGGTACGACGCAGCGCCATACGCGCCGAGTTGATCGCTTTCACCGAAGCAATGGCATTACGTTCAATGCAAGGAACCTGAACCTGGCCGGCAACCGGGTCACAGGTCAGCCCCAGGTTGTGCTCCATGCCGATCTCAGCCGCGATGCAAACCTGCTCCGGGCTGGCACCCAGCAGTTCGGCCAGACCGGCTGAGGCCATTGAGCAGGCCACGCCCACTTCACCCTGGCAGCCCACTTCGGCACCGGAGATAGAGGCGTTCATTTTGTACAATGCGCCTACTGCGCCCGCGGCCATAAAGTAACGGATATAAATATCCGGGCTGACGGATTCAATAAAGTGGTCATAGTAAGCCAGTACGGCAGGGACGATGCCACAGGCACCGTTGGTCGGCGCGGTGACGACTCGCCCGCCGGCCGCGTTCTCTTCGTTGACCGCCAATGCGAACATGTTGACCCAGTCAATCACGTTCATCGGATCGTTGGACAGCTTGTCGGAAGACACCAGCATGCGACGCAGTGCGGAGGCACGACGTGGCACACGCAGTGGCCCCGGCAGGACGCCCTCGGTGTTCAACCCGCGATCGATACAGGCGCGCATGGTCTGCCAAATGTTGCCGAAGTAGGTTTCGATATCCTGCTTGCTGTGCAGCGCCAGTTCGTTCTGCATTACCAGACCAGAAAAGGACAGCCCGGTATCACGGCAGTGGGCGAGAATATCACGAGCAAAACTGAACGGATAAGGGACGCTCAACTCGTGCGCGTCGGCTTTGCCGAAGTTCTCTTCGTCGACGATAAAACCGCCGCCGAGTGAGTAGTAAGTCTTGCTGTAAACTTGTTTATCCCCGGCGAAGGCGTGGATCTGCATGCCGTTCTCATGCAGCGGCAAATTGTCGCTGCGGAAAACCATGCCGCCGTCACGCGGGAAATCAACCTCATGCAAGCCGTTGGCCAGCATCAGGCGTTGACGTTGTTCTACATCGCGAATAAAGCCCGGGATACTATCGATATCAACGGTGTCGGGCATATTGCCCGCCAGGCCGAGAATGATAGCGATATCGGTATGGTGACCTTTACCGGTCAATGAGAGTGAGCCGTAAACATCTACGGCAACACGCGTGATAGAAGGCATCAGGCCTTGATTTACCAGATCGTCGACAAACTGTTTGCCGGCTTTCATCGGTCCAACCGTATGAGAGCTGGACGGGCCGATGCCGATCTTAAACATGTCGAAAACGCTAATCACGCTAAAACTCCTTAGAGGCATATTGTTATGGCTGCAGCGGTTAAAAACCGAGCAGGGAACAGCGATATTGTAAAAGGGCCGCACGGGTTTGGCTGCCTTTTTCGCATGAAATAAAATAATCCTTGGTGTTAGTTTTTACTGATTGCCGCAGGCATTTGGCCGTTCGTAGAACATCCGTTGCCTAAACTCGGTTAATGGCAATCGCGCCAGCTTCCGCTGCTGAACGCGGCCAGCTTAAACCCTGCTGAAATAGTGGTTTATTCCGGACTGCGGTATTTTACAGGTATTTCGTAAGGTTGAAGAGAGGGTTTACAGATTTTTTAAAAATCTGATAGCCAGAAAGGTAGTTTAAAAAGCAAACCAATGAAGTGATGCCGATCGCTTTACCCACGCCTGTTGAGCAGGTAACCGTTTGGCTTGTGATGGGCATCACAGTATTGGCGTTAAATGCTGACCTGTTGTGCCAGTCGTCGAATGATGGCGGCGGTCAATCCCCAGACAAATTGGCTCTGATACCAGGACAGGTAAATGCGGTGTGAATGACCGGCGCGGTGAATATCCAACGGATAATAGCGCGAAAGCGTCAGCGCTTCGTGCAGCGGCATTTCAAAAACCTCGGCCACTTCGTCTTCATTGGCGAAAAATTGCACATCGGGTGAAATCAAGCCAACCACCGGGGTCACCTGAAAACCGGTGCTGCTGTCGAGAGGGGCCAGTTGACCCAGAATGGTCACGGCCTGAGGTGGGATAGCCACTTCTTCCTGAGCTTCACGCAGGGCGGTGATAATCGCCGAGGTGTCTTCAGCATCGGTTTTGCCGCCCGGAAACGCCACCTGGCCCGGATGCTTGCGCAGCGAGTCGGCGCGGCGGGTCAGTAACAGGGTAGGTTCGGGGCGGCAGATAATCGGGATCAGCACCGCTGCGGGCCGAACGTTATGTGAAATCTGCGATGCCTGTGGCAGTTGCAGCTGAAAGCGGCTGATAAAGGCTTCCAGCGAGGCTGGATAAGTGGGTTGGTTCACGAAGCGATAAACTCCCCCAGTTGCGGCAGAATGCGACCGACCTTATCAAAGGTTTCCTGATATTCCGCCTGTTCCTGGCTATCGGTAACGATACCACCGCCGGCGGAACAGTAAATACGGCCGTTTTCGGTGATCAAGGTGCGGATAGTGATGTTGGTGTCCATGGTGCCGCAGGCGCTGATATAGCCGATGCTGCCGCAGTAGGCGTTTCGTCGCTGTGGCTCCAGCTCTTCAATAATCTCCATAGCTCGTACCTTGGGCGCCCCGGTAATGGATCCGCCAGGGAAACAGGCGCGCAACAGTTCGGTCGCCGGAGTGTGTTGCGGCAGGGTGGCGGTGATGGTGCTGACCAGGTGATGTACTGCCGGGAAGGGTTCGACCACAAACAGTTCGGGAACCTGCACGCTGCCCGGTTCGGCGACGCGGCCGATATCATTGCGTAGTAGATCGACAATCATCAGGTTCTCCGCACGGTCTTTGCTGGAGTTTGCCAGGCGTTGTGCCTGTTGCGCATCCTGCCCGGCATCGGCCAGTCGCGGCAGGGTGCCTTTGATCGGGCGGGTTTGAATATGTTGGTTCTCCAGCCACAAAAAGCGCTCGGGTGAAACGCTCAGCACGGCGTTATCCGGCAGGCGCAGGAAGGCAGAGAAGGGCGCGCGGTTGCTGGCGCTCAATTGCTGAAAGGCTTGCCATTCATCGCCCTGATAATCGGCAGCAAAACGTTGCGCCAGATTGATTTGATAACAGTCGCCACTGCGAAGGTAATGCTGAATACGCTGGAACTTTTCCCCGTATTGCCGCCGCGTCATATTGGCCTGCCAGGAGCTGGTCAGGGTAAATGCCGACCGGGGCGCAGACTGCTGATTGCGGAGCCACTGCCAGCGCTGTTCCCCATTATCATAGCTGAGTAACGTCAGCGTCTGTCGGTGGTGATCGGCTATCACCGCCCAGTCGTAAATACCGACCGCCATATCGGGCAGCTTGATATCTGCCTGTGCCCGTTGCGGCAGTTTTTCAACCCGGCGGCCCAAATCGTAACCGAACAATCCGAGGGCACCGCCCTGGAACGGCAGGCAGGCATTCACATCCGGATGCAGGTTCAGCTGTTCCAACTGCTGTTGTATCAGGCTGAAAGGGTCTTCCGGCGACTGCCAATGCTCTTCACCGCAACGGATATCGGTAATGGGGCCGCGAGTGGTCAGGGTGGCACAGGGTTGCGCCACCAGAATATCGAAACGGTTATGTGAGTGTTCGGCAAAACCGGAATGTAGCAACATCGCCCAGGGCTGTGAGGCCAGCGGGGCAAACAGCTCCAGCAGGGCGGTGCGGGTGTAGGGTAAAGACTTAAGATTCGGTGCGGTTGCGCTCATGGGCCTCATAAACCTAACTGACGGGGCGGCGGTTTCTGACGGCTATTCTGCCATATTCAACCGGTTGACGCATGCTCTGGCATCAGGCGTATAAGCACAGTTCGTATAAACGATGAGTAAACAATTTTGCAAATGAAGCATTTTTTGCGAATTTGGCTATAATCCAATAGGTTAAAACGACACCAGCGAACGGTTGAGATAATTCTTGGATTGGATGGTTTCTAATTCTAAATTTCATTATTAGTTTCATCCAGTTATTTTTTTTTGCTTGTTATCACTCGTCTGTGCATGCGCAGATCTTAAAATATAAATGGTAACAAGACGTATTTTTGCCCCTGCGAAGTCCAAGGGGCAGTGCCTTATTTAATTTAATTGCACCCTGATACTTTAAAAAAAATAGAAATATTCATTCGTTACTTTTTGCGAAGAGCTGCCTATGCCCCTAATGCTGAGTGTCATAGTCCCGTGGCACAATGTGGGTGAACTGTTGATGTCATGCAGTGTAACGGTGAACGGTATTTCACCGACCAGGATGAACTGCAGCCGATTATTCCGCTAAAGCGATTAGGGGATACCGTTGTTATTAGCGGCGTGCAATGGCTGGAGCGTGCGTTAAAATCAAGAAAGTTTATTCATGTGGTCTGGTTGGCGGTATATCGCCTTGATTTTATTAAGCAGCACCGGTTGTATTTCGAACCGGGTTTGCATCATCAGGATATTCCCTGGACTACTGAAGTGATGTTTAATGCACAGCGGTAAAATACCTTAGCAAAGCGCTGTATCGCCAGCGGGTGCACGGCCAGTCGAGCAGTAACCGCCGCCGTACGGGCAAGGCAAACGTTGAGTATCAACGCCATTACATAAAAATAGTCGCCATGCTGGTGGCATTGAATCGGCGTTATGCCGATAAAATTGCCATCCGCCCGGCTTTCCACTGGCAGATTACCCGTGAAGCCCTGGACATTTGCCACAGCATTCGTCGTGAGCCCGAGCTGGCGGCCTAGTGTCGCATCACCGATGAGTTCTTTCAGCTTGGCATCGATCGGGCGATGGTTGATAACGCGCGCGGCCTTAAACAGGGATGGCACGTTATTCTCTGGCTTCAACGCCTGAAGCAGTGGCGACATGACGATCCTTGTTCACTGCAGGCTACTGAATAACAGGCGTTGGGATCCGCCGCTTTAAGGCGTATACTCAGCCTCCATTTTGCCGGAGAGAAACACATGCTTGCAGGTATGCCGTCACTGAGTCATCTAGAGCAGCAGGAAGCTGCAGATCGTATCCATCTGTTGATGGAACAAGGCATGAGCAGTGGTGAAGCCATCGCGCGCGTCGCGCAGGAAATCCGCGAACAACATCAGGGTGACCAGGTTAGCGTCATGTTCGATGACGAAGACGACAATGAAGAGTATCAGGAACGGCCGGATGACCAGGCTGATGATGACTCGGAAGAAGACGAAAACTATTGATGTTGTCGGGGCCGGCAAACCGGCCCCAAAGCATTACCCTTCAATCACCACCGCAGCGGCGGCCCGTTTGGCCGATTCCACCGCCAGCTCTACATTTTCTGCCGTTGCCAGTGCAACCCCCATCCGACGTTGACCGTTAATTTCCGGCTTGCCGAACAAACGCAGTTGATTGTGACCGACCAGCGCGCGATCCAGACCGCTAAAACGTAAGTCACTGCTGATTAGCTGTGGCAGGATCACCGCCGAAGCAGAAGGGCCAAACTGGCGAATGGTGCCAATCGGCAGACCGAGGAAGGCGCGAACGTGTAGCGCAAATTCGGACAGGTCTTGTGAAATCAGGGTCACCATGCCGGTATCGTGCGGGCGCGGTGATACCTCACTGAAGATAACTTCATCGCCACAGACAAATAATTCAACGCCGAACAGGCCAAAACCGCCCAGCGCCTTCACCACATTTTCTGCAATCGCCTGTGCACGACTCAGCGCCAGGTCACTCATCTGCTGAGGTTGCCAGGATTCGCGGTAATCGCCGTCCTCCTGACGATGGCCGATCGGCGCGCAGAAATGCACGCCATCGACTGCGCTGATGGTCAGCAGGGTTATTTCAAAATCAAATTTCACCAGCCCTTCAACAATCACCCGGCCACCGCCAGCACGACCGCCTTGCTGGGCGTAATCCCAGGCGGTTTTCAGCTGTTCCGGGTTGCGGATCAGGCTTTGGCCTTTGCCGGAAGAGCTCATCACCGGCTTAATGATGCACGGGTAGCCGATTTGCTCGACCGCTTGTCGGAAAGCCTGCTCGCCATCGGCAAAGCGATAGCTGGAGGTGGGCAGCCCGAGGGTTTCGGCAGCCAGTCGGCGGATGCCTTCGCGGTTCATCGTCAGGCGCGTTGCCTCGGCACAGGGCACCACGCGGTGTCCTTGCTGTTCCAGTTCAACCAGCATGCTGGTGGCGATAGCCTCGATCTCCGGCACGATATAGTCAGGACGTTCCTGCTCGATCACGGCTTTCAGCGCGTTGCCGTCCAGCATGTTAATCACGTGGCTGCGGTGTGCCACATGCATGGCAGGGGCGTCAGCATAGCGATCAACGGCGATGACTTCGAGGCCTAAACGCTGGCATTCGATAGCCACTTCTTTACCCAGCTCGCCGGAGCCGAGCAACATAACGCGGGTGGCGGATGGGCGCAGGGCGGTTCCAATAGTTAACATAGTCTCGTACCTGGATCTGTGGAGTGTAATGCGGACTGATAATGGCCCAGCAGTATATACGAAAACGTTTGCGTGTGCAGCCGGGGGCTATGGGACTGTCGTTATGATGGTCAAAAGCCACCCTTACCGGCTTTTTTTATGCCTGAAATCCGTAATTCACCCTATCTCTGTTATCATCTGCGGCTGATTCGGTGCTGCCTTGAGCGCGCCGCCATTCCATTTGCCATAAAGAGTTATCGCCGTGAGCACAGTATCTTTTTCTTCCCTGCCGCTGCCAGCCGAACAGTTGGCCAACCTCAACGAACTGGGGTATGCCGAAATGACACCGGTGCAGGCCGCCGCACTGCCCGCCATCCTGAATGGGCAGGACGTACGTGCCAAAGCAAAAACCGGCAGCGGTAAAACGGCGGCGTTCGGCATCGGTTTGCTGGACAAAATTAACGTAGCTCAGGTGGCCGCGCAGGCGTTGATCCTGTGCCCGACGCGTGAGCTGGCTGACCAGGTGAGCAAAGAATTGCGCCGTTTGGCGCGCTTCACCCAGAACATTAAAATTTTGACCCTGTGCGGCGGCCAGCCGATGGGGCCGCAGCTCGACTCGCTGGTGCATGCCCCGCATATTGTGGTGGGGACGCCGGGGCGCATTCAGGAACACCTGCGCAAGAAAACGCTGGTACTGAATGAACTGAAAGTGCTGGTGCTGGACGAAGCTGACCGCATGTTGGACATGGGGTTCGCCGATGACATCGATGACGTGATCAGCTATACGCCGTCACAGCGCCAAACGTTGTTGTTCTCGGCAACCTATCCGAGCGGTATCGAACGTATCAGCGCACGCGTCCAGCGCAGCCCGTTAAATGTGGAAGTGGACGACGGTGAAGAACAAACCACCATCGAACAACGCTTCTATGAAACTACCCGCGATCAGCGTCCGGCGGTGCTGGTGTCGGCAATCCGCCATTACCAGCCTTCTTCCTGCGTGGTGTTCTGCAACACCAAGCGTGATTGTCAAAGCGTGTATGAAGCGCTGGAAGCTCGCGGCATCAACGTGCTGGCGCTGCATGGCGATCTGGAACAGCGCGATCGTGACCAGGTACTGGTGCGTTTTGCCAACCGCAGTTGCCGGGTATTGGTGGCAACCGACGTCGCCGCGCGTGGCCTGGATATCAAAGAGCTGGAGCTGGTAGTCAACTACGAGTTGGCATTTGATCCGGAAGTGCACGTACACCGCATCGGTCGTACCGGCCGTGCCGGTTTGAGCGGCATGGCGATCAGTCTGTGTACACCGCAGGAAATGACGCGCGCACACGCCATTGAAGACTATTTGCAAACCAAGGTTAAGTGGGCGCCGGTATCTGAGCTGAGTGGGGCAGGGAATACCACGCTGGAAGCCGAAATGGTCACCCTGTGCATCGATGGTGGTCGCAAGGCCAAAATCCGTCCAGGCGACATTCTTGGCGCATTGACCGGCGATGCTGGGCTGACAGCGGCGGAAGTGGGCAAGATCGACATGTTCCCGGTGCATGCCTATGTGGCGATCCGCAAGGAAAGCGCCCGAAAGGCACTGCAACAGCTTCAGCAGGGTAAAATCAAGGGTAAGAACTGCAAGGTGCGATTGTTGAAATAAGTCGCGTCAGGGGTGTACTTGCATACCTGCGTAAAATCACCTTATACTGTATAAAAATACAGTATTCTAACCTTTGAGGAATGCACACATGGCCGTTGAAGTTAAATATGTGGTGGTGAGAAACGGTGAGGAAAAGATGACTTTCGCAACCAAGAAAGAAGCCGACGCTTACGACAAAATGCTGGATCTGGCGGATAACCTCGGTGAATGGCTGCAGCAGTCACCCCTGACTCTGGATGATGAGCAGCGTGAAGGGTTGAGCTTCTTCCTGGCGGAGAATAAAGACGTACTGGGGCAAATTCTGCGTGGCGCTGCGCCGACAGAAGCGCCTAAGAAACCCGTCAAAGTGAAAACGGAAAAATCTGTCGCTACCACTAAAGAGGGGGCTGCGTCAGAAAAGCAGGCAGCATAATGACTTATGTTGCGGTAATGTGATGAAAAAGGGTCTAGAATGAGCCGTGGAATAACTTTCTTCAGTCGCTTCGAGCCAGATATTTTGGCTGGCCGCAAGACCATTACCATTCGGGATGCCGGTGAATCTCACTTTCAACCCGGTGAGGTATTGCGCGTTAGCCGTAATGAAGACAACGTGTTTTTCTGCCAGATTGAAGTGCTGTCAGTCACCCCGGTGCGTCTGGACGGGTTAACCGAGCAGCATGCCCGGCAGGAGAATATGTCGCTCAGCGAACTGAAGCAGGTGATCAAGGAAATCTATCCGGGGCTGGATGAGCTGTTTGTCATCACCTTCGCCAAACGCTGATCTTTAGCCAGACCAGTTGTGAGCCAAGGGCCAGCGCCTGCGGATAGCGTTAATCACAACTGGAGGGAATATGAAAACAACGGGACTAAGTTTGGCGGTAGCACTGTTGGCCATGGCGGGGCTAACTACCCCGGTGCAGGCACAGGAGCAACGTAGCGCCAAAGTCGCGCAATGCGCGGGTCTGCAACCAACGGACGTTGCCGCTCAGGTGAAAAGCGATTTTCTGCAAAACCGCATCACGCGCTGGGAAGCAGATAAAAAGCTGCTGGGCACGGCTACCCCGATAGCCTGGATCAGCCCGGAAGCCATTACCGGTAAAGATGCCGTCTGGCAGGTTCCTTTAACGGTTCGCGGCACCAAACAGGATAAAACCTATAACGTGGTCCTGGACTGTAACGCCGGCAAGATTACCTACAGCGAACCACAGTAATAGCGCAAGTTTCAGAGGGAGGCCTGTATTGGTTACCTGACTGGAAATACTCAGCCCGCCTTATCAGCGGGCTTTTTGTTGCAAACTGTGGGGCTTAGTCGGTGAACGGGATCACTAGTTCGCCCGGTTTCACTTCCAGTCCTTTCGCCAGTTTCTTGGCCATCGCCTCGGTTTTACTGTTATCCGGGTTCAGCACGTAGGCCGGTTTTTGGTCGAAGTAGGATTTCAGCGACTGGTTCAGGTAAGGCGTCAGCGCTTTCATTACCGTCTGCATTTTCTCCGGCTGCACGCTATAGTCGGTCAACTCCATGTCCTTCAGGAATACCGCGCCTTGCTCACGGTCATAGACCGGCTGTGCCTTCAGCGTCAGCTTCAGATCCGCAGTCTGCGGGCCGAGGATCGAGGTAATATTCACTTTAGCATCGCCGGAAAGGGTGACTTTGCCCGGTTCGCTACGGCCAATTTGGCTCTGTAACTGCGTCAGCACGATATTGGCGTTCACTAATCCCGGCACGCCGATCTGCTTCTGATAATCATTATGCTTTTGCAGGTAGTCGTTCACTTCCTGCTCGCTAAGTGTGTATTGGGTCAGCTGGTTGCAGCCGACCAATGCGCCAACAAATGCCAGGGCTGCAACACCCATCATAATTTTTTTCATAAGTACTCACGTGTAGGGGGCCTATCTATCCGCCCTGATTGATATGGGCGCAGTATACCTCGGCCCTTTCGGAACTTGGGATAATATTGATAATGCGCGGGAAATTTGTCACGACCTATCGGATAACGCCGAAACTGCTCAGCGGCGTAAACGCAATGCCAGCAACAATACGCCCCCCAGACAGGCTAACGCACCCAATGTCGGAAACAGCGGGATGCCCCAAAGCCGCACCGAGGATTGCATCAGGTAGGGCGCCAGGCCCAGCGTGAAGGCAGCGGTCACTATGGCAATGGCCAGGGTGACTGCTGCCCGCTCCAGTGCCTGGCTTAACTGGCTGATGTTCTTGAGGTTGATATCGGCGCTGATTTGCCCGCGCTTTAGTCGGCGCATCAGCAGACGCAGGGTTTGTGGAAGTTCTTCGCTTGCGTCCAGTGCTTCACCGCCCAGGGCCAGCATCCTTCGACGCACAGCTTCAGGGGTGTAACGCTGCAGCATCACCTGTTGCAGCATCGGTTTTAGGGTGGCGATGATGTCGAAATTGGGATCCAGCCGGTGCAACACGCCATCTGCGGTGATTAACGCCTTGAACAGCAATACCAGATCCGGTGGCAGCGCCAACTGATGTTCACGCGCCATCACCAGCAGATCGGTCAATGCCTTACCCAGCGTCAGGGTTGCCGAAGCCTGCTTATCGAGAAAGTTTTGCGCCGCCAGTTCCAAATCCAGCAGATCCAGAGGATCGCTGTCCGACCAAGCGATCAAGGTATTGACGATACCGCCGGACTCTCGTTCGGCAATCGCCTGCAGCAACAGCAGCAACTGATTACGCCGCCGTTCGGAAAGTTGGCCGACCATACCGAAATCGATAAAGCCGACGCGGTTATCCGCCAGCGCCATCACGTTGCCCGGGTGCGGATCGGCGTGATAAAGCCGGTGCTCCAGCACCATTTTCATAAAGGCTTTAGCGCCGCGCTGTGCCAGAAGCGGGCCATCAAAGCCGGCGGTTGCCAATTGCTGTGGATTTTCCGGCGCGATGCCGGGCAGAAACTCCTGTACCAGCAGACGTTTTGACGACCATTGCCAGTAAATTTTCGGTATCACTACCTCGGGCTGTTGAGCAAATTGCTGAGCCACCCGTTCACAGTTATTACCTTCGTGAGTCAGGTCCAGTTCGTGATTAAGCGCGGTTGCCAGCGCTCGTACCATTTGGCGCGGCCGGTAGCGGGCCAGTGCCGGACTTTGCTGTTCCACGGTTTCCGCCAGATAGGCAAGCAGGCGCAAATCGGCGTGAATGGTTTTTGCCAGACCAGGGCGCAATACCTTGATCACCACGGCTTCACCGCTGTGCAAACGGGCGCGATAAATCTGTGCCATCGATGCGGCGGCTAGTGGGGCTTCATCAAACTCGGCGAACAGCTGGCGTGGGTCACCACCCAAATCGGCGGTAATTTGCGGTGCCAGTTCGCTCCAGGCCAGGGGTGTCGCCTGGCTGTGCAGGCGATCCAGTTCGTCGGTCCAGCTTGAGTCCAACAGGTCTGAGCGGGTCGCCAGGATCTGGCCGAACTTGACGAAGGTTGGCCCCAGCGCTTCCAGTGCGGCGCGCAAGCGTTGTGGTAAGGTTTGGTTATCCTGTGGCTCACCGCCGCCTTCACCGCCGCTTAGCAGGGTGCTCAGGCCCAGCAGGCGAATTACATCCTGCAGGCCGTAGCGGATCAGTACCGCAGAGATTTCTTTCAGCCTCGCCCGATCGCGGGCGGTAACCAGCACCATTTTCAACATTTGCGCGCTATATCCTAATTGCGGGGGATCACTGTTCCATATCGAACAGCAGCGGAATATCACTGCGCTGCGCCATACGGTTACGATAGGCTTCTACGTTATCCGGCAGCGTAAGCCCGGCGACGATCGACAGCGAACGCAGCAGTGGGAATAGGTGAATATCGTCTTCCGACAGGGTACCGTTCACGGCATCAGGGGAGTCTATCAGCCCGGAAAGCATCTGGAGATCGGCTTCCAGTTGAGCGATTAGATCGGCGCTGTCGGCAAGGTGCGGGGAGAAGTCACCGATTGAAGCCTGTTTTTTGTCGGTAAAATACTGGCGTGCGCTTGCTGTGGCGAACTCTTCGAAATCCGCGTTGGCAAAGCGTGGCAGCAGCAAGTTGAGGCTGTAGCTACCGACCCGCTGTAGCCAGTCGGCGATCGCCGGGTTGATTTTACCGGTCAGCAGGGGTTTACCGTCGAGTTGATCGACGTAATGCACGATATCCATGCTTTCCGGCAGGTAACTGTCGTCGTCTTTTTGCAGAATGGGGGCCATTTTCTTGCCAATCATGCCGATCGGCGTCGCTTCATCATCGTTGAGTAGGGTGACCAGGCGGACGGGCAGATTTTTCAGGCCAAAAATCATGCGGGCTTTAACGCAGAATGGGCAATGATCGTAGATAAACAGTCTCATGCTTGCTCCGGTTGTCAGGTTTTAACAGCAATAGTTATCACAGCATACTGAGGTTGTCGCGAAGAGTTCTTGTTGGAAGGTGCGTTATTGTTGAATGGCCCGCGCAAAGTACGGGGGCCAAAGCAGGCGTTATTTTTTGGTTGGAACGGAGTTGATCACTTCTATCAGATGGATACGCGCCTCTTCCAGATCGATTTTATCCCGTTCGTTGCTGGCGTGGACTATCTGCAACTGCTTGATGATGTCGCTCTTCAGGTCGGCATTTCCCGCAATGATATGGGCCAGCGCTTTTTCTACCAGGGTTGAGCGCGCGTACAGCATGCGCAGGTTCAGTACCATGTGCTCCAGTAACTGCGGTAATTTTGATTCATCGGTCATCGCCAACTTCTCCTGTTTATGCTTTTACTATCAGGATAGCAGCTATGGAAAATTTGGCTGATTTTCTGGCAACTTAGAGAAAATCCTTAGCCCCCCGAGGCAATCACCGGTGCGCTGCTGCGCGGGTTGAACTGCCAGTAAAGTGCGAACAGGGTAATAAAGCCTGTGATACCCAGCAGTAGCCACGGCAGTTCCGGCATGTTCAGCGAGTGGCCGGTGTCGTACATCCAGCCGCCGCCGGTGTAACCCAGTGCGCCGCCCAACGCCAGCCCCAGGCGGCTGAACCCCATGTAGCTGCCGCGTGCGCGTGGATCGGCCAGCGAGGCACTGAGGGTTTCACGCGCTGGCTCGGCGATGATGGAACCGAGATAGAAACAGCAGATCAGGGTAAAGACGCCCTGCAGGCTGGTTGCCAGCCCAACCGGTATCAGGCTGAGGGTCATGAGCAGCAGACCGGCCATCAATCGCTGTTCCAGCCGAAAACGTTTTTCGCTCCAGCGAGCCAGTGGGTACAGCAGCGAAAGCGACAGCGCGGCTTCGATGGCATACATCCATTTTACCGCCGTGGGTGAACCGGCGATTTCATTGACCACGATCGGCAGCATCAACATCACCTGCACCGACAGCATATAGTAGCCGGTCAACGTCAGCACGTAGGTCAGGAAACGGCGGTCACGCAGTACGCGCATCATGCCTTCCTTCATCGGGGTGCGGACCGTAGAAATACGGTATGCCGGCAGCAGCCAGGCGTTCCAGCACGCGGCCAACACGAAAATGCCCGCGCCGACCCAGCAAACGAAGTGGAAATCATATTGCAGCAGCCAACTGCCGATCAGGGCGCCAATCACCGCCCCGGCACTGTCCTGCATCATTAACAGGGAGTAAAAACGGCCACGCTCATGCGGACGAGTGAGCTTAATCACCAGCGCGGTGCGTGGTGGGTCAAACAAGGTGCCACCGAGGGCGGAAAGGGCGCAGGAGAACCACAGCAACCAGGGTTGATCGGCCATTGCCATGGTGGCGAAACCGGCCGCGCGCATCAGCATGCCAGTGACGATCATCGGTTTGGCACCAAATCGGTCGGCGATTGCTCCGCCAAAAATGCCCAATCCCTGTTGGATTAATTGCCGTAAACCCAGTGCGGCACCGACCACCACGGCCGCCCAGCCAAGCTGATCGACAAAGCGAATCGAAATAAGTGGAAAGACAACAAAAAAACCTAAAACCACTAACAGGTTATCGAGTAATAGAAAATACTTACCCAAGCTCCGAGCTTGCGATACCAGAGACATGCTTCACCACGGGCAATTAAGGGGAGAGGAGTGCGACCGCCCTAGTTTGTACCCATTCCCGGATTGCCGATAGGGGCGAGGAAGATAATATTTTTTTATCGTCAATACGTTACCTGCACGGCAAAACAGCACGAAAATAGCCGTAAAATGGCCAATCGCTTATTTACTGAGCTGTCGGGATTTTACCTCCGGGGCAGGCTACGGTTATATTAAATGAGGGTAAGTGCGGTTCTGCGCCGCTGTTTAAAAAATAATGGCCCAGGATAGGTTCGTCGCAGGATGAATATCCAGACATGCGCCCAATAAATACTTCTTATCGAACCGTTCTGACCGCGGGGGAAATGATGTTTGGCTATCGCTCTGCATCACCAAAAGTACGCCTCACCACCGACCGGCTGGTTGTCCGTTTAGTTCATGAACGCGATGCCTACCGGCTGGCGGAATACTATGCCGAAAATCGAGCCTTTCTTAAGCCTTGGGAACCGGTTCGGGATGAAAGCCATTGTTATCCTTCCGGCTGGCAGGCACGGCTTGGGATGATCACCGAAATGCAAAAACAGGGCAGCGCCTACTATTTTATCCTGCTCGATCAGGAAGAACATGAAGTGCAGGGCGTGGCGAACTTCAGCAATGTGCTGCGTGGTTCTTTCCATGCCTGTTTCCTCGGTTATTCATTGGCCGAAAAATGGCAGGGGCAAGGACTGATGTATGAAGCGCTGCAGTCCGCAATCCGCTATATGCTGCGTCAGCAGCGAATGCATCGCATTATGGCCAACTACATGCCGCACAATCAGCGCAGCGGCGCGTTGTTGACCCGCCTGGGATTTGAACGTGAAGGCTATGCCAAGGATTATCTGCTGATCGACGGGCAGTGGCAGGATCACGTACTGACGGCATTAACCAATAAAGAATGGCTACCGCCACGCTGAGGCCAGAAAATGAAATATGAATTAAGCGCTAAAGAAGCCAGGGTAATTGGTTGCCTGCTGGAAAAGCAGGTGACTACCCCGGACCAGTATCCCCTTTCTCTCAATGGCATCCAGCTTGCCTGCAACCAGAAAACCAACCGCGAACCGGTGATGGAGCTGACGGAAAGCGAAGTGCAGCAAATTCTCGACCTGTTGCTAAAGAAACATTTTCTGCGCACCCTCAGCGGCTTCGGCAATCGAGTGGTCAAATATGAGCACCGTTTCTGTAATTCGGAGTTTGGTCAGCTAAAACTGTCTGCCGCCGAGGTGGCGGTGGTTGCCACCTTGTTGCTTCGTGGCGCGCAAACTCCCGGTGAACTGCGCACTCGCACTAACCGTATGCATGAGTTTAATGACGTTACTGAAGTGGAGCAGGTGCTGACGAATCTGAGCGCCCGAGAGGATGGCCCCTTTGTGGTGCGTCTGGCGCGCGAGCCGGGCAAGCGTGAAAGCCGGTTTATGCATTTGTTCTGCGGCCAGATTGACGAGGAACCGGCAGAAGCAGCTCCGGCCAATGACACTGAATTGAGCCAGCGCGTCAGCGTATTGGAAAACGAAGTGGCACAGTTAAAACAGCAAGTGCATGCGCTTTTGCTGCGGGAGAGCGAATGACTAAATTACGTGTTGGCGTCGTGGGGTTGGGCGGTATTGCGCAAAAAGCCTATTTGCCGATCCTGAGTCAGGCAGCGGACTGGACGCTGGTCGGCGGTTTCTCCCCCAACCAGCAAAAGGCGCAACCGCTCTGCGACAGCTATCGGATGGCCTGTTTTTCCGGGCTGGACACTTTGGCTCAGCAATGCGATGCCGTTTTCGTGCACAGCAGTACCGCCAGTCATTTTCAGGTTATTAGCGAATTACTGCGTTACGGCGTTCATGTCTATGTCGACAAGCCGCTGGCGGAGACGGTTGAACAAGGCGAGCAGTTGATCGCCCTGGCTGAAAAGCAGGGCAAAACGCTGATGGTGGGTTTTAACCGTCGTTTTGCGCCGTTATATCGTCAGTTGAAGCAACAGATGCAGCAACCGGCCTCGGTTCGCATGGATAAACACCGTGCCGACAGCGTCGGGCCAAATAGCCTGCGCTTGACCCTGCTGGACGATTATCTGCACGTGGTGGATACCGCGCTGTGGCTGGGTGGCGATGGGGGAAAATTACTCAGCGGTAGCTTGCGAGCCACGGCGGCCGGTGAGTTGATGTATGCCGAGCATCATTTTGAGTGCGGTGAAACGTTGGTGACCACCAGTATGCATCGCCGCGCTGGCAGCCAGCGCGAAAGCGTGCAGGCAGTAACCGATGGCGCAGTCTATCAGTTGAGCGATATGCGTCAGTGGCTGCGGGAAGACTCACAAGGTGTGCTGGAGCAACCGGCGCCAGGCTGGCAGACCACTTTGGCACAGCGCGGCTTTGACGGTGCAGTTCGTCATTTTATTACTTCTGTCAGCAACCAGACGCAGCCGGAAACCGCCGGAGAACAGGCGATTGCAGCTCAAAGGGTGATTGAAAAACTGTTGTGCGATACCGGCTTATAAGGTAACTCCATGTAACATATGGCGGTAGCTATTCTGCCGGGGATGAGTAAACTTAGCCGATAGTTTTACTGACGCCTGCTGATGCAGGCGTCGACATTTACAGGGCACATCAGAAAAACCACATGAACCTACTAAAATCGTTGGCCGCCGTCAGCTCTATGACGATGTTTTCGCGGGTGCTGGGCTTTGCTCGTGACGCTATCGTGGCGCGGGTATTTGGCGCCGGAATGGCAACAGATGCCTTCTTCGTGGCGTTCAAGCTGCCTAACCTTCTGCGGCGTATTTTTGCCGAGGGCGCATTTTCTCAAGCCTTTGTACCGATCCTGGCCGAATATAAAAACCAGCAGGGTGACGAGGCGACACGTACCTTTATTTCCTACGTTTCTGGTCTGTTGACGCTGATACTGGCGTTGGTCACGGTGTTGGGTATGCTGGCCGCCCCCTGGGTTATCTACATTACCGCTCCGGGTTTTGTCGATTCACCGGACAAATTTGCTCTGACGTCATCATTGCTGCGCGTTACCTTCCCCTATATTTTGCTGATTTCGCTGGCTTCGCTGGTCGGCTCGATCCTCAATACCTGGAACCGTTTCTCGATCCCGGCGTTTGCGCCAACCTTGTTGAACATCAGCATGATCGGTTTCGCGCTGTTTGCCGCGCCATACTTCAATCCACCGGTGATGGCGCTGGCCTGGGCGGTGGTGGTCGGTGGGGTACTGCAGCTGGGTTATCAACTGCCGCACCTGAAGAAAATCGGCATGTTGGTACTGCCGCGTATCAAACTTGGTGATGCCGGGGTATGGCGTGTGATGCGTCAGATGGGGCCGGCAATTTTTGGCGTTTCGGTTAGCCAGATTTCACTGATCATCAACACCATTTTTGCCTCGTTCCTGGTCTCGGGCTCGGTTTCCTGGATGTATTATGCCGACCGTCTGATGGAGTTTCCTTCCGGGGTGTTGGGTGTGGCATTGGGCACTATTTTGTTGCCGTCGCTGGCAAAAAGCTTCTCCAGCGGTAACCACGACGAATATTCCCGACTGATGGACTGGGGGCTGCGTCTGTGCTTCCTGCTGGCGCTGCCGAGTGCTATCGCGCTGGGTATTTTGGCCAAGCCGTTGACCGTTTCGTTGTTCCAGTACGGCAAGTTCAGTGCCTTTGATGCCGCCATGACTCAGCGTGCGCTGGTGGCCTATTCGGTCGGGCTGATGGGGTTAATCGTGGTTAAGGTGTTGGCGCCAGGATTCTATTCACGCCAGGACATTAAAACGCCGGTTAAAATCGCCATTATCACGCTGATTTTAACCCAGGTGATGAACCTGATGTTTATCGGTCCACTGAAACATGCCGGGCTTTCGCTGTCGATTGGTCTCGGGGCCTGCCTTAACGCTTCGCTGCTGTACTGGCAGTTGCGTAAGCAGAAGATTTTCCATCCCCAGCCGGGTTGGGCGATGTTCCTGACCAAGCTGATGATTGCGGTAATGGTGATGTCGGTGGTGCTAGTCGGTGTGATGTGGCTAATGCCGGCCTGGGATCAGGGCAATATGCTGGAGCGCTTGCTGCGTCTGGCGGTCGTGGTAGTCACCGGCGTGGTGGCTTACTTTGGCGTATTGGCTGGATTGGGCTTCCGGCCACGCGACTTCGCCCGCCGGGTGGCATAAACGGATATTGCCGTTGCCAAAGCATAAAAAAGGGTCGCCTTTCGGCGACCCTTTAGGTTGCTGACAAAGCAGGAAAAAGCGTGGTTTTTCCTGCTTTGTGGTGAGCAGCCGAAAATCAATAAATTGATTTTCCTGATTTTTGTTTATCGGCCTCTACTCGCTCTGGGCAGGAATGAGGTTTGTCATCAGTCTGAAGGGTCGCCTCTCGGCGACCCTTTTTCGTATTCAACCCCGAGAGGTTACATACGTTCGACGGTTTCGATGCCCAGCGTATCCAGACCGGCTTTCAGCGTTTTGGCGGTCAACAAGGCCAGTTTCAGGCGGCTCTGACGCGCTTCTTCGCTGTCCGCATTGAGGATCTGGCAGTGCTCGTAGAAGCCGGAGAACAGGCCCGCGAGGTCATACAGGTAGCTACACATCACGTGTGGGGTGCCTTCGCGCGCTACTGTGGTGATCACTTCTTCAAACTGCAGCAGACGGGTTGCCAGCGTGATTTCACGCTCTTCGGTCATCACCAGTGGCAGGGTCAGATTGCTTTCATCGACACCGGCGCGTTTGAACACCGAGGCAACGCGGGTATAGGCATACTGCATATAAGGTGCGGTATTGCCTTCAAACGCCAGCATGTTGTCCCAGTCGAAGATGTAATCGGTAGTCCGGCTTTTCGACAGGTCGGCGTATTTTACCGCACCGATGCCAACGGCATTGGCCAGGCTTTGCATTTCTTCTGCCGGCATATCCGGGTTTTTCTCGGCGATCAGTTTACCGGCGCGATCCACCGCTTCATCCAGCAGATCGGACAGTTTCACCGTGCCACCTGAGCGGGTTTTGAACGGCTTGCCGTCTTTACCCAGCATCATGCCGAACATGTGGTGTTCCAACGACAGCGAGTCCGGTATATAGCCGGCTTTGCGCACGATGGTCCAGGCCTGCATCAGATGTTGGTGCTGACGCGAGTCGATGTAATACAGCACACGATCGGCACCCAGCGTTTCATAACGGTATTTGGCACAGGCGATATCCGTAGTGGTGTACAGGTAGCCACCATCCTTTTTCTGGATGATGACACCCATTGGCTCGCCGTCTTTATTCTTGTATTCATCGAGGAATACCACGGTGGCGCCTTCGCTTTCCACCGCCAGCCCCTTGGCCTTGAGATCGGCAACAATCCCCGGCAGCATCGAGTTGTACAGACTTTCACCCATCACGTCGTCTTCGGTCAGGGTGACGTTCAGACGGTTATAGGTCAGCTGATTTTGCGCCATGGTAATGTCGACCAGCTTGCGCCACATCTTCAGGCAGTACTGATCGCCGCCTTGTAGTTTCACCACATAGGCGCGAGCGCGTTCGGCAAAATCGGCGTCTTCATCGTAGTGTTTCTTTGCTTCACGGTAGAACTGTTCCAGGTCGGACAGAGCCATATCGCTGGCGTTCTCGTTCTGCATTTTTTCCAGATAGGCGATTAACATGCCGAACTGGGTGCCCCAGTCGCCAACGTGGTTAGCGCGGATCACCTTATGGCCCAGGAACTCCTGGGTACGTGCGGCGGCGTCACCGATAATGGTGGAGCGCAAGTGGCCAACGTGCATTTCTTTCGCCACGTTGGGGGCAGAGTAGTCAATAACGATAGTCTGTTGCTTGACCGGTGCAATATCCAGTTTTGGCGCACTCAGCACGCGATCGGCTTGCTGGGCAACCCATTGGCTGTTCAGGAAAATATTGATAAAGCCGGGACCGGCGATTTCCACTTTGCTGGCGACGTCGCCGAGGTCAAGCAGTTGCACCACTTTTTCCGCCAACTGGCGCGGCGGCATGCCGAGTTTTTTGGCGACTGACATCACGCCATTGGCCTGATAATCACCGAACTGTGCTTTTGCTGATTGACGGACCTGCGCTTCGCAATCGGCTGGAGCGCCTGCGGCAATCAGCGCCTGGCTGACTTTATCTGAAAGAAGAACCTGAATATTCACCGGGTTACCTTAATGACGAACGAGGGGCCGTATGCCATGCCCCTGCGGGATTCAAAGGTGGTTTTTTTGGCTGCGCGTCAACACGGCGGCCCACCACAAAACAGCCTGTAATTGTAACTGATTTGATGGGTTACGTCAGCAGTTGGCGTGGGAGGATTGGGGGAAAGTCTTGGTTCATTAATGCCCGTCTACAATGAGTGACGGAGGCAGAGTGAACGGCATACGAGAAAAACATGGATGGGATAAAATGGAATCAGCAGAACTAGTGTTTTTTGTTTCGGCGGCCGGCATCCAGCGTGTTATTGCGACGTGATTTAAAATGACGATATATCGCATAGGCAGCAATAACTACCAATAGCAAAGAAACTATTAAAAGGAACATAAATGATTATCTCTGACTCAATTTTCACTAAAGTAGCTCAATTGATATTTCCAAGCAATTACCGTAATCTTGTTTAGGAAGAATCTCATGCTGGTTTTATTGCAAAGTCTTTAGTTAACAGGTGGTTGGTTTTTATTTTTTAATGGATGTTCATTCCTGGGTGTTTTTGCTACGTATGAATTAACTATTTCTTAAGCATTTATGAATGTTGGCAGTGGTGAATTATTTTGCTTAATAAGTTAGCAATATTTTCAGTGCTCTGGTCATAAGAAAAAACTATAAACTTATGCCATAGCCTTTTTCGGGAATTAAAGGTTGAAAAAGTAAAATCTGCAGTGTAATAAAAACGCGAAAAATTATTCTTTTGTGCTTTTTATGTTCAACAAATAGCCACTTTATCTTGGCGTTCTAGTTGAGAGCAAAAAATATTAACTTGCCGCGTCAGCCGGGTGGCTAGCAGCGCCTCAGCCGTGTAAATTACACCTCCTGAAAATCGCTTTCCGTAGTATCGAGGACGCTATGACCACTTTCCCGGCGATGGCCGAACTTAACGATTTAGCGCTGGATTTACCCCGCTTTGAACTGGCGTTGAGCCGGTTCGCCGAAAAACTGCATTTAGATTTGTCCCAGTTTACTGCGGATCATATCTCGGTACGTTGCCATCAAAACACCACGGCCGATCGCTGGCGGCAGGGGTTTGAACACTGTGGCTCACTGTTGTCAGAATCGATGATTAATGGCCGTCCTATATGCTTGTTTGATCTCCAGCAACCGCTCAAGGTCGGGCCATGGTTGATCGACTGCGTGGAGCTGCCCTATCCCGGCGATAAACGTTATCCGCACGAGGGCTGGGAACATGTGGAGCTGGTGCTGAGTGGCGAACCGGCCACTTTGTATGCGCGGGCGTTAAGCCATCTGCCCGATGAAGCGTTGCTGGCTCCTGGGATTAAATTGAAGCAGAGTTCACCACAGGGTGAGGGCGAACGTTTACCTAACCCGACACTGGCGATCACCGATGGGACTGTGACTATCAAATTTCATCCTTATTCCATCCGGGAAATCGTCGCCAGCGAGCAAGCCTAATTTGGCATCAGCGCCTGGGTCGCCAGCATCATGCGATCCAGCGCCTGACTCAGCAGTTCGCGCCGGCAACCAAAATTCAAACGCACAAAATGGCGGCTGCCAAAATCCAGCCCCGGACTTAACCCGACGCCAGCCTGTTCAAAAAAGGCGTGCGGGTTATCGACCTTCAGTTGGCTGCAGTCGATCCAGGCCAGGTAAGTGGCTTCGATGGGTTGCAGCAACAGTCCGGGCATGGCATTAATACGCTCGGTCACCAAATCACGATTGGCGCGCAGATAAATCAGCAGCGCGTCCAGCCAGTCTTGGCCATGCTGGTAGGCGGCTTGGGCGGCAACCAGCGCCAGTACGTCCACCTCTGGCACGATGCCGCTGCGAGCACGGGTCAGCTTCTGGCGTAACTGCGGGTTGGGGACAATCGCCATCGAAGCCCCCAGCCCGGCAATGTTGAAGGTTTTCGACGGCGACATCAGTGTGATGCTGCGCTGGGCCGCATCTTCATTCAAGGTGGCAAAGGGGATGTGCTCGCAGCTGGGCTCCAGCAGCAGGTCGCAATGAATTTCGTCCGAACAAACTGTCAGATCATGGGCAAGGGCAAACTCATGATGCTGCAGTAACTCCTGTCGACGATAAACCGTACCGCCCGGATTTTGCGGATTGCACAACAACAGTAATTTATCTTTGCCACTGAGCTGTCCGGTAATGGTGCTGAAATCCAACAGCCAGCGACGGTCGTGCAGCGTCAACGGCACGGGCAACTGGGGGCGTCCGGCGAATTTCGCAGCTTTGCGAAACGGGGGATAAATTGGTGACGGTGCCAGAGTGCCTTCTCCTTCTGCGGTAAAGGCACGCACGCATAAATTAAGGCCGCAAACCAGGCCAGGCAGGAAAATCAGCCATTCGGGTTTGATACGCCAGCCGTAACGTTCCAGCATGCGGCGGGTAAAGACCTCAATAAGTTCTGATGAGGGATGGCTGTAGCCGAATACCGCATGTGCTACACGCTGCTGTAATGCGTCGATGATGGCCGGCGGTGACAGGAAGTCGGTATCAGCGACCCAGAGTGGAATAATGTCGCGGTCGCGATATTTATCCCACTTAACACTGTCACTGTGACTACGGTCTACCCATTGATCAAAATTGAATGCCATAGTTACTACCCTGTATAGGTTGATACCTTTTTATCAGCCTAAGAGATAAATTGAAAAATTAACAATTGCCGTCGCAGGTTAGCCGTCATCTGGGGGTGACAATGATAAAATTGGAAGTTTGTTGCTATAGCGTCGATTGCGCGCTGACGGCTGAGCGGGCAGGTGCCGATCGCATAGAATTGTGCTCCAGCCCGAGTGAGGGCGGTTTGACACCCAGCTACGGCTCATTGCGCCTGGCGCGCGACAAAGTCAGCGTGCCGGTGCATCCTATTATTCGTCCGCGCGGTGGGGACTTTTGCTACGGGGCGGTGGATTTTGATGTGATCAAGCATGATATCGCACAGATCCGCGATATGGGTTTTGCCGGCGTGGTGGTCGGCATGCTGGATGAAGAAGGGCATATCGACCTGCCGCGCATGCGCGAAGTGATGCGCTTGAGTGGCAATATGGCGGTGACCTTTCACCGCGCGTTTGATATGTGCCAGAACCCGATGGTCGCGCTCAATCAACTAACCCAGTTGGGCGTTACGCGGATACTGACTTCCGGCCAGCAGCAAAATGCGGAGCTGGGTTTACCCTTGCTGCGTGATCTGTTGCAGGCCAGTCAGGGGCCGATAATTATGGCCGGTGCCGGCGTGCGCTTGAGCAATCTGCATAAATTTGTCGATATCGGTATTCAGGAGCTGCACAGTTCATCCGGTCATGCGGTGCCTTCGACCATGCGTTATCGCAAAGCCGGCGTGACCATGTGTTCAGACAGTGAGTTTGATGAATTTAGCCATTATTGCGTGGATGGCGAAATGGTAGAAGCCATGAAAAACTCGTTGGCGCTGGTCGATCCACTGGTGCAAAGTGCCTAGCTAAGCTGTTTTCAAACCGAAAGGTCGATGGATCAGTAAGTGCACATCAGAACCCGGCAAAACCGAACTGGCAGCGCTTTATTTGGATTGTGCCGTTCAAACGACCCCTTCAAATCTGACGCAGGAGTACCGAATTCTGATACAGGTTTATTCTGCCGGGTAAGGTAGCCATGTCATGGTGCAGGTTAACGGTGTGGCAGGGCTGGCCACGCCGGACGGTAATGACAAGGTTAAACCATTGGAATGCAAATCCAGCGGTGTGTTGGAAAAGGATTTACTGGAAGCCTTGCGAAAGTAAGAGAGGATGACGTCATCCCCCGCTAACATCGAGGGGGATGACGCTGTTTTCATTTTGGCTTAAGGTTTTTTTGCCACCAGCACGGCGCGCAGCGGGGCGGGGTAGCCCTCGATGGTCTTAGCAGGATCTTCAGGATCGAGGAATTCGGCCAGTGATTCGCTGGTCATCCAGTCGGTACGGCGTTGTTCTTCAGTGCTGGTCACACACATGTCGGCGATTTTTACGTCGACGAAACCGCACTTCTCCAGCCAGCACTTCAGCGCTTCGGCAGACGGAATAAAATAGACGTTACGCATTTGCGCATAGCGATCGCCGGGTACCAAGACCTGATTGTGGTCGCCTTCTATTACCAGCGTTTCCAACACCAGTTCACCTTCGCTGACCAATTGGTTTTTCAACTGGTAGAGGTGATCCAACGGCGAGCGGCGGTGGTACAGCACACCCATCGAAAATACCGTATCGAAGGCGGCCAGTTCCGGCAGTTGTTCAATGCCGAGCGGCAACAGATGAACGCGCTGATCGCCGCCCAGCAGTTTACGCACCGCTTCAAACTGACACAGAAACAGCTGCATCGGATCGATGCCGACCGCCAACTGGGCGCCGGCACCAAGCATGCGCCACAGGTGATAACCGCTGCCGCAGCCGACATCAAGAATAGTGCGACCGGTCAGCGGTGAAATGTGCGGTAAAACGCGATCCCATTTCCAGTCGGAATGCCATTCGGTGTCAATATCGATGCCATACAGCGAGAACGGCCCTTTACGCCACGGCATCATGGTGCGCAGCATCTTTTCGATGCCTTCCAACTGACCTGGTGACAGAGGGGTGTCCATCTCCGCATGCACGCCATCGAGTAAATCCAGACGGGTCGGCGTCAGTGCCGGCAGGTGTTCAACCGAATTAAACCACTGTTTGAACTTGCCGTGCAGCGACTCACGCTGCCAGGCGCTAAGCTGCGCGGGCAAGGTATCGAGCCAGTGGCTGAGGTTGCTTTTTGCGATGCGTTGATAAAAATCACCAAACTCAATCATGCTGCCACCCCCGATTTCAGGGCGATCAGTGAACCGAAGTTAAAGCACTGGAACCAGACTTCCGCATGTTCAAAACCGGCCTGCTTCAAACGCGTCTTGTGGGCGTCTACGGAGTCGGTCAGCATGACGTTTTCCAGCATGCTGCGCTTCTGGCTGATCTCCAGTTCGCTGTAGCCGTTGGCGCGTTTGAAATCGTGGTGCATGTTGAACAACAACTCGCCGACGTCGGCATCTTCAAAACTGAATTTCTCCGACAGCACCAGTGCGCCGCCCGGACGCAGCCCGCGATAAACCTGTTCCAGCAGGCGCAGTCGGTCAGCCGGCTCCAGGAATTGCAGGGTGAAGTTCAACACCACCATAGAGGCATTTTCGATTTTGATATCGAGAATATCCGCCTCAATCACTTCTACCGGGGTGTCGGCGCGGAAGGCGTCAATATGGCGACGGCAGCGTTCCACCATCGCCGGGGAATTGTCGACGGCAATGATGTTACAGCCCGCCACCTTGATATTCCTTCGCATCGACAGCGTTGCTGCGCCCAGTGAACAGCCGAGGTCATACACCTGGCTGTCGGGCTGAACGAAACGTTCGGCCAGCATACCAATCATCGAAATGATATTGGAATAGCCGGGAACGGAACGCTGGATCATGTCAGGGAACACTTCAGCGACGCGTTCGTCGAAGGTCCAGTCGCCCAGTTTGGCGATTGGGGCAGAAAAAAGAGTATCGCGGTTTGGCATGGCGGCAAATCAGTTCAGAATTCGAAGGCGCATATGCTAACAGAAAATGGCAAGAAAGAGCAGCGGAAGCAGGCGGCGTAACCGCCTGAGGTCGTGCGGGGTTTAATGAAGGCTGAAAATAATATCCCACGGCAGATAGAAAATATTGGCCAGCACCATCAACACCAACGAAAGGTAGGTGGCAGCCATGCCGGAACGACGCCAGCGGACTTCACGATTACGTAAACCGTAATAATGCACCAGTCGGCCGGCCATCAACATCAGGCCACAAATATGGATCATCCATACTTCAGCGCCGTTCATCTCCATGATCACCAGCAAAACGGCGGCGATAGGAATGTATTCTACGGCGTTGCCGTGAACGCGGATGGCGGTCTGTAGCTCATAAAACCCGCCGTCTCCGTAAGCGACACGGTATTGCATCCTTAACCTAACCACGTCATAAGAGAGTTTGATCAACAACAGTGCGCCGAGCACGACATAAAGCGCGCTTACCATTTTTAACTCCATTCCCTAACCAAAACTGGCAGCCTGCATCATAGCCGCCATTGCATTCACTGTCGCGAGAAAAAATCTGATGTTATTGGTCAGATTAATAGGTCAAAACAGTGCATCCTGCTCGGGCCAGTCAGGTGGGGGCGGTAAATTCGGAATAGCCTGATAAAGCTGTTGCCAGATTTTCTGGGCCTGTTGCGGGGAATCGCCGTTATCCGGCGTATGGATAAACAAGAAGGGCTGATGTTGAGATTGCCAACTGGGCAGTTTCTGTTGCCACGCGTCGAACCAGCGCAGGTTATCCTGCAGAACATCGCCACCGATAAAACGCACCAGTGGATTGTTGGCGGTGACCAGTGCGTGTACCGGCAATTTGGGTTTTTTCTGCTGTGCATCGCGCACAGCCGCGCTGTTGGGCTCGGCGTGATGTATCGGCCGGCTGTCGAGGATCACCCGGTTGATACCACGTTGATGTAACCCCTGATTCAGCAGTCGTTCGTCTTCGCCCTTGCCAAAGAATGCCGGGTGGCGGACTTCCACCCCGTAGGTAAACTCTTTGGGTAAGGCGTCAAAAAATTGCCACATTGCCGGTAATTCCGCCGGGCCGAACGCGGCGGGCAACTGCAGCCAAAGTTGGCCGATACGTTGATGCACCGGGCTCAGGCACTGGTAAAAGGCTTGTAGCTCGGCGTCACAGTTGCGCAGTGCGGCCTGATGACTGATGGTGGCGGGAAATTTGAAACAGAAGCGAAAATCATCGGTGGTCATGTCGCGCCAGCGCTGGACTATTTCCATTTGCGGTAACGCGTAGAAGGTGGTATTGCCTTCCACGCAGTTAAAGTAACGGCTGTAATCTGCCAGATCGCGCAGCCCGATACGGTTCCAGGCCGGGTGTTGCCACTGTGGGAGTCCGATATACATCAAGCTGGCATCTTCCTTAATTATCCCTGTCAGTCAAACGTGGGCGCAGTAGGTGGTGCCCCTACAACTTAACGTTACTCGTCGATGGCGGCAAGAATTTCACAGGTGCTGCGAACGCGCGCCGGACGCGGGAAGATGTTGTTGAAAGCAAACTGGTGCATTTCAGCGTTGGGTGCGCTGCACAGGTCTTCGGCGATCACCAATTCATAGCCGTGTTTCCAAGCGTCACAGAACAACCGGCGCACCCAGCGAACGAAAGTGTGTTGTCAACTGGGCACCATGTGCAACCACGCTCTCGGCGCTGTGCGGCCCGCCGGCATAAGGCAGAATAGCGTTTTGCAAATCAATCAATACCAGGGCCGTGATTTTAGCATCAAGCTTTAATATGGGGATATCTCGTCACGAGGTGGATAAAATACGCGCAGGTGAGCTGGCGCGCTAAACAGGCGTCGATTCAGGCTACGTGTAAAAAGCGTCACGGGTTAATGGGAAATTTGTTAATCAATGTGTTACTTCGGGCAAAAACACGTCATTTAGTGCTGCAACAAAGCTGTGTTCGCACTTATCTGGCGCATGAATTTCCTTTATAATGATCCCCTTTTTTCAACACATTTTACTCCGACGACCTATGCCGATTTATGAATATGCATGTGGTGCTTGCAGCCTTCGGTTAGAGAAACTGCAAAAATTTTCCGATGCGCCGCTGACAGATTGTCCGGCGTGTGGGCAGCCCGCATTAACCAAGCTGATTTCGTCCACCGGTTTCCAGTTAAAGGGTACGGGTTGGTATGCAACAGACTTCAAACCGGGTAATAAGTAGAGTTCATCAGAAATTATCAGAAAACAGCCGCGTGGCAGGCGCTAAAGCCCGCGCGGCATCGGCTTAAGCCAAAAGGATAGCGTATGCGTACTGAATATTGCGGGCAGTTGAATCTGTCTCATGTGGGCCAGGAAGTCACTTTGTGTGGTTGGGTCAACCGTCGTCGCGATCTGGGCGGCCTGATCTTTATTGATATGCGCGACCGCGAAGGCATCGTGCAGGTGTTCTTCGATCCCGACCAGAAGGCCGCGTTCGACAAGGCGTACGACCTGCGCAATGAATTCTGCATCCAGATCGTCGGCACCGTGCGTGCCCGTCCGGACAGCCAGATCAATAAAGATATGGCTACCGGTGAAGTAGAAGTGTTCGCCCATGCACTGGAGATCATCAACCGTTCCGAGCCTCTGCCGCTGGACTCCAACCAGGTCAACACCGAAGAAGCTCGCCTGAAATACCGCTACCTGGATCTGCGTCGCCCGGAAATGGCCGATCGCCTGAAAACCCGCGCCAAAATCACCAGCTTTGTGCGTCGCTTTATGGACAGCCACGGTTTCCTCGACATCGAAACCCCGATGCTGACCAAGGCCACGCCGGAAGGCGCCCGTGACTATCTGGTTCCGAGCCGCGTACATAAAGGCAAGTTCTATGCGTTGCCACAGTCGCCGCAGCTGTTCAAACAGTTGTTGATGATGTCCGGTTTCGACCGCTACTACCAAATCGTCAAATGCTTCCGCGACGAAGACCTGCGTGCCGACCGTCAGCCTGAATTTACCCAGATCGACGTGGAAACCTCTTTCATGACCGCCGATCAGGTGCGTGAAGTGATGGAGAAACTGGCGCGTGAACTGTGGCTGGACGTGAAGGGCGTAGATCTGGGTGATTTCCCGGTCATGACCTTCGAAGAAGCCATGCGTCGCTATGGCTCAGACAAGCCGGACCTGCGTAACCCACTGGAGCTGGTGGACGTTGCCGATCTGGTGAAGGACGTGGAGTTCAAGGTCTTCTCCGGCCCGGCTAACGATGCCAAAGGCCGCGTTGCCGCTATCTGTGTACCAGGTGGTGCGCAACTGACCCGTAAGCTGATCGATGAATACGGCGCTTTCGTTAACATCTATGGTGCTAAAGGCCTGGCCTGGCTGAAGGTCAATGACCGCGCCGCCGGCATGGAAGGCGTACAGAGCCCGATTGCTAAATTCCTCAGCGCAGAAGTGCTGGAAGCAATTCTGGCGCGTACCAACGCGCAGAGCGGCGACATTCTGTTCTTCGGCGCCGACAGCTTCAAGATTGTCACCGACGCGATGGGCGCGCTGCGTCTGAAGCTGGGCCGTGATTTGGAACTGACCAAGCTGGACAGCTGGGCACCGCTGTGGGTCGTGGACTTCCCGATGTTCGAAGAAGACGACGAAGGTGGTCTGGCGGCGATGCACCACCCGTTCACCGCACCGCGCGACATGAGCCCGGAAGAACTGGCCAACACGCCAATCAATGCCATCGCCAACGCTTACGACATGGTTATCAATGGCTATGAAGTGGGTGGCGGTTCGGTGCGTATTCACCGTAGCGAAATGCAGCAGACGGTATTTAGCATCCTCGGCATTAACGAGCACGAACAGCGTGAGAAGTTTGGCTTCCTGCTGGACGCGCTGAAGTACGGGACGCCGCCACACGCCGGCCTGGCTTTCGGCCTGGATCGTCTGGTGATGCTGCTGACCGGCACCGACAACATTCGTGACGTGATCGCCTTCCCGAAAACCACCGCTGCGGCCTGCTTGATGACCGAAGCACCAAGCTTCGCGAACCCGGCTTCGTTGCAGGAGCTGGCAATCAGCGTGGTAAAGAAAGCGACTGACGATTCAAATGTAGAGAACCAGTAATGAACTACAAGCGTCCCGAGTCTATTCTGGTAGTGATTTATGCCAAATCCAGTGGTCGGGTGCTGATGTTACAGCGGCGCGATGATACCGAATTCTGGCAGTCGGTGACCGGCAGCCTGGAGGAAGATGAGTCGCCGCCGCATGCCGCACGGCGTGAGGTCATGGAAGAAGTCGGCATCGATATCGAAGCAGAGAAACTGCCGTTGTTCGATTGCCAGCGCTGTGTGGAGTTTGAACTCTTTGTCCATTTGCGACATCGCTATGCCCCGGGAACCACGCGTAATAAAGAGCACTGGTTCTGTCTGGCTTTGCCTGAAGAGCGCGATCCGGTGATTACCGAGCATCACGCCTACCAGTGGCTTGAGGCGGCGGAAGCCGTGAAGTTGACCAAGTCCTGGAGCAATCAGCAGGCGATTGAAGAGTTTGTGATTAATTCAGTCCAGTAATTTTTTTCGGAGATTTTTTATGGCAGGTCATAGTAAGTGGGCCAACACAAAGCACCGTAAAGCAGCGCAGGATTCCAAGCGCGGTAAAATTTTCACCAAAATTATTCGCGAGCTGGTGACCGCCGCGAAACTGGGCGGTGGCGATCCGGGGGCTAACCCGCGTCTGCGTGCGGCGATCGACAAGGCGCTGTCCAACAACATGACGCGCGACACCCTGAACCGTGCCATCGCGCGTGGGGTAGGCGGTGATGATGATACCAATATGGAAACCATCATTTATGAAGGCTACGGCCCTGGCGGCACTGCCGTCATGATCGAGTGCCTGAGTGACAACCGCAACCGTACCGTGGCGGAAGTGCGTCATGCCTTCACCAAGTGTGGCGGTAACCTGGGTACCGATGGCTCCGTGGCTTACCTGTTCACCAAGAAGGGCGTCATCACTTACGCACCTGGCCTGGATGAAGACGTGGTGATGGAAGCGGCGCTGGAAGCCGGTGCCGAAGATATCGTTAGCTACGACGACGGTGTGATCGACGTATTCACAGCCTGGGAAAACCTCGGCGAAGTGAAAGATGCTCTGACTGCTGCCGGTTTCACTGCCGACTCGGCAGAAGTTTCCATGATCCCATCGACCAAGGCCGATATGGATGAGGAAACTGCGCCCAAGCTGTTGCGCCTGATCGACATGCTGGAAGACTGTGACGACGTGCAGGAGGTTTATCACAACGGTGAGATCTCCGACGAAGTTGCAGCAACGCTGTAATCGGCTTGAAGTACGGCGCTGCTCTATGGCAGCGCCTGGCGATGTTAATGCTTAACGCAAGGTGGGTGTAGGGATGACGATCATACTGGGTATCGATCCCGGATCGCGCGTCACCGGTTATGGCCTTATTCGCCAGCAGGGCCGTCAATTGAGCTATATCGCCAGTGGTTGCATTCGCACCGTGGTGGATGACATGCCGACGCGGCTGAAATTGATCTACGCAGGTGTCAGTGAAATCATCACCCAGTTTAAACCGGATTTCTTCGCCATCGAACAGGTGTTTATGGCGAAGAACCCGGATTCTGCGCTCAAACTCGGGCAGGCGCGCGGCGTGGCGATTGTTGCTGCCGTGAACCAGGATCTGGAAGTGTTTGAATATGCGGCGCGTCAGGTGAAACAAACGGTGGTCGGCACCGGCGCGGCAGAGAAGGCGCAGGTGCAGCACATGGTACGCTCGCTGCTTAAGCTGTCGGCCAATCCCCAGGCGGACGCCGCCGATGCGCTGGCTATCGCCATCACTCACTGTCATCTCAGCCAAAACGTGCTGCGGATGAGCGAAGGGCGGTTAAACCTGGCTCGTGGCCGTTTAAAGTAGCGTGTGAACAGTGGCAACTCAGGCTGGATATTCATCCAGCCTTTTTTATGTTATAAGCTTTACCAGCACGGCATGGCAGTCGGTCATGCTCAAGAATTCTGCAGGAGGGTAAATGATAGGTCGTCTCAGAGGAGTTATTCTGGAAAAGCAGCCGCCGCTGGTGTTACTGGAGGCAAATGGCGTGGGGTATGAAGTGCATATGCCCATGACCTGCTTTTATGAGCTGCCGGATCTGGGGCAAGAGGCTATCGTGTTTACCCAATTCGTGGTGCGCGAAGATGCACAGTTGCTGTACGGTTTTAATGATAAACAAGAGCGTGCGCTGTTTCGCGAGTTGATCAAAGTCAACGGCGTAGGGCCAAAACTGGCGCTGGCGATCCTGTCCGGGATGTCCGCGCAGCAGTTTGTCAGCGCGGTAGAACGCGAAGAGATCACCTCGCTGGTAAAATTGCCGGGGGTTGGCAAGAAAACCGCTGAGCGCCTGGTGGTCGAAATGAAAGACCGCTTTAAAGGGCTTAATGGCGATCTGTTCAATAACAGCAGCGAAATCGCGCTTCCCGCCACGGCAACGCAGGCCGCCGAGCTGGACGCGGAAGCAGAAGCAGCTTCTGCGCTGGTGGCATTGGGCTATAAACCGCAGGAAGCCAGTCGTATGGTCAGCAAAATCGCCAAGCCTGGCGCCGATTGCGAAACCCTGATCCGCGACGCGTTGCGCGCCGCGCTGTAAGCGCCGATAAGGGATAGAGAATGATTGAAGCCGATCGCCTGATTTCTGCCGAACCGATCAATGAAGAAGAAATTCTTGATCGCGCCATCCGGCCGAAGCTGCTGACGGAGTACGTCGGTCAGCCACATGTCCGCGAGCAGATGGAAATCTTTATTCAGGCGGCCAGGCAGCGTGGCGACGCGCTGGACCACCTGCTGATTTTCGGTCCTCCGGGGCTGGGTAAAACCACACTGGCCAACATCGTTGCCAATGAAATGGGCGTTAACCTGCGTACCACTTCCGGACCGGTTTTGGAGAAGGCGGGCGATTTGGCGGCGATGCTGACCAACCTCGAGCCACATGACGTGCTGTTCATCGATGAAATCCACCGTCTCTCTCCGGTAGTAGAAGAAGTGCTGTACCCGGCGATGGAAGATTACCAACTGGATATCATGATCGGCGAAGGCCCAGCCGCTCGCTCGATCAAACTCGATTTGCCGCCGTTCACGCTGGTGGGGGCAACCACACGTGCTGGTTCACTGACATCGCCATTGCGTGACCGCTTCGGTATTGTGCAGCGTCTGGAGTTTTATCAGATCGCCGATTTACAGCACATCGTTTCACGCAGCGCCAATTGTCTGGGACTGGAGCTGTCGGAAGAGGGCGCCCATCAGGTAGCTCGTCGCGCGCGCGGCACTCCACGTATTGCCAACCGTTTACTGCGTCGGGTGCGTGATTTTGCCGAAGTTCGCGCCAATGGCGTAATCAATGGCGAAGTGGCGATGCAGGCGCTGGATATGTTGAACGTCGACGCCGAAGGTTTTGACTACATGGATCGCAAGCTGTTGCTGGCGATTATCGACAAGTTCACTGGCGGGCCAGTCGGCCTGGATAACCTGGCGGCGGCGATTGGCGAGGAGCGGGAAACTATCGAAGACGTTATCGAACCCTTCCTGATTCAGCAAGGGTTTATCCAGCGTACTCCGCGTGGGCGCATGGCGACCAATCATGCCTATAAACACTTTGGCATGGTGCGAGAAGAGTAAGAGAACTCGTGCATTAAAAAGGGCCGCAATTGAATCAATTGCGGCCCTTTTGATATCTGTAGCTGCCGGGGTCAGGCTTGCTGCTTCCTGCACAGGCTTAAAACAAACAGTACCGCAGCGCTCAAGACGACCGACGGACCGGCCGGGGTGTCGTAGAAGGCTGAAAAGGTCAGCCCGCCGGTTACGGCAAGCACCCCAACCAGCACCGCGAATCCGGCCATTTGCTCCGGCGTGCGAGCGAAGCGACGTGCAGTTGCCGCAGGAATAATCAACAGTGAAGTGATGATCAGCGCACCAACGAATTTCATCGCCAGGCCGATGGTCAGGGCCGTCACCAGCATCAACACGGTGCGCGCACGCACCAGATTAACACCGTCGACATGCGCCAGTTCCGGGCTGACGGTCATCGACAGCAGGTTACGCCACTGCCACCACAGGATCAGCAGCACGACGGTCACGCCAATGCCAATCATCCAGATATCTGTGAGGGTGACCGACAGCAGGTCGCCAAACAGATAGGCCATCAGATCGACCCGCACGTTCGACATTAGCGCCACTACAACCAGCCCCAATGAAAGTGCGCTGTGCGCCATAATGCCGAGCAGGGTATCAACGGAAAGCTGCGGGCGACGTTCCAGCCACACCAGCACCAGAGCCAACACCAGCGTCACGGCAATCACCGCATAGAAGGGATTGATGTCCAGCAGCAGACCAAAAGCCACGCCAAGTAACGAGGCATGCGCCAGGGTATCGCCGAAATAGGACATCCGCCGCCAGACCACAAATGAGCCGAGCGGACCGGCGGCGCAGGCCAACAGGACGCCGGCCAGCCAGCCGGGTAATAACAGTTCGATCATGCCTCACGGCCCCCGGTTTTCTTCAACACAATTCGTCCTTGCAGGTCGTGACGGTGGTTATGGTGGTGGCGATAGACCGCCAGTTGCTCCGCACCGCGATTGCCGAACATGGCGATAAATTCAGGATGCATCGAAACCACCTCCGGCGCGCCGGAACAGCAGATGTGTTGGTTGAGGCACAGCACGTCATCGGTTTTCGCCATCACCAGGTGCAGGTCATGGGACACCATTAATACCGCGCAGCCCAACTCTTTACGCAACTGATCGATCAGGTCATACAGCGCCAGTTGGCCGTTAACATCAACCCCCTGGGTCGGTTCATCCAGCACCAGCAGCTGTGGCTTGTTCAGCAGCGCCCGAGCCAGCAATACGCGCTGGTTTTCACCCCCGGAAAGTTTCTGCATCGGTTGATTGAGCAGGTGGGCCGCCTGTACGCGTTTAAGCGCTGGCAGAATATCGGCCTTTTTGACGCCGGGCTTCAGGCGCATAAAGCGGCTGACGGTCAGCGGCAGGGTGGCATCGAGGTGCAGTTTTTGCGGCACATAGCCAATGCGCAGGCCAGGCTCGCGCTCCAGTGTTCCTTCGGTGGGCGCAATCAGCCCCAGCACTACTCGCACCAGCGTGGATTTGCCCGCGCCATTGGGGCCGAGCAGCGTCAGAATACGGCCCGGCTGCAGGCTGAGCGAAATATTCGACAGCACCTTGCGGTTACCAAAGGAGACGGAGATATTTTTTAGCGTTGTCAGTGTGGACATCTCATGATTACATTTGCAGAACTAACCGAATGTTATAATATCACGCCTCGCTAATGAAAACGACGGGATTACAGATAATGGCACAGAAAAATAAATGGCTGCAGCGCCGCACGTTGCTGGCCAGCGCATTGATGATGGCCGGGGCGCTGAGCAGCGCGTCTGCGGCGGTGGTGACTTCTATACGGCCAGTGGGTTTTATCGCTGCGGCGATAGCCGATGGCGTGACGCCGACCGAAGTGCTATTGCCGGATGGCGCATCACCGCACGATTTCGCGCTGCGGCCTTCCGATATCCAGCGCCTGCGTGCCGCCGATCTGGTGGTGTGGGTGGGGCCGGATATGGAAGCTTTTCTGGCCAAGCCCTTAAGCTCGGTGTCGACTAACCGCCAGGTTGCCATCAGTGGATTGAGTGGGGTCAAACCGCTGCTGATGAAGGGTGAAGACGACGATCACGACCATGAGCATGGTGATGAACATGCAGCGGATGCGCATAATCATGCTGGAAGTGATGAGGGGGATGGACACCACCACGGCGAATATAATATGCACGTTTGGCTGTCTCCAGAAGTGGCAAAAGTGACCGCGATCGCGATTCACGACAGGTTATTGGAACTTATGCCGCAAAATAAAGACAAATTAGACGCAAACCTGCGCCAGTTCGAGAATCTACTGACGCAAACTGACAAAAATGTTGGTAACATGCTCAAGCCTGTGCAAGGCAAGGGATATTTTGTTTTTCATGATGCTTACGGCTATTTTGAGAAACACTTCGGTTTGAGCCCGCTGGGCCATTTTACCGTTAATCCCGAAATCCAGCCTGGGGCACAGCACTTACACCAAATTCGAACACAGTTGGTTGAGCAGAAAGCAGTATGCGTTTTTGCTGAGCCACAATTCAGGCCAGCCGTAATCAATGCGGTTGCAAAGGGGACCAAAGTGCGTTCTGGAACGCTGGATCCGCTGGGCACCGGCATCGCACTGGGGAAAGACAGCTACGGGAACTTCCTGACACAGCTGTCAAACCAGTACGTGAGCTGCCTGAAGTAAAGATTACGAGGATAAAATCGAGTGCAGCAGATAGTCAAAACTATCGCTCTGGCGTATAACAACCTGCCACGGCCCCACCGCGTTATGCTGGGGTCGTTGACAGTGGTTACATTGGCCGTTGCCGTTTGGCGGCCTTTTGTTTATCACCCAGAACATAACCCCATCGTTAAGAGTATCGAATTAGAATCCAGCCAGTTACGCTCCTTGCTGCCAGAAGCCAGTGAGCCGCTCGATCTTGACCAAGCCACCCCCGATGATGACATCCCACAGGATGAGCTGGACCAGAAGGTCGCTGGCGAGGATGGAGTGCATGAATATGTGGTTTCCACTGGCGACACTCTGGGCAGTATCCTGACCCAATATGGCATCGATATGTCGGACGTCGCCCTGTTGGCATCGCAGAACCGCGATTTGCGTAATCTGAAAATTGGTCAACAGCTGTCATGGACAGTGAACGAAGCTGGCGATCTACAGCGTTTAACTTGGGAAGTATCCCGGCGTGAAACCCGCACTTACGAGCGTACGGGCAACAGCTTCAAAGAAAGCCAGGAATCTCAACAGGGTGAATGGCGTAATAATGTGATCAGCGGCCGACTCAACGGCAGCTTTGTCACCAGCGCCGCCAACGCCGGTCTGAGCCGTGCTGAAATTAATGCGGTGAGCAAAGCGCTGCAGTGGCAGTTGGATTTCCGCAAACTGCGCAAAGGCGATCAATTCTCGGTATTAATGTCCCGTGAACACTTTGATGGCAAGAGGGCGCAGAGCCAGTTGCTGGGGGTGCGCATGCGCACCGGCGGTAAGGACTACTACGCTATTCGTGCCGAAGACGGTAAATTCTACGATCGTCAGGGTTCCGGTCTGGCGAAAGGCTTTATGCGTTTCCCAACCATGAAGCAATTCCGTATTTCCTCAAACTTCAACCCACGCCGGGTTAACCCGGTCACCGGGCGCATTGCGCCGCATAAAGGCGTCGACTTCGCGATGCCGGTTGGCACCCCGGTGCTGGCCGTGGGTGACGGTGAAGTACTGATCGCCAAACGTAGTGGCGCTGCGGGTAACTATGTGGCCATTCGTCATGGTCGCCAGTACACCACCCGTTATATGCATCTGAAAAAACTGTTGGTTAAGCCAGGTCAGAAAGTGAAGCGTGGCGATCGTATTGCGTTGTCCGGTAATACCGGCCGCTCTACCGGCCCACATCTGCACTTTGAAATGTGGACAAACCAACAGGCCGTGAACCCATTGACGGCGAAACTGCCGCGTTCTGAAGGGCTGACCGGTAAAGATCGCAGTGATTATCTGGCGCAGGTGAAGGAAGTCACCCCGCAGCTGCAGTTGGATTAATCCTTTGTTCGGGCGCTGTGCGCCAGTGATACCATCGGCCTGATTTCGGGCCGATGTTGTTTTATATTGGCGCTTCGCCGTGGTTAATTGCAAAATCAACCATTGCAATTATGATTAGCCGAACCGCTAAGTTAAGAGTTTGTGCATGCAAAACGAAAAAAAATCTAACTCAGAGTTCATCCCGCAATTTCAGAAAGCCTTTTTCCACCCGCGCTACTGGGGCGTTTGGCTGGGAACCGGGCTGATGGCCGGTATTTCATTGGTGCCTGCGCGCTTGCGCGATCCGGTGCTGGGTGCCGTTGGCAAGCTGGCCGGCAAGGTGGCTAAAGGCGCACGACGTCGTGCGCGCATCAACCTGTTGTATTGCCTGCCGGAAGTGCTGGAAAACGAGCGTGAGCACATCATTGATGAGATGTTTGCCACCGCGCCGCAGTCGATGATCCTGATGGCCGAACTGGCCTGCACCAAACCGGAAAAAGTGTTGAAGCGCGTTCGCTGGCACGGTGAAGAGGTGCTGGATAAAATCCGTGAGGAAGGCCGTAACGTGATTTTCCTGGTGCCGCATGGCTGGGCGGTGGATGTTCCGGCGATGTTAATGGCGGCTCGCGGTCAGCCGATGGCGGCGATGTTCCACAACCAGAGCAATCCGTTGGTCGACTACCTGTGGAATACGGTGCGCCGTAAATTTGGTGGCCGGATGCATGCGCGCAATGACGGCATCAAGCCATTTATCAGCTCGGTGCGCCAGGACTATTGGGGCTATTATCTGCCCGATCAGGATCATGGTGCCGAACACAGTGAATTCGTCGACTTCTTCGGTACCTATAAGGCGACGCTGCCGGCGGTGGGCCGTCTGATGAAAGTCTGCCGTGCGGCCATTGTACCTTTGTTCCCGGTGTATGACGGCAAAACCAGTATGCTGGATGTTTACATTCGTCCGCCGATGGACGATTTGGCCACCGCTGATGACCACACTATTGCGCGTCGGATGAATGAAGAGGTGGAGAACCTGGTGGGGCCGAACCCGGAACAGTACACTTGGATCCTCAAACTATTGAAAACGCGTAAAGAAGGTGAAATTGAACCTTATTCACGCGATGATTTATACCGTTAAGCGAGCGTTTCGTTTGCCTGGCGTCAGGGGCCAGTCATCTCAGGGTGACTGGCCCTTTGTTTTAAATATGTACCATGCAACCCTGAGCTATGAGCGGCTCCAGTACGGCGGGTATCTGGGCAAAGTTGTTCCAGCGCAGGTCTAACCGTCGCAAACGGGTCAATGCCGCCATGCTGTCAGGCAGGGTAGTCAGACGGTTAGCGCGCAGGTCTAGCGTGCTCAGGGCTGCCAACTGGCCAAAGTCCGCCGGTAACTGCTGTAGCTGATTCGTACGCAGGTTGAGCTGAGTCAGGTTGGCTAACTGGCAGAATGCAGCCGGTAGCTGATTGATGGCGTTGTTTTCCAGATCCAGTACGGCCAGTTCAGACAACTGAGCTATTTCATCCGGCAGCGTGGTCAGACGGTTTTTCATCAGATGCAGTTCCCGCAGTGCGGTCAACCGACCGATGGTGGCAGGCAACGCACTAATCTGATTGTTGTAAAGCCGCAGTTCTTGCAGATTACTGAGCTGCGCAATAGCCGCCGGCAGCTCACTGATCTGGTTATCCGTCACGTTCAGATAGCGCAGCTTGTGCAGCTTCCCCAGCTCAATGGGCAGGTCGCAAAAGGCGTTGTCGCTCAAATACAAATAGGTCAGCTCACGCAGTTCACCCATGCTTGCAGGGATACTGGTGGCTTTATTGTGGCCGCAATCCAGCATGGCCAGCCGTTTAAGTTGACCAATTTCGCTCGGTAACTCATTGAGCTGGTTGCAGGAGATATTCAATACCTGCAGGTTGCGATGTTGCAAAATTTGCATTGGGAACTGGTGAAGTTGATTGTCGTACAGACTGATTTTCAGCAGAGAGTTGCCCCGTAGGCTGGCATCCTCCAGATTCTCCAATCCCTGGCCGTCGAGATCCAGTGCTTGCGCATTGGGGTTTTGCTGTGGGTGTTGATGAAGCATCGGTGGCTCTCCATTTGCCGTAACGGCGACTGGAGCTGAGTTTATCAGGGGGGAGGGTGGAGCGTAAAAAAATGCCGACCGCGTTAACGGCCGGCAGCAGTATATTTTACTCGACGCGCAGGATACGACTGGTATTGGTGGTACCCACGGTTTCCATCACGTCACCCTGGGTGACGATCACCAGATCGCCTGAGACCAGGAAGCCTTTATCACGCAGGCGGTTAACCGCGTCATTGGCCGCGATAACGCCGTCATTATGGCTGTCGAAGTATACTGGCGTAACGCCGCGGTACAGCGCAGTCAGGTTCAAGGTGTGTTCATGGCGTGACATGGCGAAGATCGGCAGGCCGGAGCTGATACGTGACATCATCAGCGCGGTGCGGCCTGACTCGGTCATGGCGATCAGTGCGGTAACGCCTTTCAGGTGGTTGGCAGCGTACATTGAAGACATGGCAATGGCTTCTTCAATGTTGTCGAACTGCACGTCCAGACGGTGTTTGGAGACGTTGATGCTTGGGATTTTCTCTGCACCCAGACAAACGCGTGCCATAGCCGCCACGGTTTCTGCCGGGTACTGACCAGCGGCAGTTTCAGCAGACAGCATTACGGCGTCGGTACCATCCAGCACGGCGTTCGCCACGTCCATCACTTCGGCACGGGTAGGCATCGGGTTGGTGATCATCGACTCCATCATCTGGGTCGCGGTAATCACGGCGCGGTTCAGGGTACGGGCACGGCGGATCAGTTTTTTCTGGATGCCTACCAGTTCCGGATCGCCGATTTCGACGCCCAGATCGCCACGAGCCACCATCACTACGTCTGAGGCCAGGATAATGTCATCCATGGCTTCGTCGCTGCAAACGGCTTCGGCACGTTCAACCTTGGATACGATCTTGGCGTTGCAGCCTGCATCACGCGCCAGTCGACGTGCGTAGTTCAAATCTTCGCCGGTACGCGGGAAGGAAACCGCCAGGTAGTCGACGCCGATTTTTGCCGCGGTGACGATATCGGCCTTGTCTTTCTCGGTCAGGGCTTCAGCGGACAGGCCGCCACCGAGTTTGTTGATGCCTTTGTTGTTGGACAGAGGGCCGCCAACGGTGACTTCGGTAAACACTTTCATACCCTGAACTTCGAGCACTTTCAGTTGTACGCGGCCGTCATCAAGCAGCAGTACGTCGCCGGGTACCACGTCGGCAGGCAGGCCTTTATAGTCGATACCGACTTTTTCTTTATCGCCTTCGCCCTTGGACATGTTGGCATCAAGCAGGAATTTATCACCGATGTTAAGGAAGATTTTGCCTTCCTTAAAGGTGGAAACACGAATTTTCGGCCCTTGCAGGTCACCCAGAATAGCGACGTGGCGTCCCAACTTGGCAGCAATTTCGCGCACTTTGTCAGCGCGGATCTGGTGGTCTTCTGCAGTGCCGTGGGAAAAGTTAAGCCGAACTACGTTAGCGCCGGCAGCAATGATCTTTTCCAGATTATTGTCGCGGTCTGTAGCCGGACCCAGGGTGGTAACAATTTTGGTTCTTCTGAGCCGTCTGGACATGTATTACTCCGTTGACTGGTGAAGCAAATTATTGGTGTTGCGATAACGTCGGATAACGAAACCAGGAGCGAAATGTAATTTTACTACACTGATATTTCACCCGGGTTACCCGCATGAGCGTTTTTTAGGGTACTGCCTCTAATGCTGCCGTTCAGATGACTTTGAACGACAGTTTTTTTCACATCGGTTACGAGTCGAAACTGTTGGGGATAACCACACCCTTATCAAAGCGCGATTCTTTCAACGCTTCCTTGACCCGCTTCAAGTTATCTCTGAATTTGGCCCCTCTACGCAAGGTAAATCCGGTGGCTAGCACGTCGATGAGCGTTAATTGTGCAATTCGCGATACCATCGGCATATAAACGTCGGTGTCTTCCGGGACATCGAGCAATAATGCCAGCGTGGCTTCATGAGCCAGTGGGGTGTCGTGTGAGGTAATGGCTATGACCGTGGCATCGTTTTCACGCGCCAGTTGCGCCATTTCCACCAGGTTCTTGGTGCGGCCGGTATGGGAGATGAGTACCACCACATCCCCCTCGCTGGAATTCATGCATCCCATGCGTTGCATGACGATGTCGTCGAAATAGACCACCGGAATATTGAAGCGGAAAAATTTGTTCATCGCGTCGTGAGCCACGGCTGCCGAGGCACCCAAACCGAAGAAAGAGATTTTTTTTGCCTGGGTAAGCAAGTCAACCGCACGATTGATTGCTGCAATATCCAAATTTGCCTTTACTGTATCAAGACTGGCCATCACGGATTCGAAAATTTTACCGGTATAGGAAGCAACGCTGTCATCTTCCTCCACGTTACGGTTTACGTACGGGGTGCCGTTGGCCAGGCTTTGGGCAAGATGCAGTTTAAAATCGGGAAAACCCTTGGTATCGAGACGGCGACAAAAGCGGTTGACGGTGGGCTCGCTAACATCCGCCATCCGGGCCAGCGTAGCGATACTGGAGTGAATGGCGGTCTGCGGGGAGGCGATGATCACCTCGGCGACTTTTCGTTCAGATTTGCTCAGCAGTTCCAGATGGCTCTGGATTTTTTCCAGCGTATTCATATAACGAGAGTCCACTCATGGGTTTTGTCGATTTCAATCAAAGGAGAAATCAATGCCGGTTTAGTGAAAATATACTACGTGCTGGTAACCGTTGGCAGTGTCGACAGAGGGTATGCAGAGTTTTTTCATCAGAACATGACCTGTGTCTAACTTTCATAATGGTAAAAGAGCATCAAAAAAGACTGAAAATTACAGTTTTTAGTTCAGCCAGCGACGTTTACTACCGATAGCGCATAACACTGCAATTTTTGGGGCTTTTTTTCTACTTTTGATCCGGGTTTACTGGCCGTAGTCAAAGAGAGTACATTAGTAATGTAAGAAAATTACAAATATCCTGCAACGAGGAGATGAACATGGCGGTAACCTCTACAGCCCAGGCGTGTGACCTGGTTATTTTCGGCGCGAAAGGCGATTTGGCGCGTCGTAAGCTGTTGCCTTCCCTGTACCAGTTAGAGAAAGCCGGTCATATCCACCCGGATACCCGCATTATTGGCGTCGGCCGTGCCGAGTGGGATAAAGAAGCCTACATCAAGGTGGTCAAGGAAGCGCTTGGCACCTTTATGAAAGAAAAACTCGATGACGAACTTTGGGCCACGCTGAGTGCGCGCCTGGATTTTTGCAATTTGGATGTGAACGACAGCAAAAATTTTGCCAAATTGGGCAAAATGCTGGACCAGAAACATCGCACCACTATCAACTACTTTGCGATGCCACCCAGCACTTTCGGCGCGATCTGCAAAGGGTTGGGCGAAGCCAAGCTGAACCACGAGCCGGCACGCGTAGTGATGGAAAAACCACTCGGTACCGATCTGGCGTCTTCGTGCGTGATCAACGATCAGGTGGCGGAATATTTCAACGAATCTCAGGTTTACCGTATTGACCACTATCTTGGCAAAGAGACGGTATTGAACCTGCTGGCACTGCGTTTTGCCAACTCACTGTTTGCCTCCAACTGGGACAATCGTACCATCGACTCGGTGCAAATTACCGTAGCGGAAGAGGTGGGTATTGAAGGTCGTTGGGGTTACTTTGACCAGGCTGGCCAGATGCGCGACATGATCCAGAACCACCTGTTGCAAATTCTGACCATGATCGCCATGTCACCTCCGGCGGATCTGACCACTGACCGTATTCGTGATGAGAAAGTAAAGGTGCTGCGCTCACTGCGTCGCATCAATCAGACCAATGTGCGCGAAACCACGGTGCGTGGCCAATATACTGCCGGTTTTGTGCAGGGCAAAAAGGTCCCTGGTTACCTGGAAGAGGAAGGGGCGAACAAAAGCAGCAACACCGAAACCTTCGTCTCTATCCGTGTCGATATCGACAACTGGCAGTGGGCCGGCGTGCCGTTTTACCTGCGTACCGGTAAGCGTTTGCCGACCAAATGCTCAGAAGTGGTGGTCTACTTCAAGAACCCACCGCTGAACCTGTTCAGCGATTCTTACCAGCAACTGCCGCAGAACAAATTGACCATTCGTCTGCAGCCGGATGAAGGCATCGAGATCCAGGTGTTGAACAAGGTTCCTGGTCTGGATCACAAGCACCGCCTGCAAACCACCAAGCTGGATCTGAGTTTCTCGGAGACCTTCAACCAGGAGCACGTGGCAGACGCCTACGAGCGCCTGTTGCTGGAGACTATGCGTGGTATCCAGGCGCTGTTTGTGCGCCGTGACGAAGTGGAGGAAGCCTGGAAGTGGGTAGACTCCATCATGGACGCCTGGAAAGCGGATAATGAAGCGCCGAAGCCGTATCAGTCCGGTACCTGGGGCCCGGTAGCCTCGGTGGCGATGATCACCCGCGATGGCCGTTCCTGGAACGAGTTCGAATAACGACCCGGCCGGCAGTTTATCTGCCGGCATTTTTTTGCCCGCACGTCTGGGCGCAACATCACTTGGGGTACGGCCGGACGCCCGCGAGACTCCGTGGGCCCCTGTGGCAGGGGCGTGCCATTGATAACCTGTAAGTAATGGAGAAGTAACGATGAAAAACTGGAAAACCAGCGCAGAACAGATCCTGACCGCCGGTCCGGTAGTTCCGGTGATTGTGATTAATAAGCTGGAACATGCGGTGCCGCTGGCCAGGGCGCTGGTCGCCGGTGGCGTGCGCGTATTGGAAGTCACTTTGCGCACTGCCTGCGCGATGGACGCGATCCGCGCTATCGCGGCAGAGGTGCCGGAAGCGATTATCGGTGCCGGTACAGTGCTTAACCCGCAGCAGTTGCAGGCGGTGAGCGAAGCCGGTGCGCAATTCGCTATCAGTCCGGGCCTGACAGAGGCGCTGCTGAAAGCCGCTACCGCAGGCAGCATTCCATTGATTCCGGGTATCAGCACTGTTTCAGAACTGATGCAGGGCTTGGATCACGGCCTGTGTGAGTTCAAGTTTTTCCCGGCTGAAGCCAACGGCGGCGTTAAGGCACTACAGGCGATCGGCGGCCCATTCCCGCAGGTACGTTTCTGCCCGACCGGTGGTATCACCCCAAACAACTACCGTGATTACCTGGCGTTGAAAAGCGTGTTGTGTATTGGTGGCTCCTGGCTGGTGCCGGCCGACGCGTTGGAAAATGGCGACTACGAGCGCATTACTGAACTGGCACGTACTGCGGTGAGTGGCGCCACGGCATAACCCGCGCCGGGGCTGGTTTTGACGATTATTTGTTCGGAAAAACTTAAACGGAGGTTCAACGGCTCGTTGGGCCTTTTTTTATTTTTAAATTCCTTAACTTTCTTATTTATAGACTATTTTTTTGCTGTTTTTGTGAAAATGGCGGTTTGCTTTATGATTGTTGCTATGGTACAACTATTGCAGTTGAAATTTTACTTGATGAGGATATTGGGCAAATCGCACCCGTGTAACAAGATTATGTGCGACTGAGAATAGAGAATACTTATGATGACAACTAATGGAATTACCCTCAGAACCTCTACTTGCCAGCTTTTCCTGTCTGCCATCCTTGCCAGTGAGCATCACTGGTGCAGCGAGCTATAGCGTCTTTCTCCCTTAACCGGTGCTGATGACAGGCTCAGTCCTCCGTCATTAGGCGTAACCGGGCAAACATTCTTATTACGTTTGGGTCAGTTTATCCCCAGGGATCTCTGCGTCTTCAGCGCCTGTTTGCGCCTGTCTGACGAGATAAATCGGGATAAATATGCCTTAGCGTGCGTTATTCGCCGTTTGGGAGAGAAATCATGATTTATTGGATCTTTTTAGGTTTGGCTATCGTGACCGAAATTATCGGTACCCTGTCAATGAAATACGCCAGCGTCAGCGGCGGCATGACCGGTCATATTGTGATGTATGTGATGATCACTGCATCATACGTCATGTTGTCATTGGCGATTAAACGCGTTGCCCTTGGCGTTGCTTACGCGCTGTGGGAAGGGATCGGTATCCTGTTTATTACCTTGTTCAGCGTATTGTGGTTCGATGAGCCGATCTCGGCCTTGAAGGTGCTGGGTCTGGTGACGTTGATCGCCGGGATCTTGTTGGTGAAGTCCGGTACCCGCAAACCACGAAAACAGGCCAGCCCGCGAGGTGACAACCATGCAACAGCTTGAGTTGTACCACATTGGGTTCTTGGGACTGGCGATTGTGTTGGAAATTGTCGCCAACATCTTCCTGAAAATGTCGGACGGTTTCCGTAAAATCTGGTTAGGCCTGCTTTCATTGCTGTCGGTGCTGGGGGCGTTCAGTGCTCTGGCACAGGCGGTGAAGGGGATAGACCTGTCGGTGGCTTATGCATTGTGGGGCGGTTTCGGTATTGCCGCGACAATCGCCGCTGGCTGGATCCTGTTTGGCCAGCGGTTGAATGCCAAAGGATGGATTGGTCTGGTGTTGTTACTGGCGGGGATGGTGATCATCAAACTGGCTTAATCAGCAGCAAATACGACCAAATAAAACCGCAGGCGTTATCGTCTGCGGTTTTTTGCGTTACAGCGCGGCAATGATTTTGATTTCAACCTTGTACTTCGGGTTCATCAATTTGGCTTGCACGGTGCAGCGCACTGGGGCGCTACCCGCAACTACCCAGGCATCCCAGGCGGCGTTCATCGCAGCAAAATCGGCACCGTCGGCCAGAAAAATGGTGGCGTCCAGCACCCGGCTTTTATCTGACCCAACGCGTGCCAGGATCACGTCAATTGCTGCCAGGGCGTTAGCAGTCTGCGCGGTCGCATCATCATCCAGATTTTCCGGCACGCTGGTGTAATAAACAGTGTCGTTATGAACTACGGCTTCAGACCAGCGATCGGCAGGATCAATTCGTTCAATATTCATTCGGTTATCTCCATATCATAGTCACGTGTAGGGTATCACAGCCATCGGCAGAAATACTCGACGTTAAAGTCGGTGGTAGCCGCGCGGCAGGATTGGCATAATCAACGCTGAATAATTCCTGCAGAGAGATAGCGTGACAGACGATTTCGCAACAGACGGCGCCCTGGCGCAGGCAATCAAGGGTTTCAAACCGCGTGAAGCACAGCGGCAGATGGCGGAAGCGGTCACCGAAGCCATTAACTTCAAGCAGGAGTTGGTGGTCGAAGCGGGCACCGGCACCGGTAAAACCTTCGCCTACCTGGCACCGGCACTGCGGGCCGATCGCAAAGTGATTATTTCCACCGGTTCTAAAGCGCTGCAGGATCAGCTTTATGCACGCGATCTGCCCACCGTTGCCAAGGCGCTGAACTACAAAGGCAAGATGGCGCTGTTGAAGGGGCGATCCAACTACCTGTGTCTGGAACGTCTGGAACAGCAGTCGATGGCCGGTGGTGAACTGGCCGGACAGGCGCTGATCGACCTGGTCCATCTGCGCAAATGGTCATCAATGACCAAAGAGGGTGACATCAGCAGCTGCAGCGACGTGGCAGAAGACAGCTTCGTCTGGCCGCTGGTGACCAGCACCAACGATAACTGCCTGGGCAGCGACTGCCCGCTGTATAAAGATTGCTTTGTGGTCAAAGCCCGTCGCCGTGCTATGGATGCGGATGTGGTGGTAGTGAACCACCATCTGTTCCTGGCCGACATGGTCGTGAAAGAGGGCGGCTTTGCCGAACTGATCCCCGAGGCCGATGTGATGATCTTCGATGAAGCACATCAGATCCCGGACATCGCCAGCCAGTATTTTGGCAAACAGCTAACCAGCCGCCAGTTGCTGGATCTGGCCAAAGACATTTCCATTGCTTACCGCACCGAAGTGCGCGACGCGGCGCAGCTTCAAAAAAGCGCCGACCGTCTCAGTCAAAGTACCCAGGATTTCCGCTTAATGCTGGGAGAGCCAGGCTTTCGCGGTAATCTGCGCGAGGTACTAAGCCAGCCTAATGTGCAGCGCGCCTTGCTGTTGCTCGATGATGCGCTCGAACTCTGCTACGACGTAGTCAAGCTGTCCCTCGGCCGTTCAGCCTTGCTGGATGCCGCCTTCGAACGCGCCACGCTTTATCGTGCGCGCCTCAAACGTTTGAAAGAGGTGACGGAACCGGGTTTCAGTTACTGGTATGAGTGCAACTCACGCCATTTTGTTTTGGCGCTGACGCCGTTGACGGTGGCCGATCGTTTCCGTGAGCTGTTGGATGAGAAACCAGGCAGTTGGATTTTTACCTCGGCAACCTTATCGGTTAATGAGCAAATGGGGCATTTTACCGATCGTCTGGGCCTGAACAAGGCCAAAACCTTGCTGCTGGCCAGCCCGTTCGACTATGCGAAACAGGCATTGCTGTGCGTGCCGCGCTTTTTGCCGTCACCGAACCAGCCGGGTGGTGCCCGGCAATTGGCGCGTATGCTGCGGCCATTGATTGAGGCCAATAATGGCCGCTGTTTCTTCCTCTGTACCTCGCACCAGATGATGCGTGAATTGGCGGAAGAATTCCGTGCAACCATGACCTTGCCGGTGTTGTTGCAGGGGGAAACCAGTAAGGGCCTACTGTTGGCGCAATTTGTTGAGTCCGGTAACGCGCTGCTGGTGGCGACCAGCAGTTTCTGGGAAGGGGTTGACGTGCGCGGCGACGCCCTGTCGTGCGTGATTATCGACAAGCTGCCGTTTACTTCGCCCGACGATCCTTTGTTGAAAGCGAGGATTGAAGATTGCCGGCTGCGCGGTGGTGATCCTTTTAACGATGTGCAATTGCCGGATGCGGTCATCACTCTGAAACAGGGCGTTGGGCGCTTGATCCGCGATACCGACGATCGCGGTGTGTTGGTGATCTGTGATAACCGCCTGGTGATGCGGCCCTATGGCGAAGTATTCCTCAACAGCCTGCCGCCGACGCCACGTACCCGTGATATCGCCCAGGCGATTGCCTTCCTGCAGGCGGAGCGCTAGCGGATAGGCGTGACCACAGGGCTATGCTACAATGCGCGCCCTGTATGAAAAACCCTGTTTTTTTCCCGCCTGAGGTTGGCATGTCCACGCGAATTTTAGCGATCGATACAGCGACGGAAGCCTGTTCCGTTGCCATCTGGAATCAAGGCGAAATCCACGCCCTGTTTGAACTGTGCCCACGTGAGCATACGCAGCGCATTTTACCTATGGTGCAGCAAGTGTTGGCGGAATCCGGCGTCATTCTTAATCAACTCGATGCTCTGGCCTTTGGCCGTGGGCCAGGGAGTTTTACCGGCGTGCGTATTGGCATAGGTATCGCGCAGGGTCTGGCACTGGGAGCCGGCCTGCCGTTATTGGGCATATCCACGTTGCAGACTATGGCGCAAGGTGCCTGGCGCGTCACCGGGGCAGATCGAGTGCTGGCGGCGATAGATGCGCGCATGGGTGAAGTTTACTGGGGCCAATTTGAGCGTCAGCAAGACGGGCATTGGCTGGAAAGCGAAGGTGAAGCGGTACTTTCACCCCCGCAGGCGCTGGCGCGTGCGCAAGGTCTGCAGGGGCACTGGGTGCATGTTGGCACCGGCTGGCAAACCTATCCGGATCTGGTCACCGGTTCCTCGTTAAGCTTGAGCGATGGCCAAATGCTGTTGCCGCAGGCGGAAGATATGCTGCCGTTGGCGTTGCATGCCTGGCAACAGGGGCTGGCGGTAGCGGTAGAAAATGCCGAGCCGACCTACCTGCGTAACGAAGTCACCTGGAAAAAATTGCCGGGGCGTGAATAGCGCGGCCTATTGTGCTTTGCTGGCGATCGGCATATGAATGAACTGCAACTTGCTCGGTGAAATGATGTCAAAGTTACAGCTATTTCAGGAGATTGCGACGATGCTAACCCGCACTGTAAGTAAAAAAATGGCGCTGCTGGCTATTGCCGGTGGCGCGTTTGCGTTGTCGGGCTGTGTTACCGTGCCCGATGCAATTAAAGGCAGCACGGAAACGCCGGTGCAGCAGTTGTCCTCGGTGCAAAATGCACCGAACCTGTTTGTGGGGGCAGAAGCCCGTTTTGGCGGCACCGTGGTGAATGTTGCCAATGAACAGGGGCGTACGGTGCTGGAAATTGCCGCCGTGCCGCTTGATTCCGGTGCCCGACCGATTTTGGGCGAGCCTTCACGAGGACGTTTGCTGGCCTCGGTTAACGGTTTCCTGGAGCCGGTTGATTTCAAAGGTCAGTTGGTTACCGTGGTAGGGCCAATTACCGGCGTCAGAGACGGCAAGATTGGCATGACGGCGTACAAGTTTGTCACCATGAACGCCACCGGTTATAAACGCTGGCACCTTAGCCAACAGGTGATGATGCCACCAGCACCGATGGGCCCATGGGGCTGGCGTAGCGGTACCTGGGGCCCTGGCTGGGGCGTGGGCTACGGGTGGTACAATCCAGGTCCGGTGCAGGTGCAAACCATAGTTACCGAGTAGTGTTCGCGAGAGTTAAGAATTTTGATAGGGCGGCTACGGCTGCCTTTTCTTTTGGCGCAGGGAAACGGCGCCAATTAGTGACGTACATCGCAACCTTAATATTGTTTAAAACTCAGACTGGTCTGCTGAGTTAAAATATTGTTATGGTTTGGCTGCATGTTTAGAGGCTGCGATGATAATGAATAATGATTTCAGGAGTAATACCTTGGATAAGGTTTGGTTAAAACGTTACCCGGCAGATGTTCCGGCAGAGATCGACGCCGATCGTTATTCATCTTTGGTCGAAATGTTTGAAAATGCGGTTCAGCGTTACGCGGATCAACCTGCTTTCATGAACATGGGTGAGGTCATGACCTACCGTAAGCTGGAAGAGCGCAGTCGAGCTTTTGCCGCTTACCTGCAAAATGAATTGGGTCTGCAGAAGGGTGACCGCGTTGCCCTGATGATGCCGAATCTGTTGCAGTATCCGATCGCGTTGTTTGGCATTTTGCGAGCCGGTATGGTGGTGGTCAACGTCAACCCGCTGTATACGCCGCGTGAACTGGAGCACCAATTGAACGATAGCGGTGCCAGCGCCATCGTGATCGTCTCCAACTTCGCCCACACCTTAGAGAAAGTGGTGTTCAACACCCAGGTAAAGCACGTGATCCTGACGCGAATGGGCGACCAGCTCTCCGCCGCCAAAGGCACGCTGGTTAACTTTGTGGTGAAATACATTAAGCGGTTGGTGCCGAAATACCATTTGCCGACTGCTATTTCTTTCCGCAGTGCACTGCAACGCGGACGCCGGTTGCAGTATGTCAAACCCGATATCATCAACTCTGACCTGGCATTCCTGCAATATACCGGTGGCACTACCGGTGTGGCGAAAGGCGCGATGCTGACGCACCGCAACATGCAGGCTAATCTGGAGCAAGCCAAAGCAGCCTATTTGCCGCTGTTTCGTGAAGGGCAGGAACTGGTGGTGACGGCGTTGCCGCTGTATCACATTTTCGCGTTGACGGTGAACTGCCTGCTGTTTATCGATCTGGGGGGGCGCAATTTGCTGATCACCAACCCGCGTGATATTCCGGGAATGGTCAAAGAACTGGGTAAATACCCGTTCACCGCCATGAGTGGGGTGAACACCCTGTTCAATGCGTTATTGAACAATGAGGACTTCCACAAGCTGGATTTCTCCACGCTGCGTTTTTCCGTCGGCGGTGGCATGTCCGTACAGAAATCGGTGGCGGACAAGTGGGAGAAAACTACCGGTAAACACCTGCTGGAAGGATATGGCCTAACGGAATGCGCACCGTTAGTGTCGGGCAACCCTTATGATCTGAAACACTACAGCGGCAGCATCGGTTTGCCGGTGCCGTCGACGGATATTCGTCTGGTGGATGATAATGGTAATGATGTGCCGGTCGGCGAGCCGGGTGAACTGTGGGTTAAAGGGCCGCAAGTTATGTTAGGCTACTGGCAGCGGCCGGATGCCACTGATGAAGTGTTAAAAGATGGCTGGCTCGCGACAGGCGATATAGTTACAGTGGACGAGATGGGCTTTGTGCGCGTCGTCGATCGTAAGAAAGACATGATCCTGGTTTCCGGTTTCAACGTATATCCGAACGAGATTGAAGATGTGGTCAGTCAGCACCCTAAAGTGTTGGAATGCGCGGCGATTGGCGTGCCAAGTGACGTCTCCGGTGAAGCGGTCAAGATCTGCGTGGTGAAGAAAGACGAATCCTTGACCAAAGAAGAGCTGTTGACCCATTGTCGTCGGCAGCTTACCGGGTATAAAGTGCCTAAAATTGTTGAGTTCCGCGACGAGTTGCCGAAGTCTAACGTCGGTAAAATTTTGCGGCGAGAACTGCGTGATGAGCAGAAAAAACCTGTGGCGGCCGATGCCGCCTAGGCTATCATCTACGCCTTACAGATCAACAACGCCGGTGAATGCCGGCGTTGTTGTGTTTGAATCATGAAAGCGACCAAGAGAATGACGTTTTGAACTATCAGTTGATCACTACCGATGCCGGATTGCAGCAGGTCTGCGAGCAGGCGAAAAAGCATGCCCAGATTGCGCTGGACACCGAATTTGTCAGAACGCGCACTTACTATCCGCAGTTAGGCCTGATTCAGTTATACGATGGTGAACAACTCTCCCTGATTGACCCCTTGCCAATCAAGCAGTGGCAGCCGTTTATCGAGCTGCTAAGCAACACCCAGGTGGTGAAATTCCTGCACGCCGGCAGTGAGGATCTGGAAGTATTCCTCAACGCGTTCAAAACGCTACCGACGCCAATGGTGGACACCCAGATCCTGGCGGCCTTTACCGGTCGACCAATGTCTTGTGGCTTCGCAACCCTGGTGGCAGAGTACATGCAGGTGGAGCTGGACAAAAGCGAAGCCCGGACCGACTGGCTGGCGCGTCCGCTGACGGAAAAACAGTGTGTCTACGCCGCTGCTGATGTGTTCTATCTGTTGCCAATGGCCAAACGGCTGGTGCAGGAGACGGAAGAGGCCGGTTGGACGGCGGCTGCCGGCAATGAATGCCTGCTGTTGTGTCAACGCCGTAGCGAGACGCTGGCGCCAGAGTTGGCCTACCGCGAAATTACCAACGCCTGGCAATTACGCCCCCGCCAGTTGGGTTGCTTGCAGAAACTGGCTGAATGGCGACTGCGTCAGGCACGTGAGCGTGATCTGGCGGTGAACTTCGTGGTTCGTGAGGAGAATCTCTGGCAGGTAGCACGTCATATGCCAACCTCGTTGGGTGAACTGGATTCGCTGGGGCTGAGCGGCCCGGAAATTCGTTATCACGGTAAAACGCTGGTGGCGCTGGTGGCAGAGGCCGCCGAGCTGGAAGAATCGGCATTGCCGGAGCCGTTACCGAACCTGATCGACCAGCCGGGTTATAAGAAAGTGTTTAAGGAAATCAAAGCGGCGATCGTCATTGCCAGTGAGAAAAGCGGGTTGAGCAGCGAATTGCTGGCATCACGTCGGCAGATTAACCAGTTGTTGAACTGGCATTGGAAATTGAAGGTTGGCGACAATTTGCCAGAATTAGTCAGCGGATGGCGCGGTGATTTATTAGCGGCGCCACTTCAGGATATTTTGAAGGATTATTAATCGGACTGTGAAAACGTTGGGGTAGGGTAAGGAAACCCTGCTCTGATAATGTATTAGAAATAATCGAAGTAGAGACTCTTACCGGCAGCATTTACTTTAAACAACCGTGACGCAAGATTAATTGAGATTAATCCCAAAGGATAAAAACGTTTATTAAGTCTTTTTTATCTCAATAACTGGTTATGCATACAGTCACCCCCTGTATAAAATACACAGGGGGTAATTAATGCGTCACACTCATTTAGTTACTTCTTCCGATTCCGGTAATGTCACGTTGAGTTCAAGCACCGAAATATCGTCCCCTTTCTGCTCAAACTGCACGTGCAGCATTTCAGGGTCGATTTGAATGTATTTGCAAATTACCGCCAGAATATCGCGTTTCAAATCAGGCAGATACGGGGGCTCACTGTCCCCCCGACGACGCTCCGCGACGATAATCTGCAGCCGTTCCTTGGCTATATTGGCTGTCTGCTTTTTGCGGGACAGAAAGAAGTCTAGTAATGCCATGGTTTATCCCCCAAAAAGGCGTTTCAGGAAACCCTTCTTCTCTTCTTCAATGAAGCGGAAGGGGCGTTCTTCCCCTAACAAGCGGCTAACGGTGTCATCATAGGCCTTGCCGGCGTCTGATTCGGCATCAAGGATCACCGGTTCACCCTGGTTGGAGGCCCGCAGCACGGACTGGTCTTCCGGGATAACGCCGACCAGTGGAATGCGCAGGATTTCCAGGACGTCTTCCATGCTCAGCATATCGCCACGGCTCACGCGGCCCGGGTTATAGCGAGTCAGTAGCAGGTGTTCCTTAATCGCCGACTCGCCTCTTTCAGCGCGACGGGATTTGGACGACAAAATGCCCAGGATACGGTCGGAGTCACGTACTGAGGAAACTTCCGGGTTGGTGGTGATGATGGCTTCATCTGCGAAGTACAGGGCCATCAGCGCGCCGGTTTCGATACCTGCAGGAGAGTCACAGACCACGAAGTCAAAATCCATCTCGCCCAAATCGTTGAGGATCTTTTCAACGCCTTCACGGGTCAGCGCGTCTTTATCGCGCGTTTGCGAAGCTGGCAGGATAAACAGGTTATCGGTGCGCTTGTCTTTGATCAACGCCTGGTTCAGCGTGGCGTCACCCTGAATGACGTTAACGAAATCATAAACAACCCGGCGTTCACAGCCCATGATCAGGTCAAGATTCCGCAGACCGATATCAAAATCGATCACCACGGTTTTCTTACCTTTTTGGGCCAGGCCGGTAGCGATGGCCGCGCTTGAAGTGGTCTTGCCAACGCCCCCTTTACCCGATGTAACAACAATAATGCGTGCCATGAAATGGATTCCTTGTCAAAAGGGCTTAATTTAAAGGTTGTATGGTTAAAGCGTTATCCAACAGGCTGAGTCGTACTGCCTGCCCGACATAGTCGGACGGGATTTGGTCGCTCAACCAGTACTGCCCTGCGATAGAGACTAGCTCAGCACCCAGGTGCGTGCAAAAAATCTGGCACTGTGTATCACCTGAAGCACCAGCCAGCGCACGACCGCGCATCATGCCGTAAACGTGAATATTGCCGTCGGCAATTAATTCAGCGCCGGCGCTGACGCTGCTGGTCACGATCAGATCGCTGTTGCGGGCATAAATCTGTTGGCCGGAACGAACAGGGGTACTAATGATGCGCGTCTTGGCGGGGGCGTTGGGATCCACCGCCGGAGCTGACGCGGGCGCCGATTCCGGGGTAGCCATCTTCTGGCCTTTGCCTTCGTTCAATAACGGCAGCCCGGCACGGGCTATTGCACGTTTTTGCCGCTCATCTCTGCAACCGCTGATGCCCACAACGCGCAGCCCTGCTGCCGTGACAGCCTGTTGAAGTTCTTTCCAGTTTGCGTCGCCGTTCAGCGTTGCAACGTTGATAACAACAGGGGCATTTTTCAAAAAAGCGGGCGCTTGCTCGACTTTTTCTTGTAACGCCTGACGTATTACCTCGGGTTCCGAATTATACAAATGAACAACCGATAGGGTAAAACTGCTGCCTTTTAGCTCAATTGGCGATTGTGACATCTATCCTGACTCAGTCTCAGCAACTTTAAATCCCCGGAATACCAATCGGGGTGCGATATTCCGAAGTACTATAAGCATGTTATAGTCAGAGTTATATCCAGGCAAGACGCTGCCCCAATTAAATAGAGTTAAAAACATGCTTTGTGTGATCTATAGAAGCTCGAAACGCGATCAAACTTATCTTTATGTCGAAAAAAAAGACGATTTCTCCCGAGTACCGGAAGATCTGCTGAAAAGTTTCGGCACGCCGCAATTGGCAATGGTGCTTTCTCTTGAGGGACGGGAGAAATTAGCCTCGGCAGATATTGAGAAAGTGAAAGAGGCCCTGAAAGAAGAAGGGTTTTATCTGCAGGTTCCACCGCCTCTGGAAAATTTATTAAAACAGCACTTGTCTGACGACAAAAAATAACCGTCGTTGGTGTGCAGGGGCTACTCTGGATCAGTAACCCCAAACTGACAAAGGAGCTGGGTGATGAGAGAGTCGGCGAAGACAGCGATAGTGGCTCTGCTGGCACTGGGAACTGGCGTCTGTCCGCAACTGATGGCACAGGTCGCTTCACCAGTCACAACTGCTGCGCCAGCACAAAGCACGTTGGCTGAAACCGGTCGCGATCCGGCACAGTTCCCAGCCTATATTGAACAACTGAAACGTCAGGCGCTGGCGCAGGGCATTAGCCCGGCTATCGTCGACAGTGCTTTTGCCAACGTGCATTTTGTCGATCGAGTGATCAAGGCAGACCGCAATCAGCCGGAAAAGAAAATAACTCTGGATGATTATCTAAAACGCGTATTGCCACCGGCCAAAATCGCGCAGGGCCGTGCTCTTTACCGGCAATATCAACCCCAGCTGTCTCGCGTTACCGCTCACTACGGTGTTCCTGGGCGTTATGTGGTGGCGCTGTGGGGGATGGAAAGCGCCTTCGGCAAAATCCAGGGGCGTGAGGATGTGATATCTGCGCTGGCTACACTGGCGTTTGAAGGTCGTCGTGAAGCCTTCTTCAGCCAACAGCTCATGGCAGCACTGCAGATCCTCGAACAGGGGCATGTCAGTCGCGAACAATTGAAAGGCTCCTGGGCCGGTGCGATGGGCCAGTGCCAGTTTATGCCGACTTCATTCCTGAACTATGCGGCGGATGGTGATGGCGATGGCCGTATTGATATCTGGAACAACGTTGACGATGTGTTTGCCTCTACGGCCCGTTATCTGTCGCGTGAAGGTTGGCAACCGGGCGTGGGCTGGGGCAGGGAAGTTATACTGCCTGCCGGTTTCAGCAGCGAGAACCTGGGGCTGAAAGTTAGCCAGGCCCACAGCGTCAATGAATGGCAAAAGCGTGGCGTGCGCCGTGCAAATGGTTCACCTTTGCCGCATTCTACCCTGCGCAGTTGGGTGATTACGCCGGATGGCATGCAGGGCCGGGCGTTCATGGTTTATGACAATTTTCGCACGATCATGCACTGGAATCGCTCTTACTATTTTGCCATCGGTGTGGGTATGATGGCTGACGGTATCGGGCAATAAGTCAGGGCCAGAGTACCTCCACCCGCGCGTGGGATAACGGGTTTAGCAAGCTAAGCCCCGACATGATTGTAGGGAGAAGCGGTATGTATCAACATAGAGACTGGCAGGGTTCATTACTTGATTTTCCGGTAAACAAAGTGGTTTGTGTAGGCAGTAACTACGCCGATCATATAAAGGAAATGGGGAGTGCGACCTCGGCAGAGCCGGTAGTGTTTATCAAGCCTGAAACGGCGCTGTGCGATATCCGCCAGCCGGTGGCGATCCCCAAAGAGTTCGGTTCGGTACATCATGAAGTTGAACTGGCGGTGTTGATCGGCACGCCGTTAAAACAGGCTAATGAAGATCGGGTAGCTCGAGCCATCGCCGGTTACGGTGTTGCGCTTGATTTGACGCTGCGTGAGCTGCAGGCGGGTTTCAAGAAGGCGGGGCAGCCCTGGGAAAAAGCCAAGGGTTTTGACGGCTCCTGCCCTATCTCCGGTTTTATTCCGGTGGCAGAGTTTGGCGATCCGCAAAATGCCGAGCTGACACTGACGGTCAATGACCAGGTGCGTCAGCAGGGCAATACTCGCGATATGATTACCCCGATCCTGCCGCTGATCAGCTATATGAGCCGCTTCTTCACGCTGCGCGCTGGAGACATTATTCTTACCGGTACTCCGCAAGGCGTTGGCCCGATGAGCTCAGGCGACATGCTGAAAATCACGCTCAACGGTAAATCATTAACGACTCGCGTGATTTAATGCCAGGCAAGACCCACTAAAAAAGGCCCCTCGGGGCCTTTTAGGTTGCTGACAAAGCAGGAAAAAGCGTGGTTTTTCCTGCTTTGTGGTGAGCAGCCGAAAATCAATAAATTGATTTTCCTGATTTTTATTTATCGGCCTCTACTCGCTTTGGGCAGGAATGAGGTTTGTCATCAGTCTGAAAGGCCCCTCGGGGCCTTTTGTCTTTTTCTTCGGTCAGGGGTGGGCAAAGTACTTATTTACGGCCCAGCAAGAAACCGAAAACAATCCCGACGGCAGCGGCGATAGCCACACCGGCAAGTGGGTTGGATTCAACCTGAGTTCGCACCGTATCAGCCGCATCGCGAGCCGCGTAGCTGGCCTGAGAGGCATATTTGCGGGCTGCGCCTTTAACCTGATGATCCGGTGCGTCCGTTGCCTTACCAAAGGCTTCTTCAACGGCACCGGCAGCTTCATTGACCTTGTCTTCTGCTTTTCCAAACATACTCGGCTCCCTATCTCGGTTATCAAAGGCGAACATTAAACATAGCAGGATTATGTCGTGTTTGGCGGCAAATCGTGCGTTATAAGATGAATCTTAGCGGTAAGTTGCAGAGTTGCCAGGCAATAATCCTGGTGCAAAACGAAAAGGTGATAGGCTTGTGATTTGTACGTATAATTAAGCGATAAAAGCCGTGTTTTTATCCGCAGGAAGCAAACCACCGTCGGCTTATAGTTACGGTGCTGAAGGTTGAATGCCGTTGTTTTAAATGGCATTTTTTTTAAGCGCATATGTTGTTATCGCTATGATTATATTGTGTTTTCAGCCTTTCCATTTGGCTGGGATATCTATATAGTGCACCCTCAAAACCTGTACGCAGGTTATCTATTCATTTACCTATACCGGACGCGAACATGTCACAAACCCCTTTTTGGCAACAAAAAACGCTGGCAGAAATGTCAGAACAAGAGTGGGAATCTTTGTGCGACGGTTGTGGGCAATGCTGTCTGAATAAGCTGATCGACGAAGATACCGACGAGATTTATTTCACCAACGTAGCCTGTGACCAGCTGAATATTAAATCGTGCCAGTGCCGCAACTATGAACGTCGATTTGAGCTGGAAGAGGACTGCATCAAGTTGACACGTGAGAACCTCACGACATTTGACTGGCTGCCACCGACCTGCGCATATCGCCTGATTGGCGAAGGCAAACCGTTGTTTTCCTGGCACCCACTGGTTAGCGGTTCCAAAGCGGCAATGCACGGTGAGCGCATTACGGTGCGGCATATTGCGGTACGTGAAAGTGAAGTGGTGGACTGGCAGGACCACATAATGAATAAGCCAGATTGGGCGCGATAGGAGTTAACTTCTTATAGGGAGATAAGAATGAGGAAGCCTGCATTGTTTTTTTTGCTTTTATTAGCCAACACGGTAAGTGCCGCAGATTGGAAAGTAGATGACAGTAGGGAATTTATTCACAATGGTATACTGACAATCAGACAGATTGACGGTCACTATAAAATTACATTCCCTGACCAGTCTATTCTTAGAACAGGGAGCATTGTAGTTGATGGTGATATCTTGTATGTGAATGAGCCCAATGGTTTTAGCGGCATTTATGGTGACAGGATAATCAAACACCTGCTTTCAGCGCAAACAGCAGTTGCAAGATATGACGACAGGTATAAAACCAAGTCATCACAAGAGATCATCGACCTTCCAGATTTGAAATTGAAGCTGGAACAGCTAAAAAATGAACCCGCTTCGGCGGGTTTTTAGTGGCTGGGTTGAGGTGATAGTCTTAACCCCATCAGACTTGTAGTGGCAGTTTCCGGCCCTTGTTAGTTTGAACAAGCACTGGTAGGGACGCTAAATGAAAAAAGCCCCTGCAAAGAAGAGGGGCAAGACACACAACAACACCAGGGAAATCGTTAATACTAACTTGCGGATACTATAAGGTTTTCGCGGTAAAACTTCATCAAAATATCGATGCAATAATGCATCACTATGATGAGTTTTTTTGTATAAGGCGAGTGAGAGCAGATAAGTCGTTCGGCTATAGTACGATTCCAAACTGGAAAAGTGAGGTTGTCATCGCGCGAATAAGGCTTTTTTCCTCTCTAACTTAATGTTATGTAAATTACATGCCAAATGTTGCCCGGATGCTTCTTTTTATACAAAAGGTTAGGTAATTTGACCGTTCTCACGCTAAGTTACGAGAGTAAAATAATGAAAATGATACGTTTGTTTGCCGTGGCTGGGGCGCTGATAGTGCTCGTTTACTACCTTACGCACACCTAATATAACTATATCTCTGAAAAATATTCGCAAATCCATAAAAAATGGCGCCCTAAGGCGCCGTTTTTTATTCGGGCATGCTTAACGACCAAACAGGTCACGGCGACGCGGACGAACAAACTGCGCAGCCAATACGATGATGGCGAACATCAGATAGGCCGTGAAGATCCCAACCAACCACTGTGGCATTTCCAGAGTCAGGAACTCCCATTGGCGCACGGAACAGTCACCTGATGCGTGAAACACGGCTGGCAGCCACTTATCCAGCGGCAGCCAGGATGGGAAACTGACAAAGAAATCACAGGTATTAAACGGTGAAGGATGCAGTTGGATCATGGTGTGCTTCCAGGCCAATTGCAGGCCTTCCCAGGCGCTGTAAATCCATAGCAGGATCGCGGCATAACGTAGTGGTGTTTTCGGTGCTATGGCACCGAGCAGCGAGGCGCCAAGAATACCAAACAGCGCGCAGCGTTCGTAAATGCACATCACACAGGGTTGCAGCAGCATTACGTGCTGAAAATAGAGAGCAACCAATTCCAGCACCAGCGCAGTCAGGGCCATCAGCAGCCAAGCACCGCGCCCCTGCGAGCAGCGGTTAAAGAATTGCAACATATATTTATTCTTCCATGCAGTAAGCAATTGAACTGGCAGTGTAAACCAATTCAACTCTGCTGCCAGCTACCTGAGCCTGATTCAGCACAAAAATAGTCGCTGACAGCGGAGTGGGTTAACAGGATCAGTGAGCCGCGGCTTCAATCGATGGCAGCGTCAGCCAATGCCACTGGGTCAGCAGGTCAGTCATGGGTGCCAAGGTAAACTGGACGCACAGCAGACCCACAAGGGTTAATACCACAGTATAGGGTAAAGCCATCCATACCATCCGCCCGTAAGACAAACGCACCAGCGGTGCCAGCGCAGAGGTCAGCAGGAACAGGAAAGCCGCCTGGCCATTCGGCGTGGCGACCGACGGCAGATTGGTGCCGGTATTAATGGCGACCGCCAGCATTTCGAACTGCTTCAGGGAAATCGCACCGTTTTCAAACGCAGCACGCGCTTCATTGATGTATACCGTACCGACGAACACGTTGTCAGATACCGAAGACAGCAGGCCATTAAACAGATAAAACAGCGCCAGTTGTGAAGAGGGTTGCGCTTGCAGAACAAACTGAATAATCGGGGTAAACAGGTGTTGCTCAATAATCACCGCCACCACGGTGAAAAATACCGTCAGCAGCGCGGTAAAAGGCAGCGCTTCCTGAAATGCCTTGCCGATGGCGTGTTCATCGGTGACGCCGCACAGAGAAGTGGCGAGGATAATGACCGACAGACCAATCAGGCCCACTTCCGCCAGATGAAAGGCCAGCGCCACCACAAGCCAAATGCCGATCAGTGCCTGAATGACCAATCTGACCTGTTCTTGTTTACTGCGTCCGGCGGTAGCCTGGCGGTCAAATTCGGTCAGCACATCACGTACGCGCTTCGGCAGTTTTGCTCCGTAGCCAAAGACGCTGAAGCGTTCGAGCAGTAAGCAAACCAGCAGACCGCACACAAACACCGGCAGGGTCACCGGCGCCATACGCAGGAAGAAGTCAACAAATCCCCAGTCGGCGCTTTTGGCGATAATCAGGTTCTGCGGTTCACCCACCATGGTCATTACGCCGCCCAGTGCGGTACCGACGCCAGCATGCATCAGCAGGCTGCGCAGGAAGGCTCGGAACTGCTCGAGCGTCTGTTTATGATCGTCACTGGCCAGGCTGCTGTCATCACCGACGTCGACATTATCGTCAGAACGGTTTGAAGCCACGTTGTGATAGATAGAGTAAAAGCCGGTTGCGACGCTGATGACCACCGCCACTACCGTCAGTGCATCGAGGAAGGCTGACAATAGCGCCGCTGCAAAGCAGAACGCCAACGAAAGCAGCATTTTCGAGCGGATATTGAGCAGTAGCTTGGTGAAGACGAACAGCAGCAACTGCTTCATAAAGTAGATGCCCGCCACCATAAAGATCAGCAACAGCAGTACTTCCAGATTATGGGCAATTTCTTCACCCACTCTATCGGGACTGGTCATGCCAATCAGCACCGACTCAATGGCCAGCAGACCGCCTGGCAGCAGTGGGTAACACTTTAGCGCCATTGCCAGGGTAAAGATAAATTCAACCACAAACAGCCAACCCGCGATGAACGGATCGACCAGGAAGAAAACCAGTGGGTTGACCACCAGGAAAATCAGAATGGCCAGTTTGTACCAGTCCGGTGATTGCCCAAGGAAGTTTTTCACCAAGGCACTGCGTAAGGTCGTTTCCATTGTGTGTTACACGTCCTGAAAATAAGTTGTCTCATACTAGCCTAACAATGCCGCCGGGGCAGATGCAATAAGGGCTTACTTTACGATGAGAAATTTCTCTAAGCGGTGTTTTTGCAGGTTTTTTGCCACTTTATGCACAGTTTCGTTCAATGTTTTTCGCTCACGCTAGGTCATGCAATAGCGATCTGGTATGATCAGCCGACTACTATTACTGATTATCGTCGCTACGGAACGTCAAACACATGGTCATAAAGGCGCAGAGTCCTGCCGGTTTCGCGGAAGAATACATTATCGAGAGTATCTGGAATAATCGCTTCCCTCCTGGCACTATTTTGCCCGCGGAGCGTGAGCTTTCAGAACTGATTGGTGTTACGCGCACCACGTTACGTGAAGTTTTACAACGCCTGGCCCGAGATGGCTGGTTGACCATTCAGCATGGCAAACCGACCAAAGTAAATAATTTCTGGGAAACATCAGGCCTCAATATTCTTGAGACAGTGGCACGCCTCGACCATCAGAGCGTTCCACAATTGATCGACAACCTGCTGTCTGTGCGCACCAATATTGCGGCGATCTTTATTCGCGCAGCGGTGCGTAACCATCCAGAGGCCGCTCAGGAAGTGCTGGCGAAAGCCACTCAGGTGGAAGATCAGGCGGATGCTTTCAACCTGTTGGACTACGAAATTTTCCGTGGTCTGGCGTTTGCTTCCGGCAACCCGATTTACGGCCTGATCTTTAACGGTCTGAAAGGCTTGTACACCCGCGTTGGCCGTTACTACTTCTCAAACCCGGAGTCTCGCAAGCTGGCGCTGACTTTCTATAGCAAGCTGTCGACGCTGTGCCATGAGAAGTCGTACGATCAGGTAATGGACTGCGTGCGTAACTACGGTAAAGATAGCGGCGCCATTTGGCAAAGCATGCAAGGCACTATGCCAAGCGATCTGACCGAAGCCCGTCGCTAATCTCAACACCACATTACCTAAAGGGGCGCCATTTGGCGCCCCTTTAGGTTGCTGACAAAACAGGAAAAAGCGTGGTTTTTCCTGTTTTATGGTGAGCAGCCGAAAATCAATAAATTGATTTTCCTGATTTTTATTTATCGGCATCTACTTGCTCTGGGCAGGAATGAGGTTTGTCATCAGTCTGAAGGGGCGCCATTTGGCACCCCTTTAGTTATTGTAGAGTCTTACAGCGGTGTTGGGCGCGGTGGGCAACGCTCCAGCAGCTCGACGCTGCCGTCTTCGTTCTGTTGCTCCAAAATAATATCGAAGCCCCACAGACGGTGCAGGTGTTTCAGCACTTCACGCCGACTTTTATCCAGCGGCGCGCGATCCTGCGGGATATAACGCAATGTTAATGAACGGTCGCCGCGTAAATCTACATTCCAGATCTGTATGTTCGGCTCGTGATCGCTCAGATTATATTGCGCCGACAGCTCCTGACGGATTGCGCGGTAACCGGCTTCATCATGGATCGCGGCTATTTCCAGGTAGTTATTGCGATCGTCGTCCAGCACGGTGAACAGCCGGAAATCACGCATGATCTTCGGCGACAGGAACTGACTGATAAAGCTTTCATCCTTGAAGTCACGCATGGCGAAGTGAAGTGTTTCCAGCCAGTCTTTACCGGCGATGTCCGGGAACCAGTAACGATCTTCTTCCGTCGGCGATTGGCAGATGCGCTTGATGTCCTGGAACATGGCAAAACCCAGAGCGTAAGGGTTAATGCCGTTGTAATAAGGACTGTTGTAAGGCGGTTGATACACCACGTTGGTATGGCTGTGCAAAAACTCCAGCATAAAACGTTCGGTGACCCGACCCTCGTCGTACAGATGATTGAGGATGGTGTAGTGCCAGAATGTCGCCCAGCCTTCGTTCATTACCTGGGTTTGTTTCTGCGGATAAAAATACTGGCTCACTTTGCGCACAATACGCAGAATCTCACGCTGCCAGGGTTCCAGCAGCGGCGCATTTTTTTCCATAAAGTAGAGAATGTTTTCCTGCGGTTCGCTTGGATAGCGGCGCGCCTGCTCCGGTGCCTCTTCACGTTCAACCCGTGGCAGGGTCTTCCACAGCGTGTTTACCTGGCTTTGCAGGTACTCTTCGCGGCTTTTTTGCCGGGCTGTTTCTTCGATCAGTGAAATTTTCTGCGGCCGTTTGTAACGGTCCACACCGTAGTTCATCAACGCATGGCAAGAGTCGAGTAGCTTCTCCACTTCTTCAACGCCGTAGCGCTCTTCGCACTGACTGATGTAGTGGCGGGCGAATAGCAGGTAATCGACAATCGAACTGGCGTCGGTCCAACTGCGGAACAGGTAGTTATTCTTGAAGAAGGAATTGTGCCCATAGCAGGCGTGCGCCATCACCAAAGCCTGCATGGTGATGGTGTTTTCTTCCATCAGGTAGGCGATACAGGGATTGGAGTTGATCACAATCTCATAGGCCAGGCCCTGCTGCCCATGCTTATAGCGCTGCTCGGTCTCGATGAACTTTTTACCGAATGACCAATGGGTGTAGTTAATCGGCATGCCGACGCTGGAATAAGCGTCCATCATCTGCTCTGAGGTAATGACCTCGATCTGATGCGGGTAGGTGTCGAGCTTGTAATGTTTGGCTACGCGATCGATATGCTCCAGATACACCTGTAGCAACTCGAACGTCCAGTCCGGTCCATCGCTCAGACGTTTATCTTCCTTGACCTTATCATGTGTTGAAGTAGTCATCAGCGCACCCTCGTTATTACGGACCTTGCTCGAACGGCAGACCCTGTATCAATCGTAGCTCAATCTGCGCAGAGGTAATAATCATATAAAGCTTAAAAATTCAACGATCTGTCACCGGGATCCCCCTGGATAGCTACCGGGGAGCTTTAACCCTGAGTTTTTTCTGCTGGAACAGAATCTCACGCCGGCAAAGCGTTATATCAGTAAGGTTGTAATTTATTAGTTTATTATTCTGTTGCACTGGCGCTGTTTCATTTTTATCTTCTGTTAAATCCTTGTTGCTTTCTTGGCTTTGCCTTGATGCAATCATTGATTGCATAACGGCCCGTGTTTCGCTCTGAAATCCTTCTTTCACCGCATCTTATCGCTATTTATAGGTAGCTATTGCAAAAGAGACGGCCATGAACGATAAATTAGTTGTGAATGTTGTCACGTTTGATGACGAAGATGTTGGAAGGATTTTTCCACTGAGTTAATTTCCTGTGAGCAGAAGATTATGCTTTGTGAAGCCTTAAGCTGGAGTCAGCGATGCGAGTGGTAATTTTAGGTAGTGGAGTGGTGGGTGTTGCCAGCGCCTGGTATTTGGCGAAAGCGGGGCATGAGGTGACGGTTGTCGATCGTCAACCCGGCCCGGCTATGGAAACCAGCGCGGCGAACGCAGGTCAGATCTCTCCGGGCTATGCGGCTCCGTGGGCTGCGCCTGGTGTGCCTTTGAAGGCGGTCAAATGGATGTTCCAGCGCCATGCACCTTTGGCGGTTCGTCTGGACGGCAGCAGCTTCCAACTGAGCTGGATGTGGCAGATGCTCAAAAACTGCAATACCGAACACTACATGACCAATAAAGGGCGTATGGTGCGGCTGGCGGAATACAGTCGTGACTGTATCAAGGCGCTGCGCCAGGAAACCGGCATCCAATACGAAGGCCGTCAGGGCGGGACGCTGCAACTGTTCCGTACCCAGCAACAGTTTGAAAGTGCGTCCAAAGATATTGCGGTGCTGGAAGATGCCGGCGTGCCCTACAAACTGCTGGAAGCCAGTCAGTTGGCCAGCGTTGAACCTGCGCTGGCGCAGGTGGCGCATAAGCTGACCGGTGGGCTGCAACTGCCTAACGATGAAACCGGCGATTGCCAACTCTTTACCCAGCAACTGGCCAAACTGGCACAGCAGGCCGGGGTGACCTTCCTGTATAACCGCAGCGTCGACCGTCTGTTGGTGGAAGGGGACAAGATCAGCGGTGTGCAGTGTGGTGGGGAGATTTTCAAAGCCGACAGCTATGTGGTGGCCTTTGGTTCTTATTCCACCGCGCTGTTGCGCGATCTGGTGTCGATCCCTGTCTATCCGCTGAAAGGCTACTCGCTGACCATTCCTATTACCGATGAGTCCGCCGCGCCGTTCTCAACCGTGCTGGATGAAACCTACAAAATTGCCATTACCCGTTTTGATCAGCGTATTCGCGTCGGCGGCATGGCGGAAATCGTGGGTTTCAATACTCAGCTTGAACAAAAGCGTAGAGAGACGTTGGAGATGGTGGTTCGCGATCTTTACCCTAACGGTGGACGGGTAGAAGACGCGACCTTCTGGACCGGTTTGCGGCCGATGACGCCGGACGGCACGCCGATTGTCGGCAAGACCTCGCTGAAAAATCTGTTCCTGAATACCGGCCACGGTACCTTGGGCTGGACAATGGCCTGTGGTTCCGGCCAACTGCTTTCCGATTTGATTTCCGGTATCACTCCGGCCATTCCTTCAGACGATCTGGGGGTGGCACGTTACAGCGCCGGATTTCGCAGCCTTTACACCGGCCCCTTGAACGATGTGCATCCTGCGCGTTAAAAACCCTAATTTATAATGTTATTGTCACGGGCGTTGGCCCGTGACCGCATTTGCCGGCCCCTAGGAGTGCCCATGCCTCGCCCGATTTCCGCTACGTTACACCTTGGCGCTTTTGATAATAATCTGCAGGTGGTCCGTCGTTTCGCCCCCACCGCCAAAGTCTGGTCGGTGGTCAAGGCCAATGCCTATGGTCACGGTATCAAACATGTCTGGCGCAGTATGGCGCAGACCGATGGTTTTGCCTTGCTGGATCTTGCCGAAGCCATTTTGCTGCGTGAGTCCGGCTGGCAAGGACCGATTTTGCTGCTGGAAGGTTTTTTCAAACCACAGGATTTGGCCCTGCTGGACCGCTATCGTTTGACGACCTCGGTACACAGCGACTGGCAACTGGCGGCGATAGCCGAGGCCAAACTGTCGGCACCGCTGGATGTTTATCTGAAAGTGAACAGCGGCATGAATCGTCTGGGGTTTACGCCGGAACGTTTTCACGCAGCCTGGATGAAGGCCCAGGAGATCGGCAACATAGCCAGCCTGACGCTGATGAGTCATTTCGCCACCGCTGACGGCGCACAGGGCGTCGATGCGCAAATGGCCGCCATTGAGCAGGCGGCGACGGGTATCACTTCACCGCGCTGCCTGGCCAACTCTGCCGCCACCTTGTGGCATCCGCAAACCCACGGCAGTTGGGTGCGGCCGGGCATCGTGCTCTATGGTGCTTCGCCCAGCGGCCAGTGGAGCGATATTGCAGATAGCGGTCTGCAACCTACCATGACGCTGAGTAGCGAAATTATCGGTATTCAAACGCTGAAATCCGGTGATCAGGTGGGTTATGGCTGGCGTTACCGAGCCGAGGGAGCACAACGCATCGGCGTGGTGGCCTGTGGTTATGCCGATGGCTATCCGCGTCATGCGCAAACCGGCACGCCAGTCTGGGTGGACGGTGTGCTGACACGAACGCTAGGCACGGTTTCAATGGATATGCTGGTGGTCGATCTGACGCCTTGTCCGCATGCGGGTATTGGGGCAGAGGTGGAGCTGTGGGGACGACGCCTGCCGGTTGACGATGTCGCCGCCGCGGCAGGCACGCTGGGTTATGAATTACTGACGGCGTTGGCCGCCAGAGTGCCAATTATCACCGAGGCCTAAGCCTCAGGCAATTTTCTTCAACTGACCCTTTATTTGCTTGCTGCGCTGTCGTGCGTGCAGCGCCAGCAGGCAACCCACCAGCATTACCAGTGCCAGTGACAGCTTGGGCGGCAACGGCAGCGCCATCGCCAACAAGCCCAGAGCGGCACCGCCGGCCATCTGCACAAAACCGACCAAGGCAGAAGCTACCCCGGCTTCATTGGAATATGGCTCCAGCGCGTAACTGGTTGCCGGACCCATCACAAAAGCCAGCCCAGCGCAGGCAAAAGCGACCGGCAGCATATAGGCCAGCCAGTGACTTTGCGCCGTACCAGACAGTAATGAAACGCCCAGCAGTAGCCCAATAGCCCCGATACCCATCAAGATACCGCCGGTTGCCAGACAGACGGGACGCCCGACCTTGTGAATGATGCGGTTGGCGAAAAAACTCACCAGCATGATCCAAAAGCCGTTGGCGCCAAACACCAACGAGAATTGCAACGGCGTCAGCCCGGCGGTTCCCATTAGCACGTTAGGGGCTAGCGAGACGTAGGTCAGCGCCATGCCCATGGCACCGGAGTTGACCACGGCGAAGGACAGAAAGCGGCGGTCGCAGGCGATGCGGGCATATTGTCGCACCGGCAATCCTTTGACGTGCACCGTGTCCGCCGGACGGGTTTCCGGCAGGCGGAGGGCGATCAGTACCAGTACCGCCAGCGAGTAACACACCAGGAACCAGAATGGTGCGCGCCAGCCATAGGCTTCTGCCAGCAGCCCACCCAGCAAGGGGGCCAGAGCAGGAATAATATTCAGCGTACCGTTGAGAAAACCGAAGGCACGGGCCGCATCGTCGCCGTTCATCCGATCGCGCACGCCGCTGAATGCCACCACGGCGGTACAGCAGACCGCCACACCCTGCAACAGGCGTGAGGCGACAAACATCGTTGGCGTGGTGGCCAGCGCCGCCATTGCCGCGCCAATCATGTAAATCACAATACCGGCCAGAGCCACCGGCTTGCGGCCGTAGTTATCCACCAGCGGGCCGGCAATAACCTGGCCGAGGCCCAACACCAGAATAAACAGAGAAATGGTGGACTGAATCAGCGCTTCACTGCTGTTAAGGCCAGCGGCGATGGCGGGAATGGTCGGCAGATAGAGATCGATACCCAATGGGCCGAGCAGCACCAGGCTAAGAAGCAGAAACAGAAATTTTTGCATAACAAAAACAGCACATCCGAGTGACAAAGAGGGCTAGAGTAGAGATTCTGGCGCTAAATGGAAAGAGGCAAAGTCCAGGCTCGCCGCCGGTACGCCAGTCCTGTTCTATTTATGACGCAGTGGCTTTGCGATAGTAAAGTGCCGATACCGTATCCGCCACGTAACGCGCCTGATGTTTGGCGTCATCCAAGGCCCGATGGGGCGTGCCTTCAAATGCCCGTTCTTTCTTCGGGTTAAAGCCCAGCATTTCTGCGAGGGTGATCACCGTGCGCACATCTTGCGTGTCCCAAAACTTCCACGGACAGGGCATCTCAAGCTGCTGGAAGGCATGCTCGAGAATGGCGCAATCGAACTCCTTGCCGTTGCCCCAGACCTTGACCTTATCGGTGCTGTTCATATGGATAAATCGGCTCAGGTTGGTCAGCGCGCGTTTGAGGCTTTCTGTGCCGCCGAAAGCCAGCTTGCGCGCTTCGTCGGACTGTTTCGCCCACCAGGCGACGGTATCCAGGCTGATGGTTCTGCCGGGCTGATCTTTTTGGCTGCTGACGGCGTTTTCAAACTCCGCGCCGAGCTGCCCGGTTTGGGGATCGAAAAATACCGCAGCGACCACCAGGATAACCGCGCTGGGTTTTATATCCAGCGTTTCAATATCTAACATCAGATGGTGCATTGGCTCTCCCGGCCGGTTGAGGTACCACATAATATTACTACAAACCGGGCCAGGATGCGCCGTCAGCCCCGACGGTTGCCGGCGGTATTGGCCAGTGTTACCGCGAGCACCGCCAGTAATATCAGGGCCATGGCCGGTGCCAGCACTCCCCACGGCGCCCGTTCGATATAGGGCATGCCTTCCGCCAGCACCAGCCCCCATTCTGCGCTGGGTGGCTGTGGACCCAGGCCAAGGAAACCCAGGGCGGCCAGCGCCAGCGCAATGCCCGGCAGGCGCAGCATGGCATGGCGCAGAAGTGGCCCCCATAAGACAGGCAGCAGGTAATGCGTCAACGTACGCAGTCGACCCACCCCCAATACCGGCAGCATGCCGATATAGGGCTGAGTGCGGGCTTCCATCAGCAACGAAGCGCAATGGGCGGCCAGCGGAGCCCAACTGATCAACATCACCGCGCAGGCGGCACCGTGGGCCGAAGGGCCACTAATGGCAACCACTAACAGGCCTGCGATAATCGGTGGTGTGGCGTTGGCCAGTTCAATCATTCCGCACATCAGACGGGGCATCAGCCCGAACATGATCCCGAGGAACAGCGAAGCGAAGCTGACCGCCAATGCCAGCAGGCTGGTATTCAGCGCACCGTAAGCAACGCGTGCCAAAATGTCCCGACCGGTGGCATCCGCGCCGAAGGGCAGGTCAAGGCTGGGCGGCTGGAGGCGAATATGCAGTGACGAAAGTGGATCGCGAATGATCCCGCTCAGTACCAACCAGCACAACAACAGCGCGGCCAAGGCGGCGAAAACATAACTGCCTTTGCCGCTGTGCTGTGGCGGCGTCGAATTGGCCAGACTTGGCGCTACCCGACCCAGCAACAGATAATGCGCGCCCTGTGCCAAAAAACCGGTGCTGAAGGCGATCAGCAACAAGATCAGAACGCCGCACTGCAGCGTTGGCAGATCTTGTGCGATGGCGGCGCCTAATGTCGCTCTGCCCAGACCGGGAATGGCGAACACTTTCTCGACGGCGATGGCGCCGCCGGTAAGCCCAACCAGCACCAAACCGATTTGCGGTAACAAGGCGGGTAGCGTGCGGTGCAACACCGCCAGCAGACAAGGCCACCGGGGGATACCGGCCAGGCTCCAGGTGATTAACCAGCGCTCGGATAAGGTCGCAGCCAGGCCGTCACTGAACAACAGGCCCAGCAGGCCACCGGCAGGTAAACCCAATGCCAGAGCCGGCAGCACCACATGACGCAAACTTTGCCAGCCGTAGGGGGGAAACCAGTTTAGCCAGACGGCGCCGAGGATCAGTAACAGCGCGGCCAGTAGAAACTCGGGCAGGGCGGTCAGCGCCACCGCCAACACGCCTGCAGGGCGGCGGTATTCGCCATGCAAGCCGCGCCAAAGGGTTGGTAACGCCAGCAACAATGCGACCAACAGCGCTATCGCCAGCGCATAGCCCATTAACGTCAGAGAAACCCCGGTAGCCTGTAACAGCCCCTCCAGTACCGGACGACCGGAGATCCATGAGTGACCGGCGTCGCCATGCAATACGCCATTAAGCCAGCGGCCAAGCAGCAGCAGCGGTCCATCGTCCAGACCAAAGCGTTGGCGAATGGCATTCAGGGCTTCGGGCGTCGCTTCCTGTTCGGCCGAACGAGCACGCAGCAGGCTAATTGCCGGGTCGCGACCGGATAGCCAGGGCATCAGACCGATCAGGGATATCATTGCCAGCAGGGCAAACAGGCGCGAGGCCAGAGGCAATAGCCGTTGCGCTAGTCGCATCAGGGCTGTCCGCTGGCGATCATGCTGCGCACTGTCACCAGTTGGCGTTCTCGCGGATCGCGCTCTGCGTTCTTCATGCCTGCGGCTTCACCCTGGATCACTCGTTCATGCAGTAGCGGGATCGCGGCATTGGTGGCCAGTATGCGGTTTTCCGCCGCCATGATCGCCTGACGCCGCTGTGCACCGGCCGCAATGGCGGCAGCCTGGGTCAAAGCTGCATCCACCTGCGGGTCGCACAACTGGGCGATATTGAACGAGCCCTGACAGGCGAAATCGCTGAACATATAAGCCAGCGGATCGCCAGAGTCCAACACCGTGGCTCGCGACAGAATAAATGCGTCGAATTTACCCGCCAGCGCATCGGCTTCAATATGCGCATATTCCCGCACTTCCTGTTTCACCACAAAGCCTGCCGCGCTGAGCTGTTGAGCCAGATAGACGGCGACTTCCGGCAACTCGGCGCGATCGCTGAAGGTGGCCAGAGTGATTACTTGTCCCTTCACCGTCGTGGTTGGCCGCAAGGGGTGAGGCTGCCGCAATGGTGCGGCCCAGGGCAGTGCCGGTCCAAGCAGCCCGCTGGCGACATCGGCACGGCCTTCGTAGACATTGTCCACCAGAGGCTGACGCTCAATAGCCGCTGCTGCGGCGGCACGCATCTGCGGATCGCGAAAGGCACCCACTCGGGTGTTCAGGTACAGGGTGTTGGTGCGCGGCATCGGCACTTCATGGATCAGTTCTGCTGCAATCAGTGGCAATTGTGATACCGGCACGGCCTCAACCAGATCGGCACTGCCGGTGCGCAAGGCAGCAGCACGGGCGGAGCCGTCCGGTACAAAGCTGACATCGATGCCCGGCGCTGCGGCTTTTTGGCCCCAATAACCTTCAAAACGCTTTAATCGTGCGCTGCTGGTCCCGTTGATTTCCGTCAGTACAAAAGCGCCGGTCCCGGCCAGCAAAGGATTAACCACGCCGTTAGCACCGTAAGCCCGTTCGGCAAGGATAGCCAGTTGTGGGCTGGACAGCCGTTGCGGAAGTAAAGGGTCGGGGACCACGGTGGAGATAATCACGGCGCGATCGCCTTCTGTGCTGACTGATAATTCAATGCCGTCCAGGATACGCGGTTTTGGCGCGGCGTTGATTGCCGCCGAAAGTGAGCGCACGACGCTCTGTGCCGTCATCACACTGCCGTCGTGGAAGCTAACACCCGGCCGCAACACAAAGCGCCAGCGGTGTTGATCTATTTGCTGCCATTCGGTGGCCAAGGCCGGTTCGGCATCACCATTGGCATTCAGCAGCACCAGCGTTTCGGTATTGCTCCAGCGCGAAAGTTTAAACGCGTCATCGCTGAGCGGCGTGAGCCCAGAACGAGGCGGTTGCAGCATGGCCAGCCGGATGCGCCGTTCTTCGCCGGCACTGGCTTTCGGTTCGGCAGGATCAAAACAGCCGCCAAGCAGCAAACTGCTGGCGAGCAGGCAGCCGGTGGGGCCAATAAAGCGCAGATTCAACATGAAAAGGTCCTCAGAATGTCAGGGCTGATAAAGGGCGGGTAACGATGGAATTGCAGCCAGCAGTTTGCAGGTGGCGGTATGCCTCGGGCTGCGCAGTAGTTCATCGGTTGGGCGATCTTCCACGATGGCGCCGCAGGCCATCACCAACGTTCGTTGGCATAGGGCGGCGACCAGTGAAATATCATGAGAGACAAGCAACATGCCCATATTTTGTTGACCAGTAAGCTTGTCGAGCAGGCCGATGATCTGCTGACGCAGCGGCAGATCCAGACCGCTGACCGGTTCATCGGCGATTAAAAAACGGGGTTGTAACGCTATAGCACGCGCCAACGCCACCCGTTGTGCCTGCCCACCGGAGAGCTGGCCGGGGCGGGCGTGTAGCAGATGCTCATCCAATTCGACCTGCCGCAATGCCCGTTCAGCGGCAATGCTCAAATCCTGCCAGGGTGCCAGTTGACGCAGAGGAGCAATAATCAACTCGGCCACGGTGTGGCGCGGGTTAAGTGAAGCATGGGCATCTTGTGGTACGTATTGCACCAAACGTCGATACCAGCGCAACTGGCTCATGGGGGTTGGGCGGACGGCGTTGCCCTGGCACAGGATATGACCGGCATCTGCTGTATCCAATGCCAGCAACAGCCTGAGTAGCGTCGATTTCCCCGCGCCGGAGCAACCTACCAGCCCGACGCGCTCCCCAGGGTACAGATTCAGGTCGGTAGGTTTCAGTCCGTCAGATGGTGATGAATATCGGAGGCAGACTTGCTGCAGGCTGATGAAGGGCAGCGTTTCACTGATTGACATGCCATTCACTCCGTTAACCTGCCAGACTCAACGGCGATGTCTGTTTGAAGGTTGGACGCTGCGCTGTGGCAACCAACTGCCGGGTATAGGGGTGAGCAGGGTGATTCAATAATTGTGCGAACGATCCCTGCTCGACTATTTTGCCATCCACCATGACGATGGCACGCTGACACAGGTTGGCGGCAACGGTGAGATCGTGAGTAATAAACAGCAATGCCGGTGCGTGAGGACGTTCGGTGTAACCTTTCAGGATAGCGAGCAGTTGATGTTGGCTGACCATGTCCAACGCAGTGGTGGGCTCATCGGCGATTAGCAGGCTTTTCTCACCCACCAATGCCAGCGCTGCGCAGACTCGCTGGCATTGTCCGCCAGACAGTTGGCCCGGATAGCGTGACATGATGATCTCTGGTGGCAAGCCTAATGCCGCCAGCAACTCGGCAGCGCAGCGCTGTGCCGGTTGTTTTTTCATGTTGTTCTGACCGCGTAGTGCCAGGATTAACTGCTCGCCCACGCGGGTCAGGGGATTGAGGCTAGTAAAGGGATCCTGAAAGATGGCCGCCAGTGCAGGGCGTTTGTGCCGTTGCAAACGCCGGCCAGCGAGTTCTTGTCCTTGCAGCCTAATTGAGCCATTGACTGTCGCGTCAGTCGGCAGCGTTCCCAAAATGGCGGCGGCAGTGAGTGATTTACCTGAACCCGATGCACCCAACAGACACAGACGTTCGCCGGCATACAGCGTAAAATTCAAATCGTGAATTTTGACGTCTCCGTCAAGCGACAGCGTCAGGTGTTCTACGGTGAGTAACGGCGAGGTTTGGTTATCCATTGAGGCATCTTTTGGGATTTTGTTATGTGATAACGTAACACTTGTGGACTCGAAATAACCAGCGGATTTTGGAAATACTTTGAAATAGTCTAAAGCGGGGTAAGCAAGGTATGATGCTGAGGGTTTTGTTGTCAGGTTGGTCTTATCGGTGAGAACGCTTATTTTTATTTTGTGTATGGCGGGTTATCTGCTGGTGTTGAGTTACCTTGGTGTTTTCGTCACGGATAAAATATGTGAGAAATCCAATAACTACACCAAGGTGTGCCACCTGGTCGATATTTCGGAGCCGTATATTCCAAAGTAATCGGCTGTCAGCTCAAATAATCAGCGGTGATAAGTGGCGTCAACAGCCCTGATAATGCCGCCAGCGTTGCCCACTGCCGCCACCCAAGGCGTGCCAGCCAATCCTGGCGCAGTGGCGGTGTCGCAAGCTGACCCACCGCAACAGTACCGGCCAGCAGCAGCGTCAGAAAAATGAATACCAACCCACGGCTCCATGCATTGAATTCGATGTGCAGCACATTGGCGTAGTACAGCCGCATTAGAATATAATAGGCCAGCATCACCCAGGCGAAATGGGGGCGTTTTTTCAGCACCTGATAAAGTAGAAATGCGATGAAAATGCTGTGGCACACGGAGATCAGCGGCGCTTCAATTGGGCGCCTGACGCAACCGTTATAGACCGCCAGATAAATATTAAACACCAACTGGGCATAGATAGTATAGATATACCAGCCATAGATGATTTTGAGTTTTTTGGGGGTTGGCGGGGTTGGGCAATAATCCGTTATCATTGGAGCCTCCAGAGCTGGCTAGCGTTATACCACCTAAAAACTAAATGAAATTTAAACGCCAAACAGACTTTATTTTACCCCTGACCTGGAACTAAGCCGCATTCGCCAGGTTTGTTGAACACGGCAACATGCAAGGTGTTTTTATGTGGTTAATAATAGTAATTCATTGATATGAAAGATTATAAAAGCGATAACTCCGCAATGTATCTGCTGATTATCACTCTGGGACTCTATTTTTTCCTGCCACCGGCGCTGGTCGCTTTCTTCTTTGATTGGTTAAACCTCAACCCCTTTAGCATTATTCGTTTCTGGCATTTTAATCCGTTTTCCGCCGATCGCGGTATCCCCCTCTATCAAACCTTTATATACATATTAACCTTATGGGTTATAGCGAATATCCTGCTGGTGCTTATTTTGCTGTTGGCTCGGCGTCTCTATGCCCGGTTAGTCAGAAGAACTTGTTGAGCACGGGCACCAGGTAGATCAAATTGCTTCCAGTTGGTATGCCAGCCAAATGCTGGCATTAGTTTGATGACCAACACCCGAAGTTTCCGCAATCAGCCCAGGGTTTCTGCCTACGGCCAGTTAGTTCGCCTGCTGAAAAAGTATCCTCATGCTTGTAATCCCTTATCGATAAAGATAATAATTATCATTAATATTTCCTTTCTTTACATACAGCACACCGATAGAACTTTTGCGCTTTTGTCAGCCAGCGCTGCTGATGGGGGGCGGGTCGGGGCTGACTTAATGATACTTTCCGGGGATTACCAATATGCAGATGATTTTTCCTGTCAAACGGTCGCGTGTTTTGTGTGCGCTCGCGATGTTCCTGCCGTTGACCTCGCTTGCCGAAGATACCCTGGTGGTTAGCGCCAGACCTGCGGATACCGCCGAGTCTGCGACTCAGGGTTACCAGGCGACCACCAGCCAAGGGGCGACCAAAACCGACCAGCCGCTGATCCTGACGGCGCAGTCTGTTTCCGTGGTGACACGCCAACAAATGAGCGACCAGAGTACCCAAACGATTAATGATGCACTGAAATATACTCCGGGCGTTTTCACCAACTTCGCCGGCGGCGCGACACGCTATGACACCATTGCATTGCGCGGTTTCCACGGTGGGGATGTCAATAACACTTTTCTCGACGGTTTGCGCCTGTTAAGTGACGGTGGCAGCTATAATGCCTTGCAGGTTGATCCCTGGTTCCTGGAGCGTATTGACGTCATCAAGGGGCCTTCTTCCGTGATGTATGGGCAGAGCATTCCGGGCGGGCTGGTGGCCTTGACCTCCAAGCGTCCGCAGTTTGCTACACAGGGAAAGGTTAATCTTTCTGCGGGTAATAACAGCACCAAGGGCGCGGCTTTCGATGTGACCGGTCCTTTGTCGGAGCAGTGGGCTTATCGGCTGACCGGAATGACGCGCAGCAGCGATACCATGTATGACCATCAGCGCGAAGAACGCTATGCAATTTCGCCGTCATTGCTGTGGCAACCAGATGAAAATACCTCACTGTTACTGAAAGCTTACCTGCAAAAGGATCCCTCCGGCGGTTATCACAGTGCTGTACCGGCAGATGGCAGTCTCTATTCCCGCTCGGGTGACAAACTGGGGCGTGGATTTTTTGATGGTGAGAGCAGCCGTAACGTCTTCAAACGTTGGGAGCAGATTTACAGCTACGCCTTCTCACACAGTTTTAACGACGTTTGGTCATTCCGCCAGAATGCCAGCTATACCCATTCTAACGTTGAACTGTAGCAGGTTTATCAGATTGGTTGGGATCAGGATCACCAGTTACTGAACCGCTATTACAGTGGCTCGGCAACCTCACTGGACGCATTCGCCGTCGACAACCAACTGGAAGCCGATTTTGCTACCGGGCCGCTGGATCACCGAGTGATGCTGGGCCTGGATTACCAGCGTTTTCGTAATAACCTGTGGGATGAGTCTGCCGGCGCCTCTCAATTGAACCCTTATACCGGCATGTCGGGTGGCGCGGGGTTGACCAACCTGACGCATACCGATTCCCGACGCCACTATGAACAGATGGGCGTTTATCTGCAGGATGAAATCAGCCTGCAGAACTGGTATCTGAATCTGTCTGGCCGTTTTGACCGTATGGAGGCCAAAAATGCGGGACTCAACACCGGCACCAGTGATGAACGTCGAGACGACAACTTTAGCGGCCGCGCCTCGTTGCTGTACCGCTTTGACAGCGGTTTCTCACCTTACGCCAGTTATAGCACGGCGGTGACGCCGGAAACGCTGTCCGATCAAAACGGCCATTTGCTGAAGCCGAGCACCAGCGAGCAGTACGAGGTGGGCCTGAAATATCAGCCGCCGGGCAGTTCATCAATCTACAGCATGGCACTGTATGACCTGACGCAGAATGACGTTGCCAACCGCGTGGTGCAGCAAAGTTATTATCTGCCTGCCGGAAAAGTACATTCTCAGGGGATTGAACTGGAGGCTCGCAGCAAGTTAACCGAACATCTCGATCTGATAGCGGGTTACACCTATAACAAGGTGAAGTTTAAAGATGCAATTGACGGCAACAACGGCAATACGCCGTATCTGGCGCCGGAGAAAATCGCTTCCCTGTGGGGCAAATACGCTACCTCCTACGGCGTGGATCTGGGGGCTGGGGTGCGTTATATCGGCAAGCAGTGGGCGGATAACGAAAATACGCTACGTATTCCTGCGGTGACGCTGGTGGATACTTCGATGCGAATGAATCTGGATCGGGTTAATCCATCGTTGAAAGGGGCTTATGTGCAGTTAAATGTAAGTAACCTGACCGACCGAAAATATGTCGCGGCTTGTTATGGCACCGGTTATTGCTATTGGGGGGCAGAACGCTCCGTGGTGGCGATAGTAGGGTACGATTTTTAAGGGAAGGTTCATGACTGCCCCGTTGGTTTTTGGCGGGGCGGTTTCTCAAGCGTTAGAATAAGGAGAACATCAACACTACCGGTAGGCTCAATGGCCAGGTCAGGCCAATGGTTAATGCACTGATAAAACGAATTTTAATGGTGTCCCGGCTGACCAGATAGGTAAAAATCATAGAAACTAACAGGCCAATTAAATAAAAGTATTGTGTTGCTACCCACAGCGACGACATGAAACCAATCCCAGTTGTATTTTTAAGCCTTAAATTTTAAGGGCTCAACCTCACATAATCAACGCTTATTAATTCTTTCTTTTATTAACGGTATATAACCACAGTATTTGTAGATATATACCAATTTACCGGTTTTATCAGATTGACTGGAGCGAGCATGATTTGAAAATGTTAAGGATATGTAATATATTGGTGTCTTATAAAGCAAAATTAGGCGTTATTATGAGCTTTTGGAGAATCGTATTTACCATCATCTTGCCCCCTTTGGGTGTACTGCTGGATAAAGGGATCGGCGGGGCGTTTATCCTCAACATTATCCTGACTCTGCTCGGCTACTTCCCCGGTCTGATCCACGCATTCTGGATCCAGACCAAACAGTAATGGTTTACGGGCATATCGCCCAGGGAAGCGGTATGTTCAACCTAACGCTATCAACCCTGGTATGGGCACATGCCGGGGTTTTTATCTTTGAAGAGGCTAATGAATATTGAGGCCGTAGACAAACAACCATGAAAAAAGCATCGCCAGCAGGCCTGCGATACAAAGAATGGAGATCATTTCCTTCACTGAATAATTCCCTTTTGATTTCGTCGAAATTACTTCTCTTTGTTTTTACGTTGGATTTTAGATCGTAATAGGTAAAAATCCTAGTTTTAATGTGGTGGTGTTACTGATTCGTAGACTTATGTACACGGAAATCTGGCAGAGCAGCTGGGCCGAATGGAACGTCAGAAGGGATATGGCGGAGGGTTATATTCGTAGCTATTGCTGAAAGCTGTTGATGTGAACTATATGCAACGGAGCATATAAGGCGTTTTGGCTTGGTGCGGATGGCGCTGGAAGCATGGCTATGTTGACTATCGGGTCTGGCGTAACGGCTCCGCGTGGTTAAAGAGGGAATTTGTGATGAATGCAAAACCTACAGTAGTCCTGGTTCATGGATTTTGGGGTGGTGCCGCCCACTGGGCAAAGTCATTACCGAATTGTCGCATAAAGGATATCACTCGATTCATGCCGTAGAGATGCCGCTGACATCGCTGGCCAGCACCTTCGGCAATGAGATAAAGAACCGGCCTGGAAACACAAACCTTCCTGGTATCAAATTTCCAGCAATGACCGAATGATTGCACCGGAAAATCAACGATATATGTCGGAGCGGTTGAAAGCTAAGTTGGGGCTGATTGCGACCCAGCAGGCTACCAGATTGCCACTGGAGCAGATCCAGTTGTCCAGGGGGGGACCATCGCTATTAGCCTGGAACCGGCTGGCGGCTCGCCAACCGGACAACCGACGGGACCGGTACTGTACAGTGGGCTGTTAGCCTCGTTGTAATGGCCTATAGCGTTAAACCGACTTACGATGTTCGGCCGCATGCATCGCCAGATAGGTTTTGAGATTATCGTCACTAATCCCCAGAGTCGATAAAATCTCGGCCATAAAGCTGACTGGAGCGCTACCGGGGGCGGTGATCACGCGCCGATCGGCCACGGCGTAAGGCACATCCTGATAGTACGCAGCCCCACGATAATTAAGTTGCGACAGGTTTTCCGGCGAATTGGAAGTATGGCGGAGGTTATCTAGTACACCCGCTTGTGCCAATACGCGGGTTCCATCGCAAATACCGGCGACAACGATGTTTTTCTCATATGCCTGTGCAACCAGCTCGATGATATTGGGTGCTTGTTCTGTTTGCCATGCGGTGCCGCCACAAACGATCAGCAGGTCGATTTTATCCAGTTGGATGGACTCAATTGACAACTGCGGAGTCACCAGCATGCCGCTGGAAGAGGTAACCTGAAGCCCCTTGGGTGAGGCAAAACGGGCGTCGAAGTCATAATAACCACGGCCGGTGGAGTTGATCAGTGCGGTTTCCCAGTCGGAGAAATTCTCGGTAAGAATGGTGATAACTCGTGTCATTGGCGCGTATTTCCTTGTGCATTTGGTCATGGGCGTGGAGATTTTCTCCCGCAGGAATACCCAGTTTAAGGGTGAGCACTGCCAATTTCTGTCAGTAGAGTTTGCGACCAATCATTGTGTTCAATAGCACGGTTGATATCAAAAAAATCCCGCACAGCGGCGGGATTAAGGGATGATAGCGACAAACTGGATGTTGTTCTGATTATGCGGTGTTGTGTGTTTCCAGACCACGACAGTAGCGCACCTGAATTTCGACGACAAGACGAAAAACTGCAATAGCGCAGGTATCAGAATATCCTCATAAGAAACTGAAATTGTTTGTTAAATGGTTAACTCAATGGAAAGGGGCATAGCCTGATAGCGATTATTGAGCCACTTCCTTGTGGAGAGGCGTCCTAGCGTCGTTTCCGCTTGGTGTTGAAAGTAGTTCCCCTTTTTTGCCGCAAATACGTGACAAAGGAAAATACGACAACTGCGATCAAAACGACGATGATTGCAACGGGAAGTAATTCCATAGCACTCACCTGATATGGCAATTCGGCATCCCATTAAATAGGAATTTTCCTAATTCGCGCAATAAGCATTGCGTTAGGGAAGCGTAATTAGGAATTACCTTAGTTGTTGCCCCTCAGGTTCTCTTAAGGAGAAAAAAACCATTAAACGAACAGTAACTTACGGCTTTATCTGAGCGGCAGGGAAGGCTGGAGGGGGATTTAATTGAGAGCGGCGTTAGGTAAATCTGAGTTAAAACTTTCCAGTGGCAGTTTTGATCATCTTTATAAAAGAAAACGGCCGATTAGTCTGATTAACCGGCCGTGGGTAAAGATGTTATTTATGCTGTCTGCTTGTGAAAAAGCTCGCGGAACACCGGATAGATATCGTCCGGCTCGCGGATATGTTGCATGGCAAAATTTTCGAATTTCGCCTGCAGATCTTCATACTCACGCCACAGTGTTTGATGGGCACGGCGGGTGATTTCAATGTAGCTATAGTAACGCACCATCGGCAGCAGCTTCTTCGCCAGCAGTTCGTGACACAGCGGTGAGTCATCGGCCCAGTTGTCGCCATCCGACGCCTGTGCGGCGTAGATATTCCATTGTGCCGGGTCGTAACGCTCTTCAACCACTTCATTCATCAGTTTCAGCGCGCTGGAAACTATGGTGCCGCCAGTTTCCTGCGAGTAGAAGAACTCCTGTTCATCCACTTCCTTCGCCTGGGTATGGTGACGGATGTACACCACGTCGACGTTTTTATAGGTTCTGCTTAGGAACAGATAGAGCAGAATATAGAAACGTTTGGCCATGTCTTTGGTGGCCTGATCCATCGAGCCGGAAACGTCCATCAGGCAGAACATCACCGCCTGGCTGGAGGGTTCGGGCCGACGCTCATAGTTCTTGTAACGTAAGTCGAAGGTGTCGATAAAAGGCACGCTTTCGATTTTTTTGCGCAGCTCGGCAATTTCCTTCCGCAGCCGTTCCTCTTCCAGCAGTTGCACCGGTTCGGTGTTTTCCATCTGGGTGAGTTCGTCTTCCAACTCATGCAAGGCGCGCCGTTTACCGGCGGTCATGGCGGTTCGTCTCGCCAGTGAATTTTGCAGCGAACGTACTACGCTGATGTTAGCCGGCACGCCGTTGGCAGTGTAACCGGCTCTATGGGTCTTGTACTCGGTGAGCTGCTTGTACTGATTCTTTTTCAGGTTTGGCAGCGCCAGATCCTCAAACAGCAGGTCGAGATATTCGTCCTTGGAGATCTGGAAAACGAATTCGTCCTCGCCTTCGCCGTCCTGGCTGGCGTTACCCTGGCCGCCACCACCGCCGCCGCCGCCCTGTGGGCGTTCAACGCGGTCATTCTGGACAAAGTGGTCATTACCGGGATGAACGCGGTGGCGTGTGCCACCGCGACCCTGATGGAACATCGGTTCGTTGATATCGCCAGTAGGGATCGAGACTGACTCCCCGCTGTCTACGTCGGTGACCGAACGCTTGTTGATGGCTTCGGCAATCGACTGTTTGATTTGCGACTTGTAACGACGCAAGAAGCGCTGGCGGTTCACCATGCTCTTGTTTTTACCGTTCAGCCGTCGGTCAATAAAATAAGCCATACTTCCCCCAAACGACGCTGCCAACTTTCTACGCCATCTCCATGACGCTAATTCTCATTAGACGTTATGAAGACTTTCTGACCCGCAGATACCATTCACACAGCAAGCGAACTTGTTTGCGGGTGTAGCCTTTTTCCATCATGCGATCGACGAAGTCGTCGTGTTTCTTCTGCTCGTCCGTTGAGGTTTTAGCGTTAAACGAAATGACCGGCAGCAACTCTTCGGTGTTCGAGAACATTTTCTTCTCGATCACGGTACGCAGCTTCTCATAGCTGGTCCAGTTAGGGTTGCGGCCACTGTTATTAGCCCGCGCGCGCAGCACGAAGTTGACTATTTCGTTGCGGAAATCTTTCGGGTTGCTGATGCCGGCCGGCTTCTCGATTTTTTCCAGTTCGGCGTTCAGAGATTCGCGATCGAACAGTTGGCCGGTGTCTGGATCACGGTACTCTTGATCCTGGATCCAGAAATCTGCATAGGTCACGTAGCGGTCAAAAATGTTCTGCCCGTATTCTGAGTAAGATTCCAGATAAGCCGTCTGGATCTCTTTGCCGATAAACTCGGCGTATTTCGGGATCAGGTAGCCTTTCAGGTGTTCCAGATATTTCTCTGATTGATCCTGAGGGAACTGCTCACGTTCGATCTGCTGTTCCAGCACGTAGAACAGGTGTACCGGGTTAGCGGCGACCTCTGCGTGATCGAAGTTGAACACCCTTGAGAGAATTTTAAACGCGAAACGGGTAGACAGGCCGTTCATGCCTTCATCGACCCCGGCATAGTCACGGTATTCCTGATACGACTTGGCTTTGGGATCGGTGTCCTTCAGGCTTTCACCGTCATAAACGCGCATTTTCGAGTAAATGCTCGAGTTTTCCGGCTCTTTCATGCGAGAGAGCACGGTAAAGCGGGCCAGCGTTTCCAGAGTACCAGGGGCGCATGGCGCATGGGTCAGCTCACTGTGATCCAGCAGCTTGTCGTAGATTTTTATCTCTTCCGAAACCCGCAGGCAGTAAGGCACTTTGACAATGTAAACACGGTCGAGGAAAGCCTCGTTGTTTTTGTTGTTACGGAAAGTCACCCATTCTGATTCGTTGGAGTGAGCCAGGATAATGCCGCTGAACGGCAGAGCGGAAATCCCCTCTGTCCCGTTGTAGTTACCTTCCTGGGTGGCGGTCAGCAGAGGGTGCAGCACCTTGATTGGCGCTTTAAACATCTCTACGAACTCCATTATCCCCTGGTTGGCGCGGCACAGCGCACCGGAATAACCATAGGCGTCCGGATCGTTTTGCGCGTGATTCTCCAGCTTGCGGATATCGACCTTACCGACCAGCGCAGAGATATCCTGGTTGTTCTCATCGCCCGGTTCGGTTTTGGCGATGGCAATCTGTTCCAGAATAGAAGGGCGTACTTTGACTACTTTGAATTTGGTGATATCGCCGCCAAACTCATGCAGGCGTTTGGCCGCCCACGGCGACATGATAGTACCGAGGTAGCGATTCGGGATGTTATATTCTTTTTCCAGAATATTGGCATCTTCCTGCGGGTTGAACAGGCACAGCGGGTGGTCGTTAACCGGGCTGCGTTCACCGTTGGCGCTCAGGGTGTAAATCGGCACCAGCTGCATCAGCGCTTTCAGGCGTTCCGCCAGCGATGATTTCCCGCCGCCCACCGGGCCCAACAGGTAAAGGATTTGTTTCTTCTCTTCGAGGCCCTGCGCGGCATGTTTCAGGTAAGAGACTATCTGCTCGATAGCTTCCTCCATGCCGTAGAACTCTTCGAATGCCGGATAGCGTGCGATCACGCGGTTGGAGAACAGGCGAGACATGCGTGACTCAAGCGCAGTGTCGACCATTACTGGTTCACCGATAGCCATCAGCAGACGTTCGGCCGCATTGGCATATGCACTGCGATCTTGCCGGCAAATGGTAAGAAAGTCCTGCAGTGTGAACTCTTCGTCCTTGGCAGCTTCGTAGCGCTGGCGATAGTGGTCAAATATGTTCATGGCGATGCCCGTCCTTTCGTTATTAGCACAGGTTAAAGGGAGCTGGTGATAGTGTTTTGGCTCCCGAAAGAAGACGTTATCCCTGAGTACAGCAACTCGTATGCCAACTTGGTGCGCTTATTATCGCGAGTTGCGCTGTATTGCCACTGGCTCAGGATTTACTCATCTTCTGATTTAAGCTTAGTTTGCATACCAGAAAATTTCCTGTGTGGTAAAAAGCTTTTTTTAAGTCATATCAATGACTCAGTTATTACAGGGATAACCAAATGCCTTGTCTGGCGCGGCCTGCGGCAAAAAACGTCATGGTTCTGCCATGATTAATTCATATTTAGGTTCTAAGTTATTCGATCTTGGCCGTTTTCTATTGTAAAGATTCAGCGCGTCACGAAATTCTCACATAAACTAAGCACGCAATTAACTCTGTTATTTATGGAAAAAGAACCAGTGAAGATTTTTAAACTCAAAACGCTAGCAATTATCGCTTCCGCAATGGTTTGTGCGCAAAGTGCTCAGGCAGGAACTTGGTCACTCGGTGCTTCCGCGCTGGTTAGCCCGGATCCGTATCGTGGCTATCAGGAGCGCGTGTATCCGGTACCCGTCATTAACTATGAAGGTGACGACTTCTACTTCCGTACGTTGACCGCTGGTTATTACCTGTGGAAAGATCAGCAAAACCAACTGAGTCTGATGGGCTACTTTTCACCGCTGGGCTATCGTCCGGGTGACAGCGACGACGACCGTATGAAGCAGTTGAACAAGCGTCGCGGTACGCTGATGGCCGGTCTGGCCTATTCGCATTTTGCTGAGTGGGGCATTCTGCGTACCACCTTTACCGGTGATACGTTAGACTACAGCAACGGTATGGTGGGTGATTTCGCCTATCTGTACAAATTTGATCTGGGCGATATCACCCTGGTACCTGGTGCGGGTGTGACGTGGAGCAGCAAGAACCAGAACAAATACTACTATGGCATCAGCGAAAACGAGTCCCGCCGCAGCGGCCTGGACAGCTACACGCCGAGCGATAGCTGGGCACCTTATGTTGAGCTGAGTGCCAACTATAAGATTAACAAAGACTGGGACGCATTCTTCCTCGGGCGTTATATCAGCCTGTCCAGCGAAGTAAAAGACAGCCCAATGGTGGATAAATCTTACACCGGGGTGTTGATGACGGGTGTGAAATACACCTTCTAATCGAGGGTTGCACCAGTATCGGGCAATGTATGTATCATAAAGGGGCGCTAGCGCCCCTTTATGTTGCTGACAAAGCAGGAAAAAGCGTGGTTTTTCCTGCTTTGTGGTGAGCAGCCGAAAATCAATGAATTGATTTTCCTGATTTTTATTTATCGGCCTCTACTCGCTCTGGGCAGGAATGAGGTTTGTCATCAGTCTGAAGGGGCGCTAGCGCCCCTTTTGCACATCTGTAGTGCGCAGTTACTGGGCGGCGATGTTTGCCGCCCTTAACGGGATCAGGCGTTGTTACGAATACGGAAGGACACGGCCAGTCGAGCCGGCTGTTCACCGGCTGCCACCAGGGGCTTACTTACGCGACCGGTTTCCACACAAACCATGGTTTTATAACCGTCATTCGGCATATCCGCCATGCTGCAAGAAAGCTCCACGCCGGGGTTCCAGGCAATAACGTCACTCATATGATGGTGATGAACCTCAATGGTGCGCTTTAATGATGCATCCTTGATCAGGCTGAAGGCGTCCGGTTGGGTATAAACCCGGTCGGTCTGACCGACGAAGGTCACGTCACCCACCTGACGAGCCTGTGCGCCGGCGGCCACTTTATCAATGTAAGGTTCGCCGAGACCCGCTACCTTGACCTGCGCAATATCACCAATCTGGAAGTAAGTGTGCAGGGCTGCGGTCGCTTGATAGTCACCGTGGGATTCCAGCTCGATTTCACATTCCTCACCCAGTTTGAAACGGGCGATCAGCGTGAAGGCATGTGGCCACAGGCTGCGGGTCTGCTCGTTGTCTTTCAGCGTGAAGGTCAGAATAACGCCGTTGTCGTCTTCATCATGCGCCGTCAGAGTCCACGGCTGATTGCGTGCGAAACCGTGAGAAGGTTTTGCCACTGGGCCAAACCAGGGCCAGCAGACAGGCACGCCGCCACGGATGGCATTGCCTTTTTTAAACGGTGTATTGTTGCTCAGCCAAATAACCGGTTTTTCACCGCTAGGTTGCCAGGCCAACAGATGCGCACCTTGAAGTGAGATAGCTGCGCGTACTTTCGGATGGGAAACCACTACGACAGGCAGTTCGTCGAGCTTGCGCTGACTGATAAAAGGGGAAATTTGTTCGGTAACGGGTAGGGTGAAAATCTTTTCGTTCATCGGGTTGCCTTTTGTACGCCGTAGAAACAAAAAAAGGGCGACAAAAATGTCACCCTCATCATCAGCTTAACATCAATCCATTATTTGGAGATGTGAGCGATCAGATCCAGAACCTTGTTGGAATAGCCAGTTTCGTTGTCGTACCAAGAAACCAGTTTCACGAAGGTGTCGCTCAGAGCGATACCGGCTTTGGCATCGAATACGGAAGTCAGAGTTTCGCCGTTGAAATCGGTAGAAACTACTTCGTCTTCGGTGTAGCCCAGAACGCCTTTCAGCTCGCCTTCAGAAGCCGCTTTGATAGCAGCACAGATTTCTTTGTAAGAAGCTGGTTTTGCCAAGCGAGCAGTCAGGTCAACCACAGACACGTTCGGAGTTGGAACGCGGAACGCCATACCGGTCAGTTTGCCGTTCAGTTCTGGGATAACTTTACCTACTGCTTTCGCAGCACCGGTAGAAGAAGGGATGATGTTCTGGGATGCGCCGCGGCCGCCGCGCCAGTCTTTGTGAGACGGGCCATCAACAGTTTTCTGAGTTGCGGTAGTTGCATGCACAGTGGTCATCAGAGCTTCAACGATACCGAACTTGTCGTTGATAACTTTAGCCAGTGGTGCCAAGCAGTTGGTAGTACAAGAAGCGTTAGAAACGATTTCCTGACCAGCGTAAGATTTGTGGTTAACACCCATAACGAACATTGGGGTGTCGTCTTTGGATGGGCCAGTCAGAACAACTTTCTTAGCGCCTGCAGCAATGTGTTTACGTGCAGTTTCGTCAGTCAGGAACAAGCCAGTTGCTTCAGCAACGACGTCAACGTTGACTTCGTTCCACTTCAGGTTAGCCGGATCTCTTTCTGAGGTACAACGGATGGTTTTACCGTTAACAACCAGGTGGCCGTCTTTAACTTCTACAGTGCCGTTGAAGCGGCCGTGAGTAGAGTCATATTTCAGCATGTAAGCCATGTACTCTGCGTCTAACAGGTCGTTGATTGCAACGATTTCGATGTCAGAACGTTCTTGAGCAGCACGAAAAACAATGCGACCGATACGGCCAAAACCGTTGATACCTACTTTGATAGTCATATATTCCACCAGCTATTTGTTAGTGAATAAAAGGTTGCCTGTAAAATTACAAAAACCTTACCAAGCGTCAAGCGGAATCGTGTCAATTCTTGCTGCAAATCAAACCTGGAAGCCGGGTTTGAGTGCTTATTGCACATTCCGTTTGCGTTCGGCCTCATCCGTTATATGGGGTCAAACCGCTAAGTATAAAGTCAGCCCGTGCAAGATATGTGATCGGCATCACATATCATCGTGGCGTGACCTTTATGGGCTACAGTTTAGGCCAAAAAGCGCTGCAGTGTTGTTAATTTTTTGTTATTATTACTCATTGTTTTCGTTGACATTATCCACATTCAGAGAAACGCACAAATGGCTAAAAAGACACCCCCTGAGCATCCGGCCACGGAACTGAATGAAATCCAACGTTATGTGACTCAGGAACGTGGTACCGAAGCGCCGTATTCCGGCAAATTGCTGCACAACAAACGTGAGGGCGTGTACCATTGCCTGTGCTGCAACCATCCGCTGTTTTACTCCGACAGCAAGTATGACTCCGGTTGCGGCTGGCCAAGTTTCTATCAGCCGGTTTCCGACGATGCTATTCGTTATCTTGATGATAATACGCATAATATGCATCGCGTTGAGATCCGCTGTGGGCATTGCGACGCCCACCTGGGGCATGTCTTCCCCGATGGGCCACAGCCTACCGGCGAGCGTTTTTGCGTTAACTCCGCGTCGCTGAGCTTTACCGACGGTGAGAATGGCGAAAAAACGGCCGGCTGACGGATTATTCAGTGAGAAAAATCGATTCAGCTAATTATTCTTCCACGAGTGAGGAGATGCTCTGATGGACGTAAAAGATCTGATTGCCGCCATGACGCCGGAAATCTATCAGCGACTGGTACTGGCCGTTGAGTTGGGCAAGTGGCCGGACGGTGTGGCGCTGACGCCGGAGCAGAAAGAAAACAGTCTGCAAGCGGTGATGCTGTGGCAGTCATTACACAACGCTGACCCGCAGCACATGAGTATTGGCACTGACGGGCAGATAGTGATGAAGAGTAAGCAGGAGCTGAAACAGCAGTTCATTGCTGAACCGCTGGTCAAGTTAAAGCCACAGTAAATTTGACAGCTGGGCGATGCTCGCATCGCCCGTTGAATTACCGTTTCGCGCCGTTAATCCCCAGTGATTCCGCCAGTTGATGCGCCAGGCGGTTATTGTCGTCAGCGCCATATTCCCAGAACATCGCACCGCCCAATCCCTTGCTTTTGATGTAGTCAGCCTTGAGTTCAACCGAACGCGGATTTTCGTAGGAAATAGCGAACAGCGGTTTGCCCTCGGCGGATTTCATAGTCAGGTAGGGCACCTGGGCGTCATTGTCCCAATGGGCGGTGAAACGCTGTTGTGGATCGTTTAGCAGCTTGCTGACGATATCGTTGTATTTGAAATAGCTGTCCTTGGTCAGATCCAACCCCATAGCCTTGAACACGGCCGTTTCGCGTGCGGTGAAGTAGGGCTGGGAGACCGGGTTTTTGGCCGCGTCCGCTTTGTCCCAATCGATGCCCGGCTCGGTCGCCCGTTTTGGCACCCGGCCATAGAAACCAATCCCCAGGTTCAACTGAGCCGGCTTTAACCCGGCGGCCAGATAGTTATCCACCACAAAATTGGCGCTGTAACGATCGGCAGCGGCGACGGTTGGCCACTGTTTGGAGTCATACAGATTGGAGTTGAAGTATTGGGTGCCGTACGCCATGTCGTAAGTCATCAGGTTGATGTAGTCGAGATAGGGCGCAATGCCTTTAACATCAACCCATTCCTGCGGGCTTTTCACGTTGGCCCCGACGGCGATGGTCAGCAACTTGCCTTTATCCAGCGCTTTATGCAGTTCCGCCAGCAACAGCGTGAAGTTGGCACGATCCGCCGGTTGGCTTTCAACCAGCCCCCAGGCACCATTAACCGGGTATTCCCAGTCGAGATCGATGCCGTCCAAATGATATTGCTTGATGACCTGCTGCACCGAGCGGATAAACACCGCCCGGCTTTCCGCTGTGGCGGCCGCGCCGGAGAACCCGCGCGCGCCCCAACCACCGACGGACAGCAATACTCTCAGCTCCGGGTTCTGTTTACGCAGTATCGGCAACAGTTGCAAATCTGCCTTCACCTTGGGTGACAGATAAATTTGGTGCAGGCGGGACGGATCTTTTAACGCCGGGTTGGTTTCCTGTTTCTCGTCGTTGTAGATAAGACCGAAAGAATAATTGAGGTGGGTAATTTGTGTGACGTCGAGCTTGTTGATATCGCCGCCAGGACCGGCGGTAACATCACCGCCGCCGTTGAAATAACCGACGGAAAGGTAAGAGGCGGCATGAGCCATGCCGGCACCAGCCATACCAAGCTGCACCGCTACCAGTAAAGGCAGCAGTTTACGTGTTAATACCATGTCATCTCCTTTGGTCGGCAAAGCCGACCGAAACCGCCTGAGGCGGTAACATAAAGCCGGGCTCAATGGGCCCCGGATGCGTATAACTTACTGATGCCAATGCATCAGCGGTCATAACAGCAAAAGTACCGCACGCGAACAAGATGTAATCACAGGAGAATGGTTGGAATGTGAGCGATGTCGAGATTTGGGCCAGAGGAAGGAAAGGGCGCAAAAAGCGCCCAATGGCATCAGCGGTCGATGAACTGTGACAGGGTAACTAATTGTGCCCCGGCCTGTTGCATTACCCGAAGGGCTTCCTGACTGTCGCCAGGCTGCAAATTAACCCCGCGGCAGCCGTCGGTAATCACCGTAGTTTTGTAGCCAAGCTCCAGCGCATCCAGAACGCTGAATTTTACGCAGTAGTCGGTTGCTAACCCCATAATCGCCAGATGGCTAATGTTCTGCGCTTTCAGCCAGCTGTCTAACTCAGTGTGCGAGCGGTGACCGTTGTCGAAGAAGGCGCTGTAGCTGTCGATAGCCGTATTTTGCCCTTTACGGAACACTGCGATAATCTCCCGTTGGTGCAATTGCCGATGAAACTCAGCGCCCTGGCTTTCCTGTACGCAGTGCACCGGCCACCAAACCTGCGGCAACCCTTCCAGCTCACCCAGGGTGCCCACCGGCGCGTTGGCGTTTACCGCAAAGCTGCGGTGATTGGCGGGGTGCCAGTCCTGGCTGGCGACCACCGGTTCACCGCGTGCGTTGCAGGCCGCTATGGCCTGATTGGCAACGCTAATAACGGCATCACCTTCGGTCACCGCCAATGCGCCGCCGGGGCAAAAGTCGTTTTGCAAATCGATAAGCAACAGGGCTGTTTTCATTGCGACTCCGTGGTGTATGGGTTAACCGTTAATGCTTAACTCGCCGCGCAGATCCTGTTGCATCTGGCTGCGGATTTGTTCTGGCGTCAGAGGTTGGCTCAGCAGGTAATGCAGCTTGGTCAATGCGGCCTCGACCGTCATATCAAACCCACTGATGACGCCGGCATGGGCCAGCGCATTACCGGTGGCGTAGCCTTCCATATTGACACGCCCGGAGATGCACTGCGTAAGGTTTACCACCACAATGCCGCGTTCAGAGGCATCGCGCAATTCATCCACCAGCTCTGCTTTTTGCGGTGCGTTGCCTACGCCGTAAGAGCGCAGGATCAAGGCTTTCACCGGCTGCAGCAGGAAATTGCGCACTACCGCGCCGGAGATACCTGGGTAAATGGTCACCACACCGATCGGTTGCGGCGTAATGTCATGCACCTTGAGTTCGCCAGTGCAAACCGGGCTGTCGATGCCGTTCTGGCGGCGAATATGAATACCGGCCTCCAGCAACGGCGGCAGATTGGGTGAAGCAAAGGCGTCGAAACCGTCAGCATGCGCCTTGGTGGTACGGTTGCCGCGGAACAGTTTGTTATTGAAGAACAGGCTGACTTCATTCACTGGATGGTTGGCCGCCAGATATAGCGCGTTCAGCAGGTTGGTCTGGCCATCGGAGCGCAGTTCCGCCAGTGGGATCTGAGAACCGGTAACAATCACCGGCTTGGCCAGGTTTTCCAGCATGAACGAAAGCGCCGAGGCGGTGAACGCCATGGTGTCGGTACCGTGCAGGATCACGAAGCCGTCATAGCGGTCATAGTTCAGTTTGATATCGTCGGCGATATGCTGCCAGTCTTCCGGCGTCATGTCAGAGGAGTCGATCAGCGGCGCATATTCATGAATGGTGAAGTCCGGCATTTCCGGCCGGTGGAATTCCGGCATCAGGGCCAGTTGTCGTTGCAGGTGGCCAGAGACTGGAATATAGCCGTGCTCAGAACGCTGCATACCGATGGTCCCGCCAGTGTAGGCGACGTAAATCGATTTCTTTTTCATAGTGATTGTTTTAACAGAAATAAGATGGGCTGAATTATAGGGGGATAAACGCAGAAAAAAAGCCCGACGGGTGCCGGGCTGAGGATTAATTTGTTAGCGGACTTCTCCGCAGGTCAAACAGATGGCATAGCGGTTTTGCGGGTCGTTCAGGTTATTGAACAAACCTGGCTGCTCTTTGACCGCCATGGCCACTGATGCCAAGGGTGCAGGCAGCATCGACTGGATGGCTGCTGGCAGCATGGCGTGAATGGAAACGCCAAATTGGCTGAGCACCATGTCGGTCAGGCTTGGCGTATCGACAAACCAGTTAAGCTGCCACTGTTTCAATTGCGCCAGTTCGGCGGCTTTCTTCACCGCGTCGTCGAAGTCACCCAACTGATCGACCAGACCATTGGTCTTGGCGTCGCTGCCCAGCCATACGTGACCCTGAGCAATCTGATCAACCTGCTGCGGTGTCATTTTGCGCGACTTGGCGACCAGGTCGATAAAGTTTTGATAACCTTTCTCGATGTTCAACTGCATCATCTGCGAGAACTCAGGTGGCAGTGCCTTGGTGACCGCCAGATCCGCCAGCGGCGAGGTTGCCACACCGTCGGTATGTACGCCGATGCTGTCCAGCGTCTGCTCGTAGGTGTTAATCACCCCGAAGATGCCAATGGAACCGGTGAGGGTGCTTGGGCTGGCGATGATGTAATCCGCCGGTGTAGAGACCCAATAGCCGCCTGAGGCCGCCATGCTACCCATGGAAACCACCACAGGTTTGCCGGCGGCACGTACCGCGGCCAACTCGGAGCGGATCACTTCCGAGGCACTGACGCTGCCCCCTGGGCTGTTGACCCGGAAAATCACCGCCTTGATAGCCGGATCCAGTCGCGCCTGACGCAGTTCTGCGGCAGTGGTATCGCCGCCAACGGTGCCTGGTGTTTGCGGGCCGTCCATGATCGCGCCGTTAGCGAAGATCACGGCGATTTTACCGCCTTGATCCGTCGTCGGCTTCGGCTGGTAGTCGTAGATACTGGTAGCGTTGAAATCATTGGCCTGTTTGTCCCAACCGAAAGTCTTGATCAGTTGGTTTTCGATAACGGTGCGCGACGCTAGTTCATCGACCAGTTTGTTATCCAGCGCATACTTCGCCGTATCCCCCCCAGCAGCCTGCATACCGCTCAGCACGCCTGCGGCCCCTGGGAACAGCTGTTGCGCCGTGATCTGGCGGTTAGCCGCTATGGTATCCAGATAGTTCTGCCACAATCCGCCAATCCAGCGGCTGTCTGCCTCACGGGCGGCCGGTGACATATCGTCACGGATCAAGGGTTCCACGGCGGATTTATAGGTACCGACGCGGAAGATGTTGGTGGTGACCTTGAGTTTTTCCAACAAAGATTTGTAGTAAAGGTTGTTGGTGGCGAAACCGTGCAGGTCGACCGCACCCTGAGGTGACAGGTAAACCTTGTTGGCGTAGCTGGCCAGATAATATTGTGTCTGGTTATAGCTGTCGCCAATGGCAAAGATCGGTTTGCCACTGTCACGGAATTCACGCAGCGCCTTGCCGATGTACTGCAGCGAAGGCTGATCGGCACCGGCAAAGTCATTCAACTGCAATACCATGCCGGTAATGTTTTTGTCGTCTTTGGCTTTGCGGATGCTGTCAACCAAGTCAAACAGGGAGTTTTCCTGCAGGCGGTTGCTGGAAGCGCCCAACAGTTCACGACCCCATTGGCGAACCTTGTTGTTCATCGACGGTTGGTCAACCACCACGCCGCTCAGGTCAACCAGCAACGCACCGCGGGTAGGGACGGCAGGGGTGGTAGCACTCTGGAATGAAAGATAGATGCCAACCCCAACCAGGATCAACAACACCAGGAACAAATTGAGGATCAGTTCCCTGATAAAGTTCAGCAGACGCCATGTCCACCTGAAAACGCCGGCAATGATTTGCCACAATGTGCGCATGTGCTCTCCAGCAAGAGTCGAGAATGTTCCGCTATCCTAATGAGCGGCCAAAGAAATGTCAGCTTTAAATAGTGGGTCACAGAGGCTAATGCCGAGGCTGTCACTCGCCGTTTAGCTATGTTACCGTGATTTGAATGAAAATTGTTATCAGGAGTTTACGATGGATGCACTGGAACTTTTACTGAATCGCCGCTCTGCGTCACGCCTCGTGGCCCCTGCGCCGACGGGTGAGGCGCGTCAGAATATCATCAGCGCGGGCCTGCGAGCGCCCGATCATGGTGCCTTGCAGCCATGGCGTTTTGTGATGATCGAAAACCAGGGTCTGGAGCGTTTTAGCCAATTGTTACAAGCTGCTGCAAAGCAGGACGAAATGGATGAAGCCGCGTTAGAAAAGGCGACAAAAGCGCCATTCCGCGCCCCGCTGATTATCACCGTGGTAGCCCATTGCACCGAAGAAACCAAGGTTCCGCGCTGGGAACAGGTGGTTTCTGCCGGTTGTGCGGTTCAGGCGATGCAGATGGCTGCACTGGCGCAGGGCTTCAACGGTATTTGGCGCACCGGCGCTTGGACCGAGCACCCACTGGTTCGTGAAGCCTTTGGCTGTCGCGAGCAGGACGAAATTGTCGGTTTCCTGTATTTGGGTACCCCACAGTTAAAAGCTTCTACCAAAGTGATCGCCCCAGACAGCACGCCTTTCGTCAGCTATTTCTGATCCCACCGGCGGGATTGCGGCAAAAATGTGCTAAATCCCACCATTCTGTGTTGTTTATGAGCAGGCTGTTCGGTTATCGGCAGCCCGCTCTTACCAATCCCGTCGGCAAGCGCTACCCTATGATATCTTGAATGCCGTTAACCGAAGGGAGTGGTATATGACATCGCCAGCGATCCGTTTAACCCAGTACAGCCATGGCGCCGGCTGCGGTTGTAAAATCTCACCGAAAGTTCTCGAAACTATTCTGCACAGCGAGCGGGAGAAATTTGTCGATCCGCGCTTGCTGGTCGGTAATGAAACCCGTGACGATGCGGCGGTGTATGATATCGGCAACGGCGTGGGCATTATCAGTACCACCGACTTCTTTATGCCGATCGTCGATAACCCGTTCGATTTCGGTCGCATCGCCGCCACCAACGCCATCAGCGACGTGTATGCCATGGGGGGGAAACCAATCATGGCGATTGCCATTCTGGGCTGGCCGATTGCCACGCTGCCGGCGGAAGTGGCGCAGCAGGTGATCGACGGTGGGCGTTATGCTTGCCAGCAGGCGGGTATCGCCCTGGCGGGGGGCCATTCTATTGATGCGCCGGAACCTATTTTTGGCCTGGCAGTGACTGGCATCGTCAATACCGAACGGGTAAAGAAAAACAGCGCGGCACAGGCCGGTGCCAAATTGTACCTGACCAAGCCGTTGGGCATTGGCGTGCTGACCACCGCCGAGAAGAAAAGCAAATTGTTGCCAGAGCATGAAGGCCTGGCGACCGAAGTGATGTGCCAACTGAATAAACCGGGCACGGATTTTGCCGAAGTCGAAGGTGTGACGGCGATGACCGATGTCACCGGCTTCGGTCTGCTGGGCCATCTGAGCGAAGTTTGCCAGGGTTCAGGGCTGCAGGCGACGCTATGGTTTGATCAGGTCCCTAAACTGCCTGACATCGAGCGTTATATTGCCGAAGGCTGCGTACCCGGCGGTACCGGGCGCAACTTTGAGAGTTACGGCCATCTGGTTGGTGAAATGACCGACCTGCAGCGCCAATTGCTGTGCGATCCGCAGACCTCCGGCGGCTTGCTACTGGCAGTACTGCCTGAAGCGGAGCAGCAGGTGCAGGCGATTGCCGAGCGCCACGGCATTCAACTCCAGGCTATCGGTGAACTGCATGCGGTCGTGCCGGGCAAGCCGTTGATCGAGGTTGTCTAGTGTTAGCTACCAGGGAACGGGAAGACAGCCAGGACTATCGCCGTATTTTTTTGCAGGATATCCCGCTGATTGACGTGCGTGCACCGGTTGAGTTTCAGCAGGGGGCTTTCGCCAATGCCATCAATCTGCCGTTAATGAACGACGATGAGCGGCAGGCGGTTGGCACCTGTTACAAACAGCAAGGGCAGCAAGCAGCGATTGCGCTCGGGCATAGTCTGGTCAATGGCCGATTGCGTGAGCAACGCACGGCGGCCTGGCTGGCGCAATGTGCCCAATGGCCGGAAGGCTATATTTACTGTTTCCGCGGCGGTTTGCGTTCGCAACTGGTGCAACAGTGGCTGCGTGAGGCCGGCGTCGCCTATCCGCGCATCACCGGCGGTTACAAGGCCCTGCGCAATTTTCTGCTCATCACGCTGGAGCAGAGCGCCGAACTGCCGATGGTGCTGATTGGCGGCAATACCGGCAGCGGTAAAACTCTGCTGGTCAATGAGCTGGCCGACGGCGTTGATCTGGAAGGTGCGGCGCACCACCGCGGGTCATCTTTTGGCCGAACGTTGGTGAGTCAAAGCGGCCAGATTGATTTTGAGAATCGTCTGGCTGTGTTATTGCTGAAAAAACAGCATGGTGGCTGCCGCCGCTGGGTGCTGGAAGATGAAGGGCGCATTATCGGCAGCAACAATCTGCCATTACCGATCTTCAACCGAATGCAGCAGGCACCGGTGGCGGTGATAGACGATCCTTTTGAGGTGCGTCTGGCACGGCTGCAGCACGAATATATCGATCGGATGCGTATTGAGTTTGAACACGCCTACGGTGCGCAGCTTGGCTGGCAAAAGTACGATGAATATCTGCATCACGGTCTGTTTGCCATTCGCCGCCGCCTGGGGCTGGAGCGTTTCCAACTGCTGACGCAGCACCTGGAACGGGCACTGCAGTATCAGCAGGCCAGTGGAAATAGTGACGAGCATCAGCAGTGGCTGGTGCCGTTGTTGCAGCACTACTACGATCCGATGTATCACTATCAATTGGAAAAGAAATCCCAGCGGATTGTGTTCCGCGGGAATTATGCTGAAGTAAGAGAATTCCTGATGACGTACAGCCAGAATAACGGTGAATAATGCGACTGTTTATTGCCGAGAAACCGAGTTTGGCTCGCGCCATTGCCGACGTACTTCCCAAGCCGCATCGCCGCGGCGACGGGTTTATCGCCTGCGGTAACAATGATGTGGTGACCTGGTGTGTGGGCCACTTGTTAGAACAGGCGCAGCCGGATGCCTACGACAGTCGTTATGCGCGCTGGTCGCTGGCGGATTTGCCGATCATCCCTGAAAAGTGGCAGTTGCAGCCACGGCCTTCTGTCAGCAAACAGCTTAATGCCATTAAAAAGCTGTTGCATGAGGCCGATGAAGTGGTGCATGCCGGTGACCCGGACAGGGAAGGCCAATTGCTGGTGGACGAGGTGCTGGACTATTTGGCCTTATCGCCGGAAAAACGTCATAGCGTCCGCCGTTGCCTGATCAACGATCTCAACCCGCAGGCGGTGGAGCGCGCTATCGAAAGGCTGCGTGACAACCGCGACTTTATCCCACTTTGTGTCTCCGCCCTGGCGCGTTCCCGCGCAGACTGGCTGTATGGTATCAACATGACCCGCGCCTACACCATTCTGGGGCGTAATGCCGGTTATGATGGTGTGTTGTCGGTGGGCCGGGTGCAAACGCCGGTGTTGGGGTTGGTAGTCAGGCGTGACGAAGATATTGAAAATTTTGTCTCGAAGGACTTCTTCGAAGTCAAAGCGCACATAGTGACGCCCAAAGACGAGCGTTTTGTCGCCCTGTGGCAACCGAGTGACTCCTGCGAGCCTTATCAGGACGAAGAAGGGCGCTTGCTGCACCGATCGCTGGCAGAACACGTGCTCAAGCGCATCGAGGGTCAGCCGGCGCTGGTCACCTCTTATAATGATAAACGGGAATCAGATACCGCCCCCTTGCCGTTTTCATTGTCGACCTTACAGATTGAGGCTTCCAAGCGCTTTAACCTGAGTGCGCAGCAGGTGCTGGAGGTGTGCCAGCGGCTGTACGAAACCCATAAATTGATTACCTATCCGCGTTCCGACTGCCGCTACCTGCCGGAAGAGCATTTTGCCGGGCGGCATTCGGTGTTGAACGCCATCAGTGTTCATCAGCCGGATCTGTATCCGCAGTCGGTGATCGACAGCGATCGTCGTAACCGGTGCTGGGACGACAAGAAGGTGGATGCCCACCACGCCATTATTCCTACTGCCCGTGCCAGTAAGGTCAGCCTCAGCCAGGATGAACTGAACGTTTATGGCTTGGTTGCACGGCAGTACCTGATGCAGTTCTGCCCAGATGCCATGTTCCGCAAATGCGTGATTGAGCTGGATATCGCCGGCGGCAAGTTTATCGCCAAGGCACGTTTTCTTGCTGAGGCAGGATGGCGAACGCTGCTTGGCAGTAAAGAGCGCGATGAAGAAAACGAAGGCGCTCCGTTGCCGGTAGTGGCGAAGGATGACGAGCTACTTTGTGAACGTGGTGAGGTGGTAGAACGCCAGACCCAACCGCCACGTCCGTTTACTGATGCCAGCCTGCTTTCCGCCATGACCGGGATTGCGCGTTTTGTTCAGGATAAAGCGTTAAAGAAAATCCTGCGGGCGACCGATGGTTTAGGGACCGAGGCCACGCGCGCGGGTATCATTGAGTTGCTGTTCAAGCGGGCATTTTTGTATAAGAAAGGGCGTTATATTCACTCCAGTGAAACCGGCCGGGCGTTGATCCATTCGCTGCCGGATATTGCTGCCCGTCCTGATATGACCGCCAACTGGGAAGCCACGCTGACGCAAATCAGTGAGAAATCCTGCCGTTATCAGGACTTTATGCAACCTCTGGTAGGTACTCTGCAGGAACTGATCTATCAGGCCAAGCAGAGCCGGGCGAGTATGGCATTTCGCGGGTTGCCGCCTTCACCTTCCGCCGGGACGAAAAAACGCAAGAAAAGCGCCGGTAAGGCGCGGGAGAAGAGCGAATGAATCACGGCTTACTGTTGCTGGCCGGTAGCGCACTGCTGTTTTGCACTACGGCGATGGCCAACCGTGGCGATGTCGATGTGGTGGTGCCGGTGTCGCCGGAGATCTGGGGTGCGGCAAAAAACGCTGCGGCTCAACCGATAGCACAATCTTGCAGTCGTTGTTGCATCTATCAGGATCAAAACTATTCTGAAGGGGCGGTACTCAAGGTGGAAGGGGAAGCGTTGCAGTGCGTACGCGACCCCAATGTGGTGGGGACTAATCCGTTAGTCTGGGTGCGTCTGAAGAAGTGACGCTGTAACTCAGCCTTGCGCCCGCAGTGCGCTAATATAGGCGGTTAATAGTGGTACATCCGCCGGAGCCAGGGGGTAGTCAAATGCCTGCTCCGGTGCCAACCAGATAAAATCAGAATGGCAGCGGTTTTGTAATTCGCCGCTAAAGGTTTCAACCTGCCAGGCATGGAGTCGGATGACGCGCTCACTTTGCTGCCACTGGTTGCTGGCGACATAGCGGCCAACCCTGGCCACGATTCCCAACTCTTCGTCCAGTTCACGCGCCAGTGCCTGTGGCTGGCTCTCACCTGCTTCAACCTTGCCACCGGGAAACTCCCACAGTCCGGCCTGATCGCTGTCAGCATTACGCTGTGCCAAAAGAATCTGGCCATTTCTTTCAATGATGGCGGCGACGACATCGATAATTTTCATAGGAACCACATAGCGAAACCCCGGCAATGGCCGGGGTTGGGGCAATTACAGCGAGAATTCCGCCCAAACTGGCGCGTGATCCGACGGTTTTTCCATCCCGCGGATCTGATAATCGATGCCGGTGGCGGTGCAGCGTGCGGCCAATGGCGTGCTGGCCAATAGCAGATCGATACGCAGACCCCGGTTTTCATCGAAACCACGTGAACGGTAGTCGAACCATGAGAATTGATCGTTACGTTCCGGGTTAGCCTGGCGGTAGGTATCGACCAGGCCCCAGTTCATCAGGCGATCCATCCATTCGCGCTCCTCCGGCAGGAAGGAGCACTTACCGGTACGTAGCCAGCGTTTACGGCTTTCCTCGCCGATGCCGATATCGTAATCGGTTGGACTGATATTCACGTCACCCATCACCAGTACCGGTGAGTCCACCGACATTTGCTGCTCCAGGTAGTTTTGCAAATCCTGGTAGAAGCGTGTCTTGGCGGGGAATTTGATCGGATGGTCACGGCTTTCCCCTTGCGGGAAGTAGCCATTGATCACCGTCAAAGTGCCTCGTGGCGTCGCCAGATCGGCCATAATGATGCGGCGCTGTGCGTCTTCATCATCGGTAGGGAAACCACGGCGCACGGCAAGCGGCTTTTCTTTGGTTAGCAGCGCCACGCCATAGTGACCTTTTTGACCATGATAGAACACGTGATAGCCATGCTGGCTGACTTCTTCCAGCGGGAACATGTCATCGTGAACTTTCGTTTCCTGCAGGCCGATCACGTCGGGCTGGTGCTGTTCGATGATCGCGGCCAGTTGGTGCGGACGCGCACGCAGTCCATTGATATTAAAAGAGACAAACTTCATGAGCGGTGCCGTTTTTACAAGAAAAATGAGTTGAGATAGTAGCAGAGTTTGACCAGAAATGTAACGCAGGCCAGCGGCATCAGGCCGCCGGCGGCAAGCTGAATTATTTTGCCCAGCGGTCGTAAGTCTTGGGCTGATAGTCGTCAAATTGTTGCAGTAAGGTTTGCGCAGACTCACTGATGTGCATGGTGCCCAGATAGTCATGGCGCATAAAGCCCTGATCGGCGACGTGCAGCAGGAAGCTGTTTAGCGGGCGATAGAACCCGTTCACGTCCAGCAAGCCAACCGGTTTACTGTGATAACCGATCTGACCCCAGGTCCAGATTTCAAACAGTTCCTCAAGGGTACCTATGCCGCCGGGCAGCGCAATAAAACCATCTGCCAGAGCCGCCATGCGCGCCTTACGGGTGTGCATGTCCGGAACCACTTCCAGTTCAGTCAGGCCACGATGTGCGGTTTCTGCTTCTACCAACCGCTCGGGAATAATGCCCACGGCCTCACCACCTGCGGCAAGCACGGCATCAGCCACGATGCCCATCAACCCTTTTTTGCCGCCACCATAGATGAGGCGTCGGCCCTGAGTAGCAAGCGTTTGCCCCAATTGCCGCGCGTTCTCGGCATAAGCAGGGTTAACGCCTTCGCTGGCACCACAAAAAACGCAGATATTGTTACGCATGCACTTCTTCCTTACTGCATTAAAGAAGTCAGTGGTATAGCGAATAGTTGACCGGAGTTCAAGTTGAGGATGCGCTGAATGGTTAAGACAATTGATAAATGATGAACTGAGAGAGTGATGGAATGCTGTCAGGTTTGTTTTGATTCTCGGGAGTATGCAAGGATGGTGGTGGGGGAAGGATTATTCGTCGCTGTGCGACTCCCCCTGCGGGCCGCGCTGAAGCGCGTTGTCTCACTGCGTGAGACTCGAACCTTGTCGAAGCTTCTCATCCCTCCCGGTAAGGAGTGATGTTGATGCTGTCAGGTTTGTTTTGATTCTGGGGGGTATACAAGGATGGTGGTGGGGGAAGGATTCGAACCTTCGAAGTCTGTGACGGCAGATTTACAGTCTGCTCCCTTTGGCCGCTCGGGAACCCCACCATGGTATTCATGGTTTTACAAATTGTAGTTCCGGTTTTATCCGGAAGAAACCTGGCCGGTTCCTTTACTGCGTCTTCACTCGTTGCAGAGAGAAGATGGTGGTGGGGGAAGGATTATTCGTCACTTCGCTCCTCACCCTGCGGGCCGCGCTAAAGCGCGTTGTCTCACTGCGTGAGACTCGAACCTTGGCGAAGCTTCTCATCCTCCCCCTCAGTGTTTTATGTAGTTTCAGCTTTCGCTGTGCTTTCATCAACAGAGAGAAGATGGTGGTGGGGGAAGGATTCGAACCTTCGAAGTCTGTGACGGCAGATTTACAGTCTGCTCCCTTTGGCCGCTCGGGAACCCCACCACTGGCCTTGCTTGCGAAACGTCTGTCTCGGTAAGCGGGGCGCATCATATCAAATGAAACGAGCGTGTAAAGCATTGAAATGCAGAAAATGAATCGTTTGCCGATTTTTTACTCGTGGCGGCGCATCCCTGAACGAAAGGCACCGCTTTATTGAGCAATTACAGGATAACCGTCCGGTTGCCGTAGACAAATACCCGTTGTGCCAACACATGATACAGCGCCCGGCTAAGTGCATTTTTCTCGACGTCTCTCCCGGCACGCATCATATCTTCAGCCGAATAGGTGTGATCAACATGAATCACGTCCTGCATGATGATTGGGCCTTCGTCCAGATTATCGTTAACGTAATGGGCAGTAGCGCCGATGATTTTCACCCCACGTTCGTAAGCCTGGTGGTAAGGGCGTGCACCGATAAAGGCCGGCAGGAACGAGTGGTGGATATTGATCACCTGGTTTGGATAGTGCTGTACGAATGCTGGTGTCAGCACGCGCATGTATTTGGCCAGCACTACGTAATCCGGCTGATACTGATCGATCTGGGCCATCATTTTCTGATCGTGTTGATCGCGTGTCAGGCCTTCATGGCTGACCAGATGGAACGGGATATCAAAACGCTCTACCAGCGTTTGCAGCGTATCGTGGTTACCGATAACTGCCGCAATCTCCACATCAAGACCGCCGTAGGCGCTTTTCATCAGCAAGTCGCCAAGGCAATGCGCTTCTTTGGTCACCAACACCACAATACGACGACGGCCAGAGTTATGCAGTTCGCGAACGGAACCCACCGGCAGTGCACTGTCGAGATCCGCCAGCAAGGTAGTATCGTTAAAAATGCCTTCCAGTTCGGTACGCATAAAGAAGCGGCCGGTGCGGTGATCAACGAATTCATTGTTCTGAACAATGTTGAGTTCATGCTTGTAACAAATATTGGTGATCTTGGCGATCAGTCCTTTGGCATCAGGACAAATGGTGCGCAAAACTTTTCTTTGTACATTTTGGTGTGGCATGGGAGTGAGGATCCTGTCTGATACTGAACGTCCTGTCTTTGCAGGCGAGAGTTTTTATCATCTATATCTTCAAGCGGCGACTCGATAGTGAGCCGCTTGAAGTCTTTTGGTTACTTTGAGCCTCGGCTAGCGTCCGCAGCATTTTTTATATTTTTTCCCTGAGCCGCAGGGACAAATTGCATTTCTGCCGGGTTGGGGTTTGGTTCCGTCAATATAATACCAGCGTTGGTCAAGCTGAAGGAAGCGTGAACGCTCGTGCATCGCCTGGTGCTGACCGGTGTTGCCGTCGACGAATCGGGCAATGAACTCGACAAAACCTTCCCCGGCCTCATGGCCCTGTTTTTCTTCAACCACCGTCAGACCCAGCCATTCGGTATGCTTGAAACTGTCGACGATCGCGTTACGCCATTCCGATGCATGACAGTCGGGATGCCAGGTAGCAATCAGATAGTCCACATTGTGTTTTACGTAAGCGCTAAAGCGTGAACGCATTAATTGTCCGGGTGTGGCCGGCGTTTGAGTGCCGTTAACGTAGGGTTCGCAGCATGCGCTATACTCCAGTCCGCTACCGCAGGGGCATAATTCGGGCAAGGTGACTCCTAAAATGGCCGGAACGAAATGAACGGGCCGATGCCGAAAGTGATTTAGCGCATATGTTACCTAACATCATTCGACCCTGACAATCTACGCTGACGACAGGATCGAAACAATTCACCGAAAAGGCGGTAATTATGCGGAAAATCAAGGTTGGATTGGCATTGGGGGCAGGGGCGGCTAAAGGCTGGGCACATATTGGCGTAATCAATGCACTAAAGAGGTTGGGTGTTGAAGTCGAGATAGTAGCCGGTTGTTCGGTTGGCGCATTGGTGGGGGCTGCTTTTGCCAGCCATCGTCTGCCAGCCATGGAAACCTGGGTGCGTTCATTCAGTTATTGGGATGTGATCCGTTTGATGGATTTGTCCTGGCAACGCGGTGGGCTGCTGCGTGGTGAGCGGGTATTTAATGCAGTAGGGCAGTTGTTGAAAATTGATGACATCGCCGAGTGTTCATTGAAGTTTGGTGCCGTGGCGACCAATCTGAGTACCGGACGGGAACTGTGGCTGACCGAAGGTGACATTCATCAGGCGGTGCGAGCGTCGTGCAGCATGCCCGGCCTGTTGGCGCCGGTGTGGTTTGACGGTTATTGGCTGGTGGACGGCGCCGTGGTGAATCCGGTACCTATCTCATTGACACGGGCGTTGGGGGCCGACATTGTTATTGCCGTTGACTTGCAACACGATGCCCATCTGATGCAACAGGATTTGTTCTCGGTACGCAGTCCTGATATGGAGGCGGCAAAAGATCTCCCTGCCCGTAACTGGCGAGGACGATTAAGGGAACGCATCAGCAAAATGACCACCAGAAAACCTAATTTCACGCCAACGGCGATGGAAATTATGGGAACCTCTATTCAGGTACTGGAAAATCGATTGAAACGCAACCGCATGGCAGGCGATCCGCCGGATGTGCTGATACAACCCTATTGTCCGCAGATTTCAACGTTGGATTTCCATCGCGCCGAAGAGGCGATTGAAGCCGGCAGGCTGGCAGTTGAAAAACAGCTGGATAAACTGTTGCCCTTGATAAAAAACAAATAATTTACGGTTCTTGACTGTATAACCTGCGATGGGAGCAATTTCCGACAGGCATAAAAGGTCTTTTTGAGCCACTATTACACTATGAAAAGGGAAGAGGCTCGGCTGATGGCATTACCATTGACTCACAAGCGCATTTTGGTCGTTGAGGACGAACTGGTTTTTCGTTCCGTGCTTGTTGGCTATTTGAAATCGTTGGGGGCGGAAACCAGTGAGGCCCCTAATGGTTTGCAGGCGTTGAGTCTGGTGGATGATGTGCATCCCGATTTAATCCTGTGCGATCTAGCGATGCCGGAAATGGATGGGATTGAGTTTGTCGAACATCTGCGGCTGCAAGGTGTGCAAACTCCGGTGTTGGTGATATCGGCTACCGATAAAATGGCGGATATCGCCAAGATGTTGCGGTTAGGCGTTCAGGACGTGTTGCTAAAACCGGTGACCGACCTTAATCGTTTACGTGAAGCGGTGCTGGGCTGTCTGTACCCCAATATGTTCACTTCTCCGGCCATTGAGGAGGTGGAACTGTTCCAGGACTGGGATGCGCTGAGTAAAAATCCTTCCGAAGCGGTGAAGTTGCTCAAACAGTTACAACCCCCTGTTCAGCAGACCGTGGCTAATTGCCGGATTAATTATCGGCAATTAACCACTAGCGAGAACCCGGGATTGGTGCTGGATATTGCGGCACTGTCGGATAAAGACCTGGCGTTCTATTGTCTGGATGTAACCCGCGCAGGAGATAATGGCGTAATGGCGGCCCTGCTGCTGCGTGCATTATTTAATGGATTGTTGCAAGACCATTTAGCTAATCAGCGTCATCGGCTACCGCAAATGACCGCATTGTTAAAGCAGGTTAATCAATTATTACGTCAAGGCAAGCTGGAAGGGCAATTTCCGCTGCTGGTCGGTTATTATCACACCGAATATAAAAACCTGATCCTGGTCTCCGCCGGCCTGCATGCCAATGTAAATACCGGTGATAATCAAATTCAACTGAGCAACGGTGTGCCACTGGGAACGCTAGGGGCGACCTACATGAATCAAATCAGCCAGCACTGTGCTGCCTGGCAGTGCCAGGTTTGGGGCTCGGGTGGTAGGCTACGCTTGATGCTCAGTGCTGAATAATTCTCTTGGGTCAAAATAGTATTTGAAATTTATATATTTGAGATGCTTATTTTTACCTCAGTTAGTCAATTGGGTAATTGTCCTAAAGTTTTTCTATTTGTGCCGCGGTTAATGCCAGTCAGTCATAAGCTGGTATACTCCGAGGGTTTTTGTATGGCGGATGAAGCTCATAAACTGAGCGCTATTAAGAGAGGAAATAATGCCTGCTGTAAATCGTAAAGTCAGAAAGGCTGTGATCCCGGTTGCAGGCTTGGGAACACGGATGTTACCGGCGACAAAAGCCATTCCTAAAGAAATGCTGCCGTTGGTTGACAAACCCTTGATCCAATACGTTGTCAATGAGTGTATTGCGGCAGGGATTAACGAAATTGTGTTGGTTACCCATTCCTCCAAGAATTCGATCGAAAACCATTTCGATACCAGTTTTGAACTGGAAGCGATGCTGGAAAAACGCGTTAAGCGTCAGTTGCTCGATGAAGTGCAGTCTATCTGTCCCAAGGGCGTTACCGTGATGCAGGTGCGTCAGGGGGTGGCTAAAGGGCTGGGGCACGCGATTATGTGTGCCTATCCACTGGTGGGGGACGAACCGGTGGCGGTGATTTTGCCGGACGTGATCCTCGATGAGTACAGCTCCGATCTGAAAAAAGACAATTTGCACGAAATGCTGCAGCGTTTTGAACAAACGGGTATCAGCCAGATTATGGTTGAACCTGTGCCGCATAAAGATGTTGGCAACTATGGCGTGGCCGATTGCAAAGGTTATGAACTGCAGCCGGGCGAAAGCGCCCCGATGGTCAGCGTAGTCGAGAAACCTTCGCCGGATGAAGCCCCTTCCAACCTGGCCATTGTTGGCCGCTATGTACTCTCTGCCGATATCTGGCCGCTGCTTTCGAAAACCCCTCCGGGCGCGGGTGGTGAAATCCAACTGACCGACAGCATTGAAATGCTGATGCAGCAAGAGACGGTAGAGGCGTATCACCTGAAAGGGATCAGCCATGATTGCGGCAACAAGCTGGGTTATATGCAGGCATTTGTCGAATATGGCATGCGCCATGCCGGGCTGGGCCAAGAGTTCACTCAGTGGTTGAAACAGTTACTGACCGTTGATAAGAAATAATTTATTCATCTTTCGTCTTAAATTGAAAAACTAGGATTTTCCCATGAAAGTAACAGTTTTTGGTATTGGCTATGTTGGCCTGGTGCAGGCTGCGGTGTTGGCTGAAGTCGGCCACGACGTTATGTGTATTGATATAGACGAGCGTAAAGTCGAAAACCTGAAGAAAGGAAATATCCCTATTTTTGAGCCAGGCCTGACGCCGTTGGTACAGCAAAACTATGAAGCAGGTCGCCTGCAGTTCACCACCGATGCTAAAGCCGGCGTTGAACATGGCACCATTCAGTTCATCGCCGTGGGGACGCCACCGGATGAAGACGGCTCTGCCGACCTGAAGTATGTGACGGCCGTAGCTCGTACCATCGCAGAACATATGACCGATCATAAAGTAGTGATCGATAAATCTACTGTGCCGGTCGGCACCGCAGATAAAGTTCGTCAGGTTATGGAAGAAACGCTGCGCAAACGCGGCAGCCAGATTCCTTTCGATGTGGTTTCCAACCCCGAATTCCTGAAGGAAGGCGCGGCAGTAGCAGACTGCATGCGTCCTGAGCGCATTGTTATCGGTACCGATAACAAAGATGTGGTTGAACCTATTCGCGAGCTGTATGAGCCGTTCAACCGCAACCACGATCGCATGATCATGATGGATATTCGTAGTGCTGAACTGACCAAATATGCTGCCAACTGTATGCTGGCGACCAAAATCAGCTTTATGAATGAAATGTCTAATCTGGCCGAAATGCTGGGTGCAGACATTGAGAAAGTGCGTCAGGGGATCGGTTCTGATTCCCGTATTGGCTATCACTTTATCTACCCAGGCTGTGGTTATGGTGGCTCCTGTTTCCCGAAAGACGTTCAGGCTTTGATCCGCACCGCTGAACATATCGGCTACCAGCCAAAACTGTTACAAGCCGTAGAGCAGGTTAACTATCAGCAAAAATTTAAGCTGACCAAGTTCATCAAACATCACTTTGGTGAAGGTCTGAAAGGTAAAACCTTTGCGCTTTGGGGGCTGGCATTCAAGCCGAATACCGACGACATGCGTGAGGCTTCCAGCCGGGTGCTGATGGAGCAACTGTGGGAAGCGGGCGCTACCGTTCAGGCGTACGACCCTGAAGCCATGAACGAAGTTCAGCGCATCTACGGTCAGCGTGACGATCTGAAGCTGGTAGGTACCAAGGAAGCTGCGCTGCAGGGTGCTGACGCACTGGTTATCTGTACCGAATGGCAGAACTTCCGCGCACCAGATTTCGACGTGATTAAAGGTTCGTTAAAGCAACCGGTGATCTTTGATGGTCGTAACCTGTTTGATCCTGAACGTTTGGAAAGTCGTGGCTTTACCTATTATGCTATTGGCCGCGGTGCGTCCATTCAGCCGGTTATTTAAGGGATAAATATGAAATTCCTGGTTACAGGCGCGGCAGGGTTTATTGGTTACTACACCGCTGAGCGTCTGTTGGCCGCTGGGCATCAGGTTATCGGTATCGACAACCTGAATGATTATTACGATGTGAGCCTGAAAATGGCGCGCCTTGAGCTGCTGGCGGATAAACCTGCTTTCCGGTTTATCAAGCTGGATTTGGCCGACCGTGAGGGCATGGCGCAGCTGTTTGCCGAGCATAAGTTTCAACGGGTGGTTCATCTTGGTGCGCAAGCCGGGGTGCGTTATTCATTGGACAACCCGCTGGCGTATGCAGACTCGAATCTTATCGGGCATTTGAATGTGCTGGAAGGGTGCCGACATAATAAAGTCGAGCATTTATTATATGCATCTTCCAGTTCGGTATATGGTCTAAATCGTAAGTTACCCTTTGCGACCGAAGATTCTGTTGATCACCCGATATCTTTGTATGCGGCAACCAAGAAAGCCAATGAGCTGATGTCGCACAGTTACTCCCATTTATATGGTCTGCCTACCACCGGTCTGCGTTTCTTTACCGTTTATGGCCCGTGGGGGCGTCCGGATATGGCGCTGTTTAAATTTACCAAGGCCATATTGGCAGGTGAGAACATCGATGTATATAACCACGGGGAGATGCACCGTGACTTTACTTACATTGACGATATCGCAGAGGCTATTGTGCGGTTGCAGGCGGTTATTCCGCAACCGAATGCAGCCTGGACGGTGGAACAGGGGTCTCCGGCAAGTAGCTCTGCGCCGTACCATGTCTATAATATCGGCAACAGCAATCCGGTGAAGTTGATGGAATACATCAGCGCATTGGAGCAGGCTCTGGGGATTGAGGCGCATAAGAATATGTTGCCGATGCAACCTGGCGACGTGTTGGATACTAGTTCCGATACTGCGGAGCTTTATCGCGTGATTGGCTTCAAGCCTGAAACCGGCGTGGAAGAAGGTGTAAAACGCTTTGTTGAATGGTATAAGTCTTTTTATAAAGTTCAGTAATTGAGCTTTACGTAAATGCTATAAGGGGCCACGGCCCCTTTTTTTATGCTTTGCTAAAGTCAGAAAAGGTCAGATAGCCGAGAGGCAAGACCAATGAGGTAGAAGGTTACCTACATAGGATAATTACGCATAGCCTGACTTGGGTTCTACTACTTCTTAAAATAAGCGTAACAAAAAGGCTCCCAAGGGAGCCTTTTTAACTTGCAGCGGAATGCTATTACAGCAGGAAATCGTCCAGAGATTTACCTTGCTCTTCGATAGCTTTCTTAATCACTGCTGGGGTACGGCCCTGGCCAGTCCAGGTTTTCAGTTCGCCGTTTTCGTCTTTATATTGGTATTTAGCCGGACGTGCTGCACGTTTAGCTTTACCGGCGGCTTTAGTTGCAGCCATAGTTTGCAGCAGTTCATTAGGATCAATACCGTCAGCAATCAGCATTTCACGATATTGCTGCAGTTTACGGGTGCGTTCTTCAACTTCTGCTTGAGCCTGGCTGTCTTCTTCGCGACGTTCGTTCACAACAACTTCCAGTTTTTCAAGCATTTCTTCCAGCGTTTCCAGGCTGCATTCTCTTGCCTGTGCGCGTAGAGTACGGATGTTGTTCAAAATCTTTAATGCTTCGCTCATTGTCCTAGTCTCAAATTATATTGGTGGGGGCGTCGGGGTAATAATAGAGTGCTCTTTTCTTTTCTGCAATAGCCAAATTGAAAAGGAAGGCTCAAATTTACCTTTTAAAACACAAAACCAGAACACTCTGGCTAATATAGGCAGGGGAGATAAGTATTACAACCGTCATTTTTAAGTCAAATTTTCAACAGTGACGGTATGTTTGCTATGCCGAAATGGCTTTCATGGTTAAGTTATAATTGTGTTTTATATCAATATTACGTCGAATTATGTGGGTTAAAGCACGCGACCAAGTATGCAAACACTGTAAACAATGGGGGTATACGAGTAAAGATAACGTCAAGAACTGTACCCAGGCTGTTTTCTGTCATTAAATACTCTGGCATGGTGCCAAGTGGTGTTAATAGCTTTAATTCCTCCCGGCTCGGACCGGTTGGGGCTTTACTGTGTTGGCATAACCATTAATGCAGGGTGTTGGCATAACCATTAATGCCGCGTGCTAATCATTAGCCGTAATTAAATGTGATGTCAGACTGAAGTCATCCTGTAAATAGATGTAAAAGTACGTTGTACAGAAAACGGAATGTTTCACTTGAAAGTTGGCATTCGTTTTGCGGGATGTTGATTAACCCAGAGGCGTGAGCAGGTCGGCAGGTTATGGTACACTTTACCTCTGAATCAACCTTCGAATATTTCTTATACCATTGGAGTTGCGGGCCCATGGCTCAACTTTATTTTTATTACTCTGCTATGAACGCAGGGAAATCTACTGCGTTGTTGCAATCTTCATATAATTATCAAGAGCGTGGTATGCGTACGCTGGTGTTTACCGCCGAAATAGATCATCGTTTTGGTGTCGGCAAGGTCAGCTCGCGGATCGGGCTGTCGTCACAGGCGCAGCTCTATAATAATGAGTCGATGATCTATGCGATGATTGCACAGGAACATCAACAGCAACCGGTACATTGCGTGTTGTTGGATGAAAGTCAGTTCCTGACGAAACAGCAGGTTGAGCAATTGTGTGATGTCGTCGACCAACTGGATATTCCGGTTTTGTGTTATGGCTTGCGCACCGACTTCCTGGGAGAGCTGTTCATTGGCAGCCAATACTTGCTGGCTTGGGCAGACAAACTGGTAGAGCTGAAAACTATCTGTCATTGCGGACGCAAGGCTAATATGGTGCTACGGCTGGATGAGAACGGACAGGCGATGCATGCTGGTGAGCAGGTCGTGATAGGGGGGAATGAGAGCTACGTCTCCGTTTGCCGCAAGCATTACAAGGAAGCCATACAGGCACTGGAGTAGCGTTTAGAACGCTACAGGGAGCCTTGTGGCGTGTTTAAACGCTATTGCGCACTCAGGTAAATACTGGTCAACGTACTGCATAAAAAAACCGCCTTTCTGAACTGACCCCCATAGAGTTGGACGGTTTACATCAGGCGGCTATTTGGGCCTGGGTTCGGTACTCTACCTGACTCAGGCCTTTCAGTTTCTGTTTTATTCTTTCATGGTTGTAATAGTAGATATATTTGTCGATTGCTGTTCGTAACTCACTAATATTACTGTAGTCACCCAGTTACAGGCACTCCGATTTCAGCGTGCCGAAGAAGCTTTCTATCACCGCATTGTCATAACAGTTTCCCTTTCGTGACATGCTTTGTTTCAGCCCTGCTTCCTTAAGCCGCTTCTGATAATGCGCCATCTGATACTGCCAGCCCTGATCTGAATGCAGTAATGGATATTCACCTTCATTCAGCGCTGACAGTGCCTTAGTCAGCATTTCGTCCACCATCGACAGGCGCGGATGAGGTTCCATATGATACGCGACGATTTCACCGTTATACAGGTCAAGGACCGGCGATAAATACAGTTTTTCCCCACTAATTTTAAATTCCGTCACGTCCGTTACCCACTTCTGGTTCGGTTTGTCCGCGCTGAACCGACGGTTCAGTACATTACCCGCGGCTTTTCCGTATCGGCCTTTGTAAAAGGCATATTTCTTCCTTCTGATACAGGAAGTTAACTCCATTTTCTGCATCAGACTCTGAACCGTTTTATGATTCAACTGACTTCCTTCCCGGCGAACGGCAAGCGCTATCCTGCGGTATCCATACCGGCCTTTAACCCTGCGTCGCCATGAAGCCCCAGGCTGCAGACCACTTACGAACGGCGCTGTGATCGATACCAAAACGCTTTGCCGTCGCCTTCTGACCTTCCCGGCTGGAAAGATAGTGCTGCACGACCTTAAGCTTGAAGCTGAGAGAATACTTGCTCATAAAAAACTGCACCTTACTCAGTTGGGGATCCAACTTTTGGGGTGCAGTTCATTTCGGCGGTTTTTTTATTGGTTCAATGAACCGTTATTTTTTGGCCTTTTTTTCTGCTTTGGCCGCCGCTGGAACTACCAAAACTTCTTCATCTTCCGCTTCACTAAACTTACGGCCGTAGAAGGTATCCAGCATGATTTGCTTCAGTTCGGCAATCAGCGGATAACGCGGGTTGGCACCGGTACATTGGTCGTCAAAGGCGTCTTCAGACAGTTTGTCGACTTTCGCCAGGAAATCGGCTTCTGTTACACCGGCTTCACGGATTGATGCCGGGATACCCAGTTCAGCTTTGATCTCATCGAGCCAGGTCAGCAACTTCTCGATTTTCTGCGCGGTACGGTCGCCTGGTGCGCCCAGACCGAGGTGGTCAGCGATTTCAGCGTAGCGGCGACGAGCCTGTGGGCGGTCGTACTGGCTGAAGGCCGTTTGCTTGGTTGGGTTGTCGTTCGCGTTATAACGAATAACGTTGGAGATCAGCATGGCGTTGGCCAGACCGTGCGGGATGTGGAACTCAGAACCCAGTTTGTGGGCCATTGAGTGGCAAACCCCCAGGAAGGCGTTGGCGAACGCGATGCCGGCGATGGTCGCTGCATTGTGCACGCGTTCACGGGCGACCGGGTTCTTGGCACCTTCTTTATAGCTGGCTGGCAGATACTCTTTCAGCAGTTTCAACGCTTGCAGCGCCTGACCATCAGAGTATTCGTTCGCCAGTACTGAAACGTAAGCTTCCAGTGCGTGTGTCACAGCATCCAGGCCGCCAAAGGCGCACAGGGATTTTGGCATGTTCATCACCAGGTTGGCGTCAACAATGGCCATATCCGGAGTCAGAGCGTAATCCGCCAATGGGTATTTCTGGCCGGTCACGTCGTCGGTCACTACTGCAAACGGGGTCACTTCTGAACCGGTACCTGAGGTGGTGGTCACGGCGATCATTTTCGCTTTGACGCCCATTTTCGGGAACTTGTAGATACGCTTACGGATATCCATAAAGCGTAGCGCCAGGTCTTCGAAATGGGTTTCAGGATGTTCGTACAGCACCCACATGATTTTCGCCGCGTCCATCGGTGAACCACCGCCCAGCGCGATAATCACGTCTGGTTTAAAGGAATTCATCTGCTCAGCGCCTTTACGCACGATGGACAGCGTTGGGTCTGCTTCAACTTCAAAGAACACTTCTGTTTCAATGCCGTGAGACTTCAGAACGGAAGTGATCTGGTCAGCATAACCGTTATTGAACAGGTAGCGGTCGGTCACAATGAAGGCGCGTTTTGCCCCGTCGGTCGCTACTTCTTCCAGCGCGATAGGCAGTGAGCCGCGGCGGAAGTAGATTGATTTCGGAAGTTTATGCCACAACATGTTTTCTGCTCGCTTCGCTACCGTTTTCTTGTTGATCAGGTGTTTTGGACCGACGTTTTCAGAGATGGAGTTACCGCCCCAGGAACCGCAGCCCAGCGTCAGAGACGGAGCGAGTTTAAAGTTGTACAGGTCACCGATACCCCCCTGAGACGCTGGGGTGTTAATCAGGATACGTGCGGTTTTCATCTTGTCGCCGAAGAAGGCAACGCGTTCTGGTTGGTTATCCTGGTCGGTATACAGGCAAGAGGTATGGCCGATACCCCCCATGGCAACCAGTTTTTCCGCTTTGCTGACGGCGTCGGCAAAATCTTTGGCGCGGTACATGGCAAGCGTAGGAGACAGCTTTTCGTGAGCGAAAGGCTCGGTTTCATCAACCAGTTTCACTTCACCGATCAGTACCTTGGTGCTTGCCGGTACTGTGATGCCTGCTATTTCAGCGATTTTCGGTGCAGACTGGCCAACGATAGCCGCGTTCAGGCCGCCGTTTTTCAGGATAATGTCCTGTACGGCTTTCAGTTCTTTACCCTGCAGCATGTAGCCGCCGTGGCTAGCGAAACGTTCACGAACTGCATCATAGATGGAGTCAACCACGATGACCGACTGCTCAGAGGCGCAAATCACACCGCTGTCGAAGGTTTTAGACATCAGAATTGAGGCGACAACGCGTTTGATATCCGCAGTTTCGTCAACCACAACCGGGGTGTTACCTGCGCCAACGCCGATAGCCGGTTTACCGGAGCTGTAGGCGGCTTTAACCATGCCTGGGCCACCGGTCGCAAGGATCAGGTTGATGTCAGGGTGATGCATTAACTGGTTGGACAGTTCAACGGTAGGTTGGTCGATCCAGCCGACGATGTCTTTCGGTGCACCGGCGGCAATCGCGGCCTGCAATACAATATCCGCTGCCCTGTTGGTAGCGTTTTTCGCACGTGGGTGCGGAGAGAAGATAATGCCGTTACGGGTTTTCAGACTGATTAACGCTTTGAAAATGGCCGTAGAAGTTGGGTTGGTGGTAGGCACGATACCGCAAATCAGGCCAATAGGCTCTGCAATGGTGATGGTACCGAAAGTATGGTCTTCGGCCAGGATACCGCAGGTTTTTTCATCTTTATAAGCGTTGTAGATAAACTCTGATGCGAAGTGGTTCTTGATCACTTTATCTTCAACGATCCCCATACCTGACTCTTCAACGGCCAGTTTGGCCAGAGGAATACGGGCATCGGCAGCGGCGAGGGCAGCAGCGCGGAAAATCTTGTCAACTTGTTCTTGGGTGAAGTTGGCATATTCGTGCTGGGCTTTTTTGACACGTGCAACTAGCTCGTTCAGTTCAGCGACATTTGTTACAGCCATAATGCTCTCCTGATAATGTTAAACTCTTTCAGTAAATCAGTCGTGCGAGCAAGTAGTATAGACAGACCGATGGGCAATGCCGTTTAAAAAACAAAGGCTTTCCGCCATTTTTTGTCGCATGCTGCTGATTTGCTTAAAGAGCTTTACCCGATGCTTCAGCAGGAGAAGACAGCGGGCCGAACAGAGATGCCACTTTTTCCTTAACCTGTTCTACTCCCTGACTACGACTAAGAGCTTAACTACTATTGGTTAGCTATTTTGTGATTTAAATCATAAAAAATGCAAGCTGACACCATTCAGCCATGGTTTTTGAGAATCATTCTTGATAACTGCGATGTAGGCACTTTTCTCAACATAAAAAATCATAAACCGTACATTGCTATTAACAATAGAGAATTATCTTATCGAAGTGGATGTAAATAGAGATAAATCTCGCCCATGAACAATGGATTACCCGTGGCAATTCTATTACATTAGCGCGCGAAGGCAGTGTCACTTTTAGAGCTATTAAAGCGGAGTCATTTGTGGGCCAATCTCTGTTGGATTTTTCCGGCTTCATTAAGTTTTTTGTCGGCCTGTTTGCACTGGTAAACCCGGTGGGTATTTTGCCGGTATTTATCAGCATGACCAGCTACCAGGCGGCGGCTGGACGTAATAAAACCAACCTGACCGCCAACCTGTCAGTTGCCATCATCCTGTGGACCTCGTTGTTTTTGGGGGAAGGGATTTTGCGCATGTTCGGTATCTCTATTGACTCGTTCCGCATTGCCGGCGGTATCCTGGTGGTCAGCATTGCCATGTCGATGATCAGCGGCAAACTGGGTGAGGACAAACAGAACAAACAGGAAAAATCAGAGAGCGCGATCCGTGAGAGCATTGGGGTCGTGCCATTGGCATTGCCGCTGATGGCCGGACCGGGCGCTATCAGTTCCACCATTGTCTGGAGTTCCCGTTACCATAGCTGGCAGAATCTGCTGGGGTTTAGCCTGGCTATCGCGTTGTTTGCCTTTTGCTGCTGGTTGTTGTTCCGGGCAGCACCTTTACTGGTACGTTTGTTGGGGCAAACCGGCATTAACGTCATCACCCGTATCATGGGGTTGCTGCTGATGGCGTTGGGTATCGAGTTTATCGTGACTGGCATCAAGGCGATATTCCCCGGCTTGTTGTAATCAGCCGAATGAGTCGCGAATAGGATGATTCGCGACTCAAATTAATTTTAAAAATAAAAACTATTATTAACTCGCATTAATATAGTGCGAAATATGAATGAATTTTCTTCACTTGCACCATAATGTGGCATAAATCTCAACTTGTTGCTCAATAAAAGCTCTAAGCGTTGTTTTTACCCCTTATCTTCCTCACTTTCTGCCCTTTTTTGCCTCCCGGATATCAAATTTGTTGTTAATTTAATCACATCATTCTGTAGGGCTTGTCTCGCTTTCATCCAGGTGTTATTAGTGATTAACCGCACATAAGCAGGTGTTTGTTCTTTGAACGACGTCTTTGTTAAATGAATGTTTCTTTATCTGGTGTGTGGGTTCGCTGCGTACGGCTTTGATAGTGCCAATTTCAATTTTAATGATTAAAATCAATTGGTTGATTTGAGGATTCGTTACCCCTTCGTCAGGGGGACAAAACCCGCCTGGTGCAATAAAAGAGAATTGCTTAACATTTCTGTAAAAATTATTGGCTATGGAAATTGCCTTCTGCTAATTTCCGAGCAACTTTCTACGCGTAATTAATGGTCTCGCGTCGACAAAGTGGGAATGATTTTTGCTGGTGTCTGTTTATTTAGAATTCTTATAAATACTTCACGAATATCGATAAGCAATGCTTGTTGGTGAAAAGGAGCCTCGACCATGCAGCAAACCCTAAAGCACACTCCATTGGCTATGTTGATTGCCGGCTTGCTGAGTATCAGCGCTGTTTATTCTGTTCAGGCGGCTGATGTTCCGACCGGGGTGCAATTGGCTGAGCAGCAGAAAATTGTCATTAACAACGGCTCGGAAGTGGCTTCATTGGATCCGCACAAGGTTGAAGGCATACCGGAAAGCAATATTATTCTGAACCTGCTGGAAGGACTGGTCAGCACTGACGCTAATGGCCACGTGGTCGCGGCTGCGGCGATCAATTGGGAAAACCAGGATTTTACAACCTGGACTTTCCACCTACGTCCCGACGCAGTTTGGAGTGACGGATCGCCAGTTACCGCGCAGGATTTTGTTTACAGTTGGCAGCGCCTGGCCGATCCGAAAATTGGCTCACCTTATGCCAGCTACCTGCAGTACGCCAAAGTTGAAAATATCGACGCCATTCTGACAGGCAAGCAAAGCCCGCAAACGCTCGGGATTAAAGCTGTCGATGATAAAACGTTGCAGGTCACGCTGAGCGAGCCGGTGCCGTATTTTATCAGTATGCTGAGCCACACTTCATTGAAACCGGTAAAACGCTCGGTGGTTGAGAAGTTTGGTGACAAGTGGACGCTGCCGGCAAACTATGTCGGTAATGGTGCCTATCGCTTGAAAGATTGGGTGGTGAATGAGCGCATTGTGTTTGAACGCAGCCCGAGTTACTGGAACAACAAGAAAACGGTTATCGATCAGGCCACTTTCCTGCCGATTTCCTCAGAGGTCAGTGACGTCAACCGCTTCCGCAGCGGTGAAATCGATATCACCAACAGCGCCATCCCGCCGAACCTGTTTGCGAAAATGAAAAGCGAGATCCCTGAGCAATTGCACGTTAACCCTTACCTGTGCACCTTTTATTACGAGATTAACAACCAGCGCGCACCTTTTACCGATGCCCGAGTGCGAGCTGCAGTGAAACTGACGTTGGATCGCGACATCATTGCCAACAAGATCATGGGGCAGGGGCAGATCCCGGCCTACAGCTTTACCCCGAGCTTTACCGAAGGTGCCAAATTCACGACGCCGGAATGGGCAGGGTGGAGCCAGGAGCAACGCAATGCCGAGGCGAAAAAACTGTTGGCCGAGGCAGGCTTCAGCGCGACTAAACCGCTGAAGTTTACATTGCTGTACAACACTTCAGATCAAAATAAACAACAGGCGATCGCTGCCGCGTCAATGTGGAAGAAAAACCTCGGCGCGGATGTCACGCTGCGCAATCAGGAGTGGAAAACCTCGCTGGAAAGCCGCCATCAGGGGCAGTACGACGTGGCACGGGCCACCTGGTGCGGGGACTATAACGAGCCCAGCGCTTTCCTGAATCTGGTTGTCTCCAATAGCAGTATCAATACCATTTTCTACAAGAGCCCGGCGTTTGACTCCCTGATGGCCAGCACGCTAAAAGCGCCGGACGAGGCTGCGCGTGCTGCCCTTTATCAGCAGGCGGAGGCTCAGTTGGATAAAGACTCGGCGTTAATCCCGGTGTATTACCGCGTCAGTGCACGCCTGATCAAACCGTCGGTGGGGGGCTTCACCGGTAAAGACCCTCTGGATTACACCGATGTGAAAAACCTGTACATCATCAAGCAGTAACGAGGGGTATTACGCCACGCCAACAGGGGTGAGTAATACAAGGGAGTCCGCCTGCCGTATTCGTTCAACGGCAGCCGGTATAACAAGGTCCGCTCACGGGGCAACACAGGCTCTTTGATGAGCCTGTGATAATAAAAACTGGAGTATACACACATGACCAACATCACGAAAAAAACCATCCTTGCGGCCGGCATCATTGCCGCGCTGGGTATCACAGCAACCGGAAGTGCTTTTGCGGCCGTTGTGCCGGCGGGCGTACAACTGGCAGAGAAGCAAGTGCTGGTACGAAACAACGGTGCAGAAGTGCAGTCGTTGGATCCACATAAAATTGAAGGGGTGCCAGAGTCCAATGTTTCGCGAGACTTGCTCGAAGGCCTGACCATCAACGATCAAAACGGTGCTATCGTCCCTGGCGTGGCAGAAAGCTGGGATAACAAAGATTTCAAAGTCTGGACCTTCCACCTGCGTAAAAATGCCAAGTGGTCGAATGGCGATCCGGTAACGGCGCAAGATTTCGTGTATAGCTGGCAGCGCCTGGCAGATCCTAAAACGGCATCGCCTTATGCCAGCTATGTACAATATGCACATATCACCAATATCGATGACATCATCGTCGGTAAACAAAAGCCTGATGCCCTCGGCGTGAAAGCGATTGATGATCATACCTTCGAAGTGACGCTCAGCGAGCCGGTACCTTACCTGCCGAAACTGTTGGCACACCCATCCATGTCGCCGGTAAATAAAACCGCAGTAGAAAAATTTGGCGAGAAATGGACCCAGCCGCAGAACTTCGTGGCCAATGGTGCTTACAAATTGAAAGGTTGGACGGTGAACGAACGTATTGTCCTGGAGCGTAACCCGGAATACTGGGATAACGCGAAAACCATCATTAATCAGGTGTCCTACCTGCCAATCTCTTCGGAAGTGACTGACGTTAACCGTTACCGCACCGGCGAAATCGACATGACCTATAACAACATGCCGATCGAGCTGTTCCAGAAACTGAAGAAAGAGATCCCGACTGAAGTTCATGTCGACCCGTATCTGTGTACCTATTACTACGAAATCAACAACCAGAAATCACCGTTGACTGATGTGCGTGTGCGTACCGCCCTGAAATTGGGCATGGACCGCGACATTATCGTCAATAAAGTGAAAAACCAGGGCGACCTCGCGGCCTACGGTTACACCCCACCTTATACCGATGGTGCCAAACTGACGCCGCCAGAGTGGTTTGGCTGGACACAGGACAAACGTAACGAAGAAGCGAAGAAACTGCTGACCGAAGCGGGTTATGGCCCAGGTAAGCCGTTGACACTGAACCTGCTGTACAACACTTCGGATCTGCATAAGAAGCTGGCGATCGCCGCTGCCTCTATCTGGAAGAAAAATCTGGGTGTGGATGTGAAACTGGTGAACCAAGAGTGGAAAACCTTCTTGGATACCCGCCACCAAGGTAACTTTGATATCGCGCGTGCCGGCTGGTGTGCGGATTATAACGAACCTTCCTCTTTCCTGAACACTATGCTGTCCGACAGCAGCAACAATACTGCACACTATAAGAGCGCAGAATTCGACAAGCTGATCGGCGATACGCTGAAAGCCAAAACTGACGAAGAACGTGCAGCCCTGTACCAAAAGGCCGAAGTGCAACTGGATAAAGATTCAGCCATCGTACCGGTTTATTACTATGTGAACGCTCGTCTGGTGAAACCTTACGTTGGCGGTTATACCGGTAAAGACCCGCTGGATAATATCCACGTTAAAGATCTTTATATTATCAAACATTGATTTTAATGGCGGGGCGCTGCGGCGCTTCGTCACTGATCGACTGATAATGATAAAGCTGATGTAAAGGCTAGAAATCTGTCGCCGATGTGTATATCGACGGCCAGCAGATTCATGGAACAGGTACGGGCAATGTTAAAATTTATTCTACGCCGCTGTCTGGAAGCGATTCCGACGCTGTTTATTCTGATCACCATTTCATTCTTTATGATGCGCTTGGCACCGGGCAGTCCATTTACCGGCGAGCGTGCATTACCGCCTGAAGTGATGGCCAACATTGAGGCGAAGTATCACCTCAACGATCCTATCTACAAACAATACTTCAATTATTTGGGGCAGCTTGCGCAGGGCGATTTCGGCCCGTCGTTCAAATACAAGGATTACTCGGTTAACGATCTGGTCGCCGCTTCATTCCCGGTATCCGCCAAACTCGGCCTTGCCGCATTCTTGTTGGCGGTCGTCTTGGGGGTTAGTGCCGGGGTAGTGGCTGCACTGAATCAAAATACCAAATGGGATTATACGGTGATGGGCTTTGCCATGACCGGGGTGGTGATACCCAGTTTCGTGGTGGCGCCGTTACTGGTATTGATTTTCGCCATCACGCTGAAATGGTTACCTGGCGGTGGTTGGAACGGTGGCGCGCCGAAGTTTATTATCTTGCCGATGGTGGCGTTGTCACTGGCCTATATCGCCAGTATCGCCCGTATTACGCGTGGCTCGATGATTGAAGTGCTGCACTCAAACTTTATCCGCACAGCCCGAGCCAAAGGGTTGCCGATGCGTCGCATCATTTTCCGCCATGCGCTCAAACCTGCGTTATTGCCCGTGCTTTCCTATATGGGCCCGGCGTTTGTCGGCATCATTACCGGTTCTATGGTGATCGAAACCATCTACGGCCTGCCGGGTATTGGCCAGCTGTTTGTTAATGGTGCGCTGAACCGCGATTATTCTTTGGTATTGAGTCTGACCATTCTGGTGGGTGGCCTGACCATTTTGTTTAACGCGATCGTCGACGTGTTGTACGCCGTTATCGATCCAAAAATCCGTTATTAAGCTGGAGCACGCAAATGATGTTGACGAAAAAGAACAGCGAGGCTCTGGAGAACTTCAGCGAAAAGCTTGAAGTGGAAGGGCGCAGCCTGTGGCAGGATGCCCGTCGCCGCTTTGTGCACAACCGTGCGGCAGTCAGCAGCCTGTTTGTGCTGGCGCTGATTACCCTGTTTGTGATTGTAGCCCCCTGGCTGTCACAGTTTGCCTATGACGATACCGATTGGGCGATGATGTCAGCAGCACCGTCTTTTGACGCGGGGCACTACTTCGGTACCGATTCCTCAGGGCGTGATTTGCTGGTACGTGTAGCGATTGGTGGGCGTATCTCGTTGATGGTTGGCGTTTCCGCTGCGCTGGTGGCGGTCATCGTCGGCACCCTGTACGGTGCAATGTCGGGTTATCTGGGCGGTAAAATTGACTCGGTCATGATGCGCTTGCTGGAGATCCTCAACTCCTTCCCGTTTATGTTCTTCGTGATCCTGCTGGTGACCTTCTTTGGTCAAAACATTCTGCTGATCTTTGTGGCGATCGGCATGGTGTCCTGGCTCGACATGGCGCGTATCGTGCGTGGCCAAACCCTGAGCCTGAAACGCAAAGAGTTTATCGAAGCGGCGTTGGTATGCGGGGTTTCCAGCCGCAATATCGTACTGCGTCACATCGTGCCGAACGTGCTCGGCGTGGTGGTGGTATACGCTTCATTACTGGTGCCGAGCATGATCCTGTTCGAATCCTTCCTTAGCTTCCTGGGGTTGGGTACCCAGGAGCCGTTAAGCAGCTGGGGTGCATTGCTGAGCGATGGCGCCAACTCGATGGAAGTTTCACCGTGGTTGCTGCTGTTCCCGGCGGGTTTCCTGGTTGTCACTCTGTTTTGTTTCAACTTTATCGGCGATGGTCTGCGTGACGCCCTCGACCCGAAAGATCGTTAAGGAGTGCAATCATGAGCACCATTGAAAATCCGCAGTTGCAAACCAGCACCGCCGCTAAATCGCCGTTGTTGCTGGATGTCAAAGATTTGCGCGTGACCTTCGGTACTCCGGACGGTGATGTGACGGCCGTTAACGACCTGAACTTTGACCTGCGCGCCGGCGAAACGCTGGGGATCGTGGGGGAATCTGGCTCCGGTAAATCCCAGACCGCTTTCGCGCTGATGGGGCTGTTGGCCAGCAATGGCCGTATTGGCGGCTCAGCCAAATTTAATGGCCGTGAAATCCTCAACCTGCCGGAAAAACAGCTCAACAAGCTGCGGGCAGAAGAGATTTCGATGATCTTCCAGGACCCAATGACTTCGCTCAACCCTTATATGCGCGTTGGCGAGCAGTTAATGGAAGTGCTGATGCAGCACAAGAAAATGAGCAAAGGCGAAGCCTTTGAAGAGTCGGTTCGCATGCTCGATGCGGTTAAAATGCCGGAAGCGCGTAAACGCATGCGTATGTACCCGCATGAGTTTTCCGGCGGTATGCGCCAGCGTGTAATGATTGCCATGGCGCTGCTATGCCGGCCGAAGCTGCTGATTGCTGATGAGCCTACCACTGCATTGGACGTGACGGTTCAGGCGCAGATTATGACGTTGCTCAATGAGCTTAAGCGCGAGTTCAATACGGCCATTATTATGATCACTCACGACCTGGGTGTTGTGGCCGGTATCTGTAACAAAGTGCTGGTGATGTACGCCGGGCGTACCATGGAATACGGCAGCGCGCGTGACGTGTTCTATCACCCAAGCCATCCTTATTCCATCGGTTTGCTGAGTGCGGTACCGCGCCTGGACGCCGAAGGTGAGGCGCTGATGACCATTCCAGGTAACCCGCCGAACCTGTTGCGCCTGCCGAAAGGCTGCCCGTTCCAGCCGCGTTGTGCGTACGCAATGCCGCAATGTTCTAGCGCTCCGCCATTGGAGCAGTTTGGTGAAGGGCGCTTGCGTGCCTGCTTTAAACCGGTGGAGGCGTTGGTATGAGTACGGTAACCGACAAGAAAGTTCTGCTTGAAGTGGCCGATTTGAAAGTGCACTTTGACATTCATGATGACAAGCAGTGGTTCTGGCAGCCGCCGAAAACGCTGAAGGCCGTTGACGGCGTGACGTTGCGCTTGTTCGAAGGGGAAACTCTGGGTGTGGTGGGTGAGTCTGGTTGTGGTAAGTCAACCTTCGCCCGCGCCATCATCGGTTTGGTGAAGGCCACCAGCGGGCGCGTCGCCTGGCTGGGTAAAGACCTACTCGGTATGAGTGACGTTGACTGGCGCAAAACCCGTAGTGATATCCAGATGATCTTCCAGGATCCGTTGGCTTCGCTGAACCCGCGCATGACCATTGGTGAAATCATTGCCGAGCCACTGCGCACCTATTACCCAAAAATGCCGCGTCAGGAAGTGAAGGACAAGGTCAAGGCGATGATGCTGAAGGTTGGCCTGCTGCCAAACCTGATCAACCGCTATCCGCATGAGTTCTCCGGCGGTCAGTGCCAGCGCATCGGCATTGCCCGTGCCCTGATCCTGGAGCCGAAACTGGTGATTTGCGATGAACCGGTTTCGGCACTGGACGTGTCGATTCAGGCTCAGGTGGTGAACCTGTTGCAGCAACTGCAGCGCGAAATGGGCCTGTCGCTGATATTTATCGCCCATGACCTGGCGGTGGTAAAACATATTTCTGACCGCGTGCTGGTGATGTATTTGGGTCATGCGGTGGAATTGGGCACCTATGACGAGGTGTATCACAACCCTCAGCACCCTTATACCAAAGCGTTGATGTCAGCGGTGCCAATCCCGGATCCGGATAAGGAAAAGGACAAACAGATCCAACTGCTGGAAGGGGAACTGCCTTCGCCAATTAACCCGCCATCCGGCTGCGTGTTCCGCACCCGTTGCCCGATTGCCGGGCCGGAATGTGCCAAGACGCGTCCGTTGCTGGAGGGCAGCTTCCGCCATGCGGTTTCTTGTCTGAAGGTCGATCCGCTGTAACCGGTGTTTTTCGCCAACAAAAAACCCGCCAAAAATTGGCGGGTTTTTTTATGCCTTACGGCCGCTTACTCTTTCCACAGAATGTGGCAAAGCTTGTGGTCTTTCTCACGGCACAACAACACGCGGGCAAACACGTCGTTGATCGGTTCTCCATCGCTATCCGCCAGGCCAATCACCACTTCGGCGAAAAAGTCAGGGTTCAGGTCAAAGTCCACATGTTCCGACCAGTCTTCCGCCGGGTCATACAACTCTGCGCCGCCACGCTCCTCAAACTGCAGATTGAACAGCAGAATATCCGCCGGATCCAGATTGTCGCCGGCCAACTCCAAAAAGATGTCGTAAGCCTGTTCCAGCGTTTCGTCTTCAGTAAGGCGGTTATTCAAATCCATAATTAAATCCCGATAACAAATGATTTGGCATTATTAAAGCATGCTCGCTACGGCATTTATAGCAGCGGGCTGAAAAAGTAGAACAGGCGCTCAACAATACGGTGCCAGAACGGCCGTTTCTGCCACTCTGCGGCATTCAGTAACTGCGAACGAGCAATATAGTCGTCCTGCACGCAGGCCAGATCGCTGCCGAAACCGTCATCGTCGATCACCAGAGTTATTTCAAAGTTCAGCCACAGGCTGCGCATGTCCAGATTCACCGTGCCGACCAGGCTGAGCTGGCCATCAACCAGTACGCTTTTGGTATGCAGCAGGCCGTCTTCAAACTGATAGATGCGCACGCCAGCCTCCAGAAGTTCGGAGAAGAATGAGCGGCTGGCCCAACGGACCATGGTTGAATCGTTGTCACGCGGGACAATGATGCTGACTTCAACCCCGCGCAGGGCGGCGGTACAAATCGCATGCAGCAAATCGTCGCTGGGTACGAAGTAGGGGGTGGTCATGATCAGCTGTTCACGTGCTGAGTAAACCGCGGTCAGCAACGCCTGGTGGATCATTTCTTCTGGGAAACCCGGGCCTGAGGCGATAACCTGGATGGTGTGGCCGCTTTCCTGTTCGAACGGCATGATATTGACGTCCGGCGGCGGCGGCAGGATCCGTTTACCGGTTTCAATCTCCCAGTCACAGGCATATACGATGCCCATGGTACTGGCGACCGGGCCTTCCATGCGGGCCATCAGGTCGATCCACTGACCGACACCGGCGTCCTGTTTGAAATAACGTGGGTCAACCATGTTCATACTGCCGGTGTAGGCAATATAGTTGTCAATCAGCACCACTTTACGGTGCTGACGCAAATCCATTCGGCGCAGGAATACGCGGAACAGATTTACCTTGAGCGCCTCCACCACCTCGATACCCGCATTGCGCATCATGCCAGGATAGGGGCTACGGAAGAATTGCAAACTACCGGCAGAGTCCAGCATCAGGCGGCAATGTACGCCACGGCGCGCAGCGGCCATCAGCGATTCGGCCACCTGATCGACCAACCCGCCGGGCTGCCAGATGTAAAACACCATCTCAATATTATGACGTGCCAGCTCAATATCACGGATCAGCGCTTTCAGCGTTGCGTCGGTAGTAGTGAGCAATTGAAGTTGGTTGCCCTTAACGCCATCGATGCCCTGACGGCGATCGCACAGTTGGAACAGGGGTCTGGCGACCTCGCTGTAATCGGTGGCGAAGATGCGCTGGCTCTCTTTTAATTCGCTCAGCCAGCGTGCGGTAGAAGGCCACATTGCCTTGGCGCGTTCGGCCCGGCGTTTGCCCAGATGCAATTCACCAAAAGATAAATAAGCCACAATACCGAACAGCGGCAGGATATAGATCACCAGCAGCCAGGCCATAGCGGAAGGTACGGCGCGGCGTTTCATCAGAATACGCAATGTCACACCAGCGATAAGCAGCCAGTAACCGAACACCATGAGCCAACTGATTACGGTATAAAATGTTGTCATAAAGGCGAAAAATCCCGTTCGCAAACCACCAACGATGAGTGTACGCACAGAACGCTAAAGGGGAAACCTTTTCTCGGCGCTTATGTTGCAAAAATATGATTGGCTTAAGGCACTTGCTGTAAACAAAAAAACATTTTGGCTGGGAGAGAAGGTCGCCCAGTCTGATTAAAATAGACGGCACTGTGGCTTGGATCCTGTAATGAAAGGACTATAATGCCCGCCGTTGGCATTTGACGAATGAGTGACAAAACGATGAGACGCAGTAGAAACGAGGTGGGTCGCTGGCGGATGCTGCGGCAGAGTCAGCGCCGCAGGCATCGCTGGTTGGAACGCCAGTCTTGCAGCAATCGGCATATTATTCGGGTGCGCCGTCGCCTGGATGACCAGCACCGGCGTTCATTGCTGTTTGTGGTGGCCTACGAGTGGTAAAACAAAAACAGTCCCCAAGGGGACTGTTTCAGACTGATGACAAACCTCATTCCTGCCCAGAGCGAGTAGAGGCCGATAAACAAAAATCAGGAAAATCAATTTATTGATTTTCGGCTGCTCACCACAAAGAAGGAAAACCCGGCTTTGGCTGCCGGGGGTTATTTCCCCAGATAGGCGTTAAGCATCCACACCTGTTTTTCCTGTTCTTTGATGTAGTCACTCATCAGGGAAGCGGTGCCTTCGTCCCCCGCATCGGCGGCCAGAGTCAACAGGTCACGCTGCTGTTGCAGCAGCACCGAATAGCCGTGCAGCAAACCACCCAGCGTGCCTTTATCGTTGGTGACATTAGTGTCTTCCTTGATATCCGAAGTTTTCAGATAATCGCTAAAGGCATGACGCGGTTGCGACCCCAGAGTCAGAATACGTTCTGCCAACTCATCAACCTTGGTTAATAGATCGTTATAGGTTTCTTCAAATTTGACGTGCAGTTCAAAGAAATGCGGGCCGGAAATGTTCCAGTGGTAGCCGCGCACATTCATATACAACACCTGATAATTTGCCAGCAGCGCATTCAACGCTTCCGATAGTTTTGCCGCTTGTTTGCTGTCCAGGCCGATATGGTTTTTCGCTGTTTTCTTCGTCGTTGCCATAATAATCTTCTCCTGATTATTTGATTCGATGATTTACACAATATCCATAACAAACACAGTAACCGGATTTATCGCAGGGTTAAAGACGTTCAAAAGCATCAATGCAATCGCTGAAACCAATAACGATAAATCCGATAAGCAAATTGCCCATTAAGTTTAAGCACAATGCGTTAACAACAACAGCGGCTTGGTATCATTACTTGCGTAAGACCATTTTTGCCACGCCGGCACTTAGCGTCATCAGTAATGCCGCCGCAATCAGCACCACGATAAATGCGCGGTCGAAAGCCAGCCGGGCGAGTTGCCTCATTTGTTCAGCCTGATCGACAGCCAGATTGGCGGCCAGCCGCAGGGCTTCATCAATGCTGTCGTAGGCGACGTTGCCCGCCGGCAGACTGTCAGGTAACACCAGGCTGTGGCTATAGATAGCGGTCATCAACCCACCCAGCAAGGTAATACCGAGCACGCCACCCAGCTCATAGGACACGTCCTCGATCGAGGCAGCCATACCGGATTTTTCTTCCGGAGCATTGAGCATGATGGCGGTCGACGCGGCGGTTATGGCACCACCGATGCCAAAACCGGCGATAAACAGACAAACCAACTGCGACATCAGGCTGTTCTGGTAAAGCAGGGCCAGCCCGGCGATGCCCAGGCCGGTCAGGAACAATCCACCGAATATCATGTTGCGCTCGCCGTAGCGCGGCAGCAGTAAACCGGCCAGCGGGCCAGCCAGTGCGGACGCCACCGGAATTGGCAGAATAAACAGCGCGGCCTGTAATGGACTCAGCCCAAGCACCAGTTGCAGGCGTTGAGTCAGTACCAGCTCCACACCGACTAGCACAATCATCGACACCAGCGCCACGCCGACACCGCCGGCAAACAACCGATTCTGGAATAACGAGAAGTCGATCATCGGGTAGCGCGCCTGACGCTGTCGACGAACAAACAACCAGAGCGACAAAACGCCGATGGCGGCGGCGATCACCAGCGCAGAAAGGGAGGGCATTGCCTTGCTCAGCTCTTTCAGTGCATAGATACTGCCCACCAGACCGGCCATGATCTGCACTGACCCGATGATATCGTAAGGGCTTTTATTTTCCCCACCGCAGTGTGGTATCAATCGCCAGGCCAGCGGCAGCACCACCATGACGACAGGGACGTTGATCAAAAATACCGATCCCCACCAGAAATACTCCAGCAAGACTCCACCGACCACCGGGCCGATAGCGGCACCACCGGAAGCGACCGCAGCCCAAATGCCAATCGCCAGGGCGCGTTCGCGTTCGTCAGTAAACACATGGCGGACAATGGACAGGGTAGCCGGCATCATCATCGCCGCACCTACCGCGAGAAATACGCGGGCGGCGATCAGCCATTGGGCTGAAGGAGAAAAGGCCGCACAAAGGGACGCGACGGCAAACACCGGTAATCCGGCCATAAACAGCCGTTTATGACCAATGCGATCGCTCAGCATACCCGCACCGGGCAGTAAACCGGCGACCACTAGCGGGTAGGCATTCACAATCCATAATTTTTGTGAGGCGCTGGCGTCCAGCGCCTGGGTCAGCCGTGGCAATGCGGTGTATAGCACCGTCATATCGATAATGATCAAAAATAGCGCGCTGGAGATCATTGCCAGGATCAACCAGCGGTTGTTTGCGTGCATAATATTATTCCAAAAAAGCAGGCGACGCGGATGCGTTGCTATAAGGTCACCCCCCGAACGTGCCGGGTGGTATACTGGTGTAATATATATCCATACGTATGTATTTAAAAGAGGGTTTCTCAATGGGACGGCAACGGAGCATCGATCGCGACAAGGTTCTGGATATGGCCGAGGAGATTGTCGCCAGGCAGGGTGCGGCCGGGTTGACCATTGATTCTGTCGCCAAGGCGATGGGGATTTCCAAGGGCGGGGTGCAGTATTGCTTTGGCAGCAAAGACGCGTTAATTGATGCGATGTTCGAACGCTGGGGTAAGGTCTATGACCGGGTATTTGATGCTATTGCCGGGGAAACCCCCTCGGCCACAACGACAGTGCAGGCACATATGCAGGCCACCCGAAGCTCCGATCAGGCATCCAGCGCCAAGGCTGCAGGGCTGATGGCAACCTTGATCCAAACGCCAGAGCATCTGGACAGCACGCGAGAGTGGTACCACAGTCGGATCGCCGGTCTGGATTTAACCACCGAGGAGGGCAAACGGGCGCGGTTGGCTTTTCTGGCTACCGAAGGGGCATTTATGTTGCGTTTCTTTGGCCTGATGGAGATAAATCAAGCGGAATGGGATGCCATGTTTGCGGATATGCAGACGCTGATTCTGGCGAAAAAATAGTTCACCTATCACAGCGATAGCTGGCAGACCGGCAAGCGAAGAGTGTAACTTTATCTAACAATATATGCCCTCGAAGAACCCTTTGGCCAGCCTCTCCGTGCTGGCTTTTTTTGTCTGGAATTAGCGGGAAGGTAACAATGCCTTACCCGCGTGTCGTGATTGAATTACAGCACTTGCTTAAAGGGTTTGATCGTCACCTCAGCATAAACGCCGGCGGCGACGTAGGGATCCTGCTCGGCCCAGGCTTGGGCCTCCGCCAATGAAGCGAACTCCGCAATCACCGTAGAACCACTGAATCCCGCACTGCCTGGGTCGTTGCTGTCGATGGCCGGATTGGGGCCTGCAATGACCAGGCGGCCTTCATCACGCAGTGCCTGCAAGCGTGCCAGGTGTGCCGGGCGTACCGACAGGCGATTTTCCAATGAATTGGGTACGTCTTGTGCGTAGATAAGATAAAGCATGTTTCACCTTTAAAATCATTGCTATAGAACGGTAAATCTAAAGTAGCGCAAAAGGGGATTCATGGGAATGCCTGGCCGCTGGAATTTGCCTGCGGCTGGTGCTTATACCTTGAAGCGACTAGCTTTTATTCGTATAGTGCGGCCGCGTGATTTAATGGGAAAAGGATTCAGCGGTGAGGAAATGACGGAACTGGTTAGAGATAAACTCGCGTTGCCTGAGGGCAAAAGCAAACTGCTGCTGCACTCTTGCTGTGCGCCCTGTTCCGGAGAGGTGATGGAAGCTATTCAGGCTTCTGGCATCGAATACGCCATTTTCTTCTATAACCCGAACATTCATCCGCAAAAAGAATATCTGCTGCGCAAGGATGAGAACATCCGTTTTGCCGAGCAGCATGGGGTGCCTATCATCGATGCCGATTACGATACCGATAACTGGTTTGCCCGTGCCAAAGGCATGGAGCACGAACCTGAGCGTGGGATCCGTTGCACCATGTGCTTCGACATGCGTTTTGAACGCACCGCGCTGTACGCGCATGAGCATGGCTACGACACCATATCCAGTTCGCTGGGAATTTCCCGCTGGAAGAATATGCAGCAAATCACCGACTGTGGCGTGCGCGCAGCGGAAAAATATCCAGATTTGGAGTATTGGGATTACAACTGGCGCAAAAAGGGCGGTGCCTCGCGGATGATTGAAATCAGTAAGCGTGAACGCTTTTATCAGCAGGAGTACTGCGGCTGCGTCTATTCGCTGCGTGACACTAATTTGCATCGTAAGGCGCAGGGCCGGCCGCTGATCAAACTGGGCGTGTTGTATTACGGCGATGAAGAATAATGCTGCATTGGTCAAAGATAACCCGCTACGGCGGGTTTAGGTTGCTGACAAAGCAGGAAAAAGCGTGGTTTTTCCTGCTTTGTGGTGAGCAGCCGAAAATCAATAAATTGATTTTCCTGATTTTTGTTTATCGGCCTACTCGCTCTGGGCAGGAATGAAGTTTGTCATCAGTCTGAACCCGCTACGGCGGGTTTTTTCGTTTTGGCCAGGTAAATCAAGTTAATGAAGCGTGTGAATGCTTCAGTAAATAGGCAAACGAAAGGTTAATATCACCATGAGCTTGCAGGTTTTAGCGATGAATAATGACGATTAGAGCGATAGTTTGCCATTCGTTATTGAATATGATTGCTATTTGCATTTAAACTTGGCGAACCAGAGGAAGCAGAATCATTATGTCGCTAAAAAAGATGTTCCTTAATCGCCGTTTGTCCGTGCCAATTATCCTGTCTGTTGGCTTACATAGCGCCCTGGTGGCGGGTCTGCTCTATGCTTCTGTCAAGGAGGTGATGGAGTTGCCGAAACCTGAAGATGCGCCGATCAGCGTCATGATGGTTAATACCGCCGCGATGGCAGAGCCGCCTCCGCCAGCACCGGCCGAACCTGAGCCAGAGCCGCAGGTAGAGCCAGAACCCGAGCCAGAACCGCTCCCAGAGCCACCGCCGAAGGCGATACTAAAACCTGAGCCGGTAAAACCCAAGCCCAAGCCAAAACCGAAACCGAAGGTCGAAAAAACGGTTAAGCGTGAACCACAGAAAACCGAGCCGCGTGAGCCGTCACCGTTTGAAAATAACCAGCCGGCCAAGCCTGTCGATAGGGCTCCGGTGAAGCAGGCGCCGTCAGCACCGGTTGCGGGCAATTCGCGAGATGTGACGCCGAGAGCGCTCAGCCGTCCCGACCCGATTTATCCGCCGCGTGCCAGGGCATTGCAGATTGAAGGCAATGTGCGGGTGCAGTTTGATGTCGACAGCGATGGTCGTGTGAGTAATGTGCGTATTCTGGCTGCAGAACCACGCAATATGTTCGAGCGAGAAGTGAAGCAGGCAATGCGTAAGTGGCGTTATGAAGCGAAGGAAGGGAAGAATCTCACCATGAATATCCGCTTTAAAATTAACGGTACCACTGAAATGAACTGATTGAAATCATTGCCAATAAAAAGGGTCGTCATTGATTAGGCGACCCTTTTTGCTGTTTGCATTCCGGCTTATTCTTCAAAACCCACGCGGAAGTTCATCTTGCCATCGGGCAGGGCGCGTGCATTACCTTCATCATCCACTGCAACATAGGTAAACACCGCTTCGGTTGCGCGGTAGCGCTGGCCGATAGGGGCCGAAGACACTTTTTTGACCCACACTTCAATATTGATGGTGATTGAGCTGCGCCCGGTGCGAATACAGTGCGCGTAGCAACATACCACGTCACCCACCGCGACCGGTTTCAGGAAGGTCATACCGTCCACTCGCACGGTGACGACGCGGCCTTCGGCAATTTCTTTCGCCTGAATAGCGCCGCCAATATCCATCTGCGACATCAGCCAGCCGCCAAAAATATCGCCGTTGGCGTTGGTATCTGCCGGCATCGCCAGCGTTCGCAGCACCATTTCGCCACTGGGTAAAGGTCGTTGTTGAGTCATAGATGTCTGCTTATCAAAGAAGGGATTTCACTATACTGCCCGTAGCAAAGGCTACGGGCATTAACAATTTTGTAACTATTTTTTCTGTTCTTCCGGCATGTGCCGATAAATATAAACGCCGCTGAGCAGGGTAAATACTAGCGTCAGCGCGGTCAGACCGAAGACTTTAAAGTTAACCCAAACGCTCTGGGGCAACCAGAAGGCAACGTAAATATTCGCCAGACCACAGGCCAGGAAAAATACTGCCCAGGCCAGGTTGAGGTTATTCCAGACTTTATCCGGCAACGTCAGCTCTTTGCCCAGCATGCGTTGAACCAACGGCTTTTTTAGCACCAGTTGGCTAATCAGCAGCGCCAGCGCGAACAGGCAGTAAATGATGGTCACTTTCCATTTGATAAACAAATCGTTATGGAACACCAGCGTCAAAGTGCCGAACACCAGCACCATCAGGAAGGTGATCAACGTCATCTTCTCAATTTTGCGGTATTTGAACCAGGTGAACACCAGCGCCAGCGCGGTAGCAACAATCAATGCGCCAGAGGCAACATAGATATCGTAAAGCTTATAAAAAGCGAAAAAGACAATTAACGGGAGGAAATCAAGAAACTGCTTCATAAATCAATCCATCATCTGTTCATCGGCCGACTATACCGGATTTGGCGGGCTCTGTGTACCGCTGGCAACTGCTGATTATCGGCGTTTGGCCGCCGGATTTCCGCCATGAAAGTAGGAATTTGCGTAAACTTACGATTGAGATCCCCAGTTCGCGGCGGGCAGATTGCCAGCACGGCATTGGCATCGCATGATATGCGCAATAATAGCCGGATAATTTATAACGGAAAACAGTTTATGCAGTGGAAATCTCTCCTGGCGCTTACGCCCGGTTTGACGCATTTATTAGGGTATCAACGCAACTGGCTCAAACCGGACATCCGCGCCGGGCTTTCTGTCGCCGCCGTGGCATTGCCGGTAGCGATTGCCTACGCCGAATTGGCCGGAGTCAGTCCGATAGTGGGGTTATATTCCTGTATTCTGCCAATGGTAGCCTACGCATTTTTTGGCTCATCACGCCAACTGATTGTGGGCCCGGATGCGGCGACCTGCGCGGTCATTGCCGCCGTCGTGACCCCATTGGCAGCGGGTAATATGGAACGCCATTGGCAATTGACCATTATGATGACTGCGATGATGGGCGCCTGGTGTCTGTTGGCCAGCCGCTTCAAGCTGGGTGCACTGGCTGACTTACTCTCACGGCCGATACTCAGCGGTTTACTGAATGGCGTGGCGATTACCATCATGGTCGATCAGATTGGCAAGGTGTTCGGATTTGGTGTGCATCCGGCGCAGTTGATCGAGCGTATTTATGCGTTGCCTGGCAACCTGATGCACAGTGATTGGCTGACGATGGCGGTCTCCTTACTGGCGCTGGTTACGCTGATCGGGTTTAAAAAATGGCGGCCCAACTGGCCGGCACCTTTATTTGCCATTGTTCTGGTCACTTTTGTTACCTGGGCTGGTGGGTTGCAACAGCATGGTGTGGTGACGGTCGGCGGGTTTAGTGATGTGTTGCCGATAGTGCAGTGGCCGGATTTTCAACCGGGTTTGCTGCGTGACATGGTGATCCCGGCGCTTAACTTGGCCGTGGTCAGCTTTGTCAGCATGATGCTGACCGCCCGAAGCTTTGCGGCGAAAAACGGCTATGAGGTGAATGCGGATGCCGAATTTCGTGCGCTCGGCCTGGCGAATATCGTCTCGGCGCTGTCGCAGGGGTTCGCCATCAGCGGGGCAGATTCGCGCACTGCGGTCAATGATGCCAACGGCGGCAAGAGCCAATTGGTGTCGATCATTGCGGCGGCGGTGATTGCCTTCGTACTGTTGTTCCTGATGGCACCGCTACAGTTTATTCCAGTCGCGGGGTTGGGCGTAGTGCTGATGTATGCCGCCTGGTCGCTGCTGGATATTCGTGGCATCTGGCTCATGCGGCGTCGCAATGCTCAAGCCTTCCGTCTGGCGATGTTTACCTTCCTTAGCGTACTGCTGGTGGGGGTGATCAGCGGTATTGGCCTGGCGGTTTTACTGGGCCTGATGCAGTTCCTGCGCACGGTGTTCCGCCCAACGGAACAACTGCTGGGCGTTAATGACGAAGGCATGATCCATTCGATGGGCAACAATAACGGCATTAAAGCGGTACCCGGTGTGATGATGTATCGCTTCAATTCGCCTCTGACCTATTTCAATGTGGCGTATTTCAAACGGCGGATCCTGAACCTGGTGGACAGCACACCGTTCCAGCCGCGTTGGGTAGTGGTGGACGCCGTTGCCAGCTTTACCCATGCTGATATCAGCGTACTGGCGGCCATCGATGAATTGAAACGTGATTTGTTACAGCGTAACGTGAAGTTGGTACTGGCAGGACGGCGAACCGAGCTGACGCGCTGGTTCCGCATCAATAGGTTGGGGCGCGATCGGGAGTTGATACTGGTGCCGGACTTGTACCTGGCGCTGAAGCTGATTCAAAGTAAGGAGCAGGCGGAACCTGCTGTGGCTCAATAAGCAAAAGGCACGCCGAAGCGTGCCTTTTGGATTTCTACCGCAAGATTTAGCTGCGCAGCAGCATATACAAACGGAACAGGTAAATCAGCAACAAGGCCGAAACCAGGTTGCTCAGGGCGGTCAGCACCACGCTGGCGACGTTCGGGGTAAGCACCGAAAGATGGCTCACCATAAACAGCACCAGCAGCTTGGCTGCCAGCCACAACATCATCGCCGGAACAATCACCCGCGCATTGGCGAACGCCAACTTGCAGCTCAGCTTAATCGAGGCGAACACGCCTTTCTTGTCGGTAGCGGTAATCACCGGTGCCAACGAGAAGGCGATCGCCATGATCACGCCCGGCACCACAAACAGCGTCAGGCCCAGCTGGATCAACAGCGTGCAGATAAACAGCAGCAGCAGTAAACGCGGCAGTTCCGGCGCGGAAGCACCGATAGCGCGCAGGGCGCTAATGCGCTGCCCCTGAGAAACCAGACGAATCAATGTCAGCATCCCGCCAACCAGCAACACGTTGCCCACTAATGCGGAAAAGGTGGCGGCGGCTGAAACCTTCAATAACACCATCTGTTGCTCAGGCGTCATTTGTTGAATGATTTCCTGGATCCCCATACCGGCGGATGCAGCAAAGTCACCTTCCGTTGCGCTCAGGATCTTCAACTGTTCGACGTCAGGGCTGAAAGCCTGGTTGAGCAGCACAGAAATGAACGCGGTCAACAGCGCCAGCATCAGGATACTGGTCAGTTGGTTACGGAAAAAATTAAAACTGTCACGGTACAACGTGTTGGCCGTGATAGGCATGCAGACTCCTTGGCATTGAGAAACAGAGATAAAGCAAAATCAGTGGGCGATTGTACCCTGTTCCAGGCCGCTGTGGCACCCCGCGAAGTGCACTGTGACGATTTCTTCTGCAATCGGCTTTATCGCCATCCTTTGCCACCTTTCAAGCTGTGTTCTTGAGCCTGAACATGCAGATAATTTGCAACAAAAGGCATTTTTTGATTCAGATCAATCCTTGATTTATTAGCCTCTTAGGTAGTCTTGTTTTTAGTAGAAATTAAAACTTTTACACATAAGATGTGATCTCGATGGGATCATAAACACCCGTAAGTAGGTATATTCCCTCTGGATGATAACCATACAAATGGAATGGATAATGAAAAAGACAACTCTGGTGGTATTGGCGGCAATGATGACGCCTATGTTGGCAAGTGCGCATCAGGCAGGTGATTTTCTGTTCCGCGCAGGTGCTGCTACTGTGCGGCCAAATGCCGGATCGGACGACGTGTTGGGGCAAGGCTCATTCAGTGCCGACAATAATACTCAGCTTGGTCTGACCTTCGGCTATATGGTAACGGACAATATTGGCGTCGAACTGCTGGCCGCAACGCCGTTCCGTCACAAGGTAGGACTGAACGGTTCCGCGGTGAACGGGAATATCGCGACGGTACGCCACCTGCCACCGAGCTTGATGGCGCAATATTATTTTGGCGACAAGCAGGACAAACTGCGTCCGTACCTGGGGCTTGGCGTTAACTACACCACCTTCTTCGATGAAAAATTTAACGATAACGGCAAAAGCGCCGGGCTGAGCAACCTGAGTTTGAAAGACTCCTGGGGCGTAGCCGCGCAGGCGGGCCTGGATTACAACCTGGATGAGCACTGGATGCTGAATATGTCAGTGTGGTGGATGAACATCGAAACCAAAGCTCGTTTTGACGATGCGGACGGTAATCATCACAGCATTGATACGCGTTTGGATCCGTGGGTGTTTATGTTCGGGGCAGGGTATCGCTTCTGACAGGGATGAAACAGGGAGGCGCATGCAGCGCCTCCGTTTTATTTTTACTACTTGATATTCATGACGTTTTCAACGGATTTTACACCCGCGATGCCACGAGTCACCTGCACTGCGCGGTTGGCATCGGCGCTTGAACTGACAAAGCCGCTCAGTTGCACACGACCTTTAAAGGTCTCGACACTGATTTCGGTGGACTTGATGGTTTTATCCGCCAGCAGCGCTGACTTCACCTTGGTGGTCACTACCGTATCGTCAATATAACCACCAGTCCCTTCAGATTTCGCTGTTGGCGCGCAGGCACTCACTGCGAATGCCACAACGGCTGCCATGCATAAGACCGAAAGAGTTTTAAATAGCTTCATAAATTACTCTCCATGCAATGTTATTGTTGAAACTATATTCGGGTTTTCACCTGAAAACGTAGCGCATTTCCCCAAATAAAGAAATGCCCGACGCGCAGGGTTAATTGTGAGACAAGAATCAGGTTTGTTCAAATCGAAGGTGTAAAAAAATAGCACAACTTTGAAGAGAAACAATATGTTAACAACGGGCGTAGATTATCTATGCCCGTTGCTGGTCAATCATGCCCGGGTTGCGGCTTTCATTTCACTGACGAAGGTCGCCAATTGCGCCAGCATTTCGGCCGGTTGCGTATGGTTTTGTTCGATAATCTTGACGATCGCGGAACCGGATATCGCCCCTGCAGCCCCTGCCTGCAGCGCATCACGCACCTGGGCCGGCTCAGAGATACCAAAGCCTTGCAGCGGTGGTGCAGCATGGTATTCACGCAGTTTGTTCACCAGATGATGCAGCGGCAGCTGGGCACGGCTTTCGGTTCCGGTTACGCCTGCACGTGACAGCAGGTAGGTGTAGCCCCGGCCATGTGAGGAGATTTCACGCAGTAAATCGTCGTCTGCATTTGGCGGGCAGATAAAGATTGGCGCGATACCATGACGGATAGCGGCGGCGCGGAAGGGCGCTGACTCTTCATACGGCACGTCGGCAATCAGCACTGAGTCTACGCCCACTTCGGCACAGCGTTGGTAAAACGCATCGATACCTTTATGGAATACCAGGTTGGCGTACATCAGCAGACCGATAGGAATGCCGGGGTGTTTCTGGCGGATGGCGGCCAGCATTTCGAAACACTGAGTCGGCGTGACGCCAGAGGCGAATGCGCGCAGCGCCGCACTTTGAATGGTTGGGCCGTCAGCCAGCGGATCGGAGAAGGGGATACCTAGCTCCAGTGCGTCGGCACCGGCTTCAACCAGAGTATCGATGATTTGTAATGACAGTGCCGGGTTAGGATCGCCGAGAGTCACGAACGGGACGAAGGCGCCTTCCTTGTTGCTTGCCAGGCGGTCGAACAGTTGCTGGTAACGTTCCATCAGATTTCTCCCCGTGCTTTCAGAATGTCGTGAACGGTAAATATGTCTTTGTCGCCGCGGCCGGACAGATTAACCACCAGGATCTGTTCCTTTTGCGGCGTTTCACGGATCATTTTCAGCGCATGAGCCAGGGCGTGTGAAGATTCGAGCGCCGGGATAATCCCTTCGCTACGTGACAGCGCTTTGAATGCGTCCAGCGCTTCGTCATCGGTAATCGACACGTACTCGGCGCGACCGATACTGTTCAGGTAGGCGTGCTGCGGCCCAACGGAAGGGAAATCCAGCCCGGCGGAAATGGAATAGGACTCTTCAATCTGGCCTTCGGAAGTCTGCATCATCGGTGCTTTCATGCCGAAATAGATACCGACGTGGCCGTGTTTCAACGGCGCACCGTGTTGGCCGGTTTCGATACCGAGGCCGGCAGGCTCAACGCCGATCAGCCCTACGTTGGTATCATCGATAAAGTCGGCAAACATACCTATGGCGTTGGAGCCGCCACCGACGCAGGCCAGTACCGCATCCGGCAGGCGGCCTTCACGTTCCAGCATCTGCGCTTTGGTTTCTTCACCGATCATACGTTGGAATTCACGCACGATAGTAGGGTACGGGTGTGGGCCGGCAGCGGTGCCTAACATATAGTGGGCGGTTTCGTAGCTGCCGGACCAGTCGCGCAGCGCTTCATTACAGGCGTCTTTCAGCGTAGAAGAACCGCTGTGCACCGGGATCACTTCCGCCCCCATCAGGCGCATGCGGAATACGTTTGGTGACTGGCGCTCAATATCTTTGGCACCCATATAGATGCGGCATTTCAGACCGAGCAAGGCGCAGGCCAGGGCCGAGGCCACGCCATGCTGACCTGCACCGGTTTCGGCGATGATTTCGGTTTTACCCATGCGTTTGGCCAACAATGCCTGACCCAACACCTGGTTGGTTTTGTGCGCGCCGCCGTGCAGCAAGTCTTCACGTTTCAGATACAGCTTGGTTTTGGTACCGGCAGTGAGGTTTCTGCACAGCGTCAGCGCCGTTGGACGACCGGCGTAATTTTTCAGCAGGTCGATAAATTCAGCCTGAAACTCTGGATCGCGCTGAGCGCTGACAAAGGCTTCTTCCAGTTGTTTTAAGGCCGGCATCAGAATCTGCGGCACATATTGGCCACCAAATTCGCCGAAGTAGGGGTTAAGCAGCGTCATTATAGTTCCCGTTATTATCCGTTAATGATTTTCAGTAAGCGCGCAGGGTTTGGAACACCGCCGACAGGCGGGCAGGATCCTTAATGCCGGGCTGGCTCTCAACGCCGGAGTTAAAGTCCAGACCGGCACAGCCAAGTTTGGCCGCGTCAACACAGTTATCCGCGCCCAGGCCACCGGCCAGCATTACGTTTTCAAGGTTTTCGCCGTGCAGTACCGACCAGTCGAAGCGCTGCCCGGTACCGCCCGCGCCGTTATCCAGCAGGTAGCGGTCAACGTGCTGCAAATCGCGCTTTGGCAAATGGTCTTTCACGCTCAGCGCCTTCCAAATTTGGCAGTCGGTCGGCAGTACGGCACGCAAGGCGGTGATATAGGCCTGATCTTCTGCACCGTGCAGCTGCACTGCCTTCAGACCCAGGCGCTCGACGGTCTGAACTACCGTTTCTACCAGTGCGTCACAGAACACGCCGACGTATTTTAGTGGTGCACCGGAAATCACTTCGCGGGCACGATTGATATCAACATAGCGCGGCGAGCGTCCGACAAAAATCAAACCACCGTAGACGGCACCGGCCTGATAAGCCGCGGCAGCATCCTGCGGACGGGTCAATCCGCAAACTTTATTGTCGCCGAGTATCACTCTGCGTACGGCAGCACGCAGGTCGGTTTCCGACATTAATGCGCTGCCAATCAGGAAACCGTTGGCAAAGTGGCTCAATTCGCGGATCTGACCGTAATTGTTGATGCCGGACTCGCTGATCACCGTCACGCCGTGTGGCACACGTGGCGCCAACTGACGAGTGCGCTCCAGGTCGATACTAAGGTCGCGCAGGTCACGGTTATTGATGCCCACCACGCGTGCTTCCAGAGCAATGGCCCGTTGCAGTTCTTCAAAACTTATCACTTCAGTCAAAACGCCCATATTCAGGCTATGGGCCACTGCGGCTAACTGGCGGTATTGATCGTCATTAACCACCGACAGCATCAGCAGGATGGCATCGGCCTGATAGAAGCGCGCCAGGTAAATCTGATACGGATCGATAATGAAATCTTTACACAGCACCGGCTGTGTCACCGTTTTACTGACCAGCGGCAGAAAATCGAAGCTGCCCTGGAAATATTTTTCGTCGGTCAGCACCGAAATTGCCGAGGCAAAATCCTTGTAGACCGAAGCTATTTCTACCGGATCGAAGTTTTCGCGGATCAGCCCTTTGGAAGGGGATGCCTTTTTACATTCAAGAATAAACGCCGTTCTGGCTCCCTCTAGCGCGTGGTAAAAACCGCGTTCACTTGGGACGATTTCATTTTGAAAACTGGCCAGTGGCTGTTGTTGCTGTCGTGCTGCGACCCATTGCGCTTTATCACGAACAATCTTGTTGAGCACGGTTTCCTGCATCATTTATCCTCTTACTGCCAGTGCGGTGACACGCTCGTAAGCCTGCCCGCTGTGAATCATGTCCAGTGCCTGCTGCGCATTTTGGCGCAGGTCTTCTTGCCCGAATAACTTCAACAGCAGCGCCACATTAGCGGCTACCGCAGCGGCGTGCGCCGGGTCACCTTTACCTTGTAACAACCTTGCCAGAATGTCACGATTTTCTTCTGGCGTGCCGCCCAGCAGGGCTTCCAGCGGATAGCTTTGCAGCCCGAAGGACTGTGGCGTCAACTGATAGCTTTCAATTTCGCCGTTGTTCAGCTCGGCCACGTGGGTTGCCGCGTGGATCGCCACTTCGTCCATACCGCCACCGTGTACCACCGCCGCCCGTTGATAACCGAGTACGCGCAGGGTTTCAGCAATCGGCAGCACCAGTTCCGGGCTGTAAACGCCGATCAGCGCCAGAGGTGGACGCGCCGGGTTGATCAACGGGCCGAGCACGTTGAACACCGTGCGGGTTTTCAACTGCTGACGAACCGGCATCGCATGGCGGAATCCGGTGTGGTACTGCGGGGCGAACAGGAAGCACACGCCCAGTTCGTCCAGTGCCTTACGCGCTTCGTCTGCCGGTAAATCCAGACGAATACCAAATGCTGCCAGCAGATCCGATGACCCCGACCGACTGGATACGCTACGGTTGCCGTGTTTGGCTACTTTTGCGCCGCACGCCGCCGCTACAAAGGCGCTGGCGGTGGAGATATTAATGCTGTTGGTACCGTCACCCCCAGTGCCGACGATATCTGCAAACGGGTAGTCAGGGCGCGGGAACGGCAGGGCATCGGCCAGCAATGCCTTGGCCGCACCGGCGATCTCTTCCGGGTGTTCGCCGCGGATTTTCATGCTGATCAGCGCGGCGGCCAATTGGCTTGGCTCCAGTTCACCACGCACGATGGCGCTGAATAACTGCTGGCTTTCCTGCTGGTTCATCGATTCTGAACGGTACAGTTTTTCAAGAATAGTTTGCATCGTCGTTTCCCCTCATTGTTTCGCCAGCGCCCAGGCCAGAGTTTGCTCAAGCAAACGTGCGCCATGGGTGGTCAGGATCGATTCCGGATGGAACTGGAAACCGCATACGCGATGCTGGTCATGACGGACTGCCATCACCATTTCGCCAAACTGGGCGTTAACGGTGAGCTCGGCCGGGATATTGCTGCCAACCAGTGAGTGGTAGCGTGCCACCGGCAGGGGATTCACCATACCGGCAAACATGCCTTCGCCATCGTGGCTGATGGCCGAGGCCTTGCCGTGCAAGATCTCACCGGCCGGGCCGACGTGACCACCGTAGGCTCCGACAATCGCCTGATGCCCCAGACAGATGCCGATAATCGGCAACTGTCCGCGCAGGCGCTGCAACAGTTCCGGCATGCAGCCGGCCTCGGACGGGGTGCCTGGACCCGGTGACAGCATCAACACCGGCTGTTCCAACTGATGCAGGCGTTCGATAATCACGTCGGCAGAGATCTGGTTACGGTAAATCACTACCTGATGACCGCTGGCGCGCAGTTGATCGACCAGGTTGTAAGTAAAGGAATCGACGTTATCGAGCAGCAAGATATCGGCCATCAGAACACCTCCTTGGCATGGTGCGCGCTGGCAATGGCACGTAGCACGGCACGTGCCTTATTACGGGTTTCATCGGCTTCCGCCTGAGGAACAGAATCCAGCACCACGCCAGCGCCGGCTTGCACGGTAGCAATGCCGTCTTCAACATACGCGGAGCGGATGACAATACAGGTATCCAAATCGCCGGTGGCGGTGAAATAACCGACCGCACCGCCGTAGCTGCCACGACGGGTGCCTTCAGAGGCGGCGATTAACTGCATGGCGCGCACTTTGGGGGCGCCGCTCAGGGTGCCCATATTCATACAGGCCTGATAGGCGTGCAGCACGTCGAGGTCGGCGCGCAGGGTGCCGATCACACGGGAAACCAGGTGCATCACGAAAGAGTAGCGGTCCACTTTGGTCAGATCGGCCACGTAGCGACTACCGGCCTGACAGATGCGCGCCAGATCGTTACGCGCCAGATCGACCAGCATCAGATGCTCGGCCAGTTCTTTATGGTCGGTCCGCATTTCAAGTTCGATACGGCTGTCGAGATCCAGATCCAGTGACCCGTCGGCATGACGGCCGCGAGGACGGGTACCGGCAATCGGGTAGATCTCGATCTGGCGGTTGCCGGCGTCGTATTTCAGCGCGCTTTCCGGCGAAGCACCGAACAGGGTGAATTCGTCATCCTGCATAAAGAACATGTATGGGCTTGGGTTGTTGTCTTTCAGCGTCTGGTAAGCGGCCAACGGGGCCGGGCACGGCAGTGAGAAACGGCGTGACGGCACCACCTGGAAGATTTCGCCCTGACGGATGGCCTGTTGCAATTCGCTAACCACCGCACCGTATTCTTCGTCGGTCTGGTTACAGCTCAGTTGCATATCTTCCAGCTTCTGGTGCGGGATAGGCTGCGGTGTCTGTTTCAATTGCACACGTAGCTGTTCCAGGCGCTGTTGCAGGCGCTGTTCTTCCGCCATATCGGCCGTGAAAACGCTGGCCTGCAGACGGGCAACGCCGCGCTGATGATCCAGCACCAGCAGGGTTTCCGCTAGATAGAAGCAGAAGTCCGGGCAGCGGCTTTCCTGGCGCAGTGCCGGCAGTTCTTCGAACCCGGCGACCAGATCGTAGGCAAACAGGCCGCCAAGCATCACCGCTTCACGTTCGTCAGCCGGGGAATCAACCAAGGTTAACAAGGTGCGTAGTGCGTCAAACACTGACAGCGAACGCAGGCGGGCATCTTCATCCTGAATGGCGTCAATCACCGGGAAGGTCAGTTCTCGTCCATTAGGGCGCACCTGGATCTGGACTTCTGCCGGCAGGGCCTCATCCAGCAGTGTCAGCATCGCCGCGCCGTTGGCGGTCAGCGCCTGTAGCGTCACGGTGCGGCCCAGTGCGGTGATGCGCAGAGCGCTGTCGAGCACCAACAGACTTTGCAGGTTTTGCTTGCTGTTGATCTCAGCCGATTCCAGCAGCAGGGTAGCCGGGCGAGCGCCACACAACTGGTGGAAAATAGTGGTTGGATCGCCCCGGTAACTGGCCTCCGCCTTCAGTAATTTGAGTTGTGGTTTGATGTTCATCATTGGTGGTTCCAGTTAAAATTTGTCCATAAAAAAGCCCGCGTTACCAGCGAGCTTAGGAAATCTGCAGTGTCAGATGACAGGTATGCGTGATTACTCCGCCCGAGAAAGGGAGTGGCGCCACCAACTAAGAAGAGAAGTTTGCTTATTCATTTCTGTGCTCTCTTATTTATCATCCAACCAGGGAACTGCCCTGAACTTATGTACTAGTTAACTGGTTCGCAGGAACAAAGTCAACCCTCTTTTCGCACAATGTTTTAGCACCAGGCGTGAATTGTTTTCATCAAGGGGAAGGGGCCGTGACCCAGAATAGATTTCCGTCCGGTGGGCGATCGCGGGTATGATAGAAGGCCAAGCCATTGCCGGATATTCCTTTTGACAGACAGCAGCCCCCAGCCCTCCGCCTTTACTCTCTACGACTTACACAGCCACACCACTGCCTCTGACGGCTATTTGACGCCGACGCAGTTGGTGCAGCGAGCGGTTGAAATGCGGGTGGGTGTATTGGCGATTACCGATCATGACACCACCTCCGGCCTGGCTGCTGCGGCCGCCACCATTGCTGAATTGTCGCTGCCGTTGCAGCTGGTTAACGGGGTGGAGATCTCCACGCTGTGGGAAAATCACGAGATTCATATCGTGGGCCTCGGGATTGAGGCCGAACACCCGGCGATGGTGCAACTGTTGGCCGAACAGACCGAACGCCGTAACTTGCGTGCTCAGGAAATAGGCGTGCGGCTGGCTAAAGCGCGTATCGACGGTGCTTTTGAAGGTGCGCAAAAGCTGGCGGACGGTGGTGCAGTGACCCGTGGCCACTTTGCCCGTTATCTGGTGCAGATCGGCATGGCCGATAATATGGCTCAGGTGTTCAAGAAATACCTGGCCAAAGGCAAAACCGGTTACGTTCCGCCACAGTGGTGTACAATAGAACAAGCCATTGATGTGATTCATCAATCCGGTGGCCAGGCGGTGATCGCTCATCCGGGTCGTTACGATCTGACGGCCAAATGGCTGAAGCGGTTGCTGGCGCACTTTGCTGAACATGGCGGTGATGCCATGGAAGTTGCGCAGTGTCAGCAGGCACCGCATGAGCGCTCGCAACTGGCAAAGTATGCGCAAGAATATCAATTACTGGCATCGCAGGGTTCTGATTTCCATCAACCCTGCTCGTGGATCGAACTGGGCCGCAAACTGTGGTTACCCGGTGGTGTTGAACCCGTGTGGCGTGACTGGCCGCAGCCACAACTGGCCAAGATCGATTGATTTAACGTGGGTGACGCCGCCCGCGTGCATCATTTTTAGGAGCAAGTCATGAGTCAGCTTTTTTATATTCATCCCGACAATCCGCAACCGCGCCTGGTTAATCAGGCGGTGGATGTGCTGCGTAAGGGCGGGGTGATCGTCTATCCCACAGATTCAGGTTACGCACTGGGTTGCAAGCTGGAAGAGAAGTCGGCAATGGAACGTATCTGCCGCATCCGTCAATTGGACGGCAATCATAACTTTACGCTGATGTGTCGCGACCTGTCCGAGCTGTCGACCTACGCTTATGTCGACAATACCGCGTTCCGACTGATCAAGAACAACACCCCCGGCAACTACACTTTCATTCTGAAAGCGACCAAAGAAGTGCCGCGTCGTTTGATGAACGACAAACGTAAAACCATAGGGTTGCGTGTGCCGTCTAACCCGATTGCGTTGGCGTTACTGGAAGTCTTAAACGAGCCGATGATGTCGACCACGTTGATGTTGCCGGGCAATGATTTTGCCGAATCCGATCCGGAAGAGATTAGCGATCATCTGGGTAAGCAGGTGGATCTGGTGATCCACGGCGGCTTCCTGGGCCAGCAGCCAACTACAGTCATCGATCTGACCGAGTCCGCGCCGGAAGTAGTGCGCGAGGGCGCGGGCGATCCAGCGCCTTTTCGCTGATTCATTGCCGGGATTTTTGCTCATTATTCTGAAAAGTGGCTGAGACAGCGTCATTTAGGGTTAAAGCAGCTATTCTACAATATCAAAAATTGATAATCAGGCAGGATGCATAGCGATGATTAAACGCGTTTCTCTTTTAGCGGCCATATTGTTTTCCTCTGCGGCCAGTGCAGGTTTTTATTCTGGCAGCGCCTTGCTGTCTGAGACCAGCGGCTATGTGAAAAATAAAGATGGGGCAGCCACCGTTGCCGAAGCGCTCGATGGCGGGTTGTTTATGGGCTATGTGGCTGGAGTATTCGATACCTTTACGATGCAAGGCAACCGCAATATTTGCCCGGATGCCGGTATGAGCGTTGGCATGGCATCGGATGCGGTCATGCAGTATTTAAATGAACACCCGGAACAACTGCACTATTCAGCACCTTCGGTGATTATGCTGGCGTTAACCTCCGCCTATCCATGCGAACGTCATTAAAATTGTTCGTTTAGTGCGTATTATTTCATTAGGTGCGAAGCCTGTTTGTTAGCACGATTTTCCATAGATGAGCTCGATAAACGCTGTCATTTTACCCCTAGCACACAAGCCCCTGTTTGATTTAGGGGCAGGACGTTTAGGAGACAAAATGACAGCGTTTCGCCATGGCACTCTTTCTCTCGATTATCACGATTCCGGTTCAGGCCCACTGACGCTGGTTTTGCTGCCCGGCTGGTGTGAGCCAAAAACCGTTTTTGATCCTTTTATCCTCCTGGCGGAACAACAATACCGGGTGATCAGTCTTGACTGGCGTGGGCACGGCCTGTCAGGGCGCGATGCCACGTTGTCGTTGGACGCCGAAGATCTGCTGGCAGATCTCCGTCAACTGTTACTTGAGCTGCAGGTGGAGCGATTTGTCACCTTGTCGGTGGCTCACGCCAGCTGGATTGCGGTGGCACTGGCCGAAGGCTTGCCACAGCAGGTGCAAGGCATGGTGTTTCTCGATTGGATAATGACACCGCCCGAGCCGGCATTTTTCGCGTTGGTGCAACAAATGCAATGGCCAGAAAAGTGGCTGGCGGCGCGTGATGCCTTGTTTGACTTCTGGCAGGGTGGCACTGAGCAACCGCAAGTAAAGCATCATTTGACCGTTGAAATGGCCCAGGAGGACTTCCGCGTCTGGCAGGCGGCTGGTGTTGCTATTGAACAAGCCTATCGGCAATATTCCTCGCCGCTTAACCGGTTGAGCGAATTAAGCTCCCCTCCAGCTTGTCGGCATATTTATTCACTGGATCGTGACGAAGATAACCTGCGTCAACAACAGGCATTTGCTGCTAACCATCCTTTTTTCTCGGTGGCGCGGCTGGAGCATGCTCGTACCCATCTTGGTATTCTCGAACAGCCGGAGGTGGTGTATCGCGAGGTCGTCAATTTCCTCGATAATTAATCGACCGCGGTTATTAATCTAAACGGCTCCGTGCCTGTTTTACCCTCGCGTGCTGATATTTCGATAATCGACCCGCAATAAAGTGGGTTTCAACCCCATAGAAAGCCTGTATAATGTGCGGTTCGATCTATGTAAACGTATTGTTACTGCTGTGGCGCCTGACGCCGCAGCAGTCATCCCCCCGACGCCTGTGAAGGCGACACTAGAGGTTGCTCAATGAGCGAGAAGTTACAGAAAGTTTTAGCGCGCGCCGGCCATGGTTCGCGTCGTGAAATCGAAACCATTATTGAAGCCGGCCGCGTCAGCGTCGACGGTAAAGTCGCCAAACTAGGTGATCGCGTTGAAGTGACCGCTTCAATGAAAATCCGTTTGGATGGTCACGTTGTCTCGATTAAAGAATCCGAGGAAGAAGTTTGCCGTGTGCTGGCGTATTACAAGCCGGAAGGTGAACTCTGCACCCGTAGCGATCCTGAAGGCCGCCCGACGGTGTTTGACCGCCTGCCTAAGCTGCGTGGCTCACGCTGGGTGGCAGTAGGGCGCCTGGACGTCAATACCTCAGGCTTGCTGCTGTTCACCACCGACGGTGAACTGGCGAACCGCCTGATGCACCCAAGCCGTGAAGTTGAGCGTGAATATGCGGTGCGTGTTTTTGGTCAGATTGATGACGAAAAAATCAAGCAACTGAGCAAGGGCGTTCAACTGGAAGACGGCCCGGCCGCTTTCCGCACCATCAGCTTCCAGGGTGGCGAAGGCATCAACCAGTGGTACAACGTGACCCTGACCGAAGGGCGTAACCGTGAAGTTCGTCGTCTTTGGGAAGCGGTTGGCGTTCAGGTTAGTCGCCTGATCCGTGTACGCTACGGTGATATCGATCTGCCAAAAGGCCTGCCGCGTGGTGGCTGGACTGAACTGGATTTGCCGGCGATTAACTATCTGCGTGAACTGGTTGAATTGAAGCCGGAAACCGTTAGCAAGATGCCGATTGAGCGCGAACGTCGCCGCGTGAAAGCCAATCAGATCCGCCGTGCCGTCAAGCGCCATACCCAGGTTGCCGGCAGCGGTCGCCGCAGCACGGCAGGCAGCAAGCCTGGTAAACCAAGCAAGCGCAGTTAATCATCACGCCGCAACCCTCTTCGGGCTGCGGCGTTTTCGTCCTGTTACCAGTCAATTCCCTGCTGTGCCTTGATACCTGCGTCAAACGCATGTTTCACCGGCCGCATTTCCGTGACCGTATCCGCCAGTTCCAACAGCTCCCGATGGCATCCTCGCCCGGTGATAATCACCGTTTGGTGCGCGGGACGTTGTTGTAATGCCTCCAGCAGCTCATCCAGCTCAAGATAGCCGTAGCTGACCATATAGGTCAGTTCGTCCAGCAGCACCAGATGCAGGCTGCTGTCGGCCAGCATGCGCTTGCCGTGTTGCCATACGCTCTGACAAGCTGCGGTATCGCTGGCTTTATCCTGGGTTTCCCAGGTAAATCCGGTAGCCATTACCTGAAATTCAACGCCATGTTGCTGCAACAGGTTTTTTTCCCCGTTTGGCCATTCACCCTTGATAAATTGAATAACGGCGGCTTTCATTCCGTGGCCGACGGCGCGAGTAACGGTGCCAAATGCGGCGGTGGTTTTGCCCTTGCCATTGCCGGTGAAGACCAGCAGCAAACCCCGTGCGTCCTGGGCGGCAGCGATACGGGCATCGACCTGTTCTTTCAGGCGCTGCTGACGTTGTTGGTGGCGATCTTCAGCCATGGTAAAGCCCCTTTTATTCGGCGGCGCCGGGTTTACGGTTTGGCTGGGCGTCGAAGCTCATGCCGGTTTTACGGCGGCTGTCATCGCCCATCAGATAGAGGTAAAGCGGCATAATATCCGTCGGGGTTTTCAGCTTGCTTTTGTCTTCATGCGGGAATGCAGTTGCGCGCATTTGAGTGCGCGTTCCACCAGGATTGATGCAATTTACCCGAAGATTGCGACTTTTATATTCATCGGCCAACACCTGCATCATGCCCTCTGTGGCGAACTTGGACACCGCATAGGCCCCCCAGTTAGCGCGCCCACTACGGCCTACGCTGGAGCTGGTAAATACCAGCGATCCGGCATTGGATTTCAATAGCAGCGGCAACAGCGCCTGGGTGAGCATCAAGGTCGCGTTGACGTTCACCTGCATCACCTCGTTCCACATCTCCATCGACAGTTCGGCCATCGGGGCGATATCGCCCAGCAGTCCGGCATTATGCAGCACACCGTCGAGGCGGGGGACATGAGTAGCCAATTTATCGGCTACCTGTTGGCATTGTTCCTGAGTGGTATGCAGCAGATCCAGCGTGATGATGTAGGTTGGCGCACTGCTGAGTTTGGCGATTTCGGCTTGCACCGCCTGCAGTTTGCTTTCGGTTCGGCCTAACAGCACCAGTTGCGCGCCGAACTTGGCGTAAGTGAGTGCCGCTTCGCGACCGATGCCATCACCGGCACCTGTGACCAAAATAATACGTTTTTCCAGCAAATCTTGTTTAGGTTGGTAATGCACAATAATTCCTCGCGCCTTGGTGGCTGGTCTCCCGCTTGTATCGGGGAGCGGAGTGGGTTGAGAGGCCATAACAGGAGCTAAGGCTCGACCGCATGCAGGCCCCACAGCGAATTTGGCTCATCATGTTGATGAATAATCCGTGTTATATGCCTTAAATGGATCGTATTTTCAATGATTAGGCTGCAGAATCGGCATTCTTTTGTAACAAAAATGGAACAGCAGCAGCTTGGTTAAGCCCCAGTGCGCCCACATAGTAAAGAGGTATCACAAGGAATTTTTATTTAGCCGCGACAGCCACTGCGTCGGTTGGCTAGAATGAATGAGATCATACTAACAACCTGTTAATAAAGGCGGAATCTGTGGAGTTTATATCTGTTTACGGCCTGTTTTTGGCCAAAGTCGCGACGGTAGTGATTGCCATCGCCGCGCTGGCGTTGCTGGCGGTCAGCCTGGGGCAACGTAAGAACCGCCAGAAAGGGGAACTGCAGCTGACTGACCTCGGTGAACAATATCGCGACATGCAGCGTGATATGCGCCTTGCGCGCATGGGCGATGCGGAACAAAAGGCCTGGAACAAGCAGTTTAAAAAACAGACCAAGGCCGACGATAAACTGAAGAAACAACGTGCTAAAGCCGGTGCGGTTGAAGCCACCAAGCCTTGCTTGTACGTGCTGGATTTCAAAGGCAGCATGGATGCCCATGAGGTGGCCTCTCTGCGTGAGGAAATCTCGGCGGTGCTGGCGGTGGCGACGCCGCAAGACGAAGTGTTGCTGCGGTTGGAAAGCCCGGGTGGGGTGGTACACGGTTACGGCCTGGCGTCATCGCAACTGGCACGTTTACGCACCGGCGGTATTCGCCTGACGGTAGCGGTAGACAAAGTGGCGGCCAGCGGGGGCTATATGATGGCCTGCGTGGCGGATCGCATTGTTGCGGCTCCCTTTGCCATCATCGGCTCAATCGGCGTCGTGGCGCAAATCCCCAACTTTCACCGCCTGCTGAAAAAGAACGATATTGATGTAGAGCTGCACACTGCCGGTGAGTTCAAACGCACGCTGACGTTGTTTGGTGAAAATACTGAGCAGGGGCGTGAGAAATTCCGTGAAGATCTGAACGACACCCATGAGTTGTTTAAACAGTTTGTGCATCAGCAACGTCCATCGCTGGATATCGACAGCGTGGCGACCGGTGAACATTGGTTCGGTACCCAGGCAAAAGAGAAAGGACTGATTGACGCCATTGGCACCAGTGATGATTTACTGATCGCTGAAATGGAGAATCACGAGGTGGTCGGGGTGCGCTATGCACGTCGCAAACGCATGATGGATCGTTTTACCGGCAGTGCGGCAGAAAGTGTCGATCGTCTGCTGTTACGCTGGTGGCAGCGTGGTGAAAAGCCACTGTTTTAAACCGGATGATTAAACATCAAGGGGGGCTAACACCCCCTTTTTAATGCTTAGTCGACTAAATGATATTTATCAGAAAACACGTGGGCCAAGTGTTTAAACATATTAAATACTGCGGTAGTTTTTATTGTTGGCAATCCATCCGGATCCAAAAAGAATTCACCGCGGAAAACTAAAACGCTGCCTTTTTGTTCAACATCTGTGGCAACCATACCTTGCAGATAATCATCATGCTGACGAATTAGATTATTGGCTTCTTCCAGCAGGGCTTCACGGGCAATAGGTGAGGTTTCAGTGCGCATTTATTACACTCCAATGAAAAATTCTGCACATATTCTAACGCCAGTTCGCATTTATCCGCAAACAGACTAAGGGTTATTTGCCGTCTGGATGGCCAGCACAATCTGCCGATTGGCGAAATCTGCCTTTCCGTGCTAATTAGGTTGCGTGACGCTTTTTATCAGGTACAGTGTGGGATTTTGCGGCGTCGGGTGGAAGGTTTTGTTTACGCCATAAATGAGTTTCACACAGCCATACTTCTGGGGCATGGGTGAATAGCGGCCAGGATCAACAACTTGCGTTCAGGTTGAGCAGTTAAGCAGCCAATAGAAAAAAACATGTTGATCTCTTGCCAGAGTGCCGCAATATAAAAAAGAGATACGAATCGCTGCGGCAAGGCGAGATAAATGACTTCTTTTTAGAAGAAATAAAATTAGGTAAAGGTAAATATGGGTAAAGCTCTCGTAATAGTTGAGTCCCCGGCAAAAGCCAAAACTATTAATAAATATTTAGGTAATGACTACGTGGTGAAGTCCAGCGTCGGTCATATCCGTGATTTGCCGACCAGTGGCTCAGCCGGCAAAAAGAGCGCTGACTCAACCGAAGACAAAGCCAAGAAGAAAGTTAAAAAAGATCCAACGACGGCGCTGGTAAATCGTATGGGCGTCGATCCTTACCATGGCTGGAAAGCACATTACGAAATCCTGCCGGGTAAAGAAAAAGTTGTTGCCGAGTTAAAGTCGTTAGCGGAAAACGCCGACCATATTTATCTCGCAACCGACCTTGACCGCGAAGGGGAAGCCATTGCCTGGCACCTGCGGGAAGTTATCGGTGGTGACGACAAACGCTTTAGCCGCGTAGTGTTTAACGAAATTACCAAGAACGCGATCCAAAACGCGTTCAAACAGCCCGGCGAACTGAATATCGACCGTGTCAACGCACAGCAGGCGCGTCGCTTTATGGACCGCGTAGTGGGTTACATGGTCTCGCCACTGCTGTGGAAAAAAATTGCCCGTGGCTTGTCCGCTGGGCGGGTGCAATCCGTTGCGGTTCGACTGGTGGTGGAGCGTGAGCGCGACATCAAAGCCTTCGTGCCGGAAGAATACTGGGAGTTACACGCCGATCTGTTGGCGAAGGGGGATACCGCGCTGCAGATGGAAGTGACGCATGTCCACGACAAACCCTTCAAACCGGTTAACCGTGAGCAGACTCACGCCGCACTCAAAGTGCTGGAAAAAGCCCGTTATACGGTACTGGATCGCGAAGACAAGCCGACCAGCAGCAAGCCGGGTGCACCTTATATTACTTCTACGTTGCAGCAGGCGGCCAGTACCCGTCTGAGCTTTGGCGTGAAGAAAACCATGATGATGGCTCAGCGCCTGTATGAAGCTGGTCACATCACCTATATGCGTACCGACTCCACCAACCTGAGCCAGGATGCGCTCGAGATGGTGCGTGGTTACATCGGTGACAACTTCGGCGACAAGTACCTGCCGAAAGCACCGAATCAGTACAGCAGCAAAGAAAACTCGCAGGAAGCTCACGAAGCTATCCGTCCGTCGGATGTCAACGTGCTGGCCGAGCAGTTGAAAGATATGGAAGCGGATGCGCAAAAACTGTATCAGCTGATTTGGCGACAGTTTGTTGCCTGTCAGATGACGCCGGCGCAGTACGACTCCACCACGCTGTCGGTGAAAGCCGCTGATTACCAGCTGCGTGCCAAAGGCCGTACGCTGCGTTTCGATGGCTGGACCAAAGTGATGCCTGCTCTGCGTAAGGGTGATGAAGACCGCACCTTGCCGTATGTTGAAGTAGGCAGCGATCTGGAACTGCAGAAGCTGATCCCAAGTCAGCACTTTACCAAGCCGCCAGCGCGTTTTAGTGAAGCGTCATTGGTAAAAGAGCTGGAAAAACGGGGTATCGGGCGTCCATCGACCTACGCTTCGATCATTTCCACCATTCAGGATCGTGGTTATGTGAGAGTCGAAAGCCGCCGTTTCTACGCTGAAAAAATGGGTGAGATCGTTACCGATCGTCTGGAAGAAAATTTCCGCGAGCTGATGAACTATGACTTCACCGCACGCATGGAAAACGGTCTGGACCAGGTAGCCAACAACCAGGCTGAGTGGAAAGCGGTGCTGGATGAGTTCTTTGCCGAGTTCAGCGAACAGCTGGAAACTGCCGAGAAAGAGCCGGAAGAAGGCGGTATGCGCCCGAATCAGATGGTGATGACCAGCATCGATTGCCCAACCTGCGGTCGTAAGATGGGTATCCGTACTGCCAGCACCGGCGTTTTCCTGGGTTGCTCCGGCTATGCATTGCCGCCGAAGGAACGTTGTAAAACCACCATTAACCTGGTGCCGGAAACGGAAGTGCTCAACATTCTCGAAGGGGATGACGCGGAAACCAACGCGTTGCGTGCTCGGCGTCGCTGCCAGAAATGCGGCACGGCGATGGACAGCTACCTGATCGATAACCAGCGCAAACTGCACGTGTGCGGTAACAACCCGGCGTGCGACGGCTATGAGATCGAAGAGGGTGAATTCCGCCTGAAAGGGTACGACGGTCCTGTTGTTGAGTGCGATAAGTGCGGCTCTGAAATGCACCTGAAAATGGGGCGCTTCGGCAAGTACATGGGTTGCACCAACGAGAGCTGCAAAAATACCCGTAAGATCCTGCGTAATGGTGATGTTGCACCGCCGAAGGAAGATCCGGTTCCATTGCCGGAACTGCCATGCGAAAAGTCGGACGCTTACTTTGTCCTGCGTGACGGCGCTGCCGGTGTGTTCCTGGCGGCCAATACCTTCCCTAAATCGCGTGAAACTCGTGCGCCCTTGGTGGAAGAATTGGCCCGCTTCAAGGACCGTCTGCCTGAAAAACTGCGTTATCTGGCCGATGCGCCGGTGGCAGATGCAGAAGGTAACAAAACGCTGGTGCGTTTCAGCCGCAAGACCAAGCAGCAATACGTCTCTGCAGAGAAAGACGGCAAAGCCACCGGCTGGTCCGCTTTCTACATCGATGGCAAATGGGTTGAAGGCAAAAAGTAAATTTGCAGCCTGCATGCAACATTAAAAACCAGCCCATGTGGCTGGTTTTTTTATTGGCCAAAGAGGGCTAACGGATCTATTCTTGGCTGTTTTTTTCCTCCTGGGGCCAGGGTTCCATCTTGATCGCAATGCAAAATAATCGTTACCACAGTGTGACGTGGATCTATACTTGAAGCTGTAGCGTGATATAGTGGTTATATAAAAATTTTTTTTATGATTAAAGCTTATTAACAACGGCGGTTTCTTCAGCGTCTGGGTGAAACGCGGGGTTTAGGGCTTGTTACTTTTCAGCATACCGGGGCGACACCGATATACCTGGCTGCGGCTCAACGCAGTGTTTAACCTAGGATGGTATAAGATATGAAATTGCAGCAGCTTCGTTACATCGTGGAAGTGGTTAACCACAACCTGAATGTCTCCTCGACGGCCGAAGGGCTTTACACTTCACAACCCGGTATCAGCAAGCAGGTGCGGATGCTGGAAGATGAACTGGGCATCCAGATTTTCGCCCGTAGCGGTAAGCACCTGACTCAGGTGACTCCGGCAGGCCTGGAAATCATCCGGATCGCCCGTGAAGTCCTGTCCAAAGTAGATGCCATCAAAGCCGTTGCCGGCGAGCACACCTACCCGGACAAAGGCTCACTGTATGTAGCCACTACCCACACCCAGGCACGTTACGCGCTACCTAACGTGATTAAAGGCTTCATTGAGCGTTATCCGCGTGTTTCGCTGCATATGCATCAGGGGTCGCCGACGCAAATCGCCGAAGCCGTATCAAAAGGTACCGCAGACTTTGCCATTGCCACTGAAGCGCTGCACCTCTACGACGATTTAATCATGCTGCCGTGCTACCACTGGAATCGCGCGGTGGTAGTAAAGCCCGATCATCCATTAGCCGGTAAAAGCCACATCACCATTGAAGAGTTGGCGGCTTACCCGATCGTCACCTATACCTTCGGTTTCACTGGCCGTTCCGAGTTGGATACTGCGTTTAACCGCGCCGGTCTGACGCCACGCATCGTGTTCACCGCGACCGACGCCGATGTTATTAAAACTTACGTGCGCCTGGGGCTTGGTGTGGGGGTGATTGCCAGCATGGCTGTGGATCCGGTTCAGGATCCAGATTTGGTGACGGTGGATGCGCGTGATATCTTCACCTACAGCACCACCAAAATCGGTTTCCGCCGTAGCACCTTCCTGCGCAGTTATATGTACGATTTCATCCAGCGCTTCGCTCCGCATCTGACGCGCGATGTGGTCGATAGCGCCGTTGCGCTGCGTTCCAACGAAGAGATTGAAGCGATGTTTAAAGACATCAAGCTGCCGGAGAAATAATCCGATAAACCAATTACTTACCGCAGGTTTCGATTCTCTGGTGTTCGCTCACCTGTTTGTGTCCTGTTTCGATCCTGTTGATCTAAACAGGCGGTGAGCTTGCCTCAACGGGAAGGGGAATTCAACCCTTCCCATTTCGCTTATCGTTGGAGCACAGTGCTACGGCGTTGTCGACACGTTACCCATCTAGCCACACATTCCCTCCAAAGCTCCAAAGCTCCAAAGCTCCAAAGCTCCAAAGCTCCAAAGCTCCAAAGCTCCAAAGCTCCAAAGCTCCAAGCGCTCCACAGGCAAGCCGGTGAGCCGTTCTAAACTACATGAGGAGATTAGTCACGCGGGGTATAAGCTGGGGCTGAACCTGTCCACTCACAGCATGCGGAAATCTAAACCTACAATCGGATATGAAGATGGGGCGGATATCGCTGTAATCAGTAAGGCGTTGGGCCATAAATCGTTATCGTCTAATGCTGCACGGTAAGTCGCAAGTTGTTCATCGAACGGCTGGAAAGGAACCTTAACAGATAGCTATCGACGCGGGAACATGACTCCCTTGCTTTTCTGTGCTCAGTGCAGACCAGGTCTAACTCGTTGGGAAAAAACGACTTCTCCATTCTTGATTACTTCTGCCTATCGTTATGATCAAAACGTGTTGTTATCAAAACGTTACATCATCTTTGTGTTATCTTTAAGTAAGACCTCAGTGATTACCCTGTTTTATGCATAATAAGAAATGGAGGAGCTATGTCGTCCGATCTTCGTGAAACGAGTATGGATAAGCTGGTTGCGCTCAATAGTGAGTATCACTATTACAGTCTGCCACTGGCCGCGAGACAGCTGGGTGATATCGACCGGCTGCCAAAATCAATGAAAGTTCTGTTGGAAAACCTGTTACGCCATGTGGATGGCGACACCGTGCAGATTGACGACCTGAAAGCTATCGTTGACTGGTTACAGACCGGCCATGCCGACCGCGAGATTGCCTACCGCCCGGCCCGCGTACTGATGCAGGACTTTACCGGCGTGCCTGCGGTGGTGGACCTGGCCGCGATGCGTGAAGCAGTGCAGCGATTGGGCGGCAATGTTGACCAGGTTAACCCGCTGTCACCGGTCGATCTGGTGATTGACCACTCGGTCACCGTTGATGAGTTCGGTGATGATGAAGCGTTTGAAGAAAACGTGCGTATCGAAATGGAGCGCAACCACGAGCGCTATACCTTCCTGCGTTGGGGGCAGAAAGCTTTCAACCGTTTCCGCGTAGTGCCGCCGGGCACCGGTATTTGTCACCAGGTTAACCTGGAATATCTTGGCCAAACGGTGTGGCACACCGACGAAAACGGTCAGCGCATTGCCTATCCGGATACGCTGGTGGGCACCGACTCCCACACTACCATGATTAACGGCCTGGGCATTCTTGGTTGGGGCGTGGGTGGTATCGAAGCAGAAGCGGCGATGCTTGGCCAGCCAGTGTCGATGCTGATCCCGGACGTGGTGGGCTTTAAACTCACCGGTAAGCTCAGTGAGGGCATTACCGCTACCGACCTGGTGTTGACCGTCACCCAGATGCTGCGTAAGCACGGAGTCGTGGGCAAGTTTGTCGAGTTTTATGGGGATGGCCTGGCGGATTTGCCGCTGGCTGACCGAGCGACCATTGCCAACATGTCGCCGGAGTTTGGCGCGACCTGCGGCTTCTTCCCGGTGGACGAAGTGACGCTGGGCTATATGAAACTGAGTGGCCGCAGCGATGAGCAGATCGCGCTAGTGGAAGCCTACGCCAAAGTGCAGGGCATGTGGCGTAATCCTGGCGACGAACCGGTGTTTACCAGTACCCTGGCACTGGATATGTCGACGGTGGTCGCCAGCCTGGCAGGACCGAAGCGCCCGCAGGATCGCGTGGCGCTGCCAGAGGTGCCCAAGGCATTCAATGCCGCTACCGAACTGGAGATCAGCAATCAGCAACGAAAATCCGAATTCAAGCCCTTCACCCTTAATGGGCAGCAGCACGACCTGCATAACGGCGCTGTGGTGATCGCCGCCATTACCTCCTGTACCAACACTTCCAACCCCAGCGTAATGATGGCAGCCGGCCTGCTGGCGAAAAATGCGGTGAAAAAAGGGCTGCGAACCAAACCCTGGGTGAAAACCTCGTTGGCGCCGGGATCCAAAGTGGTAACCGACTATTTCGACAGCGCCAAGCTGACGCCCTACCTGGAAGAACTTGGGTTTAACCTGGTGGGTTACGGCTGCACCACCTGTATCGGTAACTCTGGGCCATTGCCTGAGCCTATTGAGCAGGCGATTAAAGAGGGCGATCTGACCGTAGGTGCGGTGTTGTCAGGCAACCGTAACTTCGAGGGCCGAATTCATCCGCTGGTGAAGACCAACTGGCTGGCCTCGCCACCGCTGGTGGTTGCCTATGCACTGGCCGGCAGTATGAAGATTGATCTGACCAAAGAGCCGTTGGGTGAAGGCCGTGACGGCCAGCCGGTTTATCTGAAGGATATTTGGCCGAGCAGCCAGGACATTGCCCTGGCAGTCGAGGAAGTGCGTACCGAGATGTTCCATAAGGAATACGGCGCGGTATTTGACGGTGACGCCAACTGGCAGTCGATTCAGGTTGCCGGTTCGGCCACCTATCCATGGCAGGCGGAGTCTACCTATATTCGCCATCCACCGTTCTTCAGCAGCATGAAAGTGCAGCCGGATCCGGTGCAGGACATCAAGGACGCCCGCATCCTGGCAATTCTGGCCGACTCGGTGACCACCGACCATATCTCACCGGCAGGGAACATCAAACGCGACAGCCCGGCAGGCCGCTATTTGAGCGATCACGGCGTTGCGGCGCTGGATTTCAACTCCTACGGTTCACGCCGTGGTAACCATGAAGTCATGATGCGTGGCACCTTTGCCAACATCCGCATCCGTAACGAAATGGTGCCGGGAGTTGAAGGGGGTTATACCCGCCATATCCCGTCACAGAATCAGTTGTCGATCTACGATGCTGCGATGCAGTATCAGCAGGAGCAGGTACCGCTGGCGGTGATAGCCGGTAAAGAATACGGTTCCGGTTCCAGCCGTGACTGGGCTGCGAAAGGGCCACGTCTGTTGGGGGTTCGCGTGGTGATTGCCGAGTCCTTCGAGCGTATTCATCGTTCCAACCTGATTGGTATGGGCATTTTGCCGCTGGAGTTCCCGGCAGGTGTGACGCGCAAAACCCTGGGGCTGAGTGGTGATGAGCAGATCAGCGTCAGCGGGTTACAAACGCTGAAACCAGGGCAAGTGGTGCCTGTGCTGATCACTTATGCCGATGGGCGTAAGGAAGTGGTTAATACCCGTTGCCGTATCGATACCGGCAATGAGCTGACCTACTATGAAAATGACGGCATCCTGCACTACGTGATCAGGAAAATGCTGTAATAAAAAGGGCGCCTTTCATGGCGCCCTCAGACTGATGACAAACCTCATTCCTGCCCAGAGCGAGTAGAGGCCGATA